>CAMWYJ010000005.1 GCA_947178445.1 uncultured Clostridium sp.
AGCTTGACCAGCATAACCCTCCCAAGCGGTGTGACGAGCATCGGGGACAGTGCATTTTACGGTTGCGGCAATTTGACCAGCGTAACCCTCCCGAAGAATCTGACGAGTATCGGAGGTTATGCATTTTCTCATTGTGAAAAGCTGAAAAAGATCACCATTCCGGCAAAGGTAACGTCGATTGGCACAGAGGCATTCTGGTGCTGTTATCAATTAAAGAGCATTACCATTAAGACGACTAAGCTGACCAGCAAGAAGATTGGAAGCGGGGCTTTTAACGGCATTCATGCAAAGGCAACCATCAAAGTACCAAAGAAGAAATTAGCAGACTATAAGAAAATCTTAAGGAAAAGGGGTGTAGGCTCTAAGGTAAAGATTAAACGTTAACGGGCGACAGTCATTCCATATGGCGGTATTTCGCCAGATATAGGGAGAGCTGCATATAGAAACAAATAACCGTCATGAAAGAGCCGGTGTTAAGACGTTGATAATCGAAATATTATTGGTGGAGAAGATATTGGGGAATAGGTATTTTCGTTTGGAAATTGACAAATTTTACCGAATCTAATAAACTATACATAATAATGTACCTAGATTCGGTGAAAGGACGAACAGTTTATGAAAAATCGAAATGCAAAATATGACATTGCGTACACAGCAATGATAGTATTTTTTATGATTGTAGTAATATGGCCAAGCCTTCATTTTAAGGGCAGGAATCTGACAGAGGATTTTTTTGGTGGAGAGACGGCTTATGAAACAGGGTGGTATACTACAGATGGAGCTTCCGTTACCCTTAACAAATTGAATGAAATTGAGGGAACAAAGGCAGGAGAAGAATATTCTATATATAATGTGATTCCTGATACGGTGAAAGAAGGGGATGCGTTATGCTTTCGGAGTAAAAATATTTTCTTTCAGGTATATATTGACGGAGAACTGCAATACGATCCATATGTTCCGGAAAGTTCCATATATACAAAATCTTACGGGACAAAATGGAATTATATTAATATCCCGGTGGAGGATGCAGGAAAGCAGATTGAAATCCGTATGACATATGTATATGAGAGTGCCCGTTCCTGTATAGATCATATTTGTATCGCCCAGCCTGCGGGTGCAATTTTAAATACACTTAGCAGTAAGATGACCGCATTTATTACATGTGTACTTCTTTTGTTTGTAGGACTGTTACTGATTATAGCAGATATCCCGATTAATATGAGTACCCAGAAGAATCATGAGCTTCGGTATCTGGGTTTTTTTGCGATTTTCATCGCTATTTGGTGTACATCTGAGACGAATTTGATACAGTTTTATATGGGAGATAACCGGATTATGCAGGTGGTATCCTGTGCTTCGTTAATGCTGATACCGATACCGACAGTACTTTATTTAGATACCGCATTTGGATTTCGTCACAGGATGGTAGTTCGGCTGCTTTGTACGATGTCCATTGTTGTATTTACTGTGTGTTGGGGACTTCACTTCTCCGGGATTGCAGATATTCACGAGACATTGTCAGTCAGTCATTTTATGCTGATATTTACTGCTATTGTTTTGTTATATTCGATTATTCGAAATTCCGTTGTTACCAGCCACAGTCAGACACGTAACGTGTATCGCATTCTCCGCACGATTGGATTAAGTGGAATTTCGGTAGCTACAGTTGCAGATGTAATTCGGTATTACCGTGGAAATGGTACGGATAGTGCCATGTTTGTACGGGTTGGTCTTTTGCTGTTTATCCTTTGTTTTGGCAGTTCCAGTCTGGAAAAAACCATCAATGCGGTAAAGTTGGGGGTACGGTCGGAATTTGTTGCACAGTTGGCATATTTAGACGGCCTTACAAGGATTGGCAACCGTACTTCTTTTGAAGAGAATCTGGTGGATTTGGAGCGGGTGAAGGATGATGTGCCGGCTATCGGCATTGTGATGTTTGATGTCAATGATTTAAAATATATTAATGACCATATGGGACATCATCAGGGAGATGCCATGTTGGTAAAGTGTGCAGATATCATTCAGGAGTCATTTGAGAATGAAGACAGCAAATGTTTCCGCATCGGTGGTGATGAGTTTGCTGTATTGATCAGTAGCGATCATGTGCAGGAGCGTTATGAGGAAAGTATTGCTCTCTTTTCAGATAAAATGAAACAATATAATGAATTACCGGATAAAGAATTTCGAATCAGCATCGCCTGTGGGTTTGCCGTATATGATAAAAATTGCAAGGGTAGAAAATTGATGGATATTTATCAGGAGGCGGATAAACAGATGTATAGCAATAAGAAAGAAATCAAGGCAAATCAGATACCGCCGGAGGAGTATTACCGTGTGCAGTCTTCGTAGGTTATTGGGGACACCATCCTTAAGGGTATAAGTATACAAAATTTATGGCACTCTCTTTATGAGAGTGCCATAAATAATTTTTTATACTGTAAATCTTACTCCTCAGAGATAGATCCGGTTGGGCAAGAACCAGCGCAAGAACCGCATGAAATGCAAGCTGCTGCGTCAATCTCGAACTTACCATCTCCCTCGCTGATAGCACCTACTGGGCAAGCACCAGCACAAGCTCCGCAAGATACACAGTTATCAGAAATAACGAATGCCATAATACATGTCCTCCTTTAATCTTTTTCAATATACAATAGACACTACGTGTCTCATAACATACATTTTAAAACAAGTTATCATAGATAGCAAGTATTTTTTCCAAAGCATTTATTCCCGCAAGCAATGAGCCAAGTGCCGTGCTTGCACGAGTATTTGGCGAATGCTAACTCTTTAATCAGATGGAAGCATTCCTCAAAATTATGCTTTTTCATTTGCTGCATCGTCCTGTCTGCGGCGTTTAGCAGCTTTTAAGATGATTTCTCTTGCCCGGATTGCCTCCTCCTTTGGCAAATCCTTAAGTCCCTTTAAAGGATATTCCATGCCAAGGTTTTTATATTTTACAACACCCATGCTGTGATATGGCAGGCAGTCTAAAGCCTTTAAATGTTTAAGTCCGCCAATAAAATATCCAAGCTGGTCGAGGTATTCATCTACCAAAGTGATACCTTCTACAATAACGTGGCGGATCCAGATATCAATGCCCTGTTCATCCAGAAATTTGGCAAAATCCAGTATGTTGTCATTTGGTTGCTTGCAAAGTTCTTTGTGCTGTTCCGGGTCAATGTGCTTGATATCAAGCATAACCAAATCTGTACATTTTGCAAGGCGTTCAAATTTTTTCAAAAGTTCTGGATTATCCCTGCGGAAAATGACACCGGATGTATCTAAGCAGGTGTGGATTCCTTTTGCCTTTGATGCTTCAAATAACTCAATCAAAAAATCCATCTGCATGAGGGGTTCGCCACCAGTTGCCGTAATACCGCCATTGGTGTAAAAAGATTTGAGTGAATCATATTGTGCTAATAAATCCTCTACTGTATGGTCTTCCCCACCCTGTGGATCCCATGTATCTGGATTATGACAGTATTTGCAACGCATCGGACAGCCTTTAAAAAACACAACAAACCGCATTCCTGGACCGTCTACCGTTCCACATGTCTCTATTGAGTGAATGTGTCCAATCATATATTTGGTGCTCCTTTCTGAAAACAGAAAATTAGGCGTTTGTGAAACTCCTGATTTTCAAAACCTAGTTGTGCAATATAGACAATGTCATAAGCAGCGCAAGCGTGCCCAGCGTTGATATTGTCTATATTGCACGACGGAAGTCTGCAAAAACTTAAGTTTCGCAAACACCTAAACAGAAAATATGAGAAACAAGCTTTGCAGGTTTCCCAAGTGCATAAACGAAAAAGGGACAAGGGCTTAATGCCCTTGCCCTCTTATGCATTAAAAAGTCTGATTACATAGACTCATGGAATGTTCTTGAGATAACGTCAGCCTGCTGTTCTGGAGTTAACTTAATGAAGTTAACAGCGTATCCAGATACACGGATTGTCAACTGTGGATAGTTCTCTGGATGAGCCTGAGCATCTAATAATGTATCACGGTTTAATACATTAACATTTAAGTGATAACCACCTTTTTCAATATAACCATCTAACATGTTTACTAAATTATCAACTTGTTGTGAATTTGTAGCCATTGTATAAATCCTCCTTATTAATTTATAATTGATTCCCGCGGGCAGCGCACCAAGTGTACATGTCTGCATGAACATTTGGCGGCTGCAGCGGGGGTGTTGACTTAGTTGTCGTGCAGTTCCTCGTCCATACCTTCCATTAATGTTGGAACACTGCACGCAAGATCGCCTTTTGCGCAATCGGTACAGCCAAGTGTCACGGTAGACTTTTCACCGTCGTTGACACTCTCATCCATGGATACATTAATGTGTCCGTGTCCGTTCCCTACCATGTTATCTAACATAGCAACAATGTCATCAACCTTACTTTTCTCGTCAGCCATAATAAACCTCCGAAATATTATTCAATAAATAGATGCCGGAAAAACGGCAATAGTCTTGAATGAAAATGCTTATTTGCTCAAGTCAATATCAATGTCACCAGCAAATACCTGATCCTCTTTACCAAGAGCACCCGGGATGATAGAGAAGGTATTAGAAATACCATCCTGTGCATCCTTGAATGGAATCTTAGCAACAGATGCAAGAGATGCTACTGCACCATGAGTATCTCTCTTGTGAAGTGGGTTAGCACCTGGAGCAAATGGAGCACCATGCTTACGTCCACAAGGAGTATCACCAGTATTCTTACCATATGTTACGTTAGAAGTAATTGTAAGAATTGACTGTGTAGGAACACCGTTACGATATACATGATTTTCACGAATCTTATTCATGAAAGTTGTAACGATATATGTTGCAAGCTCATCCACACGGTCATCATTGTTACCATACTTAGGGAAATCTCCCTCTGTCTTGTAGCTTACTACGACACCCTGCTCGTTACGAACCGGATATACCTTAGCATACTTGATAGCTGATAAAGAGTCAGCAACGATGGAAAGACCTGCAACACCAGTTGCAAAGTATCTCTTAACATCTCTGTCATGTAATGCCATCTGGATTCTCTCATAAGCATACTTATCATGCATATAGTGAATGATATTAAGAGCGCTGACATAAACCTTAGCTAACCAAGACATCATGTCATCAAATTTCTCCATAACATCATCAAAGTTAAGAGGACCATCACCCTCGATTGGACGATACTTAGGTCCTACCTGAACACCAGTACACTCATCAACACCACCGTTGATTGCGTAAAGTAAACATTTAGCAAGGTTAGCACGTGCTCCGAAGAACTGCATTTCCTTACCAATAACCATTGAAGATACGCAGCATGCGATACCATAGTCATCACCGTGAAGAGGTCTCATCATATCATCATTCTCATACTGGATAGAAGATGACTTAATAGACATCTTAGCACAGAACTGCTTCCATCCCATAGGAGCCTTTGTTGACCAAAGAACGGTTAAGTTTGGTTCTGGAGCTGTGCCTAAGTTGTTAAGAGTATTCAGATAACGGAAGCTCATCTTAGAAACCAGGGTACGTCCATCAACACCCATACCACCTAAGGATTCTGTTACCCAAACCGGATCACCAGCGAAAATCTGGTTGTACTCTGGTGTACGGGCAAACTTCACGCAACGTAACTTCATTACAAAGTGGTCAACGAACTCCTGAATCTGTTCCTCTGTGAAAGTACCAGCAGCCAAATCTCTCTCAGCATAAATATCTAAGAAAGTAGCGGTACGTCCAAGAGACATAGCAGCACCATTCTGCTCCTTAACTGCTCCTAAATATCCGAAGTATGTCCACTGAATAGCCTCCTGTACATTCTTAGCTGGCTTAGAAATATCAAAACCATAGAAAGAAGCCATTTTTGTCAATTCTTTAAGAGCCTTAATCTGCTCAGAAATCTCTTCCTTACCACGAATTACATCATCTGTATATACGCGTCCGAAAGATTCCTTCTGCTCTAACTTGTCCTCGATCAATCTGTCTGTACCGTAAAGAGCAACTCTTCTGTAGTCACCAATGATACGTCCACGGCCGTAAGCATCCGGAAGACCGGTTACGATGTGGTTTGTACGGCATTTTCTGATCTCTGCATCATATACATCGAACACACCTTCGTTATGTGTTTTTCTGTGCTTTGAGAAGAAATCTACAACCTCAGGATCAACAGTATATCCGTTATCCTCACAAGCCTTCATAGCCATACGAAGACCGCCGTATACGTTCATACCTCTCTTGAATGGGGCGTCTGTCTGGAAACCAACGATTGTCTCCTTATCCTTATTTAAGTAGCCAGCACCATGAGAAGTTAATGTAGAAACAACCTTGGTATCCATATCAAGAACACCACCTGCTTCTCTCTCTTTCTTTGTTAAATCCATAACCTGTGCCCAAAGATCTTTTGTGTTCTGGGTTGGTCCGCATAAGAAAGTATCATCACCTTCATATGGTGTGTAGTTCTTCTGGATAAAGTCACGAACATCGATGAACTTTTCCCAATTACCGCCTGTGAAACCATTCCATTCAGCATTCATTATAAAATGTCCTCCTTTTAATAAATATTATTTGCGAAAATCACCAACTTGAACCAGTGAAATTCTCATAACTCTATTATAGATTTATCTTGTATACACGTCAACGAAATTCTTTGCAATTTTTGTACTTTTTTAGGTACATTTTCACAGAAAAAACATGTGAATAAACATTTACAAGTCCAGGAAAATCAAGATGTTGTGGTTTGAAATAAATTGTATACACGATAGCCGCGAGGTACACATAAACAGCCCCTAATCTTGGTTTGATTTTTTATACTTTATAGGCTATACTCTAATATGATTTGAAAGATAGGCAATTCTTATACAGGAGGAATAATTTGTATGTTGATAAAGACGTCACTCGTATGTCTTTTGTTGATCGTATATATGGTGGAGGGATTAGTATGAAGTTTGCAATTTTGGCACCGGGAAAAATCGCCCAGAGCATGGCAAAAGCAGCAGCGGGAATACAGGAGATGGGAAAAGATATTACACCGGATTCCAAGGGGCAGGAAAAAACAGGCAGAACACAGATTGAGCTCTATGCCGTTGCATCCAGAAGCCTTGACCGGGCAAAGGAGTTTGCTGCACAGTGGGGATTTGAAAAGGCTTACGGCTCTTATGAAGAAATGTTAGAGGATAAGGCGGTAGAGTTTGTATATGTTGCATCTCCTCATTCCCATCACTATCAGCATGCGAAGATGTGCTTAGAACACGGTAAAAATGTTCTGGTAGAAAAGGCATTTACGGTAAATGCAAAGCAGGCAGAAGAATTGATAAATCTCGCAGGGGAGAGGAAGCTTTTGCTGGCAGAGGCAATCTGGACAAGGTATATGCCGAGCCGGAACATGATAGATGATATAATAGCCAGTGGGGTCATTGGAGATGTGGTTTCCCTGACTGCAAATCTTGGTTATGCCATGAAGCATAAGGAACGTCTGCAAAACCCGGAGCTGGCGGGTGGAGCGCTGCTGGATGTAGGTGTATATCCGATTCACTTTGCCATGATGATATTTCATAAGGAAATAAAGAGGGTAGACACCTCGGCCGTAATGTCTCCAGAGGGAGTAGATTGGGTAAACAGTGTAACCCTGACCTTTGAAGATGGAAAAATGGCTGTCCTTCACAGCAGTATGCTGTCTCCAACAGACCGTTTAGGTGTCATTTATGGAGAGAAGGGGTATATTGAAGTACAAAATATCAATAACTGTGAGGAAATCCGGGTGTTTGATACGGAGCATCAGATGATAGCATGTCATAAGGTGCCGGAGCAGATTAACGGATACGAATATGAGGTTCTTTCCTGCATGAAGGCAATAGAGGAAGGGAAAGTGGAATGTGAAGAGATACCCCATAGTGAGACGTTGCGGGTGATGAGACTGTTAGATGTGATTAGGGAAAAATGGGGTATGAGATATCCGTGTGAGTAACGGGTATCTTTTTTCATTGTTATCAAGATGATAAGCTGCTATATTTTAACTGGCTATAATTGCAGCTTATCATCTGCCAAATCGCGATTAAAAAAAGTCTGTATTGGAAACGGTTTTTTTATCCATATCAATTTTATCACGGAGCTCCTGCATTTGGTAATCCAGCATTTCAATAGAGTTCGCACAATCCTTCAATTGTGCTACGATTTCCTCCGCATTGTCCATGTCCTTTTTGTATTTTAACTTGTGCTCCAGGCTTGCCCAGAAATCCATGGCAATCGTGCGGAACTGAATCTCTGTTTTCATATATTTTTTTTCGTTTGATAGAAAAATCGGTACACTCAATATCAAATGAAGGCTTCTATAACCATTGTTCTTAGGATTTTTGATATAGTCTTTTTTCTTTAACAAAAGGATATCGTCCTGTCTGGTAAAGAGATCTGCCAGCCGGTAAATGTCATCCGGAAAAGAGCAGATGACACGCAATCCTGCTACGTCTGCCAGATGTCTTCTAATATTTTCTGCGGTAACCGGATAGCCTTTTTTTCTTAATTTATCATGAATGCTTTCCGGTGATTTTAATCTGCTCTTGATGGATTCAAAGGGGTTTCTGTTATATTTGTGCGAAAATTCTTCGTTCAAAACCCGCAGTCTCGTCTCCACCTCCATAATGGCAAAGCGGTACTCCATCATCAGGCGGTTCAATGCTTCTCCCTCTTTTAATTTCTCTGCCTGTATCTGAATAATTTTGTCTTGCCGTTTCAGTACCTCTTTTTGCTTTTCGACTGTCTGTCCTAATGCATTCTTGCTTGCAAACAATGCGATTGCATTCTTTACACGGTTTTTAACGATAGAACTGTTAAATGGTTTATGAATAAAGTCCGAAACACCCATTTCAAAGCATTGGTTCTCCACCTCTACGGAATGTTCACTGCTTATAATAAGCACAGGAATTTTCTCCAGATATCCATTCTGTTTCATTGCTTCAATGACTGCAAAGCCATCCATTTTTGGCATATACAAATCCAAAAGAACGGCTGCCATATCTTTTTCGTATTTCTCAAGTTTCTGCAGTGCGTCGTTTCCATTTTCAGCATCCTCAATTATATAGTTTTGTTCTAGTATATTGCGTAATAATTCGCGGTTTAATTCCGCATCATCTACAACCATTATCCTTTGCATGCCATTATCTCCAAAATTTATATTAAAGCTGTTTTATCGCTTTTACAAAACGATAACAATATTATACTATGCGTTTTTGATTTTTTCTACTATCTTTCTGGTGAAAATTTGTAAAGTTAACAAAATTGCAAAATAAAAAGAGGGATGAATACAGTGGAATATGGAAAGAATTTCGGTTATAATGAAAAGCAGCCATATTATGAATAGAGGATTTTAGGCTTATGGAAAAGCAGGAGACGAAACAACAGCAAATAGAACAATATGCAGCAAAACTGATGCAGCTTGCCAAGGATACCATAACAGTGCGGTTTCGCTTTTTTGATAGTGCGCTTACGAAGCTTAAGCTGGAAGCAAGACCGGGTATTGGAGGATTTGCAACGGATGGCTCCCACCTTTATTATGATCCTTTATCCCTTTTGCTTACCTATATGGAGGAACCAAATGTGGCGGTGAGAGCGTACCTTCATATATTAATGCACTGTATTTTTTCTCATTCCTTTCAGTACGAAAAGCGGAATCCGGAGTACTGGGATATGGCAGTAGATATTGCGGTGGAGAATATTATTTTGGAAATGGAGCTGCCTATTGCGGAGCTTTCCAGGGACGGCGAGGAGTTAAGCCAGATTGCAAAGATAAAAAAATGGGTGCCGGAGCTGACCGCAGAGAAAATATACCGGGAATTTTTGGTGAATGGGCTATCAAAGGATGCGGAGACTGCGTATAAGAAATTGTTTTCTGTGGATAACCATGAGGGCTGGCGGGGTGGTGCCATAAGGGAGGAGCTTGTCGTTACCGAGGAAGAATGGAAGAGGATTTCAGAGCGGATCAAGACGGAGCTTAAGGCTTTTTCTAAGGATAAGACAAATTCCGAAAGCCTTGCAAACAACTTAGAGGAGGCAACAAGACAGCGGTACAATTATCGTGAAATACTGGAACGGTTTGCGGTGAGTGGTGAGGAAATCCATGTGAATGATGAAGAGTTTGACTATATTTATTATACCTATGGCTTATTTACTTATGGGAATCTGCCGCTGGTGGAACCGTTGGAATATAAGGAAGTGCATAAGGTACGGGAATTTGTCATTGCCATTGACACTTCTGCATCCTGCAGAGGAAGTATCGTGAAAGCATTTTTAAGACAGACCTATGATATCTTAAAAAATACAGAGAATTTTTTTCATGCGGTGAATGTTCGTATTATCCAGTGTGACAATGAGATACAGTCCGATACTGTAATTAAGTGTGAGGAGGACTTTACAGATTTTCTTGAGCATGGAAAATTAAATGGATTTGGAGGAACGGATTTCCGACCGGTATTTTCCTATGTAGAAGATTTGAAGGAGCAGGGAGCGTTTGAGAATTTAAAAGGACTGATCTATTTTACGGATGGGTATGGCATTTACCCGGAAAGGATGCCGGATTATGATGTAATCTTTGCATTTTTAAATGAGGATAAAAACCGGGGGAGTGTGCCGGCCTGGGCGCTTCCAATCATCATAGAGGAGGAATGGTATGAACATTAATCAGGCAAAGGATTATATTAAAAATTCAATACAGATTTACTTAAAAAAGGATGAGTTTGGGGATTATCGGATTCCGGTGGTACGACAGCGGCCGGTATTTCTGTTAGGAGCACCGGGAATTGGTAAGACTGCCATCATGGAGCAGATTGCACAGGAAATGGGAATTGCACTGGTGTCCTATTCTATGACACACCATACGAGGCAATCAGCGTTAGGGCTGCCATTTATCAAGCAAAAGGACTATGGTGGAAAAATGGTAGATGTCTCGGAATATACGATGAGCGAAATCATTGCATCCATTTATGACACCATGGAGGAAAGTGGTGTAAAGGAAGGAATTTTGTTTCTTGATGAGATTAACTGTGTGTCGGAGACATTGGCTCCGTCCATGCTGCAGTTTTTGCAATATAAGGTTTTTGGTAAGCACAGTGTGCCGGAGGGCTGGGTAATTGTGACCGCAGGCAATCCGCCGGAGTATAACAAGTCTGTGCGGGAGTTTGATGTGGTGACGATGGACCGGTTGAAGGTGCTTTACGTGGAGGCAGACTATGGCGCATGGAAGACCTATGCAAGAGAGCGTGGTGTTCACAATGCAGTACTTAATTTTCTTGAATTGAAGAAGGAATATTTTTATCATATGGAGACTACGGTGAAGGGACGTTCCTATGTGACAGCCCGTGGCTGGGAGGATTTATCCCAGATCATTTTGATGTACGAGGAAGACGGACTTACCGTAGATGAGTCGCTTTTTGCCCAGTATCTGCAAAATGAGAAAATTGTAAAGGAATTTGGAGCATATTATGACCTCTATAATAAGTATAAAAAAGATTACCAGGTAGAGGCGCTGCTTTCCGGTGATATTTCAGAAAATGCAGTGGAGAAAGCAAAACGGGCGGGCTTTGACGAGCGGTTATCCCTGCTTGGCATGCTGCTTGATACGGTACACAATGAGATGAGGGACATTGTGGAAACGTCGGATTTCTTAAGCGAGTTAATGGTGCCTTTAAAGGCGGTAAAATCGGCGGATTCTGTATATGAAATGTTGGAAAAACAGGCAGATGCCAGAAGCTGCATGATGAAGAATCTGGAAAAGGCAAATTCCCTGTCTTTGGCAGGCCGGAAAAAGCATAAGAGGATTTTCTCATTTCTTGTAAATGTCAGAAAAGAGATTTTATCTCAAAATATTGAAGACGGCAGTGACGCATTTGCCTATGTGAAGAAGGAGTTTGACAGCAGGGTAGCTGGTATGAAGGAGGCGGTTTCAAAAACCTCTCTTCGGCTGCATTATGTATTCGAGTTTGTAAAGACAGCATTTTCGGAAGGAAATGAAATGCTGGTGCTGGTGACAGAACTGACGGTAAATGCATATAGCTCCCGTTATATCAGTATGTTTGGATGCGAGGATTATCAAAAGTATAATGAGCTTTTGATGGTCTCCAAGCGGCAGGAGGATTTGAAGGATGAAATTGCAAAGCTGGTGTTCTGACAGAATATAGGAGATACTTACATGAAACAATTTGATTATAAAATAGAGGACAACACATATATCTGTGAAATCAATGAGCAGATTGGCGGCATTGAAATTCTTGCATTTCGTGGAACAAAGGCGAGACTGGAATTGCCAGAGAAAATTTTGTATGAAGGACGGGAGTGGGAACTTTGTGCAATTGGCAAGAAGGCATTTCTTGGATGCCGGGGACTTCGCAGTGTGGTGCTTCCGGCATCGGTGAAGGAAATTCGTGATTGGGCATTTTCTCAGTGTGGACAGCTAGAGGGTGTGCAGATTTTGGAAAAAGGCAGTGTAAAGGAATCAAATCCACATATTTGTTTTGGAAACGGTGTTTTTGCAGACTGTCCGAATATCCGGTATATAGCTGTGGGCGTGGAGAAAACCGATGATGTGGCAGTTTTGCTTGCGGCAACGGTGAACCAAGTGCCGGCAGAGGATTTGCTAAGGGATGCTGAGTCTGGAAGTGAGCACTGGTTTGGGAAGTGGGACCAGCGGCTGTTCTCATTTATCAATGAGGATGATGCGGAAGGCTACACGAATATGGTGCTTTGCGGGGAAGAAGATATTGTGCGGAATGTGCCGGAGTTCATGGAGGATAAGCGGCGGCGCAAGGCAGGGCTTTGTATGCTCCGGCTTATGCATGACCGTTTGCTGCCGCAGAATATGAGGCAGTTTTTTACAGAGTATCTTCTCACTCACACAAAGGGCTGCGAGTCGGAGGAGGCATGGGAGGTTATCGTCTTAGAGCATGGGGAGGACTTGTCGTATTATCAGCTATTAGCAGAGCTTGGCGGAGTTACGGCAGATAATATTGATGCAATGGTACAGGATTTGGATACATCCCATGCCGAGGCAAAGGCATTTTTGATCCGGTATAAGCAGGAGCATTTTGCAGTTGCTGATGTCTTTGATTTGTTTACCCTTTGAGGGGACTTGTAATTTGTCTATAAACTGATTATAATATAAGCGTTGTGGAAACAATAAAGATAAAGAGATTGGTATTTTGCCGGATATGAAATACAGGCAGCAGCACTGTAATACCGGGAATCAGCCAGATCAAAAATACATTTTAGGAGGATTTTATCATGGCACAAACAGTAAATAAAGATATGTTGATTGGTGAGATTATTACAATTGATCCAGGTAACGCAGCAATTCTTATGGCAAATGGAATGCATTGCCCGGGATGTCCGTCTGCACAGGGTGAAACCTTAGAGGAGGCAGCACAGGTTCACGGAATGGACGTGGAGGTGCTTTTAAAGGATATCAATGAGTATCTCGCAAAGAAGGAAGCATAGATAGAAAAAAGTCCCATATATCACAATACCTGATATATGGGGCTTTTTTAATTAAAAATTCTAAATACTTGCCAATGTCTGAATTGCATCTCCCTTGATAATCATCTTAAAGTGCTCTGCAAAATAATATGGCATCGCATAGTTTGATTTGACCTTAGTGCCATACTCGCTGAGCAGATTGCAGGCACGCTGGTAATTTTCTATATCTGCTGTCTCATGATTCACAATCAGATAGTAGAGATTATCTTTCGGACTCTTGTATAGAGAGTTACTATCATGATAAATTGGAGCAACCATAACAGCGGCTTTACTGATATCGTTGATATTCTGGAAAGAGAAAATACGATAACTTGCCTGGCTGTTTTCCTTCTTTTTTCCTTTCGGTTTCTCTGCCTTTTTCTTTGCATTATTTTCACGAAGGGCGGCAGATAATGGAATGAAGGATGGATTGCTGCCCGCTTCTGTCTGCTTCTTTACCTGTTCGATATTTTCTACGATATCAGAAATGGTATCGATTAAGGAGCTAGCATTTTCAAAGAGGTTCAGACTGTCCTCGGTTTCTTCATTGTCTTCAGAATCCCCTTCGTCCTCAATCTCAATATCTGTATATTTGGAAAATCTGGAAAACCTTGTATCAAGCTCTTCTGGATCTTCCACCTTTGTTATAATCAGAATCAGACAATCTGGTGATACAGGAATTGCTTCTATCATAAGAGGGATGTCATTTACCTCAAAACCTAACTCGTCTGCGGCCTGCTCCATCATCTCCCGGAACAATTCTTTAGCCCTGTCTGTACCATAGGCTAACTCATTTAGAAGAAGCTCTCTGTCTGCCAAATCAGCTTTGTTCAGTGTACAGCGAATCTGATTCTCGCTTAGTCTTTCTAACTTCATAGAATCATCTCCTTTTATATTAAGAAATCTCTCATTCAATAAGATTAAAAGTCCTCTAGGAAAGAAAATCATAACACATTTTTACAAGAAATGCAATGAAATCAGTATAATTTCATAAATTGTACATAATTGTCAAAAAATGTACATATACTACATAAAATATGCATTAGATATACATAGTATTTTCAGAAATGTACATCATTCATTCATTGAAATGGATGGTTTAATTTAGTATATTCTATGTAGAGTTTCGGAATAAAGTTCGCAGCGCCAAAATCCGGATTCTTTATTCATTTACAGATAATGGCAAATTGCCATATTATATAAAGTTTGTATGAGAAGCTCTTTTTTGGAAAAACCAGGTAATTATAGATTACTATCCAATGTGTTATTACATCACAGCAGACACCTCGGTTTTGGTTTTTTAATACACAAATCAGGAAGGAGATGGTGGGCGGGGATAAAAAGTACGTTTAGAAATGATATGATTTAGGAGTGTAATGTATGACTCAATAAGGTAATATAAGATAAAAAAGTTTCCTGGATATATTTCCAGGAAAAGGTTACGTGTTTTTCAACGTGACAGTTTAAGAAAATTTAGAGAATATATGATATAAAATTGAGACGTTGAAAAGGCGGGGCTGTGTATGGGGCAGTCCCGCCAATTCTGCGATAAAAAGTTTTGAAGGAAGTCTTTTCTTTTTGTAATGTTTTTATTTCTGTGACCAGTGCGTCAAAGGGCATGCCTGCATGAACATTTGGTAACTGCTGCGAGGTTGTTGACTAATGTACATAGCTGGCAATTCCCTGGCTGATGGCAAATGCCAGCCGCTTCTGGTAATTAGAATCCGTGAGTCTTGAAGTTTCTTCCGGATTGGACAAAAATCCGCATTCCACAATGACAGATGGCACATTGGAATTTTTAAGCAGATAGTAGCTGTTGGAAGCTTTTTCTTTTCGGGTATTTGTTTCATCTATGGCAAGCAAAGCATTTTGAATGGAGGCAGCAAAGGCTTCACCTTCTTTGCTCCCGGTAAAGTAGAAGGTCTGGGCACCGTGCTGAACGGTATCGGGATAGCTGTTTTGATGGATACTTACCACATAAGCAGCATTTTTTTCTTTAAAGAATTGAATCCGGTTGTTGAGATCAGAAGTCTTTTTATTGGAAACATTTTCATCATATAAACCAGTGTCCGTATCACGCGTCATATATACGGTGTAGTCCTGTGCGATTAGATAGTCTTTTAAGTATTGTGCAATTTGCAAATTGACATCCTTTTCTTTGATTCCATCTGCACTGACTTTCCCTGGATCATTCCCCCCATGCCCGACATCAATTACAATGACGGTTTTATTTTTTATGGAACAGACGACACGATAGCCATAATTGTGATAGAGGGAAAAAGCAGCAGCCAGAAACAATAGGATACAGGATAAAATCCGATATTTCTTTTTCATGCAGGTTACACTTTGTGAGAATATTCTTACTATTAAGCTATGCTGAAATGTTACAAATATGCAAATAGATAAGTGAAAATGTTTGCATTACAGACAAAGAACAATTATAATAAAAGCAGTATGAAAAAGGAGGAAGGCAAATGCAGAGCATTTTTTTAATGCCTTCCGACGACATGCCGCCGAACCAAAGGTGAGGGGGCAATTCATTATTATACTAGGAAGGTGGATATTGGTTTGAAAAAGTCAATTTTCAAAATAAAAGCAGTATTATATGCGGCTGTTTTATTAGGTGGGCTGCAGCTTGGAATGACGGATATGGCACATGCTGCCCAGACGACAGATGGTCAGGAGTATCCGGTAAGTGAAAACTGGTTAAAGCCAGCGGAGATTCAGGAATGTGAGTCGGATACAAGTTTGAAACAGAGGAGTGCAGCCTATGCGGTCTCCTATGATCCAAGGAATGTCAACGGTATAGCATTGGTAACACCGATAAGGGATCAGGGAATCCATAATACCTGCTGGGCATTTGCGGCGACCGGTGCAGTGGAAGGAAACCTGATTAAAAATGGTTATGCCGATAGCAGTGTTGACCTGTCAGAGAACCATTTTGCATATTTTTTCTATAACCGTCAGACGGATAAGCTTGGATATACCAAGAATGATGCCAATAAAGGTGGGAATTCATGGGATCAAAATGGCGGATCCCTGCGGGGTTCTGGTCTTGCACTGATGACCTGGGCAGGAATGACAACGGAGAGCAAATCACCATATGTGTCCATACCGGACAAATCCATGTGTTACCAGGATGATTATGTTGTGAAGGATTTATATTACTATAATTACAATGTGAAAAATCTGAATAACTCTGTCAATACAATTAAGCAGGCAATCATGGATCATGGGGCGGTAGCAAGTGGTATTTATTTTGATTATCGCGATAAAAACGGGTATTATAATTCAAAAACGGGAGCGTATTATTGTAATAAAGTGGATGGCAATCATGCCGTGACAATTGTTGGATGGGACGATAATTATTCCCGAAACAATTTCGGGACGATCAAGCCTTCTAAAAATGGCGCATGGATTGTAAAAAACAGTTATGGCACAGAATTTGGTGATAAGGGATACAATTATGTGTCTTATGAGGATGCCAGTTTGGCAGAGATGATGGCAGTGGAGGCGGTTCCGGTATCCGAGCAGTATGACAATAATTATCAGCATGATGGATCCGCAAATCCGGTTGCATATATTTCTCTGGATAAACAAGTCCGTTGTGCAAATGTGTTTAAGGCAAAAGCATCTTCTACCTATACAGAGCTTTTAAAGGCAGTGGGAATCTGTACATATTCCACAAATACAAGCTATGAGATACAGATTTATACCGGACTGTCGAGTGCTGGCAAACCAACCAGCGGTACGAAGGCTTTCTCTTCCGCTGTGAAAGGAACATTTAAGAATGCCGGGTATCAGACAGTTGAGCTTCCGAAAGCAGTGTCTTTAGTGCCGGGTGAATATTTTTCAATTGTGGTGACATTGAAGACCTCTTCCGGGAAACCACGTATCGCAGTGGATGTTACAGATGGTTATGGTTGGATTGGATTTAACGCCGCAGTCAGCAAGAATCAATCCTTCCTCTATCATAATAATAAGTGGCTGGATGGGAAGGAAATTCCGGATGGATATGGAACGATATCCTGTAATTTCAGAATCAAAGGCTATACGGATAAGACGAATGTAAAGCCATCCATTACACTGAGTAAGAATTTAGGCATTTCAAAAGGAAGCAGTACAAAGCTTTCCCTTAAAAAGAATCCGGGCAATATTTACAGAACAGTGACATGGAAGTCATCCAATACAAAAGTGGCATCTGTGAATTCTAAGGGGACGGTAAAGGGTATAAATTACGGTACAGCAACAATCTCAGCTACCTTTGTGAAAAGCAGTAAGAAGACTACCTTGAAGTGTAAAGTGACCGTGGGACCTTCCAAATTAAAAAACGTTAAAGTAAAGGCTTCAAAAGGCAAGGTCACGGTAAGCTGGAAGAAGAATTCCGCTGCGAATGGCTACGAGGTTTACTATTCAACAAATGAGGACAGTGGTTATAAAAAGCTTGCGACGGTCAAGGGCAGCAAGGCAAAGGTTACCAAAAAGTTGAAATCTGGCACATATTATGTTAAAATGCGTGCGTATAGATCAAGCGGGAAGAAGAAGCTTTACGGCAGTTATACTGTGGTGAAGAAGGTAACGGTTAAATAGCATGGAAACAAAGGTTATTAAGGCAGATTGCTCAATAGAAGACTACAAGGATATAAAGGAATTATCACAAGCTGCCGCCTGCTTAGCAGACGGTGGCTTGGTTGCGTTTCCGACAGAAACGGTTTACGGACTTGGAGCAGATGCACAAAATGGGAAGGCGGCGGCAAAGATTTATGCAGCAAAAGGAAGACCTTCAGACAATCCATTGATTGTCCATATTGCGGATATAGCGGATATGGATAAGCTTTCCTATGTCAATGAGCAGGCGACTGTTTTGGCAGAGGCATTCTGGCCGGGACCGCTTACGATTATTTTGCCGAAAAAAAATATTGTGCCACAAGAGACAACAGGTGGTCTTGATACGATAGCAATCCGCATGCCCTCGCATCCGGTGGCATTGGAGCTGATTCGGCAATCCGGGGTATATGTGGCGGCACCGAGCGCCAATATTTCGGGCAGACCGTCTCCAACGAAGGCTTCGCATGTGATAGAGGATTTAGCAGGGAAGATAGAGTATATTATAGATGGCGGTGCAGTTGGAATCGGTATTGAATCTACAATTATAGATGTGAGTGATGGGGTGCCGACAATTCTGCGTCCTGGATTTATTACGAAAAAAATGTTAGAGCAGATTGTGGGTGAAGTAAAGATTGATCCGGCAATCGAAAAAACGGCAGACGGTTTGCATCCCAAAGCACCGGGAATGAAATATACACATTATGCACCGAAGGGTGAGCTTACATTGGTGGAGAGTGTAACAGATGGCTTTGGGCATGTTTCTTCAGACGAACATATGACAGCGTCACGCAAAAAGATGATTGATAAGATCATAGCACTTGCAGATGAAAAAAGACAGGAAGGATACCGGGTTGGAATTATGGCATCTAAGGGAAATGTTTCCTGTTACGACGGGCATGCAGATACTGTGATCTGTGTTGGTGACCGAAAGGAACAGATTACGGTGGCGGCAGGGCTTTATAGTGCGCTCAGAGATTTTGATGCGGCGGATGTGGAATACATTTATGCAGAGAGCTTCCGGGGAGATGAGTTGTCAGATGCCATTATGAACCGGCTGTTAAAGGCAGCGGGACAGCGGGTAATAAAGGTGTAGGTTGTTGCGAAACACCACTACCGCCCGCTGTACAATATAGACAAATCAATGCAGGCACGCTTGCGCTACTTGTCGCTCGCAACGGTACTAAGCAGTGTAACACTATGCCCACTAAGCTCGATGGAATCAGCTAAAGCATACCTTTCTACTAAGCTCAGCAAAGCTTCGCTAAGTATTCAGGCATCGCTAAGTGTGCAAGTGTACTTTCGTACTAGGCTCGAAAGTACCTCGCCAAGTACTCAATGCAAGTACCGGCGGCTCCAAAGTACCTGCTTATGATATTGTCTATATTGTACAGCAGGTGGTACCGGTGTTTCGCAGTAAGGAATGAGAAAGGAAGGAAATGGATATGATAGCTTTGGGATGTGATCACGGTGGATATGGTTTGATGCAGGAGGTTAAGAAACATTTGGAGGAACGGGGAATTGAATACAGGGATTTTGGCTGCTATTCTGAGGAATCAGTGGATTATCCTGTATATGCAAAAAAAGCAGCCTGTGCGGTAGCGGATGGGGAATGTGAGCGTGGTATTTTAATCTGTGGCACAGGTATTGGAGTTTCTATTGTTGCAAATAAGGTAAAGGGAATCCGTGCAGCACTTTGCCATGACTGTTTCAGTGCAGCGGCAACAAGGGGGCATAATGATGCCAATATGTTAACGATGGGTGCCCGTGTGATTGGACCAGGACTTGCATTAAAGATTGTAGATACTTTTTTAGATACACCGTTTTCCAATGAGGAGAGGCATATAAGACGCATTGGCATGATTGAGGAGTAATGTTTGGCAGGAATTCAAAAACAGAGCGTTTCGCAAACACCTATAATCACACTTTATACTGCAAGGAGGTATCCGTATGAAAATGCTTTCATTAATCAGTCAACTGGCAATTGCGATGCTGACCGCCATTTTGATATGTGGAGGCATGGGCTATGCGGTGGATGCTTTTTTTGGCACCAGCACACTTGTTTTTTTTCTGATTCTGGGAGTGCTTGGTGGTTATAAGGCATGTTACAATATTATTTGCAAATTTCTGGGAAAAAAAAGCCTGTTTGAACCGGACAAAAAGGAAGAATCAGACAAGCTTAAGTCCAGACTGGAAGAATGGGAGAAAAAAGAGTAATATTTCGTTTGTTTTTGTGAAGTATGAGACGCAATTTATAGGCAGATTCCAAAAAATTCAAGTAAATTTGTGGACATTTACTAAAAAAATTAGTATACTAACAATATTGGAAGTGTGTTGTTTTTGTGAACCGCAGCAGGTAACAGGTTTTGCAGACAAAATTCTTATTCTTTTTTGATAGGTGAAGAGTATGGATCAGGTAAAAGAGACACTACGGGGTGTTGTGATTGGGATTATTATATATGCAATACTGGTAGAAATAGTTGGAATCTTCTTTTCTGGGAATATTCAAGCATATACACAGGGGCTGCTTGCGGGGACCGCAGTTGCCATTTTTTTAATGATTCATATGGCAATTACATTGGATAAAGGGCTTGATATGCCAGAAAACCAAGCGATAAAATATACAAGGCGGCAAAGCTTTTTGCGTCTGGTAATTATGCTTGCAGCAATGCTTTTAGGAGTGATTTTTGACCAGCTTAATTTTATTGCGTTAGTGTTAGGCATTCTTAGTCTTAAGATAGGAGCACTTGTGGCACCATTCTTCTTAAAACGCATGTATCCGGAACATTTTGTAACGAAGGATGAATTGCTTTTCGGGCAGGATGCTGCAAACCCGGAATCAGCTGTGGAGCTGGAAGAGGATGCAGATACGGCTTATCCGAAACCAGTGGAAGGCAATTCCATAGATTAAGATTGTATCGTCAGTGGAAAGCCAAGTGACCGCAAAGACAGGCATTGGGCTGGCAGGAATGTAAGACCGATGGTGGTATTGCCGGACATTTGGCTTTCTGCTGACATGATATAATAATTGCGCTGATGCGCAAGCAGGTCATCAATTTGTGCAGATAACGAACCAAGCGTAGATACTTGTATATACATTTGGCGACTATTGCAACAAACGAAGTTTCTTCGAAAATTGGTGACATATGATATATTATATTACTATAGAAAGGAAGGTGAAAGGATGGGTTATGGAATGATGCCGATGCTGTTAGCATCAGATGGCGATGTAGATTTTTCAATTCATCATCTGATAGCATATAAGTTCATGGGTGAGACAGTATATATTACAACCTCCCACGTCTGCTTGCTTCTGATTATGGTGACATTGATGATTTTCGCGCTGGTTGCCAGAAAGAAAATCATGAATGCCAAAGAAATACCGACAGGAATGCAGAATGTATTAGAGTTTGCAGTGGAAACCCTGCAGGGCTTTGTTAATGGCTCTATGGGACAGCATGGCAGAAAGTACATCAATTATGTGGGAACTTTATTCTTATTTATACTTTTGTCTAATATTTCCGGTCTGTTTGGTTTAAGACCACCAACAGCGGATTTTGGAACCACGTTTTGTCTGGCATTGATTACATTTGTGATGATTCAGTATAATAATGTCAAATGTAACAAACTCGGTGCCGTAACAGGTTTGTTTCAACCACTTTGGTTCTTGTTTCCGATTAATTTTATCGGTGAAGTTGCCACACCAATTTCCATGTCTTTGCGTTTGTTTGGTAATGTAATGGCAGGAACGGTTATGATGGCATTATACTATGGACTGCTTCCAATCTTTGTAAAGATTGGTATTCCGGCGGCATTACATGTCTATTTCGACCTGTTTTCAGGTGCGATTCAGGCATATGTATTTTGTATGCTGACAATGGTATTTGTAACCCAGAAGATAGAGGGTTAGATAGAATGCCGAGGCATATTGGAATAATCAAAAAGGTAAGTTATCTACCTGATAATATGATAACAATGTTTTGAATTTTATAGTAAATGGAGGAATAATTCTATGGAAAACATCACAAACGAAGGTTTAATTTTAGCTTGTTCAACAATTGGTGCTGGTTTAGCAATGATTGCTGGTATCGGTCCTGGTGTAGGACAGGGATATGCGGCAGGACAGGGTGCTGCAGCAGTAGGACGTAATCCGGGTGCAAAGGGCGATATCATGTCTACCATGCTTTTAGGACAGGCAGTAGCAGAGACAACCGGTCTTTACGGATTGGTAGTAGCACTTCTGTTAATGTATGGTAATCCAATGTTAGCTAGATTTTTGAAGCTGTAATGAATATAAATTAAAATCTGGCGAAAGGAGGATAGGCTCTTGGCAAACTTGTTATTAGGACTAGAGGGTATGAATACCATGTTGCTGACAGAAGGACATATGCTCGATTTGAGTCCCCAGTTGATCAGCGATGTTATAATTCAGGGTATTGCAATCTTTATTCTCTTTTTCTTCCTTTCAAATGTATTGTTTGAACCAGTGAAGAAGGTTCTTGCAAACAGAACGGAAAAAATCAAAAATGATATTGAATCCGCATCAAAGGATAAGGAAGATGCAGCGGCATTGAAGGCTGAATATGATGAGAAGTTAAAGTCCGTTGAGAAGGAAAAAGAGGAGATTTTATCAGCAGCCCGCAAGAAAGCACAGAAGCGGGAGGCAGAGATTGTTGATGAGGCAAATGCAGAAGCAGCAAGAATTATTGCTCGTGCCAATCAGGAAATTGAGCTTGAAAAGAGCAAGGTTTCTGATGAGATGCGGAAGGAAATTGTTCGTGTGGCAACTGCAATGGCTGCGAAGATTATCGAGCAGCAGATTGATGAGAGCAAGCAGGACGCTTTAATAGAGGACACTTTGAAGGAAATGGGTGGTAGTACATGGCTAAGCAGGTAAGTAAAACCTACGGAAGTGCACTTTTTGAGGTGGCGTTGGAAAATAAGACCTTAGATACCACATTAGAAGAGGTACTTTTTGTAAAGCAGACGTTTCTTAAAAACGAAGATTTGAACAAGCTTTTGCTTCATCCGAATATCGAAAAAGAAGAAAAGATTAAGGTGTTAGAAAATATCTACAGAGGTAAGGTTTCAGATGAACTTACCGGACTTATGGTGATGATGGTTACGAAGGGCCATCAGAAGGATTTTCTTTCTGTATTTGATTATGTAATCAATGCAATCAAAGAGGAGAAGGGCATTGGAGTTGCCAATATTTCTTCTGCGGTTGAGCTTTCAAAGGCACAGAGGGAAAGAATTGAGCAAAAGCTTTTAGAGACCACAAAGTATCATCAGATTGAGGGTGTTTATCATGTAGACGGCTCTTTAATCGGTGGGTTAGTCATCCGTATACAGGATACCGTTGTGGACAGCAGTTTAAAGACACAGATTGCAAATTTATCAAAATCCCTTGTTGGGTAGAAAAATATCGAGCGGAAAATTTGCGATTTTCCGGCGTGTGGCAGAGAATGTCACAGATTAAAATAAGAACAGAGAGAAGGTGCTAATTTTCAATGAATTTAAGACCAGAAGAGATTAGTTCTGTCATTAAAGAACAGATTAAGAATTATTCAAAGGAATTAGAGACCTCCGAAGTTGGTACTGTTATTCAGGTAGCAGATGGTATTGCCCGTGTGCATGGCTTGGAAAAGGCAATGCAGGGTGAGTTATTAGAGTTCCCAGGTGAGGTTTATGGAATGGTTATGAACCTGGAGGAGGATAACGTAGGTGCCGTGCTTCTTGGTGCCGATAAGAATATCAACGAAGGAGATACCGTTAAGACCACCGGACGTGTGGTTGAGGTTCCGGTTGGCGATGCAATGCTTGGACGTGTTGTAAATGCATTAGGTCAGCCAATTGATGGAAAGGGACCGATTCAGACAAGTAAGACAAGACCGATTGAGAGAGTAGCATCCGGTGTTATTTCCCGTAAGTCGGTAGATACACCACTTCAGACAGGTATTAAGGCGATTGATGCCATGGTTCCAATCGGAAGAGGACAAAGAGAATTAATTATCGGTGACCGTCAGACAGGTAAGACAGCCATCGCAATTGATACGATTATCAATCAGAAAGGACAGGGCGTAAATTGTATTTATGTTGCCATTGGACAAAAGGCATCTACGGTTGCCAATATTGTAAAGTCCTTAACAGAATATGGGGCAATGGATTATACAACGGTTGTTGCATCTACAGCTTCTGAGCTGGCACCGCTTCAGTATATTGCGCCATATGCAGGTTGTGCAATCGGTGAAGAATGGATGGAGGAAGGCAAGGATGTGCTTGTAATTTATGATGATTTATCAAAGCATGCTACGGCATACCGTACACTGTCCTTGCTGCTTAGAAGACCACCTGGACGTGAGGCTTATCCTGGTGACGTATTCTATTTACATTCAAGATTGCTTGAGCGTGCAGCACGTTTAAGTGATGAGTTAGGAGGAGGCTCCCTTACGGCACTTCCGATTATTGAAACACAGGCAGGTGACGTATCTGCGTACATTCCAACGAATGTAATTTCTATCACAGATGGTCAGATTTACCTGGAAACAGAGATGTTTAATGCAGGTTTCCGTCCTGCAATCAACGCTGGTCTTTCTGTATCCCGTGTAGGTGGTGCAGCCCAGATTGGTGCTATGAAGAAGATTGCATCGCCAATCCGTACTGAGCTTGCACAGTATAGAGAGCTTGCAGCATTCTCCCAGTTTGGTTCAGACCTTGATGACGATACCAAGGAAAGACTTGCACAGGGTGAAAGAATCAAAGAAATGTTAAAGCAGCCTCAATACAAACCAATGCCGGTTGAACAGCAGGTTGTTATCATTTATGCAGCAACAAAGAAATATTTGTTGGATGTTCCGGTTGAAGAGGTTCTTGATTTTGAGAAGGGCTTATTTGAGTATATTGATACCCAGAGTCCAGAGCTCTTTGAAAAAATCCGAAAGGAAAAGAAGCTGACGGAAGAGATTGAAGAAATGCTTACGAAGGCAATCACCGAATTCAAATCACAGCGTTAAGCGTTTAAAGCGATACGCAGTAATGATGGAAATATATCATTTAGTAACAGGTAAATGTATGTTGCAAATACCTGAATCATTTAGTACAAGAAAGAGGTGAATTGTCTTGGCATCTATGAGAGATATCAAACGGCGGAAGGAAAGTGTTGCCAGTACCGGGCAGATTACAAAGGCGATGAAGCTGGTTTCCACCGTTAAATTACAAAAAGCAAAAGCCAGGGCAGAGAGTAATAAGCCGTATTTTACCATGCTATATGATACGATGTGTTCGATTTTGGCGCGAAGCGGCGGAATGGAGCATCGGTATCTGACAGCGGGTGATTCTACACGCAAAGCGGTGATTACCATTACAGGTAACAGAGGTCTTGCGGGTGGATATAACAATAATATCGTAAAGGAGATTGCGGCAGCATTTTCTCCAGAGGAGACAGACATTTATGCAGTTGGACGAAAAGGTATTGAAAACCTTTCCAGAAAGGGCTACAAAATCGTAGAGGATTATTCTGAAGTGATCAATGAGCCACTTTATGGAGATGCGATCAAGATTGGTAAAAATGTACTTGCTTCCTTTGAAGAGGGTGAGGTTGGGGAAATCTATCTTGCGTATACGAGTTTTAAAAATATGGTGACACAGGAACCACAGCTTATAAAGCTTCTTCCGATTAATGTGGAGGAGATTATGCAGGATGTGGAGGTGGATATTTTAACACCGATGAACTTTGAGCCTGAGGCAGATGAAGCTTTGGATATGATTATACCAAAGTATATAAATAACATTTTATATGGTGCATTCATTGAGTCAATTGCCAGTGAAAATGGTGCCCGTATGCAGGCAATGGATTCTGCAACAAAGAATGCAGATGATATGATTGCAGATTTGTCTCTTAAATATAACCGTGCAAGACAGAGCTCTATTACCCAGGAGCTTACAGAGATTATTGCAGGTGCAGAGGCAATTTCTTAAAGATTTTTATAAAATTGCTTCAAGAGATAAAGATAATCCTATAGGAAGGTAGTAGCGGGAGATTTACTACTACATCCAGGAAGAAAGAATTCCGGAAGGAGAATAATAAATAAAAGGAGATAAGATATGGCAGAGAAAAATGTCGGTAAAATCACCCAGATCATTGGTGCGGTGTTGGACATTAAGTTCAGTGAAGGCAATCTTCCTGAGATTAATGATGCCATCAAGATCGCTACCAAGGATGGTGGGGAATTAACCGTTGAGGTTTCCCAGCATTTAGGTGATGATACAGTGAAATGTATTGCCATGGGTCCAACGGATGGATTGGTTCGTGGTATGGAGGCTATTGCCACAGGTGCTCCAATTACTGTACCTGTAGGTGAGAATACATTGGGAAGAATTTTCAATGTATTAGGTGAGCCAATTGATAATAAGCCAGCTCCAGAAGTGACAGAGCATTTTCCAATTCATAGAAAAGCTCCAAGCTTTGCAGAGCAGGCAACAGATACAGAGATTTTAGAGACTGGTATCAAGGTTGTTGATTTACTTTGTCCTTATCAGAAGGGTGGTAAAATCGGACTGTTTGGTGGTGCCGGTGTAGGTAAAACGGTATTGATCCAGGAGTTAATCCGTAATATTGCGACAGAGCATGGTGGATATTCTGTATTTACTGGTGTAGGCGAGCGTACCCGTGAGGGTAATGACTTATATAACGAAATGACGGAATCAGGAGTTATCAATAAAACTACCATGGTATTTGGACAGATGAACGAGCCGCCTGGAGCAAGAATGAGAGTTGGTCTTACAGGTCTTACAATGGCAGAGTATTTCCGTGACCAGGGTGGTAAGGATGTGCTTTTATTCATTGATAACATTTTCCGTTTCACCCAGGCAGGTTCTGAGGTTTCAGCGTTGCTTGGACGTGTACCATCAGCCGTAGGTTACCAGCCAACGTTACAGACAGAGATGGGTGCCCTGCAGGAGCGTATTACTTCAACGAAGAATGGTTCCATTACATCCGTTCAGGCTGTTTATGTGCCGGCGGACGACTTGACTGATCCGGCTCCAGCTACTACATTTGCACATTTGGATGCAACCACTGTACTTTCACGTTCTATCGTAGAGTTAGGTATTTACCCGGCAGTTGATCCATTGGAGTCAACCTCAAGAATTCTGGATCCAAAGATTGTGGGTGAGGAGCATTATGCGGTTGCCCGTGGTGTACAGGAGATTTTACAGAAATATAAAGAATTACAGGATATTATTGCCATTCTCGGTATGGACGAATTATCAGAGGATGATAAGCTTGTAGTAAACCGTGCAAGAAAGGTACAGAGATTCCTGTCACAGCCATTCTTTGTGGCAGAGCAGTTTACCGGTACTTCTGGTAAGTATGTTCCTCTTTCAGAGACAATCCGTGGTTTTAAGGAGATTATCGAAGGAAAGCATGATGATATTCCAGAGGGTTACTTCTTAAATGCAGGCAGCATTGATGATGTTGTGGCAAGAGCAAACCAGTAAAATTATTGTTTTTGCCAGCGAGTGCACAGATTCATTTGTGGACGAGGTATTAGGCGGTCAGAAATGAATCTAGAGTAAGTGTACCCGAGGGGAAGATACAGAACTGGAATAAGGAGATATGCTTATGGCAGATAATATGAAATTAAAAATTGTTGCTCCTGAGCGTATATTTTATGAAGGAGATACCTCTTTTTTAGAATTTACCACTACAGAGGGTGAAATGGGTATCTATCCACAACACATTCCGCTGACAGCGATTATTGCACCGGGTGTACTTAAAATTCACGAGGGCGATACGGTAAAGGAGGCTGCTTTGATGTCTGGTTTTGTACAGATATTGAAGGATAGTGTCACAATATTAGCAGAGAGTGTGGAGTGGCCGGAGGAAATCGATATTAACCGTGCAAAGGAAGCAGAGATTCGTGCAAGGCGCAGAATTGATGACGAGGATGGTATCGATATGGACCGTGCAGAGCTTGCGCTTAAGAGAGCATTGATACGTCAGAATCTGACAAGAATATGATCTAATGAGCACAGCGGCGGTCGTGCTTGCACGAACCGACATTGTGCGAATGTACACATCGAGACGTTAGTCGAGATGATATAATAATCCCAGCAAGCAAACAATTATTGTGTCTGCTTGCAGACAAAGATAATTGTTTATTTGCTGGGAAAACAAACATGAGCTTGGAGCACGTAGTGCAAGCAAGCGCATATTATTATACCCCTAATAAATATCCGGTTATCGTGTCTGCAAGCAGACATGATAGCCGGATATTTGTTGGTAAGCAGACATGTGCATGAAGGATGGAAATACGAAAGGTGATATAAATGGATATTTGAAATGAAAATATTGATGGCGGAAAGGCATTTGACTGGGAAAGAGATCATCAGAAGCTATTAGAGGAGATTGCACCCGAAGCGTTTGAGGTATTGCATTATGTGGCGATGACGGTATTAAAATTAAAGTAGAAACGAAAAACAGGATAGTTTTTTGAACAGTTTTTACCATATATTTCTATATAGATGTTTTACATTTTGATTTTCTCAATCTAATAAATAATATTTGTTTTATGAAAAATGCTGGAAAAAATTTTTGCATTTTCTTACAAAATTGTAAATGGTTGGAGTAATAGGAAAAGGCTGGTCATTGAAGTGCTATGCAGAACAGGATAATAATATATGATGAACATTTCGCTGAAAGTGCAACAGAACAGGTAAAGGAGATATTTACACAAGAGTTTAGAGAAATTATTAGGTATTGGGATAGGTGAAATAAATATGGGAAAGAATGAATATAAACAATATGAATCGCATGGAAAAAAGATAATTCCGTGTCTATGTTCATGGTTTGATTTATTGGGGTATGGGACCCCTTTTGTAGATTCAAAATGGGATCTTTCGGATGAAAAATGTTACAATAATTTCCGACGGATTGAGCAGGTTTCGCATGTCTTTACAACAGGATGGGCAACGCATCCAGTGGGTGTTAGATTATCTATTAATGATGGTTATGCATGTACCATTGATATAGGTGGAGATGCTAGGGGAATATCAGATACATATACTTTTTTAGAAGGTGCTTTACAGGATTTTCTTGCAATTTCCGAAATTGATAAACGAGGAGGTAATCCAGGTGTAAGAGGTGTTATTACTATAGGAGAAAGATTTTCACATGCATTGGGAAATGAGGCAGTAATTGCTCCGGGGAAAACAGTATCTTATTTTCCATCAGAGTTTCAGATGAACACGTCATTTTCTAAAGCTACAATAATAGAAGAAAGCGGAAGTCGAGCAGGTATAGTTGGGTCAAATTTATATATAGACAAGGAAATATATAATTATTTGTCATTTGTGGCGAAATATTTAGGATTTCAAGAACCATCTATGGAGACTATAGGAAATAACATAATTGTGCATGTATTTGAGCCAAGAGGATGGTTTGCGGACGTTACTTTTGATTTGAAAGCGGTTAAGTATCAAAAGAGTGAAAAATATAGTAACAGAGGAATAGAAACAGAATTATATAAATTTATTTCTATACATTCAAAAATAGATGATATAGTAAGTGAAGCAGTTTGGCAAAGGATGAATATGATAAGGAAGATGGAAGAGGAGGAATTTAACGCCTAAACTGATTTTATTGAAAAGATTATTTCAATAAATCGATCAAGCATAAATTGATAAAATATATATGTTATTTTGGATTGTCTAGGTGTTGCGAAAGTTGAATGCGAGCAGCATCGCAGTGATATATCATCTTCCATACCAAAGAAAAAATTATAGAACAGTTATGGTGTTTTGCCGAAAAGTGACATATCAGGGTATATCAAAATGGTAAAAAACATTATATCTGTGCTATCACTGGCGTAAATATTCCATTCTTCTGCTCTTCTTGGCAGATGTTTTGGGGTTTTAGAGGTCTCTCCCCTAATCAGTAACATTCTGCGATACAAAATGCGTATCTGGCGAAGTTCTCAACAAAATTTTTGAGATTTAAGGACGGATAAAAGGAAAAGTACAGAGGATGTTTTGTGAGTAAGGTGGCAGAGCAGTATAAGAGTATGCAGCATATATGGGTTGGCAGTATATTAAATCAGAATGATTTGCAGAAAATGGGGATATTTTTCTGGATAAAAAACACTAGTCGGATATCTCAGGAATGTCTACTTTTGTAAGTGAGATTATTTCCGCTTATACAAATAGCTAATTGATGGTTTGAAAACATAAAATCTATGAAAATAAATGGCATCAGCGATTATGCTGATGCCATTTATTTTTTAGGGACCGAAATGAATTGGAAATGCAATGCGGCAACTGTTTCCCAAGAAAAGACAACCCCCTTCTTCAGAATTTCTTCATTTTTTCTTTTACTATTCTGTAAAAATTTCCTTGTATGATGACAACAGTGAAACTGGTGTGCCGGCACGATCGCATTGAACATAGATAATATGGAGGTGGTAAATAGATGACAGGAGAGGTATAATTATGAAGCAGAAACTGACAGATAGGGATGAGGAGAATAACAATGACAATACTTGTATGTGATGATGATAAAGAAATTGTAGAGGCTGTCTCTATTTATTTAAACCAGGAGGGTTATGAGGTTTTGTCTGCCTATAATGGCAGAGAAGCGTTAGAGCTTGTGAAGAAGAAGGAGATTCATTTAATTATCTTGGATATTATGATGCCGGAGCTTGATGGAATCCATGCATTGCTAAAGCTTCGGGAGAAAAGTTCGATACCAGTGATTTTGCTGTCTGCCAAATCGGAGGATGTGGATAAGATTCTTGGCTTAAACGTGGGGGCAGATGATTATGTGACGAAGCCCTTTAATCCGCTTGAGCTGGTGGCACGGGTAAAATCCCAGCTTCGCCGTTATACAAAGCTTGGTGGTTTGGAGGTGGCAAATGGCAATCTGCTGGTGAACGGTTCCATTATTATGGACCGGGAACAGAAAATTGTGACTGTGGACGGCGAGAATGTGAAACTGACACCAACCGAATTTAAGATTATGCAGCTTTTTATGGAAAACCCGGGCATTGTATTTTCATCCGCCCAGATTTACGAGAGGGTGTGGGATGAGGATGCTTTTTCGACAGAGAATATTGTATCGGTACATATCCGCCGGATTCGGGAAAAGGTGGAAATTAATCCAAAGAACCCGGATTATATCAAGGTAATGTGGGGTGTTGGATACCGGATGGAAAAGAAAGACTGAAAGGAAAAAGGAATGAAAAAAAATAAAAAGGAAAGAGAAGCAAAAGGAAAAGAAGAAAAGTGGTATTACACCACAAGGGGTAAGCGGTTCCGCGGCTTTTTGTGTATGATAACCTTTGCGGTATTTTTGGCAAGTGTTGAATTTGCTTTTTTGGCATGGTCTTATTTTGGAGAAAATATATTTCAGAGTAATTCTAAGGATTACCATGAAACGAAACATTACAGTGATGATGTAGCAACAGAATATTCCTCTTTACTGGCAACGATTTCTGAAATAGAGAATGGGAAAACAAGTGACAAACTCCGTATTATAGATACATCATGGAATGAAATAAGTGATTATGATTTGCAGAGTTTAAAAGACGACAATATAGAGGGCGAGCTTCCGAACAATCTGGAAGGTATTGAGGAATATGAAGTGATGGGCACAGAGATTCCCAAAAACACGATATATAGCTATCCAGGGCTGCTTCGGACTTTGGAAATAGAGAGTGAGAAGGGAAGTTATCTGTATTTTTCAAAGCAGAGCTTTAAGGATCTTTTCGTGCATTATGGAAGGTTAAATACAAATCACAAGTATTCTCCATACTTTTCGGAAAAAGCATATTTCGTCTTTGATACGAAAAGCGTAGTGTGTGATGTTGGAACTGGTGATGTGGAATTTGAAACGTATGATTCAGTGAATGATACACTTACAACGTATAATTCGTTGAATGATATGATAGCGGATGGTGGGGAATATGCGGTGTACGATCCCGTAGAAGATGTATATTATTCCACAGCGGATGATTATTTCGAACCATATGATTCTTATTTGTATGATTGCGGAGAGGTACTTTTGGCATTGGATAAGCATACAGATGATGAACGGGATCGGCTGGATAATATTGTTTTGCCGCTGCTTTGGTCAGAAAACATGAGTATATATAGTGTCTTAAAGGCAAAGACAGGGAGTGTCAATGAGGGAGAGACTGCAGTTGTAGAATTGGAGTCTATGGAGAAGGGTGCTTTTGTATATTTTATCGCATGTAGGAATTTTACCTACACAAATGTAGACAGTATAGAAGAGATTACCAGTCTGCCATATTCTTATTGTGTAGAACAGGGACTTCGTAATTATGCGGCACAAAAGGCTCAAAAAACGGTGGAAAGCCTCGATATGGACGATTATTTTGAAGAGCTTTTAGAGGCATATTTTGTGGGAGAGCCTATGGTTGTTTGCTTTGGAATGGATTATGACAGGGCGGCAGCGAATGCGGATAAGCTGGATTTACCTCTTCGGAATTCATCTGTGCATTACCAGATGTATAATGAAGCGACGGCTTACATAGTGCCCATGTTGGTGCTTGCAATCCTTTCTTTTATCCTGTTAATCGTTCAGGCTGTGAGTTTGATTCTGACGACCGGAAGAAAGGGAAAGAAGAATGTGGAGCTTGGAACAAATATGGAAATTGAGCTTAATGCTTATGATAATCTGTCAACAGAGGTATGGCTGTTTGTTACAATGCTTGTGATGGTGATATGTACTGTGGCGGCAATCGCAGGTCTTAAGATATATGCTGACCCGCGGTATTTCTATATGTCAATCATTGGACATATATTGCTGAGTGTGGTCTTTATCATACCATTTGGTTTCTTTTTTATGGAGTTTACCTTGAGTTTTGCAAGAAGGGTGAAGGCAAAGAATTTGAGAAGTCATCATTGCTTTGCGAAGGTATTTCGCTGGTGTTGGACAAGGATTCTTGATTTTTACAGGAAATGTACACATTTTTACTACAAAAAAAATGGGATAAAACGGCTTTGGATATTGTTTTTGGTGTATCTGGGTTTGTTGTTTGTCTGTGTGCTGCAGCTTGTGCTTTTGGGAGTTTATGGAATATCGGGACACAGGATGCTGTCTGCAGTTTTGCTTCTGCTCGTTATCATCAGTGCTTTGCATATTGGCGTTGTTATCATTATATACAGGGTTTGCAGGGATGTAAAGCAGCTAATCCAATGTGTGGATGATATTACGAAAGGCGAGCTTGACAGCAAATGCGAGCTTAGTACCAGAAACAGCTTTTTTACCGAGCTTGCGGATGGTATTAATCATATTGGTGATGGATTGAAGGCTGCGGTAGAGACATCCTTAAAAGATGAACGCATGAAGACAGAGCTTATTACCAATGTATCCCATGACTTAAAGACACCGATTACATCTATTATAAACTATGTGGATTTGTTGAAGAAGGAAGAAATGCAGTCAGAGGATGCAAGGCATTATCTTGAGGTGTTAGATGCAAAATCTCAGCGGTTAAAGCAGTTGACAGAAGATTTAGTAGAGGCAGCGAAGGCAAATTCTGGCAGTATTGAGCTTACCTGTATGCCTCTTGCCTTTGATGAACTGATGCGTCAGGCGATAGGTGAATTTGAGGATAAATTTGCAAAAAGAGATTTAAACTTAGTTGCGGCTTATCCGGAACAGCCCGCGGTGATTATGGCGGACGGAAGACGGTTGTTCCGCATTCTTGAAAATGTGTTGCAAAATGCGTACAAGTATGCGTTAGAGGGAACCAGGATTTATGCGGATTTATCAAATCATATGGGTGAGGTTGTATTTACACTTAAGAATGTATCTGCCGCCCAACTCAATATAAGTCCGGAGGAGCTGATGGAGCGGTTCACCCGTGGGGATTCCTCCCGGACAACAGAGGGCAGCGGTTTAGGTTTATCCATTGCAAAGGATTTGACACGTCTTATGGAGGGGACTTTTGAAATCCAGTTAGATGGGGATCTTTTTAAGGCGATTGTGAGATTTCCGGAATACAACAAAAAAGAGTGATGCAAAAACTTTACAAAATATACACATATAATTCACCTGTAATCCATATAATGATGCTAGTGTACTGGCAGTTTGAAGCAGAAGCAGAATTGGAGGTTAGGAATGAAGGTTGGATTAACACAGATGGATATTGCCTGGGAAGATAAGCAGAAAAATATGGACAAGGCAAGACGACTCATGGAAGAAGCAGCAAAACAGAGGGTTGATTTGCTGGTATTCCCAGAGATGACACTTACGGGTTTTACAATGAACACATCGCTTGCGGGAGAAGAAATGTTGTTTTCTCCAACCTTACGTTTTTTTAAAGATTATTCAAAGGAATTTGGTATGGCAATTGCCTTTGGGTATGTGGAAGACTTCGGGCAGGAGTATTATAATAAGCTAATGATTGTGTCAGAGGGAAAGGTTATTCTTGATTATGATAAGATACATCCCTTTAATTACAGTGAGGAGGGAAAGCATTATATTGGCGGGCATGAGGTGAAGCTTGTGAGTTTTAAGGATATGGTGATATCCGGTTTTGTCTGCTATGATTTGCGGTTCCCGGAGATTTTTCAGGCAGTGTCAGATGAGGCGCAACTGATTTTAGTGATTGCCAATTGGCCAAAGGAACGAGTCTATCAGTGGGAGGCACTATTAAAGGCACGGGCAATTGAAAATCAGTGCTATGTGGTGGGCGTCAACCGCACAGGAAGAGGAAATGGACTGGAATATGTGGAAAGCTCCATGGCATTTGATCCAATGGGAGAGCGGCTTACGAAAGCGCATAGTAAGGCAGAGCTTCAGGTAGTGGAGCTACATGCGGGGATGGTGAAGGAAATCAGGAGAAAGTTTCCATTTAGGGCAGATCGGCAGTCGGAGCTTTATGTAGATTTGTATGAGAGAATAGAAAAAAGGATTTAAAAAAATAAAACAGAGCTGCTTTAGCAAGTTTTCACTTTGCTGAAACAGCTCTGTTTATGTTACGCCAGATAATGATATACGAGAATAAAATGGCAAAGACTGCCAAGCATAACAAATACATGAAACAGTTCATGGTTGCCAAAATTCTTCCATTGATGCTTTTTAAAAAGCGGAAGCTTTAATGCATAAATGATACCGCCAATGGTGTAGATAATACCGCCGACTAACAGCCACATAAATGCAGAGGTGGATAGATTTTTCATCATGGAGGAAAAACCAATTACACAGAGCCAGCCCATTCCGATGTACATAGCGGAAGACAGCCAGTGAGGGCAGGTAATCCAGCAGATTTTGAAAATCGTTCCTATGATTGTGATTGTCCATACGGTAATTAACAGTGGAATACCGATATTTTTGGGAAGTACCATAAGACATACCGGCGTATAGGAGCCGGCAATTAACACAAAAATCATGGCATGGTCAATTTTACGGAGCACCTTATTCATTTTTTCGGAAATATCAAAGGTATGGTATACGGTGCTTGCGCCGTAAAGGCAGATCATGCTTGTGATAAATATGGCAAAGGCACCTAAGTATGGGCTGTTTAAACCATTTGATGCTTTGAAAAGCAGTGGTATAGCTGCAAAAAGAGCCATTATCATAGCGATAAAATGTGTAAGCGCACTTCCTGGATCTTTTACTTTAAAAAAATTCTTGTTCATAAAAACACGTCCCTTCTATTCATAAATACAATGACAAGTAGTATTAAAAACTATATTATCTTGTTAAAGATGATACCATTTATGAATAGGATATGCAAGTCCTTTTTTCCCATTCATGGAAATCCCTGTAACATTTATAAAAACAATGGAAAATAAGGAAAAGGGTGATTGCACCATTTTCAATTTTTATATATAATAAAGACTGTGAAAAAGAAAGATTGAGAAGAGAGGGATAGATTATGGCAAAACAATCATGGAAACCGGGGAATATGTTATATCCGGTACCGGCAGTTTTAGTAAGCTGCAGAGACAAGAACGGAAATGACAATGTACTTACCGTTGCATGGGCAGGTACTATTTGCTCCGACCCGGCAATGCTTTCCATTTCAGTGAGAAAAGAACGGTATTCCTATAAAATGATAAAGGAAAGTGGTGAGTTTGTGGTAAATCTCACCACGAAAGAACTTGTAGAGGCAACGGATTACTGTGGTGTCAGAAGTGGCAGGGATGAGGATAAATTTGCTGCTATGAAGCTGACAAAGGGTGAGGCAGAGAAAATCAATGCACCGGTTATTTTAGAAAGCCCTGTGAATATTGAGTGTAAGGTAAAGCAGATATTGGAGCTTGGAAGTCATGATATGTTTATCGCAGAGGTGGTAAATGTTCAGATTTCCAGTGAGCTGTTAGATGAGAAGGGAAGTTTTAAACTTCAGGATGCCAATTTGCTTGCTTATTCCCATGGTGAGTATTTTGAGCTTGGAAACAAGCTTGGAACTTTTGGATTTTCGGTTAAGAAAAAATAGAAAAGAGGAAGTTTGTTTTGAAAAAGATCAAGTTAAAAACCCGTATGCAGTGGGGATGGTTTAAGGCAGCGCTCATTGGCGCCTGCCTTGGATTGTTGATTGCTCCGGCAGTGGACAGCTCCCTTGGAATTACAAATATTGCTTTTGATAATGGGCAGGATGAGGAAGTCGAGAAGGGAAATACGGCATCAAAGGAAAATCCAGTCCGTTCTTTTTTCGAAAATATTTCCTTCGGACCGAAAGTCAAGGTTATTATAAATGGTGACGTGGTGGCACTGGCAAAGACAAAGGAGGAGGGTGAGGCAGCCTTTAAGGCGGCACGTCTTGCCTATAATGCAGAGGGTGTGCGGATTCTTGATGTGAATGCTGGTTTTGAAGAGGTGGATAAAGAGAAGGATGCAGACACGGTTAAGGGGATGAAGGTGTTAAAAGATGAAGCTCTTACCGAGGTAATTCTTGCAAGCTTCGATTCCTGTGCAGATAAAGAAAGAGAGCTGGCGTACACCATGCGCATTGATGATTATACGGTAACGGTGGACAGCATGGAAAATCTTGTGGCAGTGTTGGAAAAAGCGCAGGGACAGTATGATAATGAGGATCAATTTCAGGTTAATCTGGTAGCCCCGGAAAGCCGGAATGTGACGATGTATGAGGTTGGTATAACGAGTAACAATTTGGATGATGCATCACAGGATAATGGAAATGAACAGCAGGCAGACCAGAAGGAAGGGGATACCGGGGACGAAGACGATAACCGTGACGATGAATCAGGCGAAGAGGATGGCAGGAGTGAAGATAAGGGAAGTGATTCGAAGGCGGATGATAAAGTCACTGCCCAGGCAGAAAATGATGGAGTCAAATATATTGGTTTTTCTGACAAAATTCAGGTGATGCAGACCTATGTGGACAAAAGCCAGATTAAGAATGAAAAGACGGCATATGAAGAGATTACCAGACAAAAGGATGAGCCGGGGATTTATGTAGTGAAGCCAGGTGATTATTTAGATTTGATTGCAGAGAAAAATAATATGACGGTGGAACAGATTAAGGAGTTAAATCCGGGTATTGAGTCCGATGAAAATCTCTTTTATGATGACCGCCTAAATGTGATGGTGCAGACAGCGGCAGTACAAATCCTTGTGAAAAAGCAGGAGACCTATGAAGAGAAATACTATGAAGATGTCGTTTATGAGGACGATGAGAATATGTTTATCGGAGAGACAGAGGTGATTCAGGAGGGTTCCGAGGGAACGCATATTGTGACAGACCTTGTTACATATAAGAATGATGTCGAAAGTGACAGGGAGCAGCTGGAGGAAAATGTGACGGTGGCAGCCGTCGCCCAGATTGTAAGAAGAGGAACGAAATCAAAGCCTACCTATATGTATCCGGTAACGAACTGGAATGTAACCTCTAATTTTGGATATCGCTGGGGAAGACTGCATGCTGGAACTGATGTTGGTGTTCCGGTGGGAACGACAGTACGTGCCTCCCGCGCAGGACAGGTTATTACGGCAGGCTGGGTTGGCGGTTATGGGAACTGTGTTATGATTGACCATGGAGATGGTGTGTGGACGGTTTATGGACATTTAAGCGAGTTTACTACTACTGTGGGAAGCTATGTGAACCAGGGTGACCAGATTGCACTTTCCGGTAATACGGGGCGGAGTACAGGACCGCATTTACACTTTGAGATTCGTGTGAATGGAAGTGCCGTGGATGCGATTCCATATCTTACAGGAACTGCGAATTGAGGTTGATGGAGTATGGAGATATTAGCGGTTATCATGATTGTAACGGGTATGGTACTTTTAGCAGCCGGAAAAAATGTGGCAAATCATCTGCCGCCGGACTACCAGAGTGAGGATGACGGATTCCGGCAGATGTTGCAGACAATGGGAGGACTTATAAAAGGCGCTGGTGTGGTGCTGCTTGTGATAGGCATGGTGAGCCTGGCAATGTGTGTGCTGCATGTGTTTTAATGAATTGTGCTGATGAGGGGGCAGGTCATCAATTTGTGCAGATAACGAGCCAAGCGTAGATACTTGTATATACATTTGGCAACTATTGCAACAAACGAAGTTTCTCTGAAAATTGGTGACATATAATGAAGGAGGAAGAAAATGGTAGTATATGATATTCCGGTTAAGGTGGAGGGTTCGTTTCCGGGAGCCCATCTGAATGTGTATTTGATAGAAAATAGCGATGAGTTATGGATAAAGGAACATCCTTTGGTGTTGCTGTGTCCGGGAGGCGGGTATGAGAGAACCTCCGACCGGGAAGCGGACCCATTGGCGTTTCGTTTCCTTGCCATGGGGTATCATGTGGCAATCCTGCGTTATTCCTGTGCACCGGCAGTATATCCTACTGCATTGCTGGAGCTTGCATGGTCTATGAAAATGCTCCATGAAAAAGCCGCCGAGTGGCATGTGGCAAAGGACCGGATTGTGGTAGCGGGATGCTCGGCAGGAGGACATCTGGCGGCAAGTCTTGGCATGTTCTGGCATGAGGAATGGCTGGCAAAAAAGACAGGGTGCAGGGCAGAGGATCTGAAACCGGCAGGAATGCTTCTGTGTTATCCGGTTATTACTTCCGGCAAGCTTGCACACAGAGGTTCTTTCGAGGCGCTTCTTGCAGGGCAGTATACGGAGGAGATGTTGGAGCGGGTATCATTGGAAAAACAGGTAAGTGAGTACACACCGCCGGCATTTCTCTGGCATACCTATACCGACGATTGTGTGCCGGTAGAAAATTCCCTGCTTTTGATAGAGGCAATGAAGCGATATCAGATTCCAGTGGAATTTCATATGTATCCAACGGGAGGACATGGATTATCTGCAGCAGACGAGTCCTCTATGGATATGGCTCAATATGGTGTGCAAAAGGAATGCCAGTCCTGGCTGCCGCTTGCAAAAAACTGGCTGGAGGGATTGTTTTTGGATAAATGCATCTGACAATGTCACAGGGTATAAAAGATGGTTAGGGATATATAATATTGATAGCTCCCGTTTTAGAAAAGCATAGTATTTTTTAAGACAAGATGGTATACTGTATACAGTATACCATTTTTGTTTTTATATAGGCATTGCGCTGCTTGTCACTCGCAATGGTGCTAAGCTCGAAAACACCTCGCTAAGCACCAGCGGCTCCAAAGCCCCCTGCTTATGACATTGTCTATATTGTGCAACTAGGTTTTGAAAATCAGGAGTTTCGCAATCACCTATTTATTTTTATCAAGAGAAGGGAGTTTGCAAATGAGGGAATCGCTACAGTTAAAGGCATATGGAAAGATTAATTTGGGACTTGATGTTGTGCGCCGCCGGGAAGACGGTTATCATGAGGTGCGTATGATTATGCAGACGGTCAAGCTATATGATAAATTGACCTTCCGTCTGTTAGATGAGGATGTGATCCGGATTAAAACGAATCTGGAATTTTTGCCAGTGAATGAGGATAACCTGATCTATAGAGCAGTAAAATTATTAAAGGATACCTATCATGTAAAACGGGGTATGGAGATTGATTTGTTTAAATGTATTCCTGTGGCAGCGGGAATGGCGGGTGGAAGTGCGGATTGTGCAGCGGCATTTGTGGGTGCAGCCAGACTGTTTGATCTACATTTAAGTAAAAAGACATTAATGGAGCTGGGGGTACAGTTAGGGGCGGATGTGCCGTACTGTGTACTCCGGGGAACAGCTCTTTCCGAAGGAATCGGGGAGGTGTTGACCTCTCTGCCGCCGATACCGGATTGTCATATTTTGATTGCAAAACCGCCAATAGGTGTGTCCACGAAGTTTGTGTATGGACATTTAGATGCTGCGGGATTAAAAAAGCATCCGGATATTGACGGTATGGCAGATGCAATCCGGACTGGTGATCTGGCAGGAATCACAGACCGGATGGAGAATGTGTTGGAGACAGTGACGGTTCCGGAATATCCAGTGATTGAAGAGATTAAAAATTGCATGAAGGAGAATGGTGCAATGAATGCGCTAATGAGTGGTTCCGGTCCAACCGTATTTGGAATTTTTAGAGAGAAGGATAAAGAAGCGGCAGAGCAGGCAAAGGATCTGATTCGAAAAAAAGAGTTGGCAAACCATGTGTTTTTGGTGAAACCATTTAATCAGGAGGTTCAAATATGGAGTTAAAATATGACGGAACAAATGAATATCTGCCACTGCGGGATGTTGTGTTTAACGCATTGCGGCAGGCGATTGTGACCGGCGAATTTGCACCGGGAGAACGGCTGATGGAGATAAAGCTGGCAAATAAATTAGGTGTCAGCCGGACACCTGTGCGGGAGGCAATCCGGATGTTAGAGCTAGAAGGGCTTGTGGTGATGATCCCAAGAAGAGGTGCAGAGGTTGCCCGTATTACGGAGAAAGATTTGCGGGATGCTTTAGAGGTGCGTACTGCCATTGAGGAGCTTTCGGTGGAGCTTGCCTGTGAGCGGATAGATGATGAAGGGCGGGAAAAGCTTAAGCAGGCATGCAATGATTTTAAGGAGGCAATTGCAACAAAGCATGTGCAAAACATCGTGGATGGTGATGTGAGATTTCATGAGGTGATTTTTGAACTGACCAATAACAAACGTCTGATTAGTATTGCCCAGAATCTCCGGGAGCAGGTGTACCGCTACCGGGTAGAGTATGTGAAAGATTTTTCCTACCATGACGTATTAGTGGAGGAGCATTATGAGATTACCAATGCGATTTTGATGAATGATGTGAAAACGGCGAAAGAGATTATGCGCAAGCATTTATATAATCAGGAATTGATTGTGATTAAGAACCTGAAAGATTCGCTATAGGCAGAACAGTTCGGAAAAGCCCAGAAGTCATGGCGGCAGAGGGAACAAAGATGGATATCAAAATTTGACTTGTATCAAAAGGAACAAAAAATAGAATAAGAAACAACAACCTCACACATAATAAGTGCAACATAGGTAATTGCGAAACTTACGTTTTTCCAGACATCCGTTGTACAATATAGACAAATCAATGCAGGCACGAGCACAAGGCATACCTTACTACTAAGCTCGGCAAAGCCTCGCTAAGTATTCAGGCATTGCGCTGCTTGTCGCTCGCAGCGGTGCTAAGCTCGAAAAAACCTCGCTAAGCACCGGCGGCTCCAAAGCACCTTGCTTATGATATTGTCTATATTGCACAACTAGGTTTATGAAACAGGGAGTTTCGCAATCCCCTAAATACGCTGTGAAATGTGTGAGGTTTTTTTATGGACATAACATACAATGAAAAAAACGAGATAGATATGACAATCAGCAGGGATTTAGATACAAACATTCAAATCATGGAGACTCTTTTTAAGGATGCGGATGATATGGTATGGAAGCGGTTCGAGTTAGAGCGGAATGGGACGAACCTTGGCATATACATTCTTTACATTGATGGAATGTCTGATGGGGAAATGGTGGAGCGAACCATCACAAGACCTCTTTTGTATGAGTGGAGAAATGCAGGATTGACAGCTGGCTTTAGCAGCAGAAATGCCGGAAAAAATGGCGGGGGCAATCAGAAAAGCCAGAGTAAAGCTGCAATGAGTAATGAGGCATTTGATTTTATTTTTCACTATCAGACAGAATCTGTGGATATGAGTAAGGCGGATCAGATGGAGGATGTGTTAGCAGCCATCTTAAACGGTGATTCGGCTGTTTTTGTAGATGGGCAGGACCAGGCAGCCATTTTGTCGTCAAAAAAACTGCCGGGACGATCCATCGATTCACCAAAAAAAGAAGGAGGATTGAAGGGACCAGGAGACAGCTTTAATGAGAATTTCCGGACAAATACGGCACTGCTCCGAAGAAAGATTAAGGATCCAAAGCTAAAGGAAAAGCAGGGATATATCGGGCAGCGTTCCCGGACGGTTTATGGACTTATGTATTTGGATGATCTTGTGGAACCGGATTTGCTAAGCGCAGTTGAAGAACGGCTTGACAGCTTTGCGATTGACAGTATTTTTGACAGTGGGATGCTGGTACATCTGTTAGAGGAGAAATGGTACTCCCCTTTTCCACAGGTGCAGACAACGGAACGACCAGACAAGGCGGCCTCAGCGATTTCTGAGGGAAGAGTAGTTTTAGTGGTAGACAACTCCCCGGAGGTTATCATTTTGCCCTGTACGCTGAATTCTTTTTTTCAGGCATCGGATGATTATTACAATCGGTTTGGTGTTGCTACCTTTGCAAGGTTGATACGGTATCTGGCAGCATTTATTACCATACTCCTTCCGGGATTATATATTGCGGTAGCCTGCTTTTATCCACAGATTCTGCCAACGGAATTTCTGCTTGCCATTGTGGGTGCGAGGAATAATGTGACGTTTCCGATTGTGGCAGAGGTGCTGTTGATGGAATTTCTGTTTGAACTGCTGAGGGAGGCTGGAATCAGGCTTCCGGGGCAGATGGGAAATACCATTGGAGTGGTGGGTGGTCTCATTGTAGGGCAGGCAGCAGTGGAGGCGGCTCTTGTCAGTACGATCGTGGTAATTGTGGTGGCGTTGACTGCCATCGCATCCTTTGCCATTCCAAATGAAGAATTTTCTTCTACCTTCCGTCTGCTAAAATTTTTGATGATCATACTTGGTGCGGTATGGGGACTTTATGGAATTATGCTTGGTGTACTGGTGCTGCTGATTCACCTTGCATCTATGGAAAGCTTTGGAATCCCATATCTGATGCCGGCGGTGGCGGGCAGTGCAGATGACGGAGTGGAGTATCAGGATTTTGTAATACGCAAGCCTATATTTACAATGCGGGAGCGGCCGATTTATACCCAGATGGGGCAGCGGCGCAGGTTTCGGCAGAAGCAGAATGAAGGAAATGTTATAAACAAGTAAATTTTTATGGCATGAGATGTTATCAATTGTGGCGATTTAGAACGAATAGCCGGATTGGAGGAAATGAATGTTTAGTCAAAATGGAAGAATATCGGAAAAGCAGATGAGGAGAATGCTGGTTCTTCCTCTGTATGCCAGCCTGGTTTTCGTAATTCCCTATCTGTCGGCCTGGTTGTTTGGTGAGAGTATTGTACCGGGCTTGATTGTATTTTTTGTGTTTGCATGTATCTATGTGGGATGTATTTATGGATTGTCAGCTTGGGTTTGGAAAACGGGAAAAATTTACGGGGTTTCAATCTGTGACTGGGAAAGGCAGGGAGCGGCAGGGAGAAACAGAAAAACTGGTGGCTCTGTAAAAAGGACAGAGCCGATTGGTGCAGTAGGAAGGATGCTGGTTTTGCTGCAGATGTTACGGCTCATTGTCCGTCTCGCATTTTATGTGTGCCTTTCCATTGAGGTGTTAGGGGAAGGGCAGGTTCCATTTATGCCGTACAATGCAAGAGGAAATGTGGGGAGTCTTTGGGTTGTACTGCCGCTTTTGCTGACGGCATTATATGGTGCAAGCAAGCATATTGAAAAACAGGGACGGATTTATGAATTGGTTTTCTGGCCTTTGTATGTACCGTTGGTGCTGGTTCTTATTTTTGGAATCTGGGAAGTGGATTTCTCTGTTTTTCTGCCAAAGTGCAATATATCTTTTGGGACGTTACTGCTTCGTGGATATTTGCTGCTTACTTTTCTATTGCCTGTGGAAAATTATGTGCTGCTGCGTCCGTTTTTACAAAAACGACCGGAGGAAGGAAAATTAAGGAGTAAGCATACAAAGAAATATATTGGCGCACCATCTTTTTTTGCAGTGATGGGAACAGTATTGCTTGTCTGTATTCTCACCCTATTTATGCTTGGGATTTATGGTGTACAGGGTGCGGGTTCGGAGGAAATGCTGACGGTTTCCATTATGCGGTATATCCGGCTGCCACTGGGATTTATTGAGCGTGTAGATGTGCTGTTAGTGTGGTTTTTTATGATTGGCTGTTTTGTACTGCTTGGTCAGACCTTGTATTTTTCAGGTATGCTGCTGTCTGTTGCATTTCCAAAGGCAAAGCGGGGTTTATTGCTTGTAGTGGTACTTGCGGTGGCTATGGTAATCGTGGCATTTATGCCGGGGTATGGTTCTACCCTGTGGCTTTACCGAAGCTATGGTGCAGTAATGGATTTGCCGCTTTCTCTTATTCTGCCATTGATTGGCGTTTTGGAAATACAGTCTTTTCACTACAAGGAAAAATTGAATGTGAAAGAAGGGGGAAATGACAATGCGGTGTCTTAAGATGAGAAATGTGAAATATGCAATCGGAAGTATTCTTATTTTTGCGGATGTATTTTTTTTGACAGGCTGTGGTTCGGATGTCCGTATGGGAAACGATATGAGAAATGTGGAGGAACGGGATTATGCAACGATTATGATGATTGAAGAAAAGGAAGAGGATTACCATTTTGTGCTTGGGCTGGCACAGGAGAAAGTGGTGGGAGAAAAGAGCATGGTGGAGGAGGTCAGTGAGTGGGATGCAAAAGATTTAGAGGAGCTTGCGAAGGATTATGGGAATGTGACGGGAAAGGATTTGTCTTTAGCACATCTTAAGATCATTCTCCTTGGAGAACAGCCGAAGGAGACAGCAGATGTTCTATTGGTGCAGGGAAAGGAAAAACAGGATGACAAAACGGGAAATGCCAACAGGATGAAACAAGGACAAAATACCCGGCATGAACAGTTTCAAAGGGAGTCATGGTTGGAACAGCTTTTGTACATGCTTGATAGAGAAGACGAGATTGCAAAGACCTGTCCTATGTTAGAGCTTAAGGAAGATCAGGAATTTATTGATTTTTTGGAGAATGAGGAAGAACCGATAGGAAATTATCTGGAAAATCTGGTACGTGTAAAGGAACGGCAGGGAGTGGATGTGCCCTGGCTTAAGGATTACTTAAAGGCTTTGCGGGAAAATGAGGAAATGGAGGTTAAATATCTGTTAAAAGTAAAAGAAGGATGGGAGATTTCTGACAAATAAAAAAATGTCACTTTTTTGTCATTTCTGTATATTCTAAATATTATGGGAAATACTTTCAACTAATAAAAGAAGAAAGAAGGTTTCGCATATGAAGGGTTTTAAAATATTCAGGGATGTACTTACAGCCGTCCTGCTTGGAATAGTAGGCGGTTTTGCAGTAGCCGTAATCTCTTATTATCAGGGACACAGAGAGGGTGGTATGAAGCAAACTGCCTTAGCGGTACTTAACAGCTTTGATACAGTGGCAGCTGCCTATGGTGGAGATGATTTGATAAATGTAGATGGAGAAGGGCTTGCCAGGGCAGATAAAGAAACGGAAAAAGCTTCCGGATTAAGGAATGAATTAGAGGACGTATTTGACCGTATCGAAGATGGTGATGAAACCGTGTTTACGGAAACCGGGCTTGCTGCTACTTTAGCAGGAGTGAGCGGTGAGAGAAGTGCAGCAGCAATGTTAGAGGGTTCCGGGGATTTTGACGGAGAAATTATTGCCATGGACGGTGAAGACGGAGATGTGGAGCATGGAGAACCATATGATGGAATTTTGCGGTTTCATGTCCGGGCAAACAGTGACAGTGATGAGGATCAGGAGCTTAAACTGGCAGTGAAGGAGGATGTGGTGACAATGCTAAGACCACTCCTTGAAAACTGCGAAGATGTAGATGAGAGTAAGAATATTATTGTGGCAAATCTGCAAAATATATATACGGCTGCTATCAATACAATTGTGGAGCAGGGCTATGACTATGATGTGAAGGTATATGTGACAGAGGAGGAATTTCCTGCAAAAACATATGGAGATCTGACCTTCCCGGCAGGTAATTACCAGGCGCTCCGCATTGATATTGGAGAGGCACAGGGACAGAACTGGTGGTGTGTTATGTTTCCACCGCTGTGTTTTATTGATGCGTCCACCGCTGTAGTCTCTGAGGAGGGAAAGGAAGCATTAAAGCGTGCTCTTACTTCGGAGGAGTATGAGGCGCTATATGCCTATTACAGTGGAGCCGAAGGAGGAGAGGATATAACAATTGAGGGCAGATCCTGGCTGTTTGACTTGCTAAAAAAATAAAATAAGGACATATGAAGGATACATCCTTTTGTTAGAATAATACCCAGTAGCAGAAAAGCTGCTGGGTATTTTACTATAGTTTTGTGCAGCCGCACATCATGGGAATTTTCTCAAATTGTCCGATCATGTCAAAAATGCTATGATATGCTTATTATGAATCAGAGCAGCCTGCAGGAATATAGTTTTGACAAACAGGAGGAAGGCAAATGCGAAGCATTTTTTAATGCCTTCCGACGACATGCCGCCGAACCAAAGGTGAGGGGGCAATTCATTATTATACTAGGGAGGATATTATGGCATATCAGATTTTATTGGTAGAAGATGACAAGCAGATACGGGAAATTCTTTCTGACTATTTTCTGGAAAAAGGAAGAGGAAGAATAGAGCTGACAGCGGCACATGATGGTGAGGAGGGCTTGGAACGGTTCTATGAGACCGAATATGACCTTGTGCTTTTAGATATCATGATGCCGGGAATGGACGGCTTTAAGCTTTGCAGACAGATGCGGGAGCAAAGCATTGTTCCTATTATTTTTCTGACTGCGCGGGGGATGGAGGAAGATATCCTTTATGGTTATGATTTGGGCTGTGATGACTATGTGGTAAAGCCATTTTCTCTGGCAGAGCTATATGCGAAAGTCAACGCATTATTAAAGCGTGCAAAGGGTATGGTGGGTGGAAATGAGCTTGTCTGTGGCAGTATTTCCCTGAATCCGGTTACCCTCTGTGTCCGGGTAGATGACAAGCTGCTAGAACTTCCGCCAAAACAATATGCTCTGTTAAAATATCTGATGGAGCATAAGGGCATGGTGGTGGAGAGAGAGACGCTTCTGACCAGAATCTGGGGATATGATTATGAAGGCAGTGACCGGGTGGTGGATAACCATATCAAGAAACTTCGTAAAGTATTAGGCCGTGCAGGTAGTCAGATTAAGACAGTCATCACAAAGGGATATCGGCTGGACGATGGTATTTCTAAATGATTTTAAAAGGATGGGATGAGGATGAAGGAAGGATTAAAGAAGCTTACGGCATTTGTTCTGGTGCTGTGTTTCGGTGTTGGAATGACGGGTTGTGGAAAGGGCGATGGGCAGGAGGATGCACGAAAGAAAAATGAACATATGGAGATTGCGGAAAATCGGTTATATGGATTCCAAAGCATACAACCAGAAGGTATGGTTGGAAATCTCAGCACATTTGCTTTAGGTCCGGACAGGATTTATGTGAGTACCATCGATGATTCTGCGATGACAGAGCAGGACAGGGAAGACATGGGACCGGATAAGTTTGTTACAAGATTGTATTTTTGTGATTTGGATGGAACGGATGTAAAAGAGATTGATCTGCAGGATCTTCCGGGTGATGACATACAATATATGGCTTACGGGGGAGATGACAGTCTGGTGATGGTGATTGAACAGCGTAATGCGGATGGAAAAATGGAGGATACCTGGCTTGTTCGTATGGATGCAGATGGAAATGTGATAAAGCAGGAGAGTATTGGAAAGAATCTACATGAAGCATATGCCATGTACCGAATGATACAGGACAGGGAGGGAAGAGTATATCTTTGCTATATGGATAATTTCTATCTGTTTGATGCAGATTTGACCTTTGTAAAGGAGGTAAAGCCAGACTTTGATGCAAATAGTATTGGTCTTACCAAGGATGGAAGGGTAATTTGCAGTGGGGCAGATTCTCCGGAAGCATTTGTCTGTGAGCTTGATTTTGAAACTGGTGAATTTGGGAAAAGATATATGACGGGAACGGACCAGGTGGGTTTTGCAGAAACATATTTAGAGGACGATCCATATGATTTCTATTTTTCCAATAGTTATGGATGCTATGGGTATAATATGGAACAGGAGTTATCCACCTATCTGTTTGACTATGAGATGTCAGATTTGCTATGGGATGATTTTTTGGGGATGCAGACTCTGGGCAATGGGCAGTTTATTGCGATTGATTGGAAAGACAGCAGACAGTTTGATCTGTTAACCCAGCAGGATATGAGTGAACGGGAAAGAAAAACCGTGATCACCTATGGAGTGACAAACCTGTTTATGAATGATAATGTTCAGGAGATGATTGTAAAATTCAACCAATCAAATGAGGATTACCGGATAGAGCTTAGAAATTATTCGGAGGAAGAAGATCCACAGATGGCATTTAATCTGGATGTTTTATCTGGTAATATGCCAGATATCATTGATTTAAATGGGCTTCCGGCAGACCAGTATATCTCAAAAGGGCTTTTAGAGGATTTAACCCCATATTTTGAGAATGATACGGAAATCCATACAGAAGATTTTATAGATTCTGTAATAGAGGCTATGAAGGTGGATGGTAAGATTTATTACGCAGCTCCCAATTTTGAGGTACATAGTGTTGTTGCAAAGAAAGAGGATGTGGAAGCTTTAGATGGTATTACGATTTCTGAGATAAAGGATATTCTGGAGAAGAAAGGGGAAAAGGCAAAACCATTTAATACGGAAGAAAAAGTATATATGCTTTTTACTTTTCTCGGTGCAGGATACTCGGATTTCATTGATTGGGAGAACGGAACCTGCCATTTTGACAGTCAGGAATTTAGAGATATTTTAGAAATCTGTGACCGCAAAAGTTCTGAAACGGAATATTTGTGGGGAGAGGGATGGGGATTGCCTCAACTGCTCAGGGACGGTATTGTTTTGTTTGATGACTCCTCCATTACCTGCCGGGAACTGCAGCTTTACAGGGGACTTTATGATTCGGATATTGCACTGATTGGTTATCCTAGCGAGTCGAGGGACGGTTCTTATTTTTCGTTTCATAACCGCATGGGCATCTACTCAGAATCAGAGAATAAGGATGTCGCATGGGAGTTTATCCGAACCTGGCTGACAAAGGAATATCAGGGAAATATGTATCTGCAAGGGGAAGATAATCTTCCGACCAGAAAGGATGCTTTTGAGCTATATTTAAAAATTGAAACAGCGACAGAGGATTTTGTTGATGAGTTTGGAAATAAATGGTTTGGGGACCGCCATGGCGTATCTGGCGTAGACGGAGTAGATGTCTATATGAAAGCAGCGACAGATGAGGATGTAAAGCTTTTGCGGGATTTGATTGATAAAACCCATAAGACAGTGGAAGAAAATCCTGCAGTAGATGAGATTATTGAGGATGAGGTAAAAGCATATTTTGCGGGTTTCCAAAGTGTGGATAAGACAGTGGTGCATATACAGGACAGGGTAGGAACCTATGTAAATGAGGCGCGGTAGAGATATAGCCATGAGCAAAACTCCGTTTTCGCAGATGTCCGTTGTACAATATAGACAATATTACACAACTAAATTTGGGGAATAGTGAGTTTTGCTCATGACTATAGAGATATGAAAAGGAGGTTTGAAATGGAGAAAAGAAATAACAAGCAGCCAAACGGTGTGCAAAGTAATACACAGGATTCAAAAAGTGAAAAGAAACTGTCCTTATGGGATAAGATGTGGGAGGAATATGTGGAGTCTGTGTCAGCCCGAAGGCAGCGGAGAAAGCAGAAGAAGGCAAAACGCATGGCAAAACAACAGGAGAAACTTAGAAAGTTTTCAAGCAAAAATATCAGCTTTGCAGGGCTTTTTGTCAGTGCTTTTTTGCCGGTTTTATTATTTACTGTTATGCTGTGTGTGGTCGGGACCGTGATTGTTTACCAGAATATAAAAAATGCGGTGGAAGAGGAGTTTTGTGGTGTAGAAGATGAGATGCAGGAAGAATTATTTGCGGCTTATAATAAGCTGTATGATTCGGAAGATCCAGTGAGCTATGATGAGGACTGGATGCTGGATACAAAGTGGAACATGCTTATGCAATCAATCCCATATTCGGATTCTTATGCGGCAGTTTTGTATGATGTATCCAATATGCCATCTGATGATATATCTGATATGCAAAGGGTTTTTGATTCCTCTGAAATGTTTAAGATAGGAGTAGTGCTTGATGAGGGGGAGGAAAAAACAGTAACCTGCCTATCAGAGGGAGAGCCGTTTCAGGAAGTGACGAAAGAATGTGAACGGTTAGCAAATACATATCCGGAAAAAACCTTTTCCCTTGAGTTGGAGGACTGTTATATAAAAGGAAAGAAGTTTCTTCCGGGGAGGGTATTTATTGTGGATGAAAATGGGGAAAAAATCATGCCGGGAGAGGGAGTGGCTGCAGACAAAGGTGGAGCGGAGAATGCGATAGGCTTTGACTTAACACCAGAGAATACAGAGGGGTATACCCATATTTATGATGAAGGCAACCGGATTTATGGACCGATACGGACGGGGTGTACATCAATGAATGTATATGATCGATGGTTTGAAAAGCTTCAGACAAAGGATGGGATAAAGGGAGTAAGGGATACCTTTTTGAATTATGATGGGGGAAGCATGGGTTTGAAGGATGGAACAGATGAGTGTATGATGCAATTTACCAAATATTCATCCGAGGATGAGGGTATTCCGGATTTGCTTTTGATTTCATTTTGGAACTATAATATTATAGAAATGTATGGAAAATGGGCATTTGGCATTTACGCAGGCATTTTTGCGCTGTCAGTGGTACTGTCGCTCATTCTTGCGTACCGTTCTTATTTTCGGTATCAGGCACAGAATCAAATGAACCAGTACCGCAGGGATATGACGAATGCAATGGCACATGACCTGAAAAGTCCGCTGATGGTGATTTCCGGTTATGCAGAAAATCTCCGTGATAACATACACATGGAAAAAAAGGATTATTATGCGGAGGCGATACTTGAAAACGTGCAGTATATGAATGAGATTATCCATAATATTTTGCAGCTTAGTAAAATCGAAAGCGGAAAAGGGAAGCTTCAAAGAACGGAAGTGGAGCTAAAAAGTCTTACGGAGGCGCAGCTTCGAAAATACGAGGGCTGTATAGAGGACAAAGGGCTGGAGATATCGGTCGATTTAACGGATGCAGGATGTATTTGGGCAGATGAAAATCTGATGGCACAGGTTGTGGATAACATATTAAACAATGCGGTGAAATATACAAAGGAACAGGGACAGATTTTTGTGAAAGCCAGTACAGATTATTTTGAGGTGCGAAACTCTTTGGAAGAAACGTTGGGCATTGATGCAACGCAGCTTTGGAAGCCGTTTGTAAAGGGGGATAACAGCAGAGGGAATGAACAGGGAAGCGGAATCGGCCTTACCATTGTAAAAAATATTGTGGAACAGCATGGATTTAGGTTGGAGCTTTTTGAGGAGGATGAGGCGTTTGTGACAAGGATTTATTTCTGAAACAAAACCGTTTTTTCTCTTGACAACAGAATCACAGCAGGGTATACTGGAAAAAAGAGTTAGTGGCTGCTAACACAAGGCAGCCACTTTTATTACAGGTATGGGTTAGTTAATGCTAACATTCATTAGCAATATCAATCCACAGATTTTGCAGCCTGTAATTCGCTGAAAAAGAAGCAAATATTTATAGATGCGGGAAAAACCGACAGAAAGGAGAAAATATGTCAGAAACAGAAAGAAAATTTTTGGAAATCGTAGATTTAAAGAAAGGCTTTGGCGAAGGAGAAACCCGCCAGGAGGTGCTTCGGGGAATGAATTTTTCGGTAGCCAAAGGGGAGTTCTGCGTGCTTCTTGGTCCTTCTGGTTCCGGGAAGTCTACACTGCTTAATATCATTGGAGGAATTGACAGTGCCGATTCAGGATACATATCCATAAACGGTGATAAGCTTAAGGATATGGGAGAAAAGAGACTGACACAGTATCGCAGAAAGCATCTGGGATATGTCTTTCAGATGTACAATCTGATAGGAAACTTAAACGTAAAGGAAAATATTGAGGTAGGAGCATACCTGTCGGATAATCCCCTTGATATTGATGAACTTTTACATACACTTGGGCTTTATGACCACAGGTATAAGCTTCCAAACCAGCTTTCTGGCGGACAGCAGCAACGGACATCCATTGGCCGTGCGATTGTCAAAAATCCGGATATCCTGCTCTGCGATGAACCTACAGGTGCACTGGATTATAACACGTCAAAGGAAATACTGAAGCTGATCGAGGATGTAAATGAGAAATATGGAAACACCGTTATCATGGTTACGCATAATGAGGCAATCAAAAACATGGCGGATCATGTGATTAAGCTTCGTGACGGAGGTGTCCGGCACAATGATATCAATAAGAATAAAATTTCCGCAATTGATTTGGAGTGGTAAGGGGCGTGGAAAAGATGAAAAAAAGAAAAGTGAAAAATCCGCTTATGAAACGAATTCCAAGGGAGCTGCTTGGAGACTGGAGAAAATATTTTGTGGTAAGCTTATTTTTGATTCTTACCATCGGATTTGTATCCGGAATGTATGTTGCCAACGGAAGCATGATGAAGGCTGCAGATGAAGGTATAACAAAATATAAGCTGGAGGACGGGCATTTTGAACTGGACAGCGAGGCAGACGGGAAGCTGATTTCAGCAATTGAATCAGGCAAAAAAGCGGATATTAAGCAGTATTATCTGGATAAAGCGAAAGAGGAACTAGATGATAAATTTGCAGGGGAATTTGAGAAGGAGTTTATAACAGAATTTAGTACCGAAGCCTATCAAAAGGCATATGATGAGGCGTGGAAGGACATTCAGGATGAGATTGATGAAAAATATGCGGATGCAGAAGAAAAGTATGAATTAAATGCCCCGGATTTTCAGGTGGTTCCGGTTAAATTATATGAGAATTTTTATCGAAATGAGGAAGAGGATAACGATAATGATGGGACAGTTGACGGAACAATCCGTATTTACGCCAGAACCGAGGGGGTAAATGAAGCATGTCTTATGGATGGCAGTTTCCCGGAAACCGAGGATGAAATTGCGATTGACCGTATGCATGCAGATAATGCAGGAATTAAGATAGGAGATGCAATCACAGTCAGCGGACAGTCATACAGGGTTGTTGGTCTGATTGCCTATGTGAATTATTCTACGCTGCATGAAAAAAGCACGGATTTTATGTTTGATGCCATAAAGTTTGATGTGGCAATGGTGACTGAGAGTGGTTTTGACCGGTTAAATAAGACAATTCATTATGCCTATGCATGGCAGTATGAAAACAAACCAAAAGATGAAGGGGAAGAGAAAAGCCTTTCGGATGATTTTATGAAGGCTTTGCTTACACAGACTGTTGCAGGAGATAATGAACTGAAAGATTATATGCCGAAGTATGCGAATCCGGCAATCAACTTTGCAACAGAAGATATGGGATCTGATGAAGCAATGGGAGGTGTTCTGCTTGATATCCTGATTGTAATTATTGCATTTATTTTTGCGGTTACCATTAGTAACACGATCACAAAGGAATCGTCAGCAATTGGAACACTGCGTGCTTCGGGATACAGCAGAGGTGAGCTCATAAGACATTACCTTTCGATGCCGGTAATTGTGACGCTTTTTTCGGCAGGTATAGGAAATATACTGGGATATACGGTATTTAAAAATGTGGTGGTATCTATGTATTATAATAGCTACAGCCTTCCGGGGTATAAAACGATATGGAATCCGGATGCATTTTTTAAGACGACGTGCATTCCGGTCGTGCTAATGTTTGTTGTAAATCTTGTGGTTATTATCAAAATGATGTATCATACGCCCCTGCAGTTTTTACGGCATGATTTAAAGAAGAGAAAGCGTAAAAAGGCGATGCGCCTTCCGGGATGGAAATTTTTTGGAAGGTTCCGTCTGCGTATTATGCTGCAGAATATACCGAATTACGTTATCCTTTTTGCCGGTATTTTCTTTATCATGGTAATGCTTGCCATGGCGGTAGGAATGCCGGATACTCTTCAATTTTATGAGGACAATGCCAGTGACATGATGTTTGCAAAATATCAATATGTACTGACGTCATATGAGGACGAGGAGGGAAATATAGTAGAAACAAAAAATGCTGCTGCCGAGGAATTTGCTATGTACTCTCTTCAAAAAAGGAGCGATACACTGGATGAGGAAATTTCAATATATGGAATTACAGAGGACAGCAGATATGTAGAGATTGCTGATTTCAATACCCTTAAGGAAGGGGAAGTCTATATTTCGGAATCCTTCGGGGATAAATATGGTTTGAAGGCAGGAGATATATTTTTACTGGATGAAAAATATGAGAACAGCCAGTATTCGTTTAAGGTTGCAGGTATTTATGACAAAAGCATAAGCCTTGCAGTATTTATGCCGCTATCCGAGTACCGCTCCATGTTTGATTTAGGGGAGAGAGAATTTAGCGGATATCTGTCTGATTCGGAGATTACGGATATTGATGAAGAAAACATTGCAACGGTGATTACGAAGCGGGATATTACAAAAATGTGTGACCAGCTTGACCATTCCATGGGAGCTTATATGCAGTATTTCCAAATTCTGTGTATACTTTTGTCGGCAGTGCTGATTTATCTTCTCACCAAAATTATTATAGAGAAGAATGAGAATGCAATATCCATGACAAAAATTTTAGGATATGAAAATAAGGAGATTGCGAGTCTTTATCTGCTTTCCACAACCATAATTCTGATTATTGCAGATGCTGTCAGTGTTGTATTAGGAGCAGGCGTTATGGCACAGGCATGGAAAGCGATTATGGCGGACTACAGCGGCTGGTTCACATTTTTGATTCAACCGGTCGGATATGTGAAAATGTTTATATTTGTTCTGATAGGATATCTGGTGGTCATGGCATTGGATTTTAAGAGAATCAAAAAGATTCCGATGGAGGAAGCGCTTAAGAGTGTGGAGTAAAAGTTTTGAACCTTTTTAAAAAGAAAATTTGACAAACATTACATATTATAGGAAAATATAAATATCTATGGGTATTTGTGTTTTCCTATTTCTTTTACAAATATAATGTAATTATAACAAGGATGCGCATATAATAAATTGGTCACTAGGCAATTGCGAAACTCCTAATTTTCAAAACCTAGTTGTGCAATATAGACAATGCCATAAGCAGGGTGCTTTGGAGCCGCCGGTGCTTGCATAGTGTTACATTGCTTAGCACCGTTGCGAGTGACAAGCAGCGCAAGCGTGCCCAGCGATGATATTGTCTATATTACACAACGGAAGTCTGCAAAAACTTAAGTTTCGCAATCACCTAAATTGGTAACCATTGAAAGGAGTGCTTATGGGCAAGCAGAATATTGCAGTAATTTTTGGGGGACAGTCCTCTGAACACAGTGTTTCCTGTGTTTCTATGCAGACGATTGCGAAGGCAATCAATAGGGATAAGTATGATATTACATATATAGGAATTACCGAGGAAGGGCGATGGCTGTTAGCGGAATCGTTAGAGGCTGTAGCAGATGGAAGTTGGAAGGAGTCGAAGGTGAGTGCCATTATTTCACCAGATGCCATAAAGCAGGAAATGATTCTATCCGGTCCAAATGGTGTCAGCACAAAGAAGATTGATGTCATTTTCCCTGTGCTTCACGGTATGTATGGAGAGGATGGAACGATACAGGGATTGTTCCAGATGTCCAATATTCCATATGTGGGATGTGGTGTGTTTGCATCAGCAGCAGCAATGGATAAGGTATATACAAAAATCATTGTGGATGATCTTGGTGTAAAACAGGCGGAATATGTGCTTGTCAGGTCTTTAGATGTGGAAGAAGGACGTATGGTGGAACAGGTGGAACGTGTGGAGGAAAAGCTTTCTTATCCGGTGTTTATTAAGCCGAGCAAGGCAGGATCTTCAAAAGGCGTGTCAAAAGCGCATGACCGCGGAGAATTAATCGAAGGTCTTAAGCTTGCAGCAAAGCATGATACCAAGATTTTAGTGGAACGTAATATCGTAGGAAGAGAGATTGAGTGTGCGGTACTTGGAAAGGCGGCAGATGTGAAGGTTTCCGGAGTAGGCGAGATCCTAGCGGCGGCAGAGTTTTATGATTTTGATGCAAAATATAATAATGCAGAGTCGAAAACGGTTCTTTCTCCGGAACTTCCGGAGGGTAAGACAGAGGAAATCCGCAAGGCAGCGGAAAAAATCTTTGCAGCTATGGATGGTTACGGATTGTCCCGTGTGGATTTCTTCTTAGAGAGGGATACGAATGAAGTTATCTTTAACGAGATCAATACGATGCCTGGTTTTACCTCTATCAGTATGTATCCGATGCTTTGGAACGCTGCCGGCATCAATATAGAAGAGCTTGTGGAAAAACTGATTGTGCTTGCTTTTGAAAGGAGATACTAGTACATCAAAAACAGTGAGTGCAGAAAGGAAGATAAAAATGAATAATCCGATAGGTGTATTTGATTCGGGTGTGGGTGGTCTTACGGTGGCAACAGAAATCATGCGCCAGCTTCCGAATGAGGAGCTGGTATATTTTGGAGATACCGCCAGAGTGCCATATGGTTCCAAGTCAAAGAATACGGTTTTAAAATATAGCAGACAGATTGTCCGGTTTTTACGGACAAAGAATGTAAAGGCGATTGTGGTGGCATGCAATACGGCAAGTGCGCTGGCATTAGATGAGATTGCAGAAGAAATAGATATTCCGGTTATCGGTGTGGTAAAGCCAGGTGCGAAAATGGCAGTGGAGACAACACAGTCTGGAAATGTGGGAGTAATAGGAACCGCAAGTACAGTGAAGTCAGGCATTTATAATGATTATATCAGGGAACTGAATCCGGAGATTACGGTGGTAAGTAAAGCATGTCCGCTTTTTGTGCCCCTTGTGGAAGAGGGACTTTTAGAGGACCGGGTCACGGAGGATATTGTGAGCCGCTATCTTCAGGTTATGAAGGAATATAAGGTAGATGCATTGGTGCTCGGATGTACGCATTATCCATTGATTCGGCATACCATCAAACGTTTTATGGGTGATAAGGTTACGCTTGTCAATCCTGCATTTGAAACAGCAAAGAGTTTAAAAGAGCTTTTGACGGAGCAGGGAATGTTGAACAAACAAAAACATAAGCCGCACCATGAGTATTATGTCAGTGACGGTGTGGAAAGTTTTATTTCCTTTGCAGACAGTGTGCTGCCGTGCCATGTAACAGATACAAAGGTAGTTGATATTGAGAGTTATTAAAAGGTGAAAAAATGACAAAAGATGTGTTGGTTAAGATTTCCGGTATGCAGTTTGATGTGCAGGATGAGGCCATTGAGTTAACGGTGCCGGGAAATTACTATATGAAAAATAATAAACACTATGTATTGTTTGAGGAGCAGCCGGAGGATAACGGACCTGTGACAAAGAACATAGTGAAGTTTGATAATACGTTTTTTGAAATAATGAAAAAAGGCGGCAATAATTCCTATATGCGGTTTGATAAGAACAAGAAGAATTCCACAGTGTACCAGACTTTAGTAGGACCGATACAGGTTGGTGTGCTGACGCATGAATTCCTGATAGAGGAAGGAGAGCAGGAGATTGCGGTAAAAGTAAAATATGCACTTGATATTAACTATAAATTTGTCTCAGAGTGTGAGGTGGATTTTAAGGTGCAGGCACGCAGTGAAGTGGTCGGGGTAAAAGAGGAATGCGAGGAATGAAAAAGAAAAAAGGGCAGACACCTAAGTATTTTGAAAATCAAAAAATGGAAGAATTTTTAGGAATTGAAAGTACAGAAATAGTCTATAATAACCGTTATAATGATGATTATTTCCGGTATGAGCCTACCAGTTACAGTGGGCTCATTTGTGCGTTTGATGAGATGGAAGAGGTGCTTGACCGCTATGACAGGCTGGTGGATTTTGGCTGTGGGAAAGGCAGAGTACTGTTCTATGTAAACCAACGTTTTCGATGTGAGGTGTGTGGCATTGAAGTAGATGAGAATCTTTATGAAAATGCATTGGATAACCGTGCTTATTATAATACCCGGTTCCGAGATAGCTATGAGAGGATTGAGATTATTAATGGTAAGGCAGAGGAATATGAAATCAAGCGTGAGGACACGGTGTTTTATTTTTTCAATCCCTTTGAAATCAATATTTTTGAACAGGTGATGGAGCATGTGATGGAAAGTGTGCAGATTTTTCCCCGCCGAATTTTTGTTATGATGTATTACCCAAAAGAGGAATACCGGGATTATATGCGGCAAAAGAAATTTAAGCTATATAAGATTGCAAAGCTGCCTACATATGAGATGGATTATGATGAGAAGGTCGTCATTTACGAATATGGTCACGCACCTCTTTCAACAATCTAAATCTAGGGCTAGATGCCGGGATGTGCCACTAGATGTTACGTTGTGCGAAAATGACAGACATGATATAATGTCACCAACCGGAGCAAAGCGGAGGTTGATGACCTGGTTAAACAAACATGAGCCTGGAGGATGATAGTCCAGAGGGCGAATAGGAGAAATAAATGAACGAGAGCAGATTATTGCGAAAAGAGATAGAAAAATATTTAAAAGTACCATTTATTCTGGTGATACCATTGATGATCATGAACGGTGCAGTATATTGTTTTGACACAAATAGTGGGGTGCTTGTGAGCATAGGTATTTTGATATATTTATGCGCAGCAGCCTATATGTATTTTAAGCAGAGACCGAATATCATGACGGACTTGATGGCATTCGGATTTGCGCATGGTTCCGTGCAGAGTGCCCTGATCAAAGAGCTGGCAATTCCTTATATGTTAGTGGATAGAAATGGAAGGATTCTTTGGAGCAATAGGGCATTTTATGACACGATCAAGAGTGATAAACAGCATATGCGCAAGCATATCCAGAATATATTTGCGGACATTACATTGGAGCTTTTTGAGATGGAACCGGAGGATGAAAACCGCAGAGTAATCCATATTTACCAGGCAGAGCGCAATTATCAGGTGGAGATTCGAAAGGTGAATGTGGGAAGTATTTTATCAACGGAGATGGCAGAGGCGGCAGATGAGGGTGATGAGTTGTTTGCCATTTATCTCTATGACGAGACTGAGCTTGTGGAGGCATTAGAAGAAAAGGAGAAAATCAAGCTGGTTGTCGGTCATATCTATATTGATAATTATGAAGAGGCAATGGAGTCTACAGAGGCAGTGCGTAAGGCGCTGTTGGTGGCTTTGATTGACCGGAAAATTGTCAAATACATGCAGAGTGCAGATGCGATTATCAAGAAGCTGGAAAAGGACAAATATATTTTTGTCTGTCAGCAGCAGCATTTAAACCGCTTGCAGGAGGGAAAATTCTCCTTGTTAGATGAGGTGCGAAGCATTAATATTGGTAATGAAACCCCGGTTACACTTAGTATTTCAGTTGGTATCAATCCGGAACAGGATAATTATACCAGTGCCTATGAGTATTCCCATATGGCAATGGATTTGGCACTTGGACGCGGCGGTGACCAGGCAGTTGTGAAAAAGGGCGATAAGATTATTTACTATGGTGGTAAGACACAGTCTGCGGAGAAGAGTACCCGTGTAAAAGCTCGTGTGAAAGCGCACGCATTGAAGGAAATGTTAGTTACCAAGGACAGAGTTATTATTATGGGGCACAAAAAACCAGATATCGATTGTCTCGGTGCGGCGCTTGGTATTTATCGTCTGGCAACCCTGATGGATAAAAAAGCACATATTGTTATCAATGAAGTGACAAGCTCGATCCGACCGGTCATAAATAATATCGTGGGAAGCAGTGTATATCCGGAGGATATATTTTTTAATAGTGAGCAGGCATTAGAGGCAGTGGATTCGAATACGGTTGTTATTGTTGTGGATGTGAACCGCCCAAGCTATACCGAATGTGAGGAGCTTCTTTCCCTTACCAAGAATATTGTGGTAATTGATCATCACAGGCAAAGCGGTGAGGTCATTGAGCATGCTACACTGTCCTATGTTGAGCCGTTTGCTTCGTCAGCCTGTGAAATGGTGGCAGAGATTTTACAGTATAGTGTGGAGAAGCCAAAGCTTCGGTCAGTGGAGGCGGATGCCATGTATGCAGGAATTTTGGTAGATACAGACAATTTTGTGACAAAGACAGGAGTACGTACTTTTGAGGCGGCATCCTTTTTGCGAAAATGTGGTGCAGATATGATTCGTGTGCGTAAAGCCTTTCGGAGTGATATGGAAAGTTATAAGCAGCTATCGGAGGGTGTTGCCCGGGCAGAGATTTATCTGGATAACTTTGCGATTTCCGAGGTGCCGACAAAGGGAGTGGACAGCCCGACAGTGCTCGCAGCGAAGGTGGCAAATGATTTATTGGATGTAGATGGTGTAAGGGCTTCCTTTGTGCTCTCGAATGTGGATGAAGTAGTATATATCAGTGCGCGCTCGATTGATGATGTGAATGTCCAGGTGATTATGGAGCAGTTTGGCGGTGGTGGTCATGGAACGGTAGCAGGTGCCCAGCTTACAGATGTAACCTTAGAGGAGGCAAAGCAGCAGATTCGGGATGTATTGTTTAAAATGAGAGAGGATGGAGATTTTTAATCCAGAAAGGAAGGATAGAGAAATGGAAGTTATTTTATTAGAGGATGTTAAAAATGTTGGTAAGAAGGGCGAGGTTGTCAAGGTAAATGATGGTTTTGGCAGAAATGTACTGATTAAGAAAAAGCAGGCAGTAGAGGCAACCGGTAAAAATTTAAATGATTTAAAGTTAAAAAAGGCAAATGATGAAAGGATTGCTGCAGAGAATTTAGAGGCTGCGAAGGAGCTTGGCAAGAAGATTGAAGATGCTTCGATTACGATTGCAATTAAGGTGGGAGAAGGTGGAAAAACCTTTGGCTCGGTATCTTCAAAGGAGATTGCAGAAGAGGTTAAGTCACAGCTTGGTTTTGAGGTGGATAAGAAAAAGGTTCAGCTTAAGGATGCTATTAAGACAGTTGGAGAACATGATGTGAAGATTAAGCTTCATCCACAGGTAACAACGACCTTGAAAGTAAAGGTTGAGGGCAAATAGACGATTGACGAAGGAAAGAAGATAGCATGGATGAAGCAGTGATTAAGAAGGTACAACCGAATAGTGTGGAGGCAGAGCAGTCGGTGATTGGTTCCATGCTAATGGACCGGGATGCCATTGTGGAGGTTGCTGACATTCTGACGAGGGATGATTTTTACTACAGCCAGTATGGGATGATGTTTGAGGCGATGGTTACCCTTTATAATGAGGGGAAACCCGTGGATCTGCTTACGGTCAGTGAAAAGTTGAGAGAAATGGGTGCGCCGGATTCTGTCAGCAGCATGGAGTATGTCGGTGATATTTTAAATGTGGTTCCAACCTCTGCCCATGCGAAGCAATATGCCCAGATTGTGCAGGATAAGGCAACGCTTCGTAAGATGATTAAATTTACAGAAAAGACAACAGAGGCCTGTTATGCAGGTAAGAGCGATGTGACGGATCTGCTGGAGGATTCCGAAAAGGAGCTTTTTGATATTGTACAGAGGAGGAACGGAGGAGAGGAATTTGTTCCGATGCAGGATATTGTGTTGAATGTATTAGATACGATTGAGGCATCTGCAAAACGGGGCAGTAAGATTACAGGTGTTCCAACAGGGTTTATTGATTTGGATGAAAAGCTTACCGGTTTGCATGGTTCTGAGCTTATATTGATCGCGGCGCGTCCTGCTATGGGAAAGACGGCATTTGCACTGAATATTGCGCAAAACGCAGCATTTAAGGCAAATGTGCCATGTGCTATTTTTAGTCTTGAGATGAGCAAGGAGCAGTTGGCAACCCGTCTGATTGCCATGGATTCCATGGTGGATTCCCAGGCAATCCGTACCGGGCAGCTGGTGGATTCTGACTGGGACAAGCTGATGGATTCCACTTACCGTGTGGCATCTACACCGATGTTTATTGATGACACGCCGGGTATTTCTATTGCTGAGCTTCGCTCAAAGTGCCGTAAGCTGAAACAGACACAGGATTTGGGATTGATTATTATAGACTATTTGCAGTTAATGAATGGAAGCGGAAAATCCGAATCCCGTCAGCAGGAAATATCGGAAATCAGCCGTTCCCTTAAGAAATTAGCCCGTGAGCTGGATGTGCCTGTGATTGCGCTGTCCCAGTTAAACCGTGCGGTGGACAGCCGTGAAGACCACAAGCCGGTTATGTCGGATCTGCGTGAGTCTGGGGCAATCGAGCAGGATGCGGATGTGATTATGTTCATTTACCGCGATGATTATTACAATAAAGAATCTACAAAACCGGGTATTGCAGATATCATTGTGTCAAAGCAGAGAAATGGTTCTACAGGACCGATAGAACTGGTTTGGCTTGGCAAGTATACAAAGTTTGCAAACAAGGAACGCAGAGGAAAAAATTAACATTGCATTATCGGTTGCTGCTGAGAATGAAAGAACGGGCTGTCAGATCTGACAGCCCGTATCCGGTTAACTATAATGCTTTGCTGAAGCAACTGGCATATGTGACAATTGGTTTTCCGTTCGAACCATAACAGTTTGAGATTTCATGGATGATTGACTCATCATTTAACTCCACTGTCTGGTTGAAAGAGTGAAAAGACATCCGTTTCTTTTGGTCTCTCTTTGCTGCTTGTTTGTCGTGCCGCCTCTTAAAATCTGGTGTTGCAACGATAGCTAAAATCGGTGTAACGGTTTGATGAAAGGTTCCTGCATTCATGGTAATCGCCTCCTTGCAATTACGGGTGAATGCCAACTGCTTCAATGAGAACAAATACAAGTGAAAAGTAACTTTTGCATTATAGTTCTTCTAATATATATATCGGAAAAAAGAAGGAAAAAGTTTGCCTGTAAGAGAAAAAAGTATTTGATTTTGTGAGGATAAGTTCAAGCTTGGATGGTGTGATTTCAAGATCTTTCAAGAAACTGTTAAGGGGTATTTGGCTTTTGAAAGCTTAGGTGTTCTTTCAGCAGTTCCGTATATAACGCTTCTGCTGTCCAGAAAATATTATGTTCCGTTAAAATGGCCTTCAACCCGATTGGCGGGATGGAGGCTTCTTTGTATTTTGCTAAAAATACGTCTACTGTGTCAGAATCCATGCCGGAAAATACAAGCATTTCTGATGGGAAGTCTGCACCCTGGTAGGTTGTGCTTAGCCGATTAAACCCTTTAATGCCAGCCAGATATCCTAACTGCTGGCTGTAGGAGGTTATTTTTACCTTTGTCACATTGATTTTTAGTGGGCGGCAGATGCTCTCGATTTGTTTTGCCTTTCCCGGTTCTATATGAAATAAAAGAATGATTGGTTTATTTGCCATGATCCGTCTCCTGTCTGTTATATGATTCTTCGTTATGGTATCCGTAAAACCACATATTCTAGTGCTTGGGCATATTTTTATACAAAATCTAGTATAATGGTTTCCTTTGAAAAAATCAATGATTGGATTGTATATATTTACTAAGAAAAATTGCTATTTTTACAAGGGAATTTTTGTTGTGATTTGTGCTAAAAATTGGTATAATCAAAATAGTATTTTATGCGATTTGATGAAAATAAGTCAGATACATCAAAAAGATGGCTTGCAAGCAGATGTAAGGGAGGAAATATGGGGAGTATCAGGAAAATAAAATATTGGATAATCCTTGTGTTTACAGTGTTTTTGACTTTATGTCCGGCACATCTGGCAAAGGCTGCAACGGGAACGGTCAATGTAACAGGAACTTGCGATTATGACCGGGCATACAAGGTGATCGGGCTTGTAAACAAGGAGCGGAAGAAGAAGGGAAAGTCTTCTCTTAAGATGGATGGAGACCTGATGAAAGCGGCCATGTTGCGGGCAGCAGAGTGTTCGGTATCTTTTTCACATACCCGGCCAAATGGGAAGTCGTGTTTTACAGTCTGTGAGAAGTCATATGGTGAGAATATTGCATATGGGTACTACATGCTGACGGAACCGAAGGAGGTCGTGGAGTCTTGGATGGATTCTACGGAACACCGTAAGAATATTTTGCGGGCAGGTTATAAGTCGATTGGTGTTGGATGTTTTTCTAAAAATGGTTATTGCTACTGGGTACAGTGCTTTGGAGTGACAAAAGCAGATACGGGTAAACTGCCAAAGACAAAGGAAACGACCTATAATGTTTCGGTGAAGACAAATATCAAGGTTTCAAAGGTTGCAAAGGTAAAGCTTTCGGCAGCAAAACAAAAGCTGACACTGAGATGGAAAAAGCAAAAAGGAGTCTCGGGATATAAAATCCAGATATCCACCAGCGGGAAGTTTAAGAAGGCGCAGACATCTTCCTACACAGTGTCGAAGGATGCCACGAGCAAATCCCTCACCATGCTTAAGGGGAAGAGTTTACAGGCTGGCAAACGATATTATGTGCGGATACGTGCTTATATCAGGAAAAAACAAAAGGGAAAAATGATAACCGTATGTGGAAAATGGATTGCGTTAAATAAAAAATCAAAATAATGGAACCAATAATTAGGAATGGCAACGGGAGGAGTACAGCATTTTTAAAGTAAGAAAGGGAGGAAAAAAATGGGGACAGGAAAGAAAGGAAGAGGATTAGGCGCCTGGCTGCTTGCATTGGTGATGATTTGCAGCCTGGTTACGGTGCCGGCAAAGAGCGTGGAGGCAGCAGAGGTAAGCTATGATTTATCGGTAAAGAGTGGGTATAGTGGCACATCTGTTACCATGGCAAAGAATACATATGGAACGGATTATATTGGAGATGTGTTGTTTGATATTCCTACACAGGCAGCAACAAAAAGTGCCATCACATCAAATGGGCTTACCAAGATGGAGGTGAAACTGACTGTACAAAGTTTCACTCCTGGTGGAGGAGAAACTCCTAAAGTTATGGCATATGTGCAGCCGGGAGAAGACGGCGACTGGAAATGGAACCAGTCTGTGGATGTAGAGTTGGCGACAGGCAAGCAATTGACGGTAACCTATGATTTATCGAGTATAGATTGGAACGGTGGAAGTACGACGGGAAATATGGGAATCCGCTTTGCAAATTGTGCGAATGGAAGCAAGGTTTCTTTCACAATTGATTCTGCCAAACTGATTGGTCAGGCATGGGATGTAGAGAATGATGATATTTCGTTATCTTATACAGCACAGGATCAGTATGAATCATATATGGAGTACAAATTCACAGTAAAGAATGACGGAAGCACCGCTGTAAATGGCAATCTGGTTATAACATTTGATAAGGCGAGAGAAAAAAACTGGTGGACAGAAAACTTTACAATTGGATTGAGTAGTGATAAAAAGACCCTTACCGTTTCCAATCTATCTGTGCCAGCAGGCGGCAGCTCTGAAGCAATACAAGTCCAGCTAAAACCAATGGGAGCGGCGATAACCTCTGTTTCCTTTGCAGGTAAGACGATTTCTGCCAGTGGAACTACATTAGGTGCCACTAGTGGTGGAGGTGGAGGCAGCACAACGGACGATTTTACAGGCTCTACTACTTATACAGTTCCTGATGACTGTGTAGATGATGCCGCAGAAACTCCGCTTGAAAAGCATGGTAAATTACATGTAGATATGAATACATTGAAGCTTACCGATGCAAACGGCAATCCCTACCAGTTAAGGGGCGTCAGTTCACATGGAATCAACTGGGATGGCAATGGAGAATATGAATATGAATATATTAATTTCAAATCCATTAAAAATGTCCGTGATATATTAAATGCAGATGCGATTCGTTTAGCAATGTATACAAAGGAGTATAATGGTTACACGACCGGAGTTAGCACAGATAAGTTAAAATACCGTGTAGACAAGGGTGTACAGTGTGCTACGGCATTAGGAATGTATGCAATTGTAGACTGGCATATTTTAAATGCAAATCCTAAGGATAATATTACAGAAGCAAAAGAATTTTTTGAGTATGCCTCTAAAAGATATAGCGGCTATGATAATGTGCTGTATGAGATTTGTAATGAACCAACAAGTGGAATTTGGCTGGATATCAAATCCTATGCCGAGACCATTGTACCAATTATCAAGAAAAATGATCCGGATGCAGTTATTATTGTTGGGACACCAACTTGGTCACAGGATGTTGATATTGTAAAGGATAATCCGCTAAAGGATGCTGATGGTACCCTGACAGATAACGTTATGTATACGATTCATTTTTATGCAAATGAGCATAGGGATTCATATCGAAACAAGCTAAGAGCAGCACTTGGGAAAATACCGATTTTCTGTACAGAGTATGGTATGACGATGGCAAGTGGTGATGGGGCAAACAATTTTACGGAAGCTACAGCATGGCTTGATTTATTGGATGAAAACTGTATCAGTTACTTTGTATGGAATTTGAGTGAGAAAAGCGAAAACTCTTCTTTAATCCTGCACGGTAGCAATACATGGGATTCCTGGACGGCTAGTAATTTAAGTGAATCTGGTAAATGGATTAAAGAGCAGTATGCAAATAGAAGGGCAATTAATAATTCCTCTGCAGTGTCTGTGAATTCAGTGACACTGAATAAAACATCTTTAACACTTAAGGAGGGAGCAAGTGAGATTTTAGAGGCAACAGTAGATCCGTCAGGAACAGTAAAATGGACGTCGGATAAACCATCTGTTGCAACAGTTGACAGCAGTGGAAAAGTGACAGCGGTTGGTGTTGGAACAGCTAATATTACAGCGAGTGCAGGTGGCAAGAGTGCGAACTGTACGGTGACGGTGGAGGCAGCACCAACAGCGAAACTAGAAACCGATAAAACCTCATTTGTATGTCCGGCGCAAACATATGGAGATACTTTTGTAGCAGCATCTATGACAATTACCAACAGTGGAGAGGTTTCTGCAACGGGAATTACTGTAAGTCTGAAAAAGGGAAGCAAGAGTGAATTTAGTGCAGGTATTTCTGCGAATACAATACCAGCAGACGGCACAGCAAATATAACAATAACACCAAAGGCGGGTCTTGTTGCTGGCAGTTATGAGGACACAATTGTTATTACCTATAACAATGGAAAGAGTAATACCACTTTATCCATTCCTGTGTCTTTGACGGTGAACAAGCGTAACATTACAATCAAGGCAGAGAATAAGACAAAAACCTATGGTGAAGAGAATCCGGAATGGAGCTATGAGGTTACTTCTGGCAGCCTGGTAAAAGGAGATTCATTAGATATTGAGTATAGTACTACCGCAACAAAAACCAGTGATGCGGGTTCATATCCGATTACGGTTTCGGCAGGAAGCGATCCGAATTATAATATTACAACAGTAAACGGTACACTTACGATTGAGAAGAAGCCGGTTAGCCGTGTTGACTTCCCGATTGCTTCTGATATTAAGGTAGGGGATAGCCTTGGAGATTCAGAGCTTACAGAGGGAGACGAGAAATACGGAAGCTTTGCATGGGAAAACCCAGAACTAGTGCCTGAAAAAGGAATACAAGATGCTAGGGTTGTTCTGACATTGGATGATGCTGTAAAGAAGAATTATTCATTTGATGCTATTGAAGGATATGATAGTGAAAACGGAACAATTACCCAGGAAGTATCTGTATGGGTGCAAGCAGCAAATGCACCGAAGATTGTCTTCCCAACAGCGGGAGCAATTCAGTATGGACAGACACTGAATGACGCTGATTTAATCTATAGTGAAGATTCATTAAATTATGGAAGCTTCGCATGGGTGGATGGAGATACACCGATAGAGGTTATTGGTGAGAATTTAAAGTTTGATATGGTATTTACTCCATCTCCAGAAGCTGTTGCTGAATATGAACTGATAGAGCGTAAACAGAAAGTAACGGTCAAAGTAGGAAAGGCAGATAATACTGATGATCCGGAGACACCGGAATTAGTAAAACGTACAAGTAATTCGATTCAGGTGCAGGCAGCAGATGGTTATGAATATTCAAAGGATGGCGGGAATACATGGCAAAGCAGTAACACATTTACCAAGTTATCACCATTTACAAAATATTCGATTACTGCACGGATCAAGGAAACAGAAACCCATAACGCAAGTAGAGCATCCTCTGCAATTATCGTATATACACTGGTAAATGATCCGTATGTGATTGATGTATCAAAGATTGATGACGAAAATTATAGAGAAGCACTTTGCAAGGCAGACGGACAGACCACCATTGAATATAGTGGCGGTACACTGACCTTAACGGATGATGTAAGCAAGCACAGTGAAGGGTATACCATTACAGGCAATAACCCGTCCGTGACAATTCAGGCAGCTACAGATACAAAGATAACCTTATTGGATGCGACAGTGAAGGCTGTAAAGGTAACAGGGACAGGAAGTGCAGAAATCACAATTAGCGGTGACGTGGAGGTTAAGGACACCATTTCTTCCAGTGAGAATGCACAGATTATATTAAATGGTAATGGCACCTTAAAGACTTCAGGAATTATAAGTAATGGTTCTGTCACAATTAAGAGTGGAACACTGACCATTGATGCATCCGGCACAGACCATGCAGCAATTAAGGCACCAACCGTTGTGATAGAAGGTGGAACTGTCGAAGCAGTAGGTGGCAGCGGTTCTCCGGCTATTGAAGGGGATAATATTACAATTTCCGGTGGAACTGTTACAGCAACCGGTGGGAATGGTTCAGCAGCTATTTCTGGTGGAGAGGTAAATATTAAGGATGCGACCGTAACGGCGACAGGCGGTGAAGGCGCTCCTGCAATTTCCGGTACAAAAGTTTCGATTAAGGACAGTAATGTGACAGCAAATGCAGGAAAAGGCGCATCTGCTATTGAAAGTACAGGACAGATTAAGATAGATGATTCCAAGGTAGAGGTAAAGATTGAAGAGGGATCCGGAAAGAGTGCAATTTCATCTGATGATATAGTGATTGCCGGAGATACTATCGTTTCCTCACCAAATAAAGACATCAAATTGTATTCATCTACACCGAAGGATGAGAATGGAAACGAACTGACAGAGAAGCGTCTTGTCACCAAAATCACGTTAGACAGTACGAACAAAACGTTAAAGGTGGGTGATAAAGTAGCACTGAAGGCGACAGTCCAGCCATCAAATGCATCGGATAGCAGTGTGGTATGGACCAGCAGCAATACAAAGGTTGCAACGGTTGACCAAAAGGGTAATGTAACCGGTGCAGCACCGGGTACAGCGGTGATTACCGTTAAGGCGAAGGATGCAAGCGGCAAATATGCAACCTGTAACGTTACGGTTGTACAGTCAGAGCCGGAAGAGGTTCATGTAGAGAAGATTAAGATTACGGGAGCAACAAAGAAGGTTGCTCCGGGAAAGAAGATAACACTAAAAGCAGTGGTTTATCCGGAAAACGCAACCAACAAGGCTGTAAAATGGACAGTTAGCAATCAGAAATATGCTTCTGTCAACAACCAGGGAGTTGTAAAAACAAAGAAAGCCGGAAAAGGAAAGAAGGTTACAGTTACAGCAACATCATTAGAGGATGGCAGCATAAAGGCGGTTTACAAGATTTCCATTATGAAGAAACCTGTAAAGAAAATTAAGCTTTCTGCTAAGAAGACAACCTTGAAGAAAAAACAGTCTGTAACGATAAAAGCGAAATTTACTCCATCAAAGGGAATCAGTAAAGAGCTTACCTGGACATCTAGCAATCCAAAGGTAGCAACTGTGAACGCAAAGGGTAAAGTTGTTGCAAAGAAAAAGGGAAAAGCAAAGATTACTGCAAAGGCAAAAGATGGAAGTGGCAAAAAGGCTACGATTACCATCAAGGTAAAGTAATCAAAGGTGAAATGAATATGGGTAGCTGTTCCGTTATGTAATAAGGGGTGTCAATTTATCATATACTTGGTAAATATGTATATTCTGGTGATAGGAAGGACATAACGGAACGGTTACGGATTATAATGTAAAGTGAAGAAAGAATAAAAAGGCTTTCGTACTAAAATTCCTTATTATTTATAGGAACTTAGTACGAAAGCCTTTTTGGGTTATTGTTATTTTATGATAATTTTTTATCCCATCTGTGCAAATAAAGCTGCGATTTCATCCGGGGAAAGCTGTTTATTTGGATCTGCATTTACCGGCTCAGCCTTTGGTTCTTCCTTCGCAGGTGTCTCTGCTTTCGGAGCAGGATCGGAAGCAGCAAACAGTGCCGCAATTTCATCGGCAGAAAGTTGCTTATTTGGATCATCGGCCGGAGCAGCTTCTACAGGTTTTTCTGTATTCTTTTCTCTCTTTGGAGCGGGATCAGAAGCAGCAAACAAGGCTGCAATCTCATCGGCAGAGAGCTGTTTATTTGGGTCTTCTCCTAATGCAGGAGGAGCGGTTTCGGTTACTGCGGAAGCAGTAGGTTCTTCTGTGGCAGGAGCCGTTTGTATGGTTTCTTCCTCTTCTGATTTGCCAACTACGGTAAAGGTAGGTGTGAATGACTCTTCATTTTCAGCAGTATCGTCTATATCTGGTATGACAGGTTCTTCCTCTGCCGTTGCAGGTGTTGGTTCTGCGGCAGCAAATAAAGCGGAAATCTCGTCAGCAGAAAGCTGTTTGTTTGGATCTTCCGAAACAGGTGCTGTATTCTCTGGCTCGGATGTTTCGGCGATATCCGTCAAAATGGTTTCTTCTTCCATGTCCTTGGAATCGATTATTTCATCAATGTTTTCATCCATAAAGATATCATCTGTTCCCAATGTATCAACGAAAGTCTCAGGCGAGAGCTCCATGTCAGGCTCCTGTGCCGGAACAGATTCCATAATCGGAAGCTCTTCTGTCTGCGTAGGTTGTTCTGGTGAAGCAGGCTGTTCTGGTGAAGTAGCCTGTTCTGGTGCGGACGGAGTGACAGGCTTTGCCGGCATCACATTCTGTGCAGAAAACTGAACATTCTGTATGTTGTTGGAAATATTCTGTAATTCACGGGCAACTTTGTCAAGCTGCAAGCCCATTGTCTGATCCATTTCATTCGATTGGGAGTTAAGATAGTCTACAATAGTCTGAAGAGTTGCAATCACCTCGTCATTATTAGGTGTTATCTGGTCGAATCCCTGAACCATTGTTTCGCTTAAGTGATTACGGATTTCTTTCAATGTAGAAATCAACTTCCTGGTGTTGTCCAAGTCATATTTAATCAGAAGCTTAGTAGCCTTGTTTTGTGTATTGGAGAGAACGGTAAGATTTCGGTATAGGGCTTCCTGACTTTCTGTATAGTTGCCTTCTAAAATGGTTACTGCCTTAGCCGTCTGTCTCGTAAACAGGTAGGTTGCCTTTCCAATCTGTGCCTGTGTACTGCTCATGTTTTCAAGCTGGGATGAAAGGTCATCCACCATGTTTTTGATCTGTACATTCATGGACTTGTTCCGCATAGTAACAAATGTGATAATGTTTTGTGTCAGTATATATGCGGTAATCAAAAACAATACGCTGACTCCTGCTACTGCATAAATGATAGTGTGGTACATCATTAACGTATAGATGAGAGCAATCCCTGCTGTTAAAGCTGCCAGCACTGAAAGTGCCAATTTGTTATCCTGTTTGTTCATTCTACCCTTGCCTCCATGTATTTCTGATATTTTAAATAACTTCCTATGTTATTGTGCGAGTGACATTAATAAATGTATTATACATGAAAAATGGTTGTTCGTAAAGAAAATTGAGATAACTATTGACAAATAACAATTGCCCATCCCCAGTCACTTATCTTGATATATGGATTTTCAACGGAGTTGCCAGAGCTGCCGTCCATAGCCGAAGCGGTATTTGCTTTTACCGCTGGCAAATATATTCAAAAAATATACACAAAATAAATTCAAATGAAAAGGTTTTCATATGGTTTTCATATTCTGATGTTTTAACAAAAAGAGAAAATAGTCAAATATAGAAAAGGACATTGGAACAGAAAGGAAGTATGGAAATACCGGAACAAATATAGCTGTATTACATACCAAGGTAAGAAAGTAATGAAAACATGGAGAAAATGGGTATTATCAGGAATTTGTATTTTGATGCTTGCAGGTTTGGTGGGCTGTGGTAAGGAGCAGGAGACGGAGCAGATGCATATAGGATATTTTAACAATGTGACTCACCCGCAGGCATTGCTAATGAAATCCAAAAATACCTTGCAGGAACGTGTCGGGGATGATGTAAGAGTGGACTGGACAGCCTTTAATGCTGGTCCGGCAGAGGTAGAAGCACTGTTTGCCGGTGATATTGATATCGGTTACATCGGACCGGTTCCAGCAATCAGTGCAAATGTAAAATCGAACGGAGATGTGGTGGTACTGTCTGGTGCAACGAAGGGTGGTGCGGTTTTAGTTACAAGAAAGGATTCCGGTATCAAAAGCATTAAGGATTTATCCAATAAAACAGTTGCGATTCCACAGATTGGAAATACACAGCATTTATGCCTGTTGGCACTTTTGCGGGAAAATGATTTAAAGCCTGTTACTGCTGGTGGAGACATAACGGTTAGTGCAGTTGCCAATGCAGATGTTGCAAATATGATGGAACGGGGAGACATTGATGCTGCCCTTGTACCGGAACCGTGGGGTGCAACCCTGCAGGAACAGGGGGCGGAACTTCTCCTTGATTATGATGAAATCTATATGGAGGGAACCTATGATGTTGCGGTAGTGGTCGTAAGAAAGGAATTTATGGAGGAAAATCCTGGGCTGGTAGAAGCATTCCTGGCAGAACATGAGGCTGCTACAAAGAAGATAGAGGAAGAAAAGGATGCTGCGTTGAAGACAATCAATGCAGAGCTTCAAAGTGCCACCGGGAAATCCTTAAGTGATACGATAATTGCACAGGCATTTGAGCGTATCAAGGTGTCAACCGAACTGAATGAAGATTCTGTGATGGGTTTTGCGCAAATTAGCAGGGAAGAAGACTTTATCGAAGACATACCGGAAAAAGAAAACCTGTTTACAAAATGATTTCTGATGGGGTAGTGTCGAAAACCAATGTAAGCGGTTAATCGGAGATTATGAATGGACCGGAAAAATGGAGGAAGATATGTCATTAGAAATAAAAAATGTTAGTATGCATTTTAGTAATAATGAAAATGCAACACTGAATGATTTCAATCTTTGCGTAGAGCCCGGAGAATTTGTCTGTATCGTCGGGGCTTCCGGCTGTGGAAAAAGCACTCTGCTGAATCTGGTTGCAGGCTTGATTCGGCCCACTGGCGGTCAGATTCTGTTAGATGGAAAAGAGATAACCGGTCCTGGAGCCGACCGGACGGTCATGTTTCAGGAACATGGTCTGTACCCATGGCTGAATGTCATTGACAATGTAAAATTCGGTATGAAGCTGGCAGGGGTTTCAAAGGAGGAACAGGAGGAAAAAGCAGTACATTATTTAAAAATGGTCAATTTGTTGGAATACCGGGATTATCCGATTCATCAGATATCTGGCGGTATGCGGCAACGGACGGCACTAGCCCGGGCGTTGACGATGGATTCATCGGTGCTTTTGATGGACGAGCCTTTTTCGGCGCTGGATAAGCAGACCTCGAATAAGCTCCGGGAGGAGCTGCAGAGGATATGGATGGAAACCAGACAGACCATTTTATTCATTACCCATAGCGTGGAGGAGGCGGTTTATCTTGGTGACCGTGTTGTTGTGCTCTCACCGGATTCTTCCAAAATGGCACATATTGTAAAAATTGGGCTGGAACGTCCAAGACAGATATATTCGCCGGAATTTGTAAAATTACGGCATCAGATACTGGAAGAAATCAGAGGGGAGGCATTTTAATGAGTGTAGTAATTTTTTTGTGTCTTTTAATTGCACTATGGCAGATATTTTACTGGATTGGTGTGGATGTTTTGGCATTGTTCAAATCCTATGCAGTTCCCTCGCCTCTGGGTGTAGGTGAACGATTTATAGAGCTTAGCAGTAATGGGACCTTATGGGAGGCTGTTGGCAATTCTTTATTAAGAGGTGTGGCAGGTTATGCCATTGCTATTGTGATAGGCGTTGTATTGGGACTTTTAATCAATCATTTTCCTTATTTGCAGAAGAATTTAAAGCCCTTTGTGTTAGGGATTCAAACGCTTCCAAGCGTCTGCTGGGTGCCGTTTTCTATTTTGTGGTTCGGACTGTCGACACAGGCAATCCTGTTTGTTGTGCTGATGGGCTCGGCTTTTGGCATTGCAATTTCGGTGGACAATGCAATTAAGAATGTACAGCCTATCTATATAAAAGCAGCACTCACGATGGGAGCGGGAAAGCGCCAGATGTACTGGAATGTCATTCTTCCAGCAAGTCTGCCGGAACTTGTTTCTGGTTTAAAGCAGGGGTGGTCCTTTGCATGGAGAGCATTGATGGCAGGAGAGGTCATGACGACTTCCGTAGGTCTGGGACAGACTTTGATTATGGGACGGGATTTGGCAGATATCAACCAGGTCATGCTGGTGATGGTGGTCATTATCGTGGTAGGCATCTTAATTGACAAGCTTATTTTTTCTGTTATTGAGAAAAGACTGCTGACGAAACGGGGGTTATGGGAAAAACAGGGATGATAAACCGTTCAATGTGATATTTGACCGGCAGGAATGAGTATATATTTGTAATAGAACGAACAAATATTCGAAAAGAGATTGCGAGACAGGGAGAGGTATGCTACAATCAGAACAGGTTTTGACCAGTCAAAAGAGATTGTGTTAGAAATCGGAGAAGAAAGGAACAGAAACAGGAGATTCCCTTCATTAAAAATATCTCATTAAGGAAGTATGTTATGGATCATTTTAAATTAGTGTCAGATTTTAAGCCGACTGGTGACCAGCCACAGGCAATAGATGCCTTAGTAAAGGGCTTCAAGGAGGGCAACCAATTCCAGACTTTACTAGGGGTTACCGGTTCCGGTAAGACGTTTACAATGGCGAATGTTATTGAGAAGCTTAATAAGCCGACGATTGTTATTGCCCATAATAAGACGTTAGCAGCCCAGCTATACAGTGAGTTTAAGGAATTTTTCCCTGAGAATGCGGTGGAGTATTTTGTGTCCTACTACGATTATTACCAGCCAGAGGCATATGTGCCTTCTACGGATACCTATATTGAAAAGGATTCTTCCATCAATGATGAGATTGATAAATTAAGACATTCCGCAACGGCTGCCTTGATTGAACGGAAGGATGTCATTGTCATTTCTTCTGTATCCTGCATTTATGGTATTGGTTCTCCGGATGACTATGAGGAAATGATGCTGACATTAAGGGTTGGTGCAGTTTATGAATGGGACAGGCTGATTCATGATTTGATTGACATTCAGTATGAAAGAAATGAGATGGACTTTAAGCGAGGGACTTTTCGCGTACATGGGGATGTGCTGGAGATTCTTCCGGTATCAACTTTTGAGGATGCAATCCGTGTAGAGTTTTTTGGGGATGAGATTGACCGGATTGTGGAGTTTGATCCATTGACCGGAGAGGTGAAGAGGAGCATAACATGTACCTTTATATTCCCAGCATCCCATTATGTAGTGGCACAGGATAAGATTGAGCGCGCAGTGAAAGAGATAGAAGTAGAGTTAGAACAGCAGGTGGCATATTTCAAAGAAAATGATAAGCTTCTTGAGGCACAGCGTATCAGTGAACGGACACATTTTGATATGGAGATGCTTAAAGAAACAGGCTTTTGTTCCGGTATTGAGAACTATTCCAGACCATTGGCAGGCTTAGAACCTGGTGCGACACCGAATACCCTGCTGGAATTTTTTAAGGATGATTTTTTGATGATTATTGATGAGTCCCATATTACAGTACCACAGATTCGGGGTATGTATGCGGGAGACCGTTCCAGAAAGCAGACATTGGTGGATTTTGGATTCCGTCTGCCATCGGCTATGGATAACCGTCCGCTCCGGTTTGATGAGTTTGAGGAGAAGGTAGATCAGGTCATGTTTGTTTCTGCGACTCCCTCTGACTATGAGGCAGAGCATGAGCTGCTGCGAACGGAACAGCTTATCCGCCCGACGGGACTGCTGGATCCGTTGATTGAAGTGAAGCCGGTGGAGGGGCAGGTGGATGATTTGCTGTCCGAGGTCAATAAGGAAGTAGAAAAAGGCAACAAGATACTCGTAACAACCTTGACGAAGCGGATGGCTGAGGATTTGACAGACTATCTTCGTGATCAGGGTGTGAAGGTAAAATATCTGCATTCCGATATTGATACATTGGAGCGGATAGAGATTGTAAGAGATTTGCGTATGGGTGTATTTGATGTGTTAGTTGGTATCAACCTGTTACGTGAAGGATTGGATATTCCGGAGATTACGCTGGTTGCCATTTTAGATGCAGATAAAGAAGGTTTTCTGCGCTCAGAAACCTCATTGGTTCAGACTGTTGGACGCGCTGCGAGAAACAGTGAGGGAAGGGTTATCATGTATGCAGATGAAATTACCCATTCCATGAGGATGGCAATTGATGAGACGAACCGAAGGCGTGAGATTCAGGATACCTATAATAAGGAGCATGGTATTACGCCGACTACGATTCAAAAGTCAATCCGGGATTTGATTACTACATCAACAGACGAGGATCTTACTGCACTGAATGCTGCATGGAAGGAGAAAGATATAGAATCCATGACAAAGAAGGAACTGAAAGAACAGATTAAGAAATACACGAAGAAAATGGAGACGGCAGCGGCAGAGCTTAACTTTGAGATGGCGGCAGAATACCGTGACCAGCTAAAAGAACTTAAGGTAGCTTTGCGGGATTACGATTTGTAGAAGTAATATAATGAAAGATAAAGATAAAAGCCTCTGTGCAGGATAAAAATCCTGTGCAGGGGCTTTTTGGGAAGAAATCCCAAGACTGCTTTCATATGTCAGAATGTATAAAGAATTCAGATATATGATGCATTATATAGATATTTAGAAGTAATAGAATATGCCTTGGTGAGATTTGAGAGCTGTTAATTCAGCGTTCCACGGCAGACCGAAAATTCCCAGAACGAAATAAATTGTTTTAATCATCTTTCTCATAAGCGCATTTAAGAGAATAGCGGAATTGTTGGAAATTCTGTTGCTCTTCTTCTAAAAATTTATCAATGCGGATAATGAGTTCTGATTGTGGTGTCAGAGTTTGTGATGGGATACTGTCAGACAAAAGATATTCAATGGAGACATTCAGCGCAAGAGAAATATCTAAAAGACATTCCAAACTAGGTCGCGATACTCCTCTTTCAATGTTACCGAGATGCTTGGGACTGCAGGCGAGACATCTTGCCAGATTCTTTTGTGAAATGTTACATGCCATACGTGTTTCCTGAATACGTTGACCTAAACGAATGTAATTCATGTTCTTTCTCCTTTTCTACAATTAAGAATTGTAGTATTTAATGTGATTTTATCAGATAAGTTTTTAAGATAAGGCAACCTAGCTCGAGGATACGCCTCTTATTAGGTTATTTTTTATGGAAAATGTAACCTAAAATTCTGTGTAAACAAGAAAAAGAAAGAAAATTCGGTTGTCCACAGAAAAAGTAAACTATATCTAATAATTGTTGTTGATTATATAATGAATAAATTTGCAATACTCAAGCTGATTATGAGGGAGACAAAAGCAATTATAATACCGGCAGATATTGTCCATCGTGTTTTTTTGACATCAATGCTCATATAATATACGGAGATCGTGTAAAAGAGAGTTTCTGTACAGCTAAGCAGAATAGATGCAGAAAAACCGATATAGGAATCCGTGCCATAGGTTTTAAAAATATCAAACAAAAGTCCGTTTGCTCCGGATGCAGAGAAGGTTTTCAGGAGGGAAAGTGGCAGGAGAGCAGCAGGAATATGAAAAAAATCTGTAATGGGGGAAAGGAGATTGCAGAGCAGGTCTAATGCACCGGAATTGCGGAATACGCCAATTGCAACGATAAGACCAATGATAGTGGGTGAAATTTCTGCCACGATTTGAATTCCCTGTTTTCCACCTTTTGTAAATAATTCAAAGACCGGTTTTTTATATAATATGGCATCCACTAATATATAAAAGATAACAAAGGGGATTAGGAATACGGATATAAAATGAAAAATATGCATAGAAAGCTCCTTTCACGATAGACTTTTTCTAGATGATTGCGAAACTCCTTATTTTCAAAACCTAGTTGTGCAATATATACAATATCAAAAGCAGGGTGCACAGCGTTGATATTGTATATATTGTACAACGGATGTAAGAGAACACAGAGTTTCGCAATCGCCTATGGACTTTTTCTATAATGATGCGAGGTTTATGATTCACCGTTTGGATACATGGGTAAATATCTTACATAGAAAAACCGCCAGCAGCGTGGTAATTGTTGTGGCAATCAGCGCAGGACCGACTACTGCCATAGGGGCTGGACTTCCATACTGGCTGCGGTAAGCAATCATATTTATGGGAATGAGCTGAAGGGAGGAAATGTTCAAAATCAGGAAGGTGCACATTTCATTGCTGGCATACTCACTGGTGCTGCCCCGTTCAAGCTCTAATTGTTTCAGGGATTTCATTGCGGCAATTCCAGTGGGAGTACAGGCCCAGCCAAGTCCTAATATATTGGCAATAAAATTGGCGCAAATGTAATCAGATGCCGGGTGGTTTTTGGGAAGCTTTGGAAATAAAAAGCGGATGAAAGGTTTCATTTTCAGGGAAAGACGTGCTGTCAGACCGGAACCTTCTGCGACAGAAAGGAAACCGGACCACATGCTGATTACGCCTAACATTACAAAAAGAAGTTCTACAGCATCCTTCGCAGAGTCGATAATGCCATTGCTGACTGCTTCCAAATTGCCTGTAAATGCTGCAATAATGATGCCAATCAATATAAGAAAAGCCCAGATATAGTTAAGCAACATGTTCACCTTTTCGGGTTTGTTTCTTTTATCAATATATGATGGGGAGATGTATTTTTATGCTAAGAACCGCACTGCAGTGTATTGGCAAATTGACACAAAGCAACTGTTCCATCCTGTAAAATAAGCTGTTACTTACAAAAAATTACAATTATTACGCATTTCAGCTATTGACATCAAAACCGCATAATTATATACTGAACATGGTTAACTGTTTGCATAATAGTTAACAATTACAGAATATTTCAACATTATGATGTTTCGGATATTTCTTATAGAAGGGATGGTCAGGAGCATACCAGTTCATCTGATAGGAATTGGGAATAATGTGAAAAATAAAAATACAGGAGGATTATTTTCATGGCAACAAAAGCAAATTACAAATTGAGTGAAATCGGTGCTGGTAAGGTTGGTTTCCCTAGAACTGGTGAAGCTGTAACAAACACTCGTGCTATCATTGAGGCAGCGTTTTATGGCAACAATGTAGTAAAGGTTAACACCTTAAAGGAAGCTTATAATCTTGCAAAGAACTCTCCGGGAACCATCGTAACAGATATGCCTGTTTATCGTGGTGAGGAGTTTGGTCTTGATGCAGATGCGAAGGTTTTATTATTCAATGATGGTGCTGTAACGGGACGTTATGCAGCAGCACGCCGGATCAAAGGTGAACCTGGTGTAAATGCTGGCAAGCTTGATAAGGTTGTTATGGACGCTATCTATAAGACACGTTTCAGAAAGTTATATCATGCAACATGCTTCGTAGGTCTTGATACAGAATTCATGGCAAAGGCTCATTTATTGATTCCAGAAGGTGAGGAAAACTTACTTTACAACTGGATGCTGAATTTCCAGTATATGTCTGATGAGTACGTTAAGATGTACAAGGAATCTAAGCTGATTGCAGACGGTAATGAGCCGGATATCTATATTTTCTCTGATCCACAGTGGGCACCAACCGAGAGTCCGGATGTAGATTACAGCTGTTTAAGTGATCCATTGACATTATGTTATTTTGATACAAACCAGAACTGTGCTGCAATCCTTGGTATGAAGTATTTTGGTGAGCACAAGAAGGGAACTCTTACAATGGCATGGGCGCTTGCAAACCGTAATGGTTATGCTTCCTGCCACGGAGGACAAAAAGAGTATTCTCTTGAGGGTGGTAAGAAGTTCGTTGCTTCCGTATATGGTCTTTCAGGATCTGGTAAGTCAACTCTTACTCATGCTAAGCATTCCGGTAAGTATGATGCTTTTGGTGGTATCAAGGTGTTACATGATGATGCATTTATCATTAATACAGATACCTGTGCTTCTATCGCATTAGAGCCAACATATTTTGATAAAACTGCTGACTATCCGACAGGTTGTCCGGACAATCAGTATCTGTTAACAGTTCAGAACTGTTCTGCTACAATGGATGAGGATGGCAAGATTCAGTTAGTAACAGAGGATATCCGTAATGGTAACGGACGTGCAATCAAGTCTAAGTTATGGTCACCAAACCGTGTAGATAAGATTGATGCTCCGGTTAATGCAATCTTCTGGATTATGAAGGATCCTACTATTCCACCGGTTGTGAAGTTAAAGGGTGCTGCATTAGCTTCTGTAATGGGCGCTACACTTGCAACAAAGACATCTACTGCTGAGCGTGTTGCTGCAGGTACTGATATGAATGCACTTCGTATTGTTCCTTATGCGAACCCATTCAGAACTTACCCATTGGTAAATGACTATGAGAAGTTCAAGAAGTTAGTAGAGGAGAAGAACGTAGACTGCTACATTGTAAATACTGGTGATTTCATGGGAACAAAGTGTCAGCCAGCTGATACGTTAGGTATTCTTGAAACAATCGTTGAAGGTAAGGCAAACTTTGAGAAGTGGGGCAGCTTCGATGATATTGAAATTATGTATGACTGGTCTGGTAAGACAGCAGACTTCAGACCAAACTTAGATGATCCTGAGTACAAGGCAGCATTAAAGAATGCTATGCAGAATCGTGTAGATGCTGTAGAAGGCTTTGCTACCAAGAAAGAGGGTTATGACAAGCTTCCTGATGAGGCACTTGCAGCTCTTAAGAAGCTGGTAGAAGCTCTGTAAGATGAATCATGAATGAATGTGAAGCTTCGTGAAGAAGATAACCTGACATCTTAGTGGTTAGATGATATGGTATCATTCAAATGAATAAAAATATCTTAAAGATTAGAAAGAACCGTTGCATTTGCAACGGTTCTTTTGCTATGTTATTGCAGCATTTTTTCCCGTATCGTTTCAAAGTCAGCAGGACCAATATCTAACAGCTTCTGATGAAATTCTTTTTCTGAAAAATTCTCCATCTCCTGATTCTTATAATCATTTTTCAGTTGTTCGATTTCAAGATATCCAATGAAATAGCGTAAATAGGTGGCGGGAGCTTCGACCACATAAGCATACACGTCAGCAGCATAGTAGCTGTTAAAGCCGTTGTCTTCAAAAAACTGGTTTACATCATTTAGTGTCCAGCCTTCATAGTTGACACCCAAGTCTACCCGGGAAGAAAGGGCGAGGCTTATGATGGTATCGGATTGGTACAGGGTGCAGAGGGAATCTCCTTCAAGAGGATAATCAATGTAGTGGAAGGAGTTCATTTCTACATAGGTTGCCCAGCCCTCCACGTAGCCGGGATAGTCTAATATTTGCCGGATGACGGGTGGATTTAAGCTGTTAAAATATACGGTCTGGTAAAGATGCCCTGGGAATCCCTCGTGGGCAAGGGTAGTAAAGAGATTACCATTTTCTGTACTTGTATAGAGCTGGTTAATATAAATGGTGTTGTCGGTAAAGTCATCAATGGCTGGAATCATGTAAAAGGCAGGGCTTAAATGGGCGGCAAGGCTGTCTGGAACAGATTTTATGGTATAGGTTGGGGCAGTAGTGAGCACAGGATAATTTTCACGGCTTAACAGGGATAAAGCTTCAAGGATTGCATTTGGATTTTCATAGTAGGATTTGATAGGGTTATCGCAGTAATAGAAGTACGCTTCCTGGTCGGTAAGGGCAATGTTTAGTACATTTCCAAGGGAAGATTTTAAAGCAAGTTCTGTCATGGCAATTAGTTCTTTTGGGGAGCGGTTAGAGCCTGTGTTGCTTTTTACAAGAAGGGCATAGTAATTTGCTCCGTCCGGCAAAGAGGCAAGACCATAGGCTGTGCCCGGTTCCGGTATATAACCCGAATTGCGGGAGGAGGATTCGGTCAGACCTGCGGTGTTAGATTCTCTGGCGGGGGTGTCTGTGTCAGAATTTTTTTGGGTTTGATTCAAGGAGTCCTTTATGAATTGCTGTAGCTTTTCATAGGAGGGGATTACATATTTACGAATGTATTCTCTGTTTTTCTGGCAGTAGTCTGCCACTTTTTTATCCGGAAGAGAATTTAGGGCGCATACCCGTTCTTCGAAGGTTTCGGCGAAACAGTTATCATCCTGCCTCAAGCCTTCTATCAGTGAGTTCAGTCCGTCTAAGGTATCATTTAGCATAAAATCCGGAGTGGTAAAGCCTGCTTTTTGACGGTGCTTTTCATAAAGGATAACATTGTCAAAGTAGGTCGGTATCTGGGTAAGCAGGGACAGGTAAACCTTGATATCCTTTTCCGTTCTAAGGGGATATTCTCCAAGCGTTACAGGTAGGTTTGCCTGTACACCAGTGGTTGCACCTAACAGTTCTTCATAGTAGGCATATGGTGCCAGCTGCTTATTCAAGTCAAAATTTCTGGCAAGCAGTGCATAGGTAAGCTGATCCTGTTCGGAAAGGGAGGATTTGTCGTATTGAGAAAGCTGGTCTGATAGCATAGTCAGCAGTTTTTCTTCATTTTTTTCTGTCTTGTCCGTATTGTATTGGGAATAGCGAAAGGTTGATAAAGTTGCAGGCAGTTCTGGGATGTTATAGTCGGAAGGATTTTTCAGAGTATAGGCAGTGGTTATGGAATCAGAGGTTACTTCGTAGCAGAACAGGGCAGCAGTATAATCAGAAAAGGTTTTTGCATATTCTATTTTTTCCAGCAGGTTTGCACGGTAACCGGTGCTGTCGGTTGATGCGATGAAGCGGTGGTTTAGCAGGATGGCACCTGTTAAAAGTGCGAGCATAACTGGAATGATAATGGGGTGTATTTTTCGCTTGGAAAAGAAAAAGGGCTGCATAGAGAAATAAAGCTCCGAACATAGTTTTTTTTAATATATGAAAAAAGAGAAGGGAATATGCAGAAATTTTATAGTTTTGAATTGGATATTGATTGAAATTGGAGTATTATATTTTTTATAATAGGCATATAAGAAGTATTACAGGCTTTTGTTATAGGAGGTGCAATGATGAGTTTTTCAAAGAATTTTAAATGGGGAGTAGCATCGGCTGCTTATCAGATTGAAGGTGCTTACAATGAGGATGGAAAAGGATTAAATATATGGGATGTGTATGCAGGACAGGATAACCATACGGAATATAATGAGGACGGCAAGGTGGCATGTGACCATTATCGCAGAGTGGATGAGGATATTGCGAATATGGTAAAGCTGGGGATACCGTATTACCGCTTTTCTATTAGCTGGACCAGGGTGCTTCCGGATGGTACTGGCAGGGTAAATGAAAAAGGATTGAAGTTTTATTCGGATCTTGTGGATAAACTTTTGGCAAACGGGATTGAGCCGATGGTTACGATTTATCACTGGGATTATCCATATGAGCTGCACAAAAAGGGAGGATGGCTGAATGAAGAAAGTTCCGAGTGGTTTTTGGAATATACCAAGGTGGTAGTAGATGCTTTGTCTGACCGGGTAAGCCATTGGATTACGATAAATGAGCCACAGTGTGTATTAGGCTGTGGATATTTTGTTGCGGAGCATGCACCGTTTATGCAGGTAAGAAGTGGGGATCTGCTTATTATGGGACGTAACATTTTACTATCCCATGGCAAGGCTGTCCGCTACATCCGACAGAATGCAAAGAAGACACCGCTTATCAGTTTTTCGCCGATTGGCCCCTGCAATATTCCGGAAAATGACAGTAAGGAAGCAGTTGAGATGGCAAAGGCAAAGACATTTTCCACGCATGGTCCTGCTTTCTCCTTTAGTATCAGCTACTGGTCTGATCCAGTGTTCTTTGGAGATTATCCAAAGGAATTATATGATGACTTTGGGGATTTGGTTCCAAGGTTTACAGAGGAAGAAAAAGCACTTATTACGGAACCCCTTGATTTTTATGCAACCAATATCTATTATTCAAGTGCGGAGCAGAGAGTGGACACCTATCCGGAAAATCGTTATCAGGGAAGTCCGGAGACTGGCATGGGCTGGATAGTGTCACCAGAGGTACTTTATTGGTCACCACAATTTTTATATGAGCGTTATGGGAAGCCGATTCTCATTTCAGAAAATGGTATGTCAGAGCATGATTGGGTATGTTTAGATGGCAAGGTGCATGATACCTATCGTATTGATTATATGCAGCGCTATTTGCGGGAATTTAAGCGGGCAGGAGAGGCGGGCGTACCGCTGATGGGTTATATGTACTGGTCTATCATGGATAATTTTGAGTGGGCAAAAGGTTACAGCAAGCGTTTTGGTCTGATTTATGTGGATTACCGTACCCAGGAGCGGGTTATTAAGGATTCTGGTTACTGGTACAGGGATGTAATTGAAAGCAACGGGGAGAATCTGTAGTTACTTTTTTGCTTGCAAAACCATTCATTTGGGGATATGATTTTGATTGAATGATGGAACCATACGATAATGACAGAAAGGGTTTGAATATGTTAAAAGAGTACAAATTATCAGAAATTGAATACTTGAAGGTAAATGGGAGAACCACAGATTGTCTGGAACCGCTTACACTATTCTGGACGGGCAGTGGATTTGAGTTAAATGCAAAAGGCTCTGAGCTGTGGGTAGAGATTGAAGCAGATTATGATGAACAGGAGCCGTGGTTTTCCGTGCTGGTAAATGGTGCACATATTGCAAGACAAATGGCAGTGAAAGGCAGGAGTAAGATTTGTCTGTTTCGGAGCCGTAATCCGGAGGAGATAAAGCATGTGAAATTTGTGAAGGATTCCCAGGCGATGCATGATGATGAGGCCTGCTGTCTTCAGATTCACAGTATCTTTTTTGATGGCGACTTTTGTAAGGTGGAGGAAAAGCCATATAAGCTGGAATTTATTGGTGACAGTATTACTTCCGGAGAGGGTACTTTTGGTGCAAGGGAAGAAATTGACTGGGTTGCTATGTTTTTTAGTGGCGTACACAACTATGCGGCATTTACGGCAGAGACAGTAAATGCAGAGTTCCGTATTATCTCTCAGAGCGGATGGGGTGTTTACGCCAGCTGGGATGGACAGCTTGACCGGGCATTGCCAAACTATTACGAAAAGGTATGCGGAGTGCTTCAGGGAGAACATAATCTGTCACTTGGCTCACAGGATGATTACGATTTTACAAAGTGGCAGCCAGATGCGGTGATTATCAATCTTGGGACAAATGATGGCTCTGCCTTTGGTATGCCGGATTTTGATAAGGACATAGAATGTTTCGAGAATGCGGTCATTGAATTTTTAACAAAAGTGAGAAATTGTAATCCGAAAGCAGAGATTATATGGGTGTATGGTATGCTTGGCTACATAATGAATGCCCCGCTTACCCGTGCAATCAATGCATATAGTGCGAAGACCGGGGACAGTAAAGTACATTTTCTTCAATTGCCAAACACCACCGGGGAAATGGTTGGTTCGAGAGAACATCCGGGAATACCGAGTCACAGAGTGGCAGCGGGAGTATTAAGTGATTATCTAAAAAATGAGATATTGCCAACATAAAATACCGGCTTTTTGCACATAATAAGTGCGAGGTGATGAAGATGAGCATATTAAATAATGACGAGATTCCGGTAGGACTCAGTATGGCATTTGCAGAGAATCTACGTGCGATGGAGCGTTTTAGCAACATGGACGAACAGGGCAGGCGGGATGTAATTGAACGGGCAAAGCATGCCAGCTCAAAGCAGGAAATGAGAAGCATTGTATCGGGATTGAATGAGATGGAGTAAGAAGAAAAGAAGCAGAACGGTGAGGTTCTGCTTCTTTTCTCTTGCCAGTACACTAGAAATCATCGGAAGAAATCGCTTGTCAATATATAGATTGGGGATTACGGACTCTTTCGATATCTGTGGCAGAGACTTCCAAGGCAAGCTGTATGGATGCATCGTCAAAATGATTATCGAGCATACGCTTAATTGCTGCATTGGTGTAATCTCCTAAGGCCTCTTTGTAGCCTTCTTCGTAAGCGCTCAGGTAAAGCTTATGGAAGGTTTTGTTATAAGCCTTCGCATAGATTCGTATTGCTGCATGGTTCATAATATACGCCTCCTTTGCATGTGAAAATTAGTTTGTATAGATAGTATAGCAAAAGTGATGTTCCAAAAATGGGACAATTACATACCCGAAATAATTATACTTGCATGTATGATTATTTCGGGTATAATTTGTATATAGTCGGTTAGCTTTTATATAGATAATTGTGCAACCAGGTTTTGGAAATAGGGAGTTTCGCGATTCCCTGACATTTATTATGATTGAGAGGAGATACTACATGAGAAAAAAATATCTGGCGTTATTGGTGGCAGTGGTGATGGTGTCCGGAATGGCAGGCTGCGGGAAGATGGCAAAGGAGAAGTCAGAAAGTACAGAGATAGAGGGTTCTGTAATGGAGGAAGACAGCGAGGAAAGTACAGATATGGAAAGAAACAGTGAAGAAGATGATGCAGCGCAGGACGATGCTGAAAAGGAAGAGGTTTCCGGCTCGCCAAAGCTTCAGATTATCACCCATTATTATGATGCAGGGGAAGACAGCAGTTATCTGTATGGAAAATATCAGACGGCAGAGGTGATCGGTGACAACTATCCTGAGCTTAAGGCATCGGTGGCAGACTGGTTTGCAACCTATGAGACGAACTATAAGGAAACTATAGAACAGAGCCTTTCGGATGCTAAGATGCAGGCAGAGGAAATGGGAGATGATTTTTATGCATATAGCTATGAGTATAGGGCAAATACTGCAAGGCTGGATGAGAATATTACGAGTATTGCATTGGGTGAAAGTACTTATACCGGTGGGGCGCATGGATACGATTATCTTTATGGAGTCACTTTTGATACAAGAACCGGAAAGGAAATCCAATTTTTCGATTTAGGAGATATCCGGGAAGAGGTAAAAAGCTTTATCGATGAACAGATTCAAAAGAAGAGAGAGGAAGGCGGCTCCTTTGAGCTTTATGAGGAGTATATAGATGGTCTTTTGGATAACCCGGCGTGGTATTTAGACGGAATCGGGTTAAATGTGATCTTTAATGCATATGAGATTGGTTCTTATGCGGAGGGAAGAACCATTATTACTATACCATATGAAAAGCTTACAGGATTACAAAAGGATTATCTGCTTGCAGGTACTACAATGTTTGCCCAGATGGAGCCTTCTATTGTCGCAGCTATTGATGTCAATGGGGATGGGGAAGCCGAATCGGTTGAGATTTTATCCGAGTATGATGAAAATTATGAGACAACATTTGGAGTAAAGGTAAACAACACAAGTTTAGAGCTTGGTACATGTTCTTATATCATAAATGCGTACTATGCAAAATGTGAAAATGGAAGAAGTTATGTTCTTGTTTCATGTGATGCGATGTCAGATGACTATGTCGCATATCTTGTAGAGGTGACAGATGGAGTACCGAAACTTTGTGAGGAACTGGGTGTAGGTGGAGTCAACAGCATTTCCAATGACGGAGTTATCGTTTCTGGAAATATATATGTATTGGGAACCTATAGTGGCTCACGTGCATATACGTTTGCAGAAGGAGCTTTTTTGCCGGTGGATGAACGTTTTGCTTTATTGAATGACGAGGGAGAACAATACCGCCGGGGACCGGTGCTGAAGCAGTCATTGTCAGTACAGATAGAGGAAAGTGGAGCGATGGTAGAAAAAGAGCTGGAAGCGGGAACGAAACTCTATCCAATTAACACAGATGGAGAAAGTGTAGTCGGTTTTAAGTTAGAGGACGGAACTTATGGTGAGATTGCTTTTGAGAAAAAGGATGGAACAATCTATATTGATGGCGTTTCGGAATATGACTTATTTGATGAACTGCCATATGTAGGTTGAGTCTAAGTGAATATTTGGCGTATCGAATCGTTTTGGATGCTTGCTGGTATACAGTTTAATCCTCTGCCGGATTTATAGAAAATTCGACAGAGGATTATTTTATGCTATAGGAAAATACTCTGTATTTTATTCTGTAAATGGTGCCTGTTCTGTTTCGTGATGAATGTCGATTCCGTTTAACTGGAAGCTTGCACGTGAATTGACAATGGAAATATCATTTTCTGATGCACCAAAGTCGGAATCAAAGTTGGTATTGATGTTTGTCTGAATATCACATGAGTAAAAACCGATTTTGGCATTGTTTGCATAGTTGCCGATTGCGTAAGAGGATTTACCCTGGGTGCATATATCGACACTAGCATATTGGATGTCAATCTCCGCTTTCTCAGCATTTCCACCAATAGCAATGCCTTCCATTGTGCGTATGTCAAAGGAAAAGCTTCCATGTATCAATTCAATCTGTGTGTGCTGCCCCTCAAGAGTTCCAATTCCTACAATATGATTTCCACCAATCCAGAATTTTGCAGAGGTATTGTTGATATGGATATGGGCATCACCGGAAAGGGAGCCAATAATAACATTATCAGCAATTGTGGAGTGAAATTCCATATCACAGAATTCAATCAAAATATCATTGTCCGTTGAAAGGGAGCCAATACCAACACCTGTCTGTCCGTTTAAATCAAACCGATACCAGCCCCGTTTGATATGTATATGGCCTCCAAGCCCGGAACCAATAGCAACGCCTCGCATACCGTTTGCGTTAATGATAATACCGCCGTCCTGTTCAAAGGTAAGCTCGCCATGGCGGGATTCCATGTCATTACCGATTGCATAGTAGCGGCCGCTGTTGATTGTGATATTTAAGTTGCCGTCTCCTTTTATGGTAAGGGAGGAGCTTTCCGGTACACAGATTCCACCTGTACGCAGTTCGTTGTCGCCGTCTAAGCAGAAAACAGCATGTACATTTTCTTTAAGTTTGATACAGGGCTGCCCCTTTGCTCCGCCAAAGCTTACAGAATTAAGGACAACCGTACCAGTGAATCCATTCTCGATCTGTACGGATAGATTTGACTGAAAACCAATGGCTCCCTGAAGCTCGATTTGTGAATGATCCGGCAAATTTCCAGGAATAATGATCCGGGTATATTTTCCAAGCACTAACTGGAGCAGAGAGATTTTTTCTCCTGCCGATGCTATATATTTCTTTGGCGGAAGGTGTGTATTTGTGCTCTGGCTGAACTGTACAATCTCATTTCGTATATGCTCATCAATTCGTGCCAGAGGTTCCGGCTGTGGTTTGGCAGTATAATAGCCCTGAATCAAATCGGCACCAAGCCGGATGACTTCCTTTAATTCCTTTGAGGTTTCGACACCCTCTGCCAATGCCATAATATCATTGTCGTGGGCAAATTCGATAATATCCCTTACAAAATGCTGTTTTTGAAGATTGTCCTGAATATCTGTAATCAGCATACGGTCAATTTTTACATAGTGCGGCATGTAACGCAGCAGGTTGTTTACGTTGGAATATCCGGAACCGTAATCATCAACTGCGGTTTCGATATTCAGACTTTCATAATATTTTTTAAGGTCAGAAAGTGCTTCATCATCTATTTCAGATTCTTCTGTAAGCTCTACGACCAGATTTCCGGAATGATTTACTAACATCATCTCAAGTGAGGTTCTTGTTTCACCTTGGAGCTGGTATCCCGGAATACTGTTGATAAATACCTTGCGGTTTCCAAATTGTTCTTTGTGCTCTGATATGTAGTTTAATACATTGGAGAAAGTAGCCTTTTCCACATCCTGAAGACGATTCAGTCGTTCAGCACACTTAATAATCGTTAGGGGAGGAACAAACCGTGTGGTATTTGAGCGCATTAATGCTTCATAGGAATATATTTCTCCATTATGGGCATTTACAATTGGCTGGAAATGGTATGTGAACAGGTTGTGGTCTAAAATCTCTGTTACAAGCTTGTCATTCTCCAAATCCTCCTGAGTCAGTTGCTGCCCTGTCTCTGCCTGTTTTTGCATAAGTGCTTTTTTAGCATTTTTTTCTGCTATGGAATCATTTACCAGATGTTCCAATGCTTCTTTGCCGGAGACCATATCGTGTCTGATTCCAAAGCATAGGCTAATCTGATAAGTTTTGTTTCTTTTATTGAACTGCTCTATCCGCTCAGTGAGAAAAGATTTAATCTCAGATGTACGGTCATCGTCTTCCGGTTCCGCATGATAGGCAATCAGGAACTCATCATTGCACATTCTGCCACAAATCTCTTCCGGCAGGATGCTGTCGCTTATAATCTGTGAAAGCATAAGAATGGCACGGTCGCCTTCCTTCCGTCCATAATTTGTATTAATATTGCGAAGCCCATTCATATCAATAGAAAGAACGAAAACTTCTTTACCTTCAAACATAGCAGCTTCGCATAGTTCTTCTGCCTGAACCAGGAAACCACGCAAATTGTATAAACCAGTCAGTGCATCACGTACTTGGGTTGCTTCCATTTTTTCAATCAGGGAGGTGAGTGCGTATTGCCGGTTAAAACATTCCAAGCCCTGCATTACGCTTCTGAGCCATAAATGGTAGGTTTCATCATATACTCTGGCTTCATTGCCATAGCTGATTACTGCATAGCCAAGACAGTGGTCTTCAAAGTGAAGAGGTGTAAAAATGAAGGAACAGGGTTCTTTGCGGTCATCTAAAAGCTCCGGTAGCAGCTTGGAAAGTGCAAAGGTATCTGTAAATCCGATGCTGTTGTCTGTGTTTTCGTTCCTGTCACAGCGGACAACCCGGCACATTTTATTGGAATAGCCATAGCGGATAATCTCTTCCTCCGAAGCTTTGGAAACGTCCCAGTTCTCATTCAGACATAAATGAAAACTGTCAAATCCCTGGATTTGGTAGGTGTATTGGAATACCGTATTGAAAAATCCCTGATAGGTCGTCTGTGAAAGCAGGTCTTCCATCATATGGTTAAAGCAGGAGAAAAAACCGGTAGAGGAGGTACCGGTTTCCCATACTTGCCGCTGGTTGATGTCTTTAATAGTGCGGTGATATTTGCATCCGCAGCTTCTGCCAAGGAAGAGAGGTGCATTAGTCTGAAATTCAGGAAGTGTTTTTTTGTTGATGGCTGCATCCAGCCAGTTGGCACAATACACTCCGCATTCCTTCGCAGGTATGTCTGCGGAAGTAAGTGGTACCGGGCTGCGTCTTCCCTCATCTGTAGAATCATATCCAATGACAGCAATATCTTCCGGTATGCGTACACCATGTTTTGTCAGGTAGGAGCAGACACCAATTGCCATACAGTCGTTGGCACAGGCGATGGCATCCGGTAAATGCTCCCGGTCTGCTAAAAGTTCTTTTACCATATAATCACCACTGGTATACCAGTAATCTCCATAATAAATCCGGTTTTTATCCACAGGAATATCGTGTGCCATAAGGCTGTCCATGTAGCCTGTTAAACGCTCAACGGAGTGGATGTGTTCTTTGCGGCCATTTAGAAAAACGATATCCCGATATCCGTGAACATCAATCAGGTGATCTATTAGTTTGCGGACAGGGGTGCGGTGGTCAATCATTGTATTTGGGAAATAACGGCTTTCCTTGTCAACCACCAGTACAGGTCCGTCAAAATAAGAGTGCAGTTGTTCTTCAAGTGTATCGAGAACCCCTGGGGTCTGTATCGTGTCAGCCATTATAAGAAACGCATCAAATAAGCCATTTTCTTGGATTAAATTAAAAATGTTGGAATCTCCCCGTTCCCGTTGAGGAGTTTCCTGTTGTTTCTGGTACATGGAAAAGGTAATAACATCATAATTCATGCGAAAGGCTTCACTGAGCAGACCTTGCATAAAAAGATTCTGTGTATTCTCTTCCACCTGTGCAATGAGCACAGCTATCCGTTTGCGACTCATGTAGATTTCTCCCTTTTTATAACACGAAAGATCCAAACAGGCATATAGAGGCATTGACTGATCTGCCGTGTTCCATTTAAAATATAGAATAATTATACATTCTTTTTAAGATAGTTGCAATTGTTTTATCAGTATGATACTGTACACAAAGTAACAGCAGGTTATTTTTTACACTTTAGCCAGATGGATGCCTGCCCTGTGTGTTATGTAGTATCCATTCCGGATACGCTTGCGCTCAGTTACAAGCACAACGGTACATAAGACAGCAAAAAATGCTGTCTAAGTACCGGTGGTTGCAAATGCTCCTTGCATAGATACTACATAACACACAGGGCAGGCTGTTTGACCGGTTAAGGTGACAACTTAGGCTGTATACTTTATGAAACAGGATGGTGAAAAAGTGAGGGATTTAACAAAGGGGTATCCGGCAAAGGTTATATTGATGTTTGCAATTCCTTTAATGCTGGGTAACATTTTTCAGCAATTGTATAATATGGCAGACAGTAAAATCGTGAGTACCTTTGTAGGTACAGGAGCACTGGCTGCGGTTGGTGCCACCAGTGTGGTATCTAATACACTGATTGGTTTTATTAACGGATTGACACAGGGACTTTCGATTCTGATTGCAAACAGCTTTGGCGCAAAGGATGAGAAGCGGATGCGGCAATATGTAGCGGGTACCATGATTCTGACTGCCGGAGTGACAGTGCTTTTGACAGGATTTGGTCTGACATTTATAGAGCCTGTTTTACGCCTGCTTAAAACCCCCAATGATATTTTAGGAGATGCAGCAGCTTATGTAAGGATTATAATAGCAGGAATTGTGTTTACTGCGATTTACAATATGTGTGCGAATATACTTCGTGCAGTTGGAGACAGTAAGACGCCGCTGTATTGTCTGCTGCTTGCTGTGACTGCAAATATCGTGCTGGATCTTTTGTTTGTGGCTGTATTCGGATGGGGAATCTGCGGGGCGGCTTATGCTACCATCATTGCCCAGGCGATGGCTGGTATTTTATGTGTAGCTTATGCGCTGATAAAGTTTAAAAATCTAATCCCGAGGGGTGATGAGTGGGTGCTGACGAGAGAGCAATACCGGGAGCTTATCACCACCGGACTTTCTATGGGACTTATGGGCTGCATCGTAAACATTGGAACTATTGTACTGCAGAGTGCGATAAATGGTCTTGGTACAAAAATTGTGGCAGCCCATACGGCGGGACGAAGAGTGTTTGATATTCTGATGATTATTATTTTTACAATTGGATTTTCCATGACCACTTTCGTGAGTCAGAATGTCGGTGCGGGAAAAATTTCCAGGATTAAGCAGGGAGTCCGTCATGCGCTTGTAATCGTATCGGTTGAAACCACCGTGCTTATTGTAATTTGCTTTTTATTTGGTGAGTCAGTGGTACGCTGGATTACCAATACACCCGACCGGGAAATTATTGATGCGGCGGTGATGTACATCCGTGTGGGAGTTGTATTTTTCTATGTGTTAGGACCACTATTTATTTTGCGCTGTTCCTTACAGGGAATGGGCAGAAAAATTATTCCTGTATGCTCTAGTATATTAGAAATGTTGGTAAAGGTGCTGTCAGCCAATTTCCTGGTGCCGGCATTTGCCTACTTTGGTGTGGCACTTACAGAACCGATCAGTTGGATTGTGATGACAACACTGCTTGCGATTGCATATCTTGCAAAGCCACCGGAGAAGATGTTTGGGGAGAAGGATAGGTTTTAGCAAAGATATATTGTTTTGATATTTTGAAAATGAATAACAAATAGAAAAATATACCATAAAAATAAGGGCAAAAATAGTTTGGATTTACATATTTTTTGTAGTAAAATAGAGTAAGAGAATTTCAATAGAAAGTGAGGTCGATAGGATGGAGATTTTACAAAAAGCCAAAGCATGGCAAAGGTACGTATTTCTTTTTATTTTGTGTGCCATTGTATTTTTTCCTATGTGCACACAGGCAGCAGAGGCGGATGCAAGTCAGGAGGTTACAATCTATGGATTGAACAGTACTTATCTTGAGAAAATAACGATACCGGATAACCTTTCACAAAGCTATCAGCTTACAGTTGGAGATGGTGCAAAGGTGACCTATAGTATTTCAAGCGGAAGCTCTGCAAAGGTTTCAGCGGATGGCCTCATTACTCCCAAATATACATATTGGAAAAGATATTCCGGTTTTAGTCAATCGGTTTCGGAGGGGGAGGACTATGACTACTATACGATGAGTGAAGGAGATACTAAGATTATAGCAAAGACGGCTGGTAAGTCCTACACGATAACCGTGCATGTTAAGGATTATGCTATCACTTATGGTGACGGGATAATGGATGCTTATCTTTCAGAGAATGTGAAGGAAGGTATGACGGATTATGAGATCATGGAGGCGGTTGCTAAATTTCCAGCAAGTTATGACTATTCGGTATCCTATTCCGGTGTGTATTCCATGATTATATATGGTGGTGGAGACTGCTGGGCAAGCACATCTGCTATTATCACTTTGTGTGATAAGCTGGGTATTAAGGCATGGTCAAGAAATGGCAATAAGGATTTAGGAGCGGGCAGTGGGCACATGAATGCGATGGCAGAGTTAAATGGTACTTACTATATGTTAGAAGCCGGCTATAGTATGTCAAAAAATGACCAGGGCTACCGTCCTTATGATGTTACAGTAAGGGATTCATTATTTAGCTATTATTCCTCATCGAATGGTCTTGCGGTTTATCAGTATGACGGTTATGACAATACCGGTGTACTGGAAATCCCCGAAACGATTAATGGGAAAACCGTTACCGGAATTTATAAAAGTGCCTTTAGCAGTACAAAATTCTCAGAGATTATATTGCCAGACACTCTGACAAGTATCGGTGATTTTGCGTTTAGCAGTTGTGAGAACTTGACAAGCATTGAAATCCCAGCTTCTGTCACCTCCATTGGCAATTCGATTTTTTCCAGCTGTAAGGGACTTACAGATATTTCTATTGCGAGTGGCAACACAAGCTATCAGGTGATTGGTCAGGCGATTTATAGTAAGGATGGTAGGACGTTAGTCACCTGTCCGTCTGCAAGCCAGATTACGATTCCGGCTACGGTAACAAAGATTGCAGATTATGCTTTTTACTATAATACAAATCTACAGCGTATCACGATTCCTGATTCTGTCACAGAGTTAGGAGAGGGTGCATTTGGCAATTGTTCAGGATTGTCTGGTGTTACCATTGAAGGAAACGGTCTTACCACGATTGGTGCCCATTGTTTCCGATACGACAGTTCCCTTTTGATAGTCCGGTTACCGGATTCGGTGAACACTTTGGGAGCATACGCATTTGGTAATTGTAGTAAGTTAAAGTATATTTATTTTATGGGAGATGCACCTGAGTTTGGTGAAACGATAGATGGTACGTTCTATGACAGGGTTTTTTATTCCTGTACAGCAAATGCTTATTATCCGGAGGGAAATGCCACATGGACAGAGGATGTGATGACGAACCATGATGGTAAAATCACATGGTCAGCATGGTCTGGAACAACCCCTAATTCCATTGAAAATGCAGAAATATCCTTAGAGCAGAGCAGTTATACTTATAAAGGCTCAGGCATTACACCGGCAGTAATGGTAACTTTAGATGATAAAGCATTAACGTTAAATGAAGATTATATTGTGAATTACACAGATAATGTAAATGCAGGTACTGCCACCGTAACGGTTATGGGTATTGGTTCGTACGATGGAAATACGTTTAAAAACTTTACCATTGCAAAAGCAGAGCGGGATGTCAGAGCTTATGCAAACGAATACAGTATTATGGAGCAGAATGCGACAGATATATATTATGTCTCTGTGAGAGGTGATTATACCTATACATCAGATAATCCATCCGTTGCAACGGTGGATGCCGATGGTATTATTTCGGGTATTTCGGCTGGAACGGCGGTCATTACGGTCAAGGTAGGGGAAACTGAAAATTATCTGGCTGCGAGTACAACCTTGACGATTACTGTTACACATGATTCGGATCTGGTCATTGGGAATAGTACGGTGACAGATGGAAAAGTAACGATGAAGTGTCCACGCTGTAATAAAATGTTTACGGCAACCGTACCAACCAGCTTTGAAATATTCTGGTGTTTAAATGATGAACCTTATTATTACTCTTCCTGTGGCAGTGATTATAAAGTCGGAGACATCTTAGAGTGCTATTGTTTTGATGATTCGGATGCAGAGTTAAATGAGATGGAGGTTATTTCACAGGATAGCAATGTGATTACAATAACAGATAACAGATATCTGAATTTTATAGCGGACGGTGTGGCAAAAGTGGAGGTTCGGCCAAAGTATAATCCATCTATTGGCAGAGTATATACTTTTTATGTAGGAAGTGCAGCTTCCGGTAAGGAGGATAACGAGCAAGGGGATACTCTTCCGAAGGATGATATAAATGGAGAAACAGAAGAGGATAATAAAACAGATGCCGGCGAGAACGTAAAATGCTACGACCAAAAGACAGGTATTACGGTTTCTGTGACAAAGGGTGACGGGAAAAATGCCACTTTGGTATCTATGGATAAAAAACATGCAAAAGGCAGTCTGGTGATTCCGGCTACACTCAAGGTTGGAGGGACAAAATATACGATTACGTCTATTGCCAAGGGGGCATTTAAGAATAACCAGAAAATTACGAAAGTTACCATTGGAAATAATGTGAAGACGATTGGTGAAGAGGCATTTAGCGGCTGTAAAAATTTAAAGACCGTAAAGCTTGGAAAAAATGTAACGTCCATTGGAAATAAAGCATTTTATAACTGCAAAAAGATTACGAGCATTACCATTCCGTCTAAAGTAAATAAGATTGGAAAGCAGGCATTTTATAACTGTAAGAAATTAAAGAAAATTACAATTAAGACCAGTAAGCTGACGACTAAGAATGTTGGAAGCAAGGCATTTACAGGGATTCCTTCAAAGGCAGTCATCAAAGTGCCAAAGAAGAAATTGAAAGCCTATAAAGCGTTATTACGGAAAAGAGGTGTTGGTAAAAAGGTATCAATTAAGAAATAGTTGTTCGGAATAAGGAGCTGACCGGATGAACGGTTAGGATATATGCTATATTGTTTCATTTGCCTCTTGACTTTTCGTTCTTTGTATTCTATATTTAACCTAGTTTATAAAGGTTGTGAGAAAGAGGAGTAGAAGTTATTCCTTGCCAGAGAGAATGATTCATCGGCTGAGAGATCATTTCAAGAAGAAGACTTTGAAGGTAGCTTTTGAACTGCATGACTGAGAAATGAAACACAATGTAGGTTATGACGATTCGTCCCCGTTACAGGATAAGAGAAGTGAGAAATTAAGGTGGTACCGCGAGCATTCGCCCTTTATCAATTTAGATAGAGGGCGATTTCTTTTTTGAGTATATGTCCGTTATCTAAAAATAATAGTCAGGTTAATTAGCTCATATAGGTATTTGCGAAACTTAAGTTTTTGCAGACTTCCGCCTCGCAATATAGACAATATCAACGTTGGGCACGCTTGCGCTGCTTGTCACTCGCAATGGTGCTAAGCAGTGTAACACTATGCCCACTAAGTTCGAAAGAACCTCACTAAGTGTGCAAGTGTACTTTCGTACTAGGCTCGAAAATGCCTCGCCAAGTACTCAATGCAAGCACCAGCGGTTCCAAAGCACCCTGCTTATGACATTGTCTATATTGCACAACTAGGTTTTGAAAATCAGGAGTTTCGCAATCGTCTAATTAGCTCGTAGAAAGAAAGGAGTAATATCATGCCAACAGAATTGGAAAAAAACTATAACCCTTCAGAAATTGAGGACAGAATTTACAAAAACTGGGTAGACAAAAAATATTTTCATGCAGAGGTAGACCGCAGTAGGAAGCCATTTACTATTGTGATGCCGCCGCCAAATATTACCGGTCAGCTTCATATGGGGCATGCATTGGACAATACAATGCAGGATATTTTGATCCGCTATAAGAGAATGCAGGGCTATAATGCATTGTGGCAGCCGGGAACGGACCATGCGGCAATTGCGACAGAGGTTAAGATTATTGAATCTTTAAAGGAGCAGGGAATTGATAAGGATGACCTTGGACGAGAAGGATTTTTGGAGAAAGCGTGGGAGTGGAAGGCAGAATACGGTGGACGTATCATCAACCAGTTAAAAAAGCTTGGTTCTTCTGCTGACTGGGACAGAGAGCGCTTTACTATGGACGATGGCAATAATGATGCTGTAAATGAAGTATTTTGCAAGCTTTATGAAAAAGGCTGGATATACAAGGGCTCCCGTATTGTCAACTGGTGCCCGGTCTGTCAGACTACCATTTCTGATGCAGAGGTAGAGCATGTGGATCAGGACGGTAACTTCTGGCATATTAATTATCCAATTGTTGGAGAACAAGGCAGGTATGTGGAAATCGCTACAACCCGACCGGAAACATTGCTCGGTGATACGGCGGTTGCAGTGAATCCGGAGGATGAAAGATATCAGGATATCATTGGTAAGATGTTAAAGCTTCCACTGACCGACAGGGAGATTCCGGTAATTGCAGACCCTTACGTAGATAAGGAATTTGGAACCGGCTGTGTGAAGATTACACCAGCCCATGATCCTAATGACTTTGAGGTCGGCAAGCGTCATAACTTAGAGGAAATTAACATCATGAATGATGATGCAACGATCAATTCCCTTGGCGGCAAGTATGCGGGGATGGACCGCTACGAGGCACGTAAGACAATGGTTGCAGATTTGAAAGCAGAGGGATTGCTGGTCAAGGTTGTTCCGCATAATCACAATGTCGGCACTCATGACCGCTGTAAGACTACTGTTGAGCCACTCATTAAACCGCAATGGTTTGTAAAGATGGAGGAAATGGCGAAGCCGGCATTGGAGGCTGTTAAGAAAGGTGAGCTTAAGCTGATTCCGGAACGCATGAATAAAAACTATTACAACTGGCTTGAAAATATCCGTGACTGGTGTGTATCCAGACAGCTTTGGTGGGGTCACCGGATACCGGCTTATTACTGTCAGAATTGTGGGGAGATTACGGTATCGAAGGAAGCAGTCTGTACCTGTCAAAAATGTGGTTCTTCCGACATGAAGCAGGATCCGGATACGCTGGATACATGGTTCTCTTCTGCATTGTGGCCATTTTCAACCTTAGGCTGGCCAAAAAAGACGGAGGAAATGGATTATTTCTTCCCGACAGACGTGCTGGTAACGGGATATGATATCATTTTCTTCTGGGTAATCCGTATGGTATTTTCTTCTTTAGAACAGACAGGAAAATTACCATTTTCTACCGTGCTGTTCCATGGACTGGTAAGGGATGACCAGGGTAGAAAGATGTCCAAGTCTTTGGGAAATGGTATTGATCCACTGGAGGTTATTGAGAAATATGGTGCAGATGCGTTGAGATTTACGCTGATTACAGGAAATGCGCCTGGTAATGATATGCGTTTTTATTGGGAGAGAGTTGAGGCAAGTCGTAATTTTGCGAACAAGGTCTGGAATGCTTCCCGTTTCATTATGATGAATATCGAAAAAGCAGATGTGACAGATATTGATCTTGGCAAGCTGACATTGGCGGACCGCTGGATTTTGTCTAAGGTTAACACACTTGCCAAGGATATGACAGAGAATCTTGATAAGTTTGAGCTTGGTATTGCGGCCTCTAAGGTATATGACTTTATCTGGGAGGAATTCTGTGACTGGTATATCGAAATGGTAAAACCGAGACTTTACAGTGATGAGGATGAGACAAAGGGTGCCGCTTTGTGGACACTTAAGACGGTTTTAGGTAATGCATTAAAGCTGCTCCATCCGTATATGCCATTTGTAACAGAGGAGATTTTCACAAACCTTCAGGATAAAGAGGAATCCATTATGATTTCTGACTGGCCGGAATTTAAGGATGAATGGAATTTTGCAGAGGATGAAAGGGCAGTGGATACGATTAAGGAGGCGGTTCGTGGAATCCGTAACCTCCGTGCAGAAATGAATGTACCAAACAGCAAAAAGGCAACGGTTTATGTGGTTTCGGAAAAGGAAGAGGTTCGAAATATTTTTGAGGATGCAAAAGTGTTCTTTGCAACCTTAGGGTTTGCTTCTGAGGTAATCGTTCAGGCAGACAAGACAGGAATTGCGGAGGATGCGGTATCAGCGGTAATCCATGATGCAGTAGTTTATATGCCGTTTGCAGAACTTGTGGATATCGAGAAGGAGAAGGAACGTCTGGCAAAAGAGAAAAAGCGCTTAGAGGGTGAGATTAAGCGTTGTAATGGAATGTTAAACAATCCGAATTTTGTAGGGAAGGCTCCGGCTGCCAAGATAGAGGAAGAAAGAGAAAAATTAGAAAAGTACACGAATATGCTGGAGACGGTAAATGAGCGTTTAAGCCAGCTCGAGAAATGAAAACTGTGAGGATGTGATGGAACTTAAATTATCAGATGAGAAAAATGAGACAGGAACCAGACTGTCAGATGCAGATAAAGTGTCTCAAAAATCAGCTTTAGGAACAGGAGATAATCCATGGGATTATGATAAGTTTAATGATTTAGAAGACCCAGGTGCATTTTATTCAATCCATAAACCAATCCGAATTGATGTCCCTCCGGATCATGAGTATAGTATCCTTCCTAAAATATCAAAGATATTTATGTATATAGCAGTTTTTTTGTTGATTGGTGTATATGTTTTGATGTGTGCAGGAAGACATGTGGATATTTTATTCCGGATTCAGGAATATAAAATATTTTTGGCAATAGGCAATGGGATATTGTTTATGGATGCAGTGATTGTTAATTTGTTATATGAGAGAAAGCTTTCACTGCTTATTCTGGCATGGCTGTTTCCGTTTGCATATCCATTAGAACGAAACCATCATGTGGATGACCGTTCGGGGATGGGCGGAATCTGCAGCTTTGCGCTGATTGTTGCATTTCTTGCAACGGGAGCGAATGTGTATCACGCTTATATACAATACGGGAAATGTTGTATGAGTGAAAATGAGACTCTGCGCCATGGGGTGGAAGACATCATGGAACAGGAGACAGCCAATGGCGAGAGGCAGGGGGCAGTTTTAAAAAGAAATTATATTATAGAAAATGTGCAGACCAATGAATCGGGAACTATGATTCAGTTAGAGGGATATGGACAATGGTATATGAGCAAGATGGGATATGAGCCATCAGCTGGTCTTGATATTCCTACGGTCTTAGTCTATAAGCAGCAGCTTCCAGACGGGTACAAGCTTACAGAGGTTGTATTAGATGGCAGTTTACTGTCGGGTGAGGATATCGCCACATATGAAAGTAAGATTAAATAAAAATGGATAATTTTTGTAGATACTTGAACAGACTTTATGAAAAGTAAAACCTCTCTTTGGGTTTAAATTAGGAAGAGAGGTTTTCTTTTTTTATACACAGGGTTAAGAGGCATACACGGATAACAATTCGTTTATTTATTTCATTTAAATTCCATATAGTGTTTATATCATGCTATCAAATTTAGAAGCAGATGGTGTGCCATGAGAAGAATGGCAGATATCTTGCGGCAAGCAGGTTTTGTATATCCGACAAAGATTCCTGCAAAGAAATAAAGGAGATACCATATGGATCATTTAGATGAATTAGAATCTGAGGCAATCTATATTATGCGGGAGGTGGTCGCAGAGTGTGAGAAGCCAGTCATGTTATATTCGATTGGAAAAGACTCATCTGTGATGCTGCATTTAGCATTCAAGGCATTCTATCCGGAGAAACCACCATTTCCATTCTTACATGTGAATACAACATGGAAATTTAAAGAAATGATATCTTTTCGGGATGAAACAGCAAAGAGGCTTGGCATAGAAATGTTAGAATACATTAACGAGGACGGAGTCCGTCAGGGAATCAATCCGTTTGACCACGGTGCAGCCTATACAGATATCATGAAAACGCAGGCTCTTAAGCAGGCGCTTGATCAATATGGATTCACGGCGGCATTTGGGGGAGGCAGGAGAGATGAGGAAAAATCCAGAGCAAAGGAGAGAATTTTTTCATTTCGGAATGAAAACCATGCATGGGATCCGAAAAACCAGAGGCCGGAGCTGTGGAAGCTTTACAACACCCAAATTCACAAAGGAGAGAGCATAAGAGTTTTCCCTCTGTCGAACTGGACGGAAAAAGATATATGGCAATATATAAAAAGAGAGAATATACCGATTGTTTCCCTGTACTATTCTGCTATGCGACCTGTTGTCCGCCGGGATGACAATCTGATTATGGTGGATGATGACAGAATGAAATTAAGGCCGGATGAAACGATAGAGCATAAAATGGTCAGGTTCCGGACTTTGGGATGTTATCCGCTTTCCGGAGCCGTGGAATCCAATGCCATTACATTGGATGAAATTATTGAAGAAACGCTGGCTTCTGTAGAATCCGAGAGGACGAGCCGAGTCATTGATTCGGATGGCGGAGCTGCGAGCATGGAAAAAAGGAAAAGGGAAGGGTATTTTTAATATGAATGACAAGCTTCTTAAATTTATAACCTGTGGCAGTGTGGATGACGGGAAATCTACATTAATTGGACATTTGCTGTATGATGCAAAGCTGATTTTTGCAGATCAGAAAAAAGCGCTGGTTTTAGATTCCAAGATTGGTTCCAGAGAGGGGAAAATAGACTATTCTCTCTTGTTAGATGGTTTGATGGCGGAGCGGGAACAGGGAATAACCATTGATGTTGCCTATCGGTATTTTTCAACGGAAAACAGAAGCTTCATTGTGGCAGATACGCCGGGACATGAGGAGTATACCCGGAATATGGCAGTGGGAGCATCCTTTGCTTCGTTGGCAGTGATTTTAGTGGATGCCAGCCAGAATGTGCAGATACAGACAAAGCGGCATGCAAGGATATGTGCGCTTATGGGAATAAAGCATTTTGTATTCGCTGTAAATAAGATGGACACGATTCATTACGAGCAGGCAAAATTTAATAAAATACAGAAGCATATCAAAGTTTTGATGGCAGAATTCGATTACGATTCTTTGTGTATCATTCCGGTTTCTGCCACGGAAGGCGATAATATTGTCAGGAAATCAAACAACATGCGTTGGTATACAGGAACAACTCTTCTGTCTTATCTGGAACAGATTGACGTGACGGAGAGCGAAGCAGAGCAGGGCTTTACTATGCCGGTTCAAAGAGTCTGCCGCCCGGACAGAAGCTTCAGAGGATTTCAGGGACAGATTGCATCAGGCAGCATATCGGTAGGAGATGAGGTCACGGTGATGCCAAGTGGGGAAAGGGCAGTTGTGACGGGAATACTACAGGGAAGTTCTGCGGTACAGGAAAGCAAGAAGGGACGTGCAGTTACCATTCAACTGGATACAGAGGTGGATATTTCAAGAGGATGCATTTTGCAAAAAGAGGCAGAACCGGAGACGGGTTCTTTGTTTGAGGCATCCTTATTATGGATGGATGAGAGCAGTCTTGTGGAGGGTAAAAATTTTTTATTAAAGCTGGGTACACAGCTATTACCGGCTACGGTTATGCATATTAAGTACAAGATTGACGTAAATACTGGTGCAGAGGTATATGCGGATGCCATATACAAAAATGAGCTGGCAAGCTGTGAGATATCAACAGGAAGCAAGATTGTTTTTGACCGCTTTTCAAAGAATAAGGAGCTTGGCTCCTTTATTTTGGTTGACAGGATAACCAATAAGACCTCGGCGGGAGGTGTTGTACAGCAGCCTTTAGCCCGGAATAATAATATAAAATGGCATGAGATGGATGTCACGAGACAGATACGGGAGAACCAGATGCAGCAAAGTGCTATGACGGTGTGGATGACAGGTCTTTCCGGAGCGGGGAAATCAACACTCGCAAATGAACTGGAGAAAAGGTTGATTTCTCTTGGAAAGCATACAATGCTTCTTGACGGAGATAATGTCCGTATGGGGCTTAACAGGGATCTTGGGTTCAAGGAAAATGACCGCATTGAAAATATCAGGCGGGTAGCAGAGGTTGCCAGGCTTATGAATGATGCAGGATTGATTGTGTTGACCTCATTTATCGCACCATACCGGTCAGACCGCAGGGTAGCGAGAGAAATTATAGGAACCCCGTTTGTAGAAATCTATGTAAGCACGCCATTAGAAGAATGTGAAAAACGGGATGTGAAGGGGCTTTACCAAAAAGCCAGAGCCGGAAAAATCAGCAACTTTACGGGAATAACCAGTCCTTATGAGAAACCGGAAAATGCGGAGATTACTATCGATACAAGCAAACATGATGTGAGTGAGTGCGTTGATATCATCATGAAAAAGCTGGAAAAATATTTGTAAGATAATGAAAATCAGGCGATGGAGGAAGATAGTGGAATGAAAACGCTATATTTACACATTGGAATGCCAAGAACTGCTACAACTGTTCTTCAGAAGTTTTGTGCAGATAATCAGGAAGAATTAAACCGTCAGGGATATTGTTATCCGGTGATGCCGTTTCGATACCGGAATACAGGTCAGTTAAGAACAGCACATTTCATGTTTGGAAGAGTGACAGACGAAAACGGAAACAGGGATATGGAGAAGGAACAGCAGTATTTTAAGGACGGATTTCAAACACTATATCATACGTTTCAAACGTATGACAATGTCATTTTATCCGATGAGGGTTTGTGGAACTGTGGTTTTCGAGAGAAGGACAATGTATGGGAAAAGCTGAAAAGAGAAATGGATGCCAACCATTTTGCCACAAAGGTTATTGTGTATCTTCGCAGACAGGATGATTTCCTGTTTTCCTGGTGGAGTCAGAGGATTAAAGAAGGTCTTTATCAAGAGTGTGTTTTATCCTGGGAAGAGATGACAGAGAAGCTGCCAATCGTCCATTTGGATTATTGTGAAATGTTAAACAACATTTCCGGATATGTGGGGAAAGAAAATCTGATCGTCCGGCGGTTTGACAGGCAATATTTTATCGGTGGTCACATTTATGAGGATTTTATCAATATAATCGGTCTCAAATTTTCGGATGTATTTAAGGTTCAGGAAACGGTACTTAATAAAAGCCTTACGAAAAATAATGCAGAGATAAAGCGGATATTAAATAAGCTTCCAGATCTGGATGCGGATAGTAATTGGGCGTTTCAAAATATATTGGCGCATAATTCAAACAGCAAAAAGGATAATGAGAAATATAGCATGTTTTCCGAACCGGAAGCGTTAGCCCTTTTTGAAAAATACAGGGAGGGAAACCGGCTGATTGCGGAAAAATATATGGGAATGGAGGGGGATTTATTTCCTTTTGAATATACTGCCGAAGAAAAATGGTCTCCTGAAAATGGGGAAATGCTAGAGGATATCATATTATTTATGGGAACCTCTTATCTGCGGATGGAGAGAAAAATGGAGAAGGAATTACAGGAACAGAAAAGGGAAATAGAGAATCTCAGGAATACCATGAAACATCCGGTCAGATGGGTTTTAAAAAAGATAAAAAGTAAGTTCAGGTAGATGGAAAAAAGAGCTGTAAATAGGAAAAGGGTGTGTTTTCTGTAATATAGGATAAGATTAGAAAGAAAAAATAGCCATTGACAGAATGGCCGTTTTTTCATATAATTCACTTTATGACGTTAAAGCTTTAAAACATAAGCGTTTTAAAGCCGGAAATTATTTTTTGTTTTATGGCGTCAAATTTTTAGAGTATAAGAGATAGGGAGAAAAGAAAATGGCAATCAAAATTTTATTACTGATAGTGTTTTTTGCAGTTATGATTGGGGTTGGTTTCTATTCAAGAAAAAGTGCTACCAATGTCAATGATTTTGTGTTAGGAGGAAGAGGTGTTGGACCATGGCTTACTGCATTCGCCTTTGGTACATCCTATTTCTCATCTGTGGTATTTGTAGGATATGCGGGACAGTTTGGATGGAAATACGGACTTGCTTCCACATGGATTGGTCTTGGAAATGCATTTATCGGAAGCCTTTTAGCATGGCTGGTGCTTGGTAGGAGAACCCGTATTATGACACAAAAGCTCGATGCAAAAACCATGCCGGAATTTTTTGGAAAACGCTACGATTCCAAGGCACTCCGCATTACCGGTTCTGCAATTGCATTCGTATTTTTAGTACCCTATACTGCTTCGATTTATAATGGTCTGTCAAGATTGTTTGGTATGGCATTTGACATTGATTACAAGGTTTGTATTATCGTAATGGCACTGCTGACTGCAGTATATGTTATCGCTGGCGGCTATATGGCTACTGCACTAAATGATTTTATTCAGGGTATCATTATGTTGATTGGTATTTGTGCCGTAATCGGTGCCGTGTTAAGCGGACAGGGTGGCTTTTTAAATGCCTTAAAGGAGCTCTCCTTAATTTCTGCAGATGATGTAGCAGTTCCTGCATTACAGGGCGGGCAGGGCCTATTCGCAAGCTTTTTCGGTCCAGATCCGGTAAATCTGTTAGGAGTTGTTATTTTAACCTCCCTCGGGACATGGGGACTGCCACAGATGGTACACAAATTCTATGCGATTAAGGATGAAAAAGCGGTTAAGACCGGTACGGTCGTATCCACCTTTTTTGCAATCGTTATCTCCGGTGGATGTTATTTTCTAGGCGGCTTTGGACGTTTATTTGATTCACCGGCCATTTACAACGATGAGGGCGGTGTTATATATGACACGATTGTTCCACAGATGCTCTCGACATTGCCGGATATCCTGATTGGTATTGTGATTGTTTTAGTACTTTCTGCATCTATGTCAACGCTGTCGTCATTGGTGCTTACCTCAAGTTCTACGCTGACACTTGATTTCCTTAAAGAATCTGTTGTCAAGGATATGGATGACAAGACACAGCTTATCGTAATGCGGGTGTTAGTTGCAGGCTTCATCATACTGTCCGTTGTCCTTGCATTGAATCCGCCTACCTTTATTGCACAGCTTATGGGTATTTCCTGGGGTGCACTTGCCGGCGCATTTTTAGCACCGTTTATGTATGGACTTTATTCAAAAAATATTACAAAGGCAGCCGTATGGGCAAGCTACATTGTCGGTGTCGGCATTACCGTCTCCAACCTGTTCCTCAAGTTTATTGCCTCCCCGATCAATGCGGGTGCAATCACCATGCTGGTAGGTCTCATCATTGTTCCGGTTGTAAGCCTGATTACACCGAAAATGAAAAAAGAATATGTAGATGATATTTTTGAATGCTACGATGAAACGGTTGTTGTCCACAAGACAAAGTCGTTGGAAGAGTAAGCTTTCCTTTATGTATGATACTGCCGCATCAGGTTTCACTGATGTGGCAGTTTTTTTGTTAGGCCAAGGGCCTGTTTTGCATTGTGGAGTTTCTCAAATAGAGAAACGG
>CAMWYJ010000006.1 GCA_947178445.1 uncultured Clostridium sp.
AATGAGCCCTTATAGGGCGTGAGCAAACCACCGGCTAAGCCGGTGGTTCTGATTGCTATTTTCCTCTTGCTAAACAAATCTGCGTTAGTGTTTGACTTTCCTGGATAAATAACATAGAATTAGCATAATTATATCTAATGAAGCTGTTTAAAAAGGAGATTTATATGTTAACAAAATATCTGATTACATTTTTTATTTCGATGGTGCCGTTAATCGAATTAAGGCTTGCAGTTCCTTATGCAATCGGTATGGGACTTCCGGTAATACCATCCTACATTGTGTGTATTGTGGGGAATATGCTCCCGGTTCCGATTATTTTCCTGTTTGCCAGAGGGGTGTTAGAATGGGGAAAGGACAAGAAGTATATTGGGAAGTTTTTTACATTCTGCCTTGAAAAAGGACATAAGGGTGGAGAGAAATTAAAGGAAAAAGCGGGGAAAGGATTATTTTGGGCATTGCTTTTATTTGTAGGGATTCCACTTCCGGGGACGGGAGCCTGGACAGGAACTCTTGCAGCCAGTATTCTGGATATGGATTTTAAGACTAGTGTGTTGGCAGTATTATTGGGAGTTATCCTGGCAGGAATTATCATGGGACTTTTAAGTACCGGATTGTTCAGTGGATTGGGAATGTTATTTCAGTAGCAAGGCGAATACGGAAAAATTCGCATCGGACTAGCTTAGAGGTTGCCTGCCCTTTTTTCGTTGACAATCCTTGTCAAAAGGGCTTATACTGGATAAGTGTGGGTGAATTTTTACTCACCTGGATTTGAATGTTTCATCGTATATTCAAGAGGAAAAAAACGTAAAATAATCGTAAATATTCGGGAAATGGAGGCATGTATCATGATCAGAATTTACAGAACAGATAATAGAAAAATAGGAGAACTACATGCCTATGAACCCGGTAGCTGGGTGCAGCTGACTGCCCCGACCTTGGATGAGATGCAGCTTATTTCTGAGCGGTTTGAGATTGATATTGCCGATGTTCGTGCCGCTATGGATGCGGACGAGAGTTCCCGTGTGGATCTTGAGGATGATTACACTCTCATCCTGGTGGATATTCCGATTGTTGAGATTCGTAATGAACAAAAGGCTTATACTGCAATTCCGCTTGGTATTGTGTTGTTAGATGATTATACTATAACAATCTGTGCGGAGGAGACACCGGTACTTGAATATTTTGTAAATTCCATTGTCCGGGATTTTAGCACAAAGAAGCAGATGCGTTTTGTATACCAGATTCTTTATCGCACCTGTATGGTATACCAGTTGTATCTGCGAACCATTGACAACAAAAGGACAGAGATTGAGATCCGGGCACAGGAGAATATGCAGGAGGAGGATTTGGTAACCCTGCACGAATTAGAGTCAAACCTTGTATATTTTGCAACTTCTCTCCGTGCAAATGGTGCAGTAATTGACCGTCTTTCCCGTTACAGCCGTGTGCGGCAGTTTCCGGAGGACAAGGATTTATTGGATGATGTCAAAGTCGAGAACGCACAGGCGATTGAGATGACAGTGATTTATAAAGATATTATTCATGGTACCAGAGAGCTTTTGTCGAATATTATCGATATCCGTCTGAATAATGTGATGAAATATCTGGCAGCCATTACGATTGTTATGGCGATTCCGAATATTATTTCCGGTTTTTATGGTATGAATGTGGATGGGAAATGGGTGCCGCTGCACAGTACACCGTATGGATTTGGGATTATCTGTGTCGTGACGGTGGTGATTTGTCTTTTAGTACTTAAAATTTTGAAACGAAAGCGAATGATTTAATGATAATATCCGTTAAAAAATCCTCGTATCTTTCCGATATAAAAAGATATGGGGATTTTTTGCATCATTATATGGATTTTAAACATGTCAGCAAGGCTGAATATAAAGGAGGATTTGATGATGAGAATAGCGGAAAAATGCATGATATGGCTGCTGGCAGTGGGAACGCTGCTGACGGTAAGCCCGGATTTTGGCTGGTTTGGAAGCAAATATGACCAGGTTGAAGCGATAACAGATACCTTAGGAAAGCCGGTTACAGATGGTTATGGTATTCTGGATGATAAGATTAAGATTGTGCCAGTGGAGAGGCAGTATGAGGTGGACGGAACAGTAGCCAATATGATAGAATTCGACATCTATGTAAAGGATTGTCCGGATTTTTGTGGTCTGGCAGTACATGTATCGACAGGTACCGGTGTCAACAGTTATAACGCAGGGGGAACCTTTTTGGACATGAATAAAAGGAATAGCTATGGTGAAACAGGTATGTGCGCTGCAGCTTTCTCGAAAGCGCCTTGGAGCTGCAGAGAACAGACCTATTCCGTGCATGACTTTGGCAGAAGTATTTTGATTACAAATACGCAGCAAAGCATTTCCATTACAGGTGAGCAGCGGGTGTGTACAGTTGCTATTCATGCACCGGAATCATATCAGCAGATCTGCTTTGGAGGGTTTAAGCTATACACCGCAGATGAGGAACTTTGGGATACCAAGGGAAGAACCTATGAACTTGGAGCAGATGAGGAGAATGTTTCCTTTTTTAGCTTTGGGCATGATGCAAAAAGACAGACTTTGGTTTGCTGCCATTTGAAAGATATAGAGGGAACAAAGGTAAAATCAATAAAAGGAAAGCTTGATCGTATGGGTATTGCTTCATTTGACGAAAAGGCATTTTCGCGGATTTGTGATGGAGGAACATTGAGCTATACGGATGCGGGAGACGGAAGATACGGAGACTTTGAGCTTTCTTTTGGCGAAGAGGGAAAAGTGTTAGACAGTAATTGTCTGTTTGGTGTATCTCTATCCGGAACAGGTGCACAGGACATCTGTTTGTATCTGGAAGATATATTTGTGGAGTTAGCAGACGGAACAACGGTGCAAAAGGAGGACACCCGTGTTGTGATCTGCTCTTTGAAGGAGAGCGGAAGGGGATTTGTTGGCATAAAGGACTGGGTGTATGGTGAAAAACCAAGTGAGCCGGTCCTCGTTTCGGAGACGAACGGAACAGAGAATGTGGAGATTTATTATAGATCCCAGAGTGAATCGGATGATGCTTATACGGAAACGGTGCCGACACAGCGGGGAAATTATAAGATAAAAGCAGTATTTCCAGCAAATGCAGACTATGAAGAAGCGGTAGCCGAGAATAGATTCGAGATTAAGGCAACGTCTGATAAGCAGCAGGGAAGTGGATGGGTAACGATTGAAAACTGGACTTATGGTGAGGTACGGAGGGTTCCACAGTATGGATCCAGTACAAATAGAGGCGGAAATGAAATAGTGGAATACAAAAGGGATGACGAGGAGAATTTTTCAGTTGTTTATCCGAGAGATGCAGGCTATTATACAGTCCGTGTGACATTCCCGGAGTATGGAGATTATGACAAAGTGGTCGCAGAGCAGTATTTCCAAATATATAAGGCGTTAAGCCCGGGAAATGCACCAGCGGCAGAGCAAAGAGTGGGGCATAGCTGTGCTGCAGTGGAGGATGTTTCCCTGCCGCAGGGCTGGATCTGGAGTCAGCTGGATAGTGATAAGGCTTTAAATGTAGGAAGCCCACTGACTGTTACGGCAATTTATAACGGGTCAGATAAGGATAATTATGAAAATTTGACAATGCAGGTTACAATCACCAGACAGCCGAAAGAAAAGGGTGAGGGAGCCGTTTTCATGGCGGGCTGGATTTATGGCGAAGAAGGAAATACCCCGGCTGTAGAATCCGATACAAACGGAACAAATCGTGTAATATATTATTATAAGAAACAGGGAGAGAATGATGGAAGCTATACGCAGACAAAACCTGTAAATGCTGGTCAGTATGTGATAAAGGCTGTTTTTCCTGAGACAGATGATTATGCGGAGGCCGAGGCAACAGCAGAGTTTACGATTGCGAAGGCGCCATTTGCACCGGGGCGTCCGGCACAGAACTTTGATGTGGAATACCATGTCGACAGAGTGTCTGCAGTTACGCTGCCGGAAAATTGGGTGTGGAGCGCAGAAGATAACAGTAAGGCTTTAAATGCGGGAGTGCCATTGACTGTTACGGCAGTTTATAATGGGGCAGATAAAGATAATTATGAAAACCTGACAAGACCGGTTACGATTACCAGGCAGCCGGAACGAAAGAGTGAGGGAACCGTTTCCATATCAGGCTGGACATATGGCGAAGAGGGAAACAACCCGATTGCAGAATCCGGAACAAATGGGACAGACCATGTAACATATTATTATAAAAAGCAGGGCGAGAACGATGAAAGCTATACACAGATAAAGCCTGAAAATGCCGGTCAGTATGTGGTAAAGGCTGTTTTTCCTGCGAAAGACGATTATGAAGCGGTGGAGGCAACAGCGGAATTTACGATTGCAAAGGCTGCATTTGCACCGGGATTGCCGGGGCGAAGCCGTGTTGTAGAATACCGTTTTGACAGAGTATCCACAGTCACATTACCGGAAAACTGGGTGTGGCAGGAGGAAGAACGTGAAAAGCCGCTTTCGGTAGGAGTGCCATATACTGCAATGGCTCAATATAGCGGAGCGGATAAGGGCAATTATGAGGTAGAATCGGTAGAGGTTACGATTACCAGACTAAAACAGAATGTGCCGGCGGAGGGTTATACGGTAACCATTGTAAATCCGTCAAAGTCACACATTACGATTCACTCTGCAACGGCGGAGCCGATTCAGAGAAATATAACGGATGCAATGGCTCCGGTGTTATTTGTTGCGAATGCAGAATATTATTTCCCGGAAAATTATTCGATTGCACCGGTAAATGGAATTATGGTGCGCCGGGTTAGTGATACACGAATACAAGTTTATGGCACACCGACAGCGAATACGACCATTTATCTTGTTCCTGCTTCGCGGGTTGATGCGAGACCTTATACGGTTACAGTAGTAAATGGAACAGGAGGAGGAAGTTATAACAGCGGTGATTCTGTAAGCATTAAGGCGGTGTCGGCACCAGCAGGAATGCGGTTTTCAAAATGGCGGGTGACGCAGGGAAATATTACATTGATGAATGAAAAAAGTGCTGCCACCAGCTTTGTTATGAAGACGGGGGATGTAACGGTTGTTGCGGAGTATGAGAAAGCGACAGGTGCAAATGGTAATGGCCAGAATACGGATCCGGATTCTGTGAGCAAGACGGTTTATGAAGCGAATAGCAGGGAGATGAATAAAGGCATCAAGGCAGTATGGAGTGGGAACAGCCTGAAGGTAGATTGGAATCTTGTGTCCGGAGCGGAAGGCTATGACATTTATGCTGCAAAGTATAATAGCAAAACGCTAAAGCGTTCCGTTATGCTGAAGGATGGAAAGGCAGCTTCCACGAAGCTTACAAAGGTGAATGGAAAGAAACCGGATAAGAAGACGGTATATCAGATTAAGGTTAAAGCATACCGCTATGTAAATGGAAAGAAACAATATATTGCGGAGAGCCTGTCAGTCTTTACAGCGGGTAAAAACAGCAAGAAATATACAGATGCAAAGAGTGTAAAACCGGATAAGAAAACATATCAGATAAAAAAGAACGGTACGGCTGTCATAAAGGCAAAGATTACAAAAAAGAGCAGTAAAAAGAAGCTGCTGCCTGAGAAATATGTAAAACAGTTCCGGTATTTCAGCACGAATGAAAAAATTGCTTCTGTCAGCGCAAAAGGAAAGGTAAAGGCGAAGAAAAAGGGAAGCTGCTATGTATATATCGTAGCGGGCAACGGAGCGAAGACGAAGGTTAAGATTCAGGTAAAATAAAAGATGGAATAATATGGAATAATAAAACAGGGGATGTCATATCCCCTGTTTTTGCATCTGGATTAATAAAATATTTTAGCATTTCTCAGGTTCCGGATAATCTACCCCCTGGGTATCAACGGTAATGGATGCAATTTTCTGCTCTGTAAGAGGCTTGTCGTAATGATCAGTCTCTACACATGCAATCTTATCCACAATATCCAGTCCTTCTGTTACTTTGCCGAATGCTGCATACTGCCCGTCCAAATGAGGGGATGTCTTGTGCATGATGAATATCTGTGAACCGGCAGAATCAGGCATCATAGAGCGTGCCATGGAAAGCACGCCTGGTGTATGCTTTAAGTTATTCTCAAAACCATTCATTGAAAATTCACCTTTGATACTGTAACCCGGACCGCCCATTCCGGTACCTTCCGGGCAGCCTCCCTGAATCATGAAGCCTTTGATGACACGGTGAAAAATAAGACCATCATAATAGCCTTTCTTAACCAATGAAATAAAATTATAAACTGTGTTAGGTGCAATATCAGGATATAGCTCTGCTTTCATAATATCGCCGTTTTCCATTGTAATTGTTATGATTGGATTTGCCATAATATAGTTCCTTTCTAAAAGTTTGTTTTTATACAGTAGAGTATATGGTTAATATTCTAACATTAACGGCTTCTGCTGGCAAGAGTACGGTTTGAAATTTGCATTTACAGGGTATTAGGTGTTATTACTCAGTGACTGTCGGACATTTATTGTACTGTATTTATGAAAAAATGTACATGAAATATACAGAAAGAATTCCCTGAATATACATTGTTTATTTATTGTATATTTTTTTGCGTGATGATATGATATAAATGTTCATACAGGAAGGAGGGAAGAGGAAACTCTCATTTCGACTTTTTACTTAAAATTACTTGCGAAACAGGGCAGAATCCACTATAATAATATTAATTATGTTTAACATGAGCGGACTGGATTTATTTAAGAGAATTTTTCTTAATAAAATAAGTGATGCGGTGAGTGGGATATATGCAAATATAGGTTCTGTAGTTGGAAGGGGATTTGTTTATGAAAAAAGTCAGTTTGAGAGTAAGGAGTTTTGAGAAGGAATGTTTCTTGACGTATAATATTGACAATGAAGCAAGTCTGGATGAAGAATTGCTTGATTTTATTGAGGATGATGAACCGAAGGGGATAGTACCTGTCATCTTTGAGGAAGGAGATGAATTTGATACATTTTCTTACAATGTGACGGACAAGATTCATTTGAGTGAATTGTCAATGCAGGAAGTAAATGCAGAAATTGTGCTCCGGGTACTTCGAAGTCTTGTACTTACTTTGATTGATATGGCAGAGTATAGAATTCCTTTGTCTTATCTTGTGTTGCACCGTGATTACATATATGTTGATTCTGATTACCGGATTGAATTTATTTGTATTCCATTAGAGGATATGCAGGAAGAAGTGGATGTTAGTAGTTTCTTAAGAGGTTATCTTGCAAATATACGTTATGATTTGTCTGAGAACTGTGAGTATGTGGCGAAACTTCTGACATATGTTAATAATACGGCTATGTTTAATATGCGCAATCTGGTTACATTTGTGCAGGAGCTTTTGGATGATATGGGTATTGAAATTCCAGAAGAGGACGCTGCAGAAATTTATGTGGATTATCAGGAAGTAATAGATGAAGCAGAGGAATTAGAGACTGTTGGTGATAGAGAAGATGCGATTGACCAGATGGTTGAAGAAAAGCCGGCAGATGAAGCAGTGGAAGATGAAATCATACAGGATGAAGAGATTACAGCGGAGGAGTCAGAGATAGAGGAAGAGGAGTCCGACGCAGAGCCTGTTGAGGAATGGGAGGACACATTATCTGGCGAGGAAGCGGGACAAGCAGAGGAGGACAATAGCCAGGAGGAAGCATTTGAAGCAGATTTCGAAGAGGATATAGATGCGACTGTTCTTTCTGAGGAAGAGGATGTTCCGGATGAACCTGCTATTTCAGACGAAGAGGATATTTTGCAGGAGACGGTCATCCCAGACGAAGAGGATGAATTTTTGGAAGATGATGTAGAAGAGGATGAGTCAGGGGAAACAGAAACTGAAGAGTTTGAGGTGGAAGAACCAGAGGAGACAGAGAACGAAGAACTTGAAGCGGAAGAATCAGAGGAGGATTCCTCTGCTGAAGAAGAGAAGGAAAAGGTAATCAAGAAACCGATTTTCAAGACGAAGGAAGCAAGTGTAACGGGTGTTGTAATTGAAGATGAACTGGGTGAATTCTTAGCAGAGAAAGAGCGGGAAGACCAGTTGGCACAGCATGAAGAGACCGGATTAAAAATCAAGAAAAGTATAAAGGTTAATCGTGCAAGTATTGTTAAAAATACACAGGAAGAACTGAAAGCGGAAGAAGAGGAAGCAAAAGCAGAGGATGTAAAGGAAGGGGAAGCAGAAGAAAAAGAAGAGGAAACGACGGGCACCTCTATTCTCAGCCAGGCTTTAGGCAGTACGGGAATATTGAAGAATAATTCTGCTCCGAAGGTGAACCCATATTTAATTCGAACGAATACGAAAGAGAGGATTATGATTACCAAACAGAATTTTAAAATTGGTAAGGCCACTATGGGTGTAGATTATACAGTAAAGGGTAATGGTGCGGTAAGCAGAACACATGCTATAATTACGAATAAAGATGGGGATTATTATATCAAGGATAATAAATCTACGAATCATACTTATGTGAATAATAAAATGGTTGCAGATGGAGAAGGTGAATTATTAACGCATGACTGTAAAATCGTATTAGGAGATGAAGAATTTACATTCAAGTTAAGATAAATATTTGCGATAATGATCATGATAATATGTTACAACATGTGAAATGCCTCTTGTATCAGTTTTTTGGCTGGTACAAGGGGCATTTTTTGTTACTGGAAAAGTTCAAGAATCAAGCCCGAAGGACATGGATGACTGGGAAACTTCCTGTACACAGTGAAGCTTAGCGTAGTCATTTTGTTTTATGAATAAGGAGTTTTTATGGAGATAGTTGCGGCATGTTATACAGACGCAGGGATTATAAGAGAAATCAACCAGGATTCATTATCTGTCAAGGTGGTGAATTCTTCGAAAGGAAAAATTGCATTTGCTATTGTCTGTGATGGTATGGGTGGATTAGAGCACGGAGAACTGGCAAGCAGGGAAGTGGTTATGGCATTCAATAACTGGTTTGGGGTACAGTGTGCACAGATGGTTGCAGGAGACAGTTTTACTTTAGAGAATATATGTGGAAAATGGCGTAGCTTAATAGAAGGAATGAACGAAGGAATAGCGGAATATGCAGAGAAAAATGACATGGTGATGGGAACAACGGTATCTGCATTGCTCGTATACCAGGGAAAGTTTATTATTTGTCATGTTGGAGACAGCCGTATATATCAGATTGCGCAGGGTGTGAAGCAGTTGACGGCTGACCAGACATTGGTTGAACAGGAGGTAAGGTTGGGGATATTAACGAGGGAAGAGGCACGCACAGATCGAAGAAGGAACATTTTGCTACAATGTGTCGGTGCATCCAATGTAGTAAAACCTCAATTTGAGGCTGGAAGAATAACAGAAGATACCGTATTTTTGTTAGCCACGGATGGATTTGTGCATATGGTTTCAGAAGAAGAGTTGTATGCAGTATTTTCTCCATCCAAAGGGTGGAAAAAAGAGGAGCTTATGACGGAATGCGGGAGAATGGTGAAATTAGTGATGGACAGGGGAGAGAGGGATAATGTTACATTAGTGGCGCTTGCGATATACAAATAGCTTGAGCTGCAAAAATAGCTGGGAGGGTGTTACACATGACGAGAGCTGGCACTGTGATAGGTGGTAAATACGAAATATTAAAGAAAATCGGGCAGGGTGGTATGTCTGTCGTTTATGTAGCGATGGATACAAGGCTCAATAAACAATGGGCGGTAAAAGAAGTTATAAAGAATAAGGAACAGGATACAAAGGCATTGCTGCGCAGTCTCCAACGGGAAGCAAACATTCTTAAAATGGCAGATCATCCCGTTTTGCCGAGAATCGTAGATATTATCAACGACAAGGGAACTGTCTTTGTGGTTATGGATTATATTGAGGGGAGAACGTTAAGTGAAATCTTAAAAAAAGATGGTCCACAGCCGCAGGATAAGGTTGTGGAATGGGCGAAGGATCTTTGTAAAGCTTTGGATTACCTGCACTCGATGACACCGCCAATTATCTATCGCGATATGAAGCCGTCTAATATTATGGTAAAACCGGATGGCAGGGTGAAATTAATTGATTTTGGCACGGCAAAAGAGTTTGATGTGGAGAGTCTGGCTGATACGACGGCGCTTGGAACCAGGGGTTATGCTGCTCCGGAGCAGTTTGGAGATGCAAAGGGAAGAGGCATCTATAAAACGGATGCAAGAACGGATATTTATAGCTTAGGAGCCACCTTGTATCATGTTCTGACAGGCAGGAATCCAAGTGAACCGCCTTATGTGATCAAGCCAATCCGTGAATGGAATCCATTGTTGTCCGGAGGGCTTGAAAAGCTGATTGTGAAATGTACAATGGCGAATCCAGAAAATCGGTATCAGAATTGTACAGAGCTTTTCTATGCATTAGAGAATTATGAGAAGTTAGATGATGCGTTCCGTAAGGAGAGCTTTCGAAAAATGCAAAGCTTTTTTATAAGTGCGGTGCTTACCTTGTGTTTTGGCATAACTGCAATGATTGGTTATGTCGGCAACCAGCGGGAAATAAAAATGGACTATGAGAATTTGCTGAATGAAGGTTATTCTTATACCGTTCAGGGAAAATATGAGGAAGCGGCAAATGTGTATGTGAAAGCCATAACGGAGGTGGATGGAAGCCGGAATACGGCATATTTAGAGCTTTTAGATTTGTATATAAATTATATGGATGATGCAGAAACAGGGCTTAGCCGAATCACATATTATATCAATCAGGGAAGGGATCATATTGATAAAGACCAGGAGCTGATTCTCAATGTAGCGATGGATTATTTTGAGGTACAAAAGGATTATAAGATAAGTGCCTATTATTTTAATATGTTAGATGAGGATGAATATCCGGAAGCCCGGTATTACAGTACAATCGCTTTGGCTATGGGAGAATTGGATGTGGATTATGAAAGCCTGCTTGATCATCTTTTCCAATTTGAGAAGGCGAATGATGCTTTGACGGTTTCGCTTAACCGGCTGATGAATTACAGACTGTTGTGTATTGTATACTCCAGAAATTTAAAGCGGATTGAAGGGGCAGCATTGCGTTTGGTGGATGCGGCTTATAAGGGGATCAGCCTGTTAGAAGAATACGAGGACAATAGCATAAAGGCGGAATACTATACCGTTTATAACCAGTATTTAGCATCTGCTTATGAAGCTTTAGGGGATAAAGAATTGGAATCGAATAAGGAGCGGGCAGAGCAGTATTATGCACAGGCATTGGAATGTTGTGATTTTATCCTTGGAATGGTCGCTGCGGATGAGGTTCAAACCATCAAGGGTATTACAGACACCAGACTTCGTGAGGCAAAATACTGCCAGAAGGCAGATATTTATGAGCAGCTTAAAAATTATGAGAAGGCTTGTGAGGTTTATGAAAATGGGGAGAAAGAATATTATCAGGACAGCATAGATTTGTATACAGGTCATTTGTTGGTTTTGTGCAAAATGCAGGAACAAAAAACAACGGATGTGGAGCAATGGGATTATGATATCCTTCATGATTTATATGAGGAAGGAAGCAAAGTACCGCATATTGAGAATGATTATCGCTGGAAGCAGCTGACACAGAAGCTTTCTCCATTATTTTTGCGAGGGAATATTTGACTTTAAGGAATGGAGGGTGATTTAGATGTATGAGAATATATTTTATGCGGGGATGACATTATTTATTGCAGGGCTGATCGTCACTACGATACTGTTCATGAGAAATAATATAGCGAAGATTATAGGGGATTTGACCGGATTTAATGCAAAAAGAACAATGAAGAATTTACAAAGAGAGAGGGAAGAAAAGCAAAAACAATTATCAAAGGAATGTGCTGTGGTAAATGATGAAGCGGTGTCTGAAATGGCTGGTTTTTTTGAGATAGAACAGGATATAACGGTGTTAGGTGGGGAATTTGTATCCCAAATGCCAACAGCTGTGCTTCCTGATTTAGAAAGGAGATTATGATGCAGAACTGGTATCGTATAAAGAAAAAACGAATTGTATATGGAATGATTGTTTTGCTATTTGCGAATCTGCTTTCTGATTCCTGTGAAGGTTATATGGTTTTTGCCGGGAGTATGACAGATGGGGTGATGTTTCAAACTGATACCAATCCCCTGGTTTACACAGCAGACTGCAAGACAGGGAATGTCGTGGTAAATTCAGAAGGTGTCAGTGTTATTTATTCCAAAGATAAAGCAGTCATTGAATATGAAATAGAAACAGATGGTGTATATACAGAGCTTCATAGTAAGGTTGAGTCAAAGAATGACAGTGGTGGAGTGGATGGAATCGTTAAAAATGATGCTACTCTTGAACTTGTCAAAGGAAAGGATGCCTTTCATAAAACGGCCGGGGAATGTTTTGAGCTTGGCAAAAATAATTTTTTAGAGGGGGCATACACCTTGACTTACTGGCTTCAGGATGCTTCCGGGGAGCATAAGCTTGAGGAAAAAACGGTTGATTTTATTTTGGATGAGACAAAACCGGTCATCACAACGATGTTGGAAGAAAAAGATGTAACAGCAGATGGTGTGACGAGGCATCAGGTGCTATATAAAGTAGACAGCACGGAAATAAACTATGAAACGTGTGATATCACGGTCTATGTTGCAAGAAAGACCATGGATGATGAAAGGAAAGCGGAGCCGTATTTGACATATCGGCCGGAAGGGAATGTAGATTTTGAGAAAACAATTACCTTTACAGAGGATGGAATTTATGAAGTTTATGTTATGGCAATGGATGCCGCAGGCAATGAGGCATCCGAAGAGAACCAAGAGCGGGAAGTGTGTAATATTATTGGAAGAAAAACCTTTGAAATTGATAATCTGGCACCGGAGCTTTTCCTTGATGGCATAGAGAATGGAAAACATTATAGGGAAATAAAGTCACTTTCTTTTATTTATAAGGATCTTACAGTAGATGCCAATGATTTAAACAAACCATACATTGATGATGAGGATGCATTTTATAAAATTACAGTGGAGCGTGCAGGAAGCGAGCCAAAGGTATATGTGACAGACAAGTGGGTTGCAGATAAAGATGCGGCAGTGAAAAACCAAAGTATTACAACCTGTGTGTTTGGAAGTAACCAGACCAATCAGAATGTGTTCGGACAGGATGGAACTTATCAGGTAACTTTTGAGGGGAGGGATGCCCATGGGAATGTAGCAGAGCCGCAATCCGTTACCTTTGTGATTGACCGTATGAAGCCCGCAATTGCAATTAGCAGTCTTTGTGTACATCATAGTGAGGGTACAGGGGAACCTTTGGTATATGCAGAGGATCCGGATGGCGATGGAATTTCAAAGGCTGTCTATTATTTGAACGAAACGGGTGCGGTAAGCTTTGAGGTTTCGGAGAGAAATTATCTGACAGCAAAGGCATATATCAATACAACCTTTCATCCGGAAAAGTTTGTTTCTGGTGAGCCGACATCAGAAGAGAATGAGGAGAGTACAAAAGAGTTTAATCTGACAGGGCATTTGTGTACCCTTTCGAAGGATGATTATGCAAAAGAGGGTTGTTATGTTGCTAAGATATGGGCGAAGGATGCGGCCGGCAATTATACAGGGAAGGTGATGGATGAAGAGGGCAATCCTACGGACACTGTGGATCCTGATTATATCCGTTACTTTGTGGTTGATAAAACGGCTCCCCGGTTTACAGTCCGTGGCATAAGTGCTGGCAATGGATATTGTTTGGAGCCTGCTGTTACCATTGTTTCAAATGAAGTAAATCCTGATTTTTGTACATACAGAATCTGTGTGACATGGATAGATCAGAAAGGGCAGATTCACAAAAGACAATATCCGGAGGAAGGACAGGCTCCGGAAGCTGGCTGGCAGAAAACGGGAGTATCTGAATATAGCAGGACTTTGACTTTTTTAGATGGGAATAATATGACCGTTGAGGGTAATTATACCGTTACCATGGAAGGAAAGGATAAGGCAGGCAATGTGGGAAATGTGGCGAAGGCTTCTTTCCGGGTTGATACTACAGCGCCGGAGATTGAATTATCCGAAGTAAAAGGGATATATAATAGTAGTGTGCCGGTTTCGATATCTGTGACGGAATTAAATTCTGCGGATTCGAAGGTAAGGATGCAGGTGATTCGGAAAGTTGGGGGCGAGGTTAAGGAGCATACAACAGAAGAGCTTTCTTTGAATGCAAAGGAGCTGATCACGGTATTTAACCGCGTCTTTTCAGAGGAAGGAGATTATACGGTGGCCGTGATGGCGGAGGATGGGGCAGGAAATGTGTCAGAGGGAAAGGAAACGCATTTTACGATTGATGTAACAGCGCCAGTATTGTCAATTAAGGGTATCAGCGACCGGTATATGACAAAGGATAGTGTCAGGATATCATTAAACGCCGGAGATTATAATCATGCTATATCAAAATATAAGATAACGGTGGTTCGAAGTGACATAGACGGCGAGTTGGAGAGAACGGTTAAGATGTATCCGGAATCTGAATGGCAGAAAAATGGGTTTGCAGTAGAAAAGGAGCTTTCTTTTACAGAAGAAGGATTATATGAGGTCATCTTTGAAGGTGTTGACCGGGCTGGGAATGAAGCAGCCGCAAAATGGATCCATTTTACCATTGATCGCACGGCACCAGTTATTTCCGGTGTGGTTTATTCCAATCAGAATGGAATATTGAAGGAGAAATACCATAATATCTATAGTAATAAATCAATACTTGTAGAGTTTTCAGTGAAAGACCAGGGTGCAGGAGTGAATGACCAAAAGGTATATGTGACGGTCAAGGGTCCGGGGGAGAAAGATGCCAGGGTGTACATTGCACACAGATCGGTTGGAAATGTATATTATGCATATGTGCCGGCAGACCTTTCATTGACAGAATTTAATGGTCAGATAACGATATGGGCAAATGATAGATTAAATAATGAGAGCAGCAGTCTTTCCGCAAATTTGGTGTTTCATACAAGTAAACCATCTGTCAGGATGGAGTGTGATGCAGATTATACAAAATGGACGAATCAGAATGTGTCTTTTGATACAACCGTATCAGATGAAAAATCCGGTCTGAAAGAGGTTATATATAAAATCGATAATAAAACAGTAAAAAGGGTTACATTTAAAGAATTGACAACAAGTTATTCTTATGAGCTGATCGCAAGGGATAGTGCGGATAAGGTGACAGGGTATACACTTTCTGTGGAAGTTACGAATAATTGTGGGACAACGAATACAGCGCTGAGAAGGGTATATATAGATAAAGTAAAGCCTGTTGTTACTCTCTCGGGCATTTGGAATGGATATCATTATAATTCGGATCCGGTTTTTACAGCAGAAATTAAGGATGTATCCTACAAAGAAACAAAAACGGTTTTTAAGATTACAAGAACACTGGATGGAAAAGAATATCCGGTATCGGCAGCAGTATTTCACTCTGGCAGGTACGAAGATAGCGATAGCCGTAAAGTGATAAAAGAGGGGAAGTATAAGATATATGCTGTAACAACAGATGGTGCAGGAAATAAAAGCACGTCTAATACCTTAGAGTTTGTGGTAGACAAGACAGCACCAAGACTTTTTATGAGCGGTGTGAATAGTGGTATGATGAGTAGTTCGGCAGTAGAGGTAAAATTTGGATGCGAGGAATCCTTTTATGCGGAAAATCAGGTATCGGTTAAAGTAGAGCGGGAACTGGATGGGAAAATAGTAAGGGAAGAACTTTCCGGATTTCCAAAGAGTGGGAGAAATTCCTCTATGTCACATGTTTTTTTTGAGGATGGAACCTATGAGATACAGATTTCGGCAACTGACAAGGCTGGAAATACAGCAATCCCCCAGACTATTGTATTTTCTGTGGACCAGACAAAGCCGGAGATTCGTATTGCCGGTACGGATAATTATGAACAGTGGAAGGAGCCGGCAACGGTACAGTTTATAGTGGAGGAGTCTTACTATGCAAAAAGCAGAGTCTGGATGAAAGGAACACGCACAGACATTGACGGGAATGTTACGGAGATAGAAGTACCGGATTTTGTAAGCACTGGTAGGGTAAGCAGGCTTATCCAGTTATTTGACAGGGATGGAATTTATGAATTTGAAGTAACTGCAAAAGATGCGGCCGGAAACTGGGAAAGTAAAAAGATTCATTTTACCATTGACCAGACGAGTCCGGAGATTCACAATGTAAAACAGTATGATGGTGGTTATTACCAGAAGTTTAAGTTGGCGGATTCGCTAGCGGGGGTTTTTAAGGACTTGACAGTGGTATCCTACCGGATTTTGTTAAACGGTATCGAGTATGATGGAGTCACTCCGGTAGAGGAAGAGGGAAAATATACGTTGGAAATCGAGGCTGCGGACGAGCTTGGGCATTTGACAAACCAGACAGTGGAATTTATCATTGATCATACGATGCCCAAGGTTATATTTTCGGGCATAAAGGACGGAGAAACGGTCCATGACAGTGGAATGATAACTGTAGCAACGGAAAATCCGGAGGATAAAATTACAGATGTGCGCATGAATGGAATCCATTATGGCTCGGATATAGAAAGTCTGCCATATACAGAATATGGGACTTATCGGATTGAGGTTGATTGTGTGGACAAAGCAGGTAATTGCATCACAGGAAGCTTACATTTTGTATATAGCAATCCCGCGACGGATGTGGTAATATTTGGTGGAATGGGGATAATGGTAGTCTCTACATGTATGTGGCTGTGGTTGAGAAACAAAAAAGTGAAATAGGAGGAAGGCAAATGCGGAGCATTTCTTAAAATGCCTTCCGACGATATGCCGCCGAACCAGAGGTGAGGGGGCGATTCATTATTATATAAGGAGGAAAGAAGGCGTGATAAAAGCAGTCGTGTTTGATATGGATGGCGTGATTTTTGATTCAGAGAAGTTATACCGGAAGCATTGGATGATATCAGCAAAAGAATATGGAATACCGGAAGAAACCATGCGTGAGCTTTGCAATCTGATTGCAGGGGCCACAAAGGAAAACAATGAAAAGCTAATGAAATCACGGTTTGGGGAAGATTTTGATTATATGGAATTCAGAGGCGGAACATTGGCAAGAATGGATCAGGATATTCTGGAAAATGGAGTGGAGCTTAAACCGGGAGTTTTGGAGCTGTTTGAATATTTAAAAGAGCAAGGCTATAAGATTGGTCTGGCAACTTCTACACAAAGGCAGCGGGCTCAGAGGAATCTCAAAAATGCCGGAATTTTGGACGTATTTGATGAAATTGTATATGGTGATATGGTTGCAAGAGGAAAGCCATTTCCGGACATATATACAAGAGCATGTGAATTATTGAATGTCCTGCCTGATGAGGCAATGGGAATTGAAGATTCGATCAATGGAGTAAAATCCTCCTCGGAAGCAGGCTTATATACAGTTATGGTGGTTGATTTGGTGGAACCAACACAAGAAGTCAGGGATAAGGCTGATCAGATTTATGAATCCTTATATGATGTTATTTCCTTATTAGACAGCGGGCTTTGTTGATGGAAATGTGACTAGCTTTATCCGTATACTGTATGCTGCAAAGAAACAGAGAATATTTTTGAATGATTTCTCATATATTGCATTATGATAACAGGGAAGAATATGTTCCCGGGCTGGAATAAGGAGAGGAATCATGAGTATAGGGCATAAGTTTGGAGTGGTGGTAAAAGGTCTGCTGTTGTCTTATGCGGTAACGGGTCTGCTGTTGCTGTTGCTGGCATTTTTGGTATTTAAGTATGGCTTGGGTGAATCTGTTACAGATATGGCGATTGTAGCGATTTATGTTGTGGTGACCTTCTTAGGAGCTTTTGTGACCGGAAAGAAAGTGAAGGAACAAAAGTTTCTTTGGGGATTTTTGTTAGGATTTTTATACATATTGATTATCTCACTGGTTGCGATTGCAATCGGACATACCTTTCATGTGGCAAGTACAGCGAATCTGACAACAGCCGCACTATGCATTGGCGGCGGCTTACTCGGAGGGATGTTGAGTTAAGATGCTGGTCTTCTCTGGTTATGTTTATAATAAACATGAACTTGAAAACGTTGACCTTATAAAAAGGTTATGTTATAATCTCAATAATTATTTTAAAAGGTGAGGTAGAAGACATGAAGCATATTAAGACATTGACAGATAAGACTTTAAAGAGCACAATGGAAAAGGGCGGATGTGGAGAATGCCAGACATCCTGCCAGTCAGCTTGCAAGACATCTTGTACAGTTGGTAATCAGACTTGTGAGAATAAGTAAGCAAATCTGAACGAGAAAAGAATAGAGAGGCTGTTGCACTAGTTCACATTTTTTATTTTAGTGCGACAGCCCTTTCGTTGCGTTTTCGGCATGGCGATAGCGGGGATGAATTGGTAACGTTAAAAAATCGCAGATATAAGATGGCGCAGCTTAGAAGGAGTTATTGTGATACATCAATATAAAAATAATGGTTATAACATCGTATTAGATGTATGCAGTGGTTCTGTTCATGTGGTGGACGACCTGGTATACGATGTGATTGAATTATATGAGAAACAGAATGAAGAAGAGATTGTAAGGAATCTTCCCCAGTATTCAAAAGAAGAGATACATGAAGCCTGTGAAGAGATTGAGATGCTAAAGGAAGCAGGTCAGCTTTATACAGAGGACACCTATAAGGATGCAATCATTGATTTTAAGAAGAGAAAAACAGTCGTAAAGGCATTGTGCCTTCATATTGCACATGATTGTAACCTGGCTTGTAAGTATTGTTTTGCAGAAGAGGGAGAATATCATGGGAACCGGTCGCTGATGAGTTATGAGGTAGGCAAAAAGGCATTGGATTTTCTGATTGCCAACTCAGGAAACCGGGTAAATCTTGAGGTTGACTTCTTTGGAGGCGAGCCTCTTATGAATTTTCAGGTAGTAAAAGATCTGGTAGCTTATGGACGCAGTCAGGAGAAGGAATACAATAAGAAATTTCGGTTTACACTTACAACGAATGGAATATTGTTAGATGATGAAGTGATGGAATTTGCCAACAAAGAGATGGCAAATGTTGTCTTAAGTATTGATGGACGCAGGGAAGTACATGATTTTATGCGCCCAACGAGGAATGGTAAGGGAAGTTATGATTTGATCATAGACAAGTTTAAGAAGATGGCTGAGCTCCGAAACCAGACGAATTACTATGTAAGAGGAACCTTTACACATCATAATTTAGATTTTTCAAAGGATGTCCTGCATTTGGCAGATATGGGTTTCAAACAGATTTCTGCGGAACCGGTTGTGGCACAAGAGGATCAGGATTACGCAATTACAGAAGAAGATCTGCCAAAGCTTTTTGAAGAGTATGACTTGCTTGCCAGAGAAATGGTGGAACGGGAGAGGAAAGGGAATGGATTTCAATTTTTCCATTTTATGATAGATATGACAGGAGGTCCATGCCTTTATAAGCGGCTTTCTGGCTGTGGTTCCGGTACGGAATATTTAGCAGTTACCCCGTGGGGAGATTTGTATCCATGTCATCAGTTTGTTGGAATGGATGCGTTTAAGCTGGGAAATGTGGATATCGGAATCGAGAACACGGAGCTTGTGGATGAATTTAAGCTGTGTAATGTATATGCAAAGGATAAATGTAAGGAGTGTTTTGCAAGATTCTATTGTAGTGGAGGCTGCGCTGCAAACTCTTATAACTTTCATGGAAATCTGTTAGATGCCTATGATATTGGATGCGAGTTAGAGCGTAAGCGGGTAGAATGTGCAATTATGATAAAGGCTGCTTTAGCAGAAGAAGGAGAGTAAAGAAGATGAAGAAAGCAAAGAGAGATAGTGTGCTGACCATAATCATATTTATCTTGGCGTTGGCACTGGGAACTTATACCACAATTGCCGGATTAGGCAAGCATCATATCGGTAAGGCTGAGAACATTGTTCTTGGTTTGGATCTTGCAGGCGGTGTAAGTATTACCTATGAAATCGAAGAAAAAGATGCAACAGACCAGGAAATCGCTGATACCAGAACTCGTTTGCAGCAGCGTGCAGATGTATATTCGACAGACAGTAATGTGTATATGGCTGGTTCTGACCGTATCAGTATCGAGATTCCGGGTGTTTCGGATGCGGCTAAGATTTTAGAGGAGCTTGGAAAGCCTGGTGCATTGGAGTTTTTAGATTCAGAAAATTACGAAAAGTTTGCGGCTGGTGAAGAGTATGAGGCCTGTGTAACAGGTTCTGATGTAAAAAATGCAGCAGCGGCAATTGACACATCAGGAACGATAAAGGAAAATGTAGTTCAGTTGGCATTTAATGATGAAGGAACCAAGAAATTTGCAGATGCTACAACAGCGAATGTTGGCAAACCTATTTATATTATTTACGATAATGAAGTAGTTTCTTATCCAACTGTACAGACAGCGATTACCGGTGGCAGTGCTGTCATCAATGGTATGCGGGATAGTGACGAGGCTCAAAAGCTGGCAGAGACGATTCGTATCGGTGCACTTCCTGTAACCCTGGCAGAGTTAAGCTCCAACGAAGTGGGAGCTACGCTGGGTAAGGATGCCCTAAGCACAACGCTTAAGGCGGGAGTAATCGGTCTTATTATTGTAGCAATTATCATGATTGTGCTTTATAGATTGCCAGGTTTGATTTCTGTATTTGCACTTCTGGCATATGTCGTACTCACATTGTTATGTCTGAATGGATTTAATGCCAGCCTGACCTTACCGGGTCTTGCAGGTATCGTGCTTACGATCGGTATGGCGGTGGATGCCAATGTTATTATTTTCACCCGTATTCAGGAGGAACTGGGAAATGGTGCAACCGTTAAGAGTGCTATTGATGCGGGATTTAACAAAGCTTTGTCTTCTATTTTAGACAGTAATATTACAACCTTGATTGCGGCGGTTGTACTTTATATCATGGGTATCGGAACCATTAAGGGATTTGCCCTTACATTGGGAATCGGTATTGTGCTTTCCATGTTTACGGCACTGGTTGTTACCAAGTCCTTGTTAAAGGCGGTATATACGTTAGGTCTTCAGGATGCAAAGCTGTATGGTAAGAAGAAAGATGCAAAGGTTCGTGATTATGTAAAGTTCAGCCGGATTGCATATGTAATTTCCTTTGTTATAATTGCGGCAGGTTTGATTGCACTTCCGATTTTCAAGGGAAAGGCAGGTACGGCTCTTAATTTTAGCATGGAGTTTACAGGTGGTACTTCCATGACGGTAGATTTTGGTGAACATTATGACTTAGATCGTGCAGAGGAAGAGCTGCTGCCAGTTGTTGCAGAAGCTGCAGAGGTTTCTGATTCAGAGATCACGGTACAGAATGTAAAAGAAAGCAATCAGATTGTATTTAAGTCTTCCGGTCTTAGCAATGCTCAGCGAGAGGCTGTAGAGGAAGCGCTTCGGGCAAATTTTGAAGTGAAAGAATTTGAGATGGAGAATATCAGTGCGACCATTGGTAGTGAAATGCAGCGAAATGCGATTATTTCGGTTATTATCGCAACACTCCTCATGCTCTGCTATATCGCAATCCGGTTTAGTGATGTGAAATTTGGTGCAGCAGCAGTTATCGCATTATTGCATGATGTCCTTGTTGTATTCACGATTTACTCCATTGGAAGATTGTCTGTTGGTAATACGTTTATCGCATGTATGCTGACGGTAGTTGGTTACTCTATTAATGCAACAATCATCATATTTGACCGTATCCGTGAGAATATGACGGTGATGAAGAGCAAGGGTTCTACCTATGGAAACATTGTAGATACATCTATATCACAAACCTTTACAAGAACCATTTATACTTCCCTGACAACCTTTGTCATGGTATTTGTATTATATATTTTAGGTGTTACCTCCATTAAAGAGTTTGCACTTACCCTGATGTGTGGTATTGTCTGTGGTGCATATTCTTCTGTATGCATAACCGGTCCGTTGTGGTATCTGTTCAAAACAAAGGCAGGTAAAAATGAAATTGGTTCCAGTAAGAAAAATGGTGGTAAGAAGTCAGCAAAAAAGAGTACAGAGAATGTATAGAAATTATTATAATAGGGACATGGCAGACACCATGTCCCTTTAGCACTTGAATAGGAGATTGTTATGGCAGATCAAAATTGGGTAATACTTGCCAAGAGAGCAGATTTTGAAGCTTTGGCAAAACAATTTCATATCGATCCCGTGGTTGCAAGAGTACTGGTAAACCGGGATGTGCCAGAGGATTTGTTTGAGAGTTTTTTGAATCCGACGTTGGATACTCTTCATAATCCATTTTTAATGGAGGATATGAATCAGGCAGTAAGGATTCTGATTCATGATATGGAGGAAGGCCATAAGGTCAGAATTGTTTCGGACTATGATGTAGATGGTGTTATGTCCAATGTGATTTTGTATAAGGCATTGAAACGACTGGGAATGGCAGTGGATTACGTGGTTCCTCACCGGGTAAAAGATGGGTATGGAATTAACGAGGAGATTATAACAGCAGCGGCAGAAGAGGGCATTCATACCATTTTAACCTGTGATAATGGAATTGCGGCAGCAGGAGCTCTTGCCAGGGCAAAGGAGCTTGGAATGTCTGTCATTGTCACTGATCACCATCAGGTTCCATTTTGTGTGGATGGTGGTGAGAAACACTATATTTTGCCACCGGCAGATGCAATACTGAATCCAAAGAAAGAGTCATGCAGTTATCCATTTGATGATTTATGCGGTGCCGGCGTGGCATATAAGCTGGTGGAAGCATTATACTCAAAAAGAGATATTCCGAAAGAAGAAGTGTATGAGTTTCTGGAAATGGTGGCGATTGCAACGGTATGTGATGTTGTATCATTGGTAGATGAGAACAGAACATTTGTTGTAAATGGGTTAAAACAGCTTAATCAGACGCGCAACAGTGGACTTCGTGCACTGATCAGTGCGAATGAATTGTCAGATTTGAAGCTTGATGCATATCATGTAGGCTTCCGGTTGGGTCCCTGCTTAAATGCATCCGGCAGGTTGGAAACAGCGAAAGAATCCATTCAGCTTTTGTTAGAGGAGAATACAGACCAGGCTTTGATTCGGGCAAGAGAAATACGAAATATCAATGAAGAGCGGAAAGCTATGACACAGCAGGGTGTGGAGTTGGCAGAGGAATATCTTAAGAATGCACCGGAAATGAAGGTTTTTGTGATATATCTTCCGGAATGCCACGAAAGTCTTGCAGGGATTATCGCAGGAAGAATTCGGGAAAGCTATCATCATCCGGTCTTTGTAATCGTGGATGCAAAAGAAGAGGGAATGGCAAAGGGATCTGGACGGTCCATTGAGGATTATCATATGTTCGAAGCGCTGCAGGAATGCGATGATCTGCTATCAGGGTATGGTGGACATGCCATGGCGGCAGGATTTTCCCTTCCGCTCCAGAATATAGAAGCTTTCGTACAAAGACTGAATGCAAACTGCAGATTAGAGGCATCCGCATTTATTCCGAAGGTCAAGATTGATGTGGCAATGCCAATAGCCTATGTGACAGAGGAGCTGATTACACAAATAGAGGGTCTTGCTCCTTTTGGAAAGGGAAACGAAAAGCCTGTATTTGCTCAAAAGGACGTGAATCTGCTATCAGCCAAGATTATGGGTAAAGATAGAAACGTTATTAAGTTGGTGATGGAGACAGCGGATGGGACAATAGGAGAGGGCATATATTTTGATGTGCCGGAGTTTTCCGAAAACATTATCCGATGGTTTGGGCAGGAAGAATATGATAAGCTGTTACATGGCTGGCTGAATAATGTAGTGCTCAATATTGTATATTATCCGGCGATTAATGAATTTAACGGAAACCGAACGATACAGTTCCAGATTAAGAGATATTCGATGGCGGCAGTTCGGGAAGTTTTATAGAAGAATAAAAGAGGGTGAATGAGTATGGCAGGAATTATGAATAAAGACAGAGATCTTAGCACTCCGAAGGATTTTACACCGCCAGAGGAGCTTTATGAAACGCTCATTGAAAAGGTGTTAGAGTATCGACCAGGCACTGATATCTCTATGATTGAGAAGGCGTACCATATTGCGAGTGAAGCGCATAAGGGACAACTGCGTAAATCCGGAGAGCCATATATCATGCATCCTCTTTGTGTTGCGATTATTCTGGCAGAATTAGAACTTGACCGGGAGACGATTGTAGCAGGTATTTTACATGATGTCATTGAAGATACCATTATGACAGATGAAGAGATTGAAGAGGAATTTTCAGCAGAGATTCTTCTTTTGGTAGATGGTGTTACAAAGCTCACGCAGCTCAATTTTTCGCAGGATAAATTGGAGCTGCAGGCAGAGAATCTGCGTAAAATGTTTCTTGCTATGGCAAAGGATATCCGGGTGATTCTGATTAAGCTTGCAGACCGTCTGCATAATCTCCGTACCCTGCAATATCAGTCACCTGCAAAGCAGATTGAAAAGGCAAGAGAGACAATGGATATTTATTCTCCGATTGCCCATCGTCTTGGTATCAGCAAGATAAAGGTTGAATTGGATGATTTATCGCTGCAGTATCTGGAACCGGAAAAATTTAAAGAATTAAGGGCAGAGATTGATGAGCGTCTTGAGGAACGGGAAACCTTTATTGCCAATATTGTACATGATGTAAAGGAATGTATTGATGAGGCAGAGATTGAAGCAGAGATAAATGGTCGTGTGAAACATTTCTTCAGCATATATAAGAAGATGGTGAATCAGCACAAGACACTTGATCAGATTTATGATATATTTGCAGTTCGTATTATTGTGGACAGTGTGAAAGACTGTTATGCGGCACTTGGCATTATACATGAAAAATACAAGCCGATTCCGGGACGGTTTAAGGACTATATCGCTATGCCGAAATCCAACATGTACCAGTCGCTGCACACGACATTGATCAGTAAGAGCGGACAGCCATTTGAAATCCAGATTCGTACCTATGATATGCATAAAACTGCGGAATATGGTATTGCTGCACATTGGAAATATAAAGAGAATTTAAGTGGAACTGCAAAGGATAAGGAAGAAGAGAAGCTAAGCTGGCTTCGGCAGATTTTAGAGTGGCAAAGAGACACTGAGGACAACAAGGAGTTTATGAGTGCCGTCAAGACAGATCTTGATCTGTTTGCGGAGCAGGTGTACTGTTTTACTCCAAACGGTGATGTGAAGAACCTTCCGGCAGGCTCGACACCAATCGATTTTGCCTATTCGATTCATTCGGCTGTTGGGAATAAGATGGTTGGTGCCAGGGTAAATGGTCGTCAGGTCCCTGTGACCTACGAGTTGCAAAATGGTGACCAGGTAGAGATCATAACATCGGGAAATTCTAATGGACCAAGCCGTGACTGGTTATCGATTGTGAAGTCAGCACAGGCAAAAAATAAAATTAACCAGTGGTTTAAGCATGAATTTAAAGAGGAGAATATTGTAAGGGGAAAGGAATTGCTGCTACAGTATTGTAAGGCAAAGGGTTATAATTTCCCTGACTATAACAAGCCGGATATTCAGGCAGCGGTTATCAAGAAGTATAACTTCCAGGATTGGGATTCTGTGTTAGCAGCCATTGGGCATGGAGCGCTTAAGGAAGGTCAGGTTATGAACAAAATGATAGAAGTTCATAGCAAGGAAGAGAAGGTTAAAATGACCGAGGACGACCTTCTAGAGCAGATTAACCAGAATGCGGACAGTCATAGACTTAACCGGTCAAAGGGAGGTATTACCGTTCGTGGAATCGATGATGTGGCAGTGCATTTTTCAAAATGCTGTTCACCGGTTCCGGGCGATGAAATTGTAGGATTTGTGACAAGAGGCAGAGGTATTTCCATTCATCGTACCGATTGTGTGAATATTGTGGGAATGGGTGATATCGACAGGGGAAGGCTGATAGATGCGGAATGGCAGACAGACGCTGTATCAGGCGAAGATGCAATCTATTCGTCAGAAATCCGAATCTTTGCATCTGACCGTACCGGTATGCTGTTTGATATTTCCAAGGTACTTACGGAGGAAAATATCAATGTTACTGCGATGAACAGTAAAAGTAATCATAAGAATGAGAAGGCTACGTTTACGGTATCCATTGATATCAAGACCGTACAGCAGTTGAATCATATCATTGCTAAGCTGCGTATGGTTCCGGGGGTAATTGACGTGGAGAGAAGTGTAGGCTGATATGCTTTCGATATTGTCTATACTGTGGAGAGTTGGACGATCACCTGATTGAATATACAGGAGAACAGGAGAATGAAGATGGCACAATTAGAGATATTTAGAAAGACGGTAGGTTCTATGGGAACAAACTGCTATATTATGGTAAATCATGACACGAAGGAGTGTGTTATTTTTGATCCGGGGGATGACGGCGAAGCCCTGAAACAGGCTATTGATGAGGGAGGATATATACCAAAAGCAATTATTTTAACGCATGGACATTTTGACCACATTGGGGCGGTGAAGGCTTTAAAGGATGCATACCAGATTCCGTTATATTGCTCGAAGGAAGAAAACGACCAGATTTTAAGCAGGTTAGAGGGAAATCTGTCACGAATGATAGACAGACCTATGACCTTTGAGGCAGACGAGTTTGTACGGGATGGGGAAGAGCTTGAAATTATCGGAACAACGCTTTTTTGTATTGCAACTCCGGGACATACAATTGGTGGTATGTGTTATTACAATAAGGAACTGAAGTCTGTGATTGCCGGTGATACATTGTTTGCTGGAAGTGTGGGGAGAACAGATTTCCCGACCGGTAATGGAGCACAGCTTCTTCTTTCGATTACCGAGAAATTATATGCACTGCCGGATGATACAAAAGTATTTCCAGGGCATATGGACAGCTCGACCATTGGATATGAGAAGAAGACAAATATGGTAGTGGGACCGGTACTTTAGAATTGCAGGCAAAAGTACGGACAGGGTTGATGGAATAGATGATATACTTAAATCAGAATATAGAACTTTATAATAATGACATCCGTGCCATGCTGCAGGCATTTTTTGATAATGAAAAGATTGTGATGGAGGAAGAGGGAACAAGGATTTCCCTGCAGGCAGATTTTACCATGGACAGGGATGTGGAGACTATGGTAGAAACAGGTGGATATGTGACATTTACGCTGGCAGACAAAGATGGATACGAAGCATCCGGAACTGTGGTGGTAAATTTCATGGATAAGAAGTTAGCGAAAAATCCGATAAAAGCAGAACTTTATGGATTACTTTCGGATTATACAGGAAAAAAGCTGCCATGGGGCAGCATGACCGGAGTGCGGCCGACAAAGGTTGCAACAGAAATGTTAGAGCGGGGCATACCGGATGAAACCATTCATAAGGCGTATACGGATACATATTTGACGATTGACCAAAAAGCAGATATCTGTATTGAGGTGGCAAAGAAGGAACAGGTGCTTTTTAAGGATTTTCGGTATGACGAGGAATACTGCCTCTACATCGGTATTCCGTTTTGTCCTACAAGATGCCTCTATTGCTCCTTTACCTCCTATCCAATTGGCATGTACCAGGAAAAAGTAGAGGAATATTTAGATGCCCTTTGTGGGGAAATGCAGTTTGTGGCACAGTCGCCGGTTTACCGAAACAGGAGGTTGGTGGCAGTTTATATTGGCGGTGGAACACCGAGTGCTCTATCGGCATCACAGCTGGAACGGCTGATAACAGCGGTGAGAGAGAACTTTGATATGCAGTATGTAAAAGAATTCTGTGTGGAATGTGGAAGACCGGACAGTATAACAGCAGATAAGCTTGCTGTGCTTAAAGGACTTGGTGTGGAACGTATCAGCATTAATCCGCAGACCATGTCAGATAAGACCTTACAGCTTATAGGGCGGGCACATAGTGTGGAACAGACAAAGGAGGCATTTAGGCTTGCAAGGCAAGCTGGCTTTTGCAATATCAATATGGATATGATTATTGGGCTTCCGGGAGAGGATATGGAAGATGTAACCCATACGCTTTTTGAGATTAAGAGTATGGCACCGGACAGCCTTACGGTGCATTCTCTGGCAATCAAACGGGCAGCAAATCTGAATATCGAGATGGAGCGGTATCGGAGCCTGATCAAGGGTAGTACAAATGAAATGCTGCTTGCAGTGGATAAATGTGCCAGAGAGTGTGGACTTTATCCATATTACCTGTACCGTCAGAAAAATATTCCGGGGAAGCTTGAGAATATCGGTTATGCTGCCGAGGGAAAAGAATGTTATTATAATATTTTGATTATGGAGGAAAAGATGGATATCATAGCCCTTGGAGCAGGCGCTTCTTCCAAGTTTGTATTCCATAAGGAAAACCGCATTGAGCGGGTTGAAAATGTAAAAAATGTAGATGTATATATTCACCGGATTGATGAGATGATTAAGCGGAAGCAGAGGATGTTTGCACAGCTTGTGTAAATTTGCAATTACCGATAACTTATATTCAAGCGGAGGAGGAGAGGATTTGTATGATTGAGGTAGACAGAGCAGATGTGGAAGTAGACGAGATATCAAGTTATCTGACAGAGGATTTAAAGACTGAGATTGCACATGGAATAGAAGTGAGCCGTTTTGCAGGGATGCTGGCAAAGGAATTAAAATTAGACCCGGATTTATGCCATGATATTGAGATTGCAGGAATGCTTCACGATATCGGGAAGCTTCGGGCAAGTACATATTTATATGGTGGTGAAGAGGACACATTAAATGTAGAAAAAATGAGATATGTAAGATTGCATGCAAGCCTCGGATATGAGGTAGTGAAGAAGGAAGGTTACTCTGACCGGGTATGTGATATGATTCTGCACCATCATGAAAACTATGACGGAACCGGTTATCCGGACAACCTCGTGGGAGAGGAGATTCCCCTTGGAGCAAGGATTTTGCGGGTTTGTGACGTTTTTGTGGCACTGATTTCAGACCGTCCGTACCGGAAGGCTTTTGACAGTAAGACCGCAGTGGAGCTTTTGATTGAGGAGGTACGGCATTTTGATATGAAGATATTTTTGACTTTTCAGAGTATCGTGCATGATGAGATTGCGCAGAAGGAGCTTATGAGTGGAGTGCCGGATAAGTTGATTTATTAGGGAATTGCGCCCCCTTTTGAGAAGTCTCATGTTGTACATATGCAGCAAAAGTGTTTTGGCATACGCTTTCGCTCCCTTCAAACGTAGTGGTGCTAAGCTCGAAAAAACCTCGCTGAGCACCAACGTTTTCAGAGGGTGCATCAACATCTTTTGCTGCATATGTACAACTTATGTTTTGAAATGGAGTGTTTTGTAATTGTTTTATTAGGGAATATATAGAAAAGGAGAATAAGTATGGCAATGAAAAAAAAGCCGGTTACCGGCATGAAGGATATATTACCAAGAGAAATGGAGATTCGTGATTATGTGATTGGTGAGATTAAGGAAACTTACAAGAACTTTGGATTTTCCAGCATGGAGACACCCTGCGTAGAACATATTGAGAATTTAAGTTCCAATCAGGGCGGCGAGAATGAAAAGCTGATTTTCAAGATTTTAAAGCGTGGGGATAAGCTTGCCTCTGCGGTTGATAAGGCTTCAGCAGAGGATGTAAATGTATTGGTGGACGGAGGGCTTCGCTATGATTTGACATTGCCCCTTTCCCGCTATTATGCGAATAATGCCAATGATCTTCCAAGCCCATTTAAGGCATTGCAGATGGGAAATGTATGGCGTGCTGACCGCCCGCAGAGAGGACGCTACCGCCAGTTCATGCAGTGTGATATTGACATTTTAGGAGAACCGACCATCCTTGCGGAAATTGAGTTGATTACTGCAACTACGACACTGCTTGGCAGGATCGGATTTGAGAAATTTACCATCCGCCTTAATAACCGTAAGATGTTGAAGGCAATGGCTGCTTACAGTGGATTTGAAGAAAAGGATTATGACAGTGTATTTATTACACTGGATAAGATGGATAAGATTGGTCTAGAGGGTGTGGCAGAAGAACTGGAAGGACAGGGCTATGCGAAAGAAAATGTTGACAAATACCTTGCTTTGTTTGATAAGGTAACTCCGGATATTGAGGGCATACATTTTTTAAGGGATACCTTAGGAGAGTATTTAGAGGCTGGTGTGGCACAAGATCTTGAAACCATTATGGTAAGTGTGGATGCTGTGAAGTCAGCCGATTTTAAGATTATGTTTGACCCGACTTTGGTGCGGGGCATGAGCTATTATACCGGACCGATTTTTGAGATTTCTATGGATGAATTTGGCGGTTCCGTTGGTGGCGGTGGACGATATGATGAGATGATTGGTAAGTTTACAGGGCAGAATACACCGGCATGTGGATTTTCCATTGGTTTCGAGCGAATTGTTATGCTGCTTCTTGAGAAGGATTATCAGGTGCCTGGAAAGGGTGACAAGACGGCATATCTTATAGAGAAGAATATGCCGCAGGATAAGATGCTTGCGATTTTAAAAAAGGCAAATGAACAGCGAAAAGAAGGGAAGCAGATTAATATCGCAATTATGAAGAAGAATAAGAAGTTCCAGAAGGAGCAGATGGAAAAAGAGGGATATACTGCTTTTGAGGAATTTTTTGTGGATCGTATGTAGGCTGTTACAGCGAATATTATGTAATTGGCAGTTTTGCAGCCTGATAAAAGTGTCAAAAGTAAGATATATGGGAAATGGTCAAAAGTGAAAAAGATTAGAGTTCGATCATGATAGCGATGCCTTGGAATTGAAGAAAATATATAATAAAGCGTGGGTAGGAAAAATACTCACGCTTTTAATATAGTTATTTACAAAATGTTTCATACCTACTATTTTGTCAATAATTTGTTATGAAGATTATCAAATTATATTGCACTAAAAATGTAAATATGATACTATTAAATCGTACTAAAAAACAAAAAATAAGTAGTATGTGAGTGTTGCTCCATTTATGTGGTAGGGATGAATGGCATAATTAATATAAAAAATGGACTTTTGATGCACATAAATGAGAATGTGAGAGGATTGAGAAAATGTTTAAGAATGTTATAAAACCAAAAAAGAATTTTTTGCTCTTGTTATTTGTGGCTTGTATATATCTATGCTCTATGACAACTATTGCGGAAGAAGTAGAAAGTGAATTTACGGTTACAGATTTTTGTGCGTACTGGTCATATGGGTATCAGGAATTGCATATTTATGATTCATTTTATTTGATGAAAGATACGAAAAATTGGGAAGCAATAGATACTGATAATAATAAGATAACCGGGAAGATTCTTGTAATAGGCGAAGAAAATGATGAGGAAAGCTCGGCAATTTCATATACTTTATCCACAACGTGGGAATCATATAAAAATGTGATATATACGGGTGAAAATATTCCGGAACATGTTTCTTTTGAGTATATTGCAACGGAAGACCTAACTATACATAATATTTCAGGATATGATATGATTATTATAGAATTCCTTGCAGACCAGGATACATTATCAGAATCACTTTTTATTAAGCTGGATGAGATGGTCAAAAAGGGTCAATATATTGTTTTTGATACAGATATAAATGACCGTTGTTCTTATACAGAAGAAAAAGATGGTTCTGTTGCGGTTATAGATTCCAGAAATAAGTGTCTTTTGATTAGCAGCAATGAAAAGCCAGGGTATTTTGCAAATCTGAAATCCCAAGGATCTTCTGGAAATACAGTTACACTTGCTTCCATTGCGAACGTAAATAATTTGAGTACAGAAGCTTATAGAGAAAGTGTAAAAAAGATAAAAATTCTTCCAACATATAATTGTAATGTGCTTACCAACACATTTTATATATGGTATGATGCAAAAGAAATCATTCTGCCTTCTTTTATTGACACAATTAGTGACAATTGTTTCAAGGGATATTCAGGCTTACAATCTGTAAATTTAGATAATGTTAAAACAATTGGGGTTTCAGCGTTTCAAAATTGTGGATTTTTGGAAATGGTGATTCCGAATGGAGTAGAAACTATTCATTCCAAGGCATTTTATTTAAATCATATTCATACAATAGAAATAGCAAGTAGTGTTTCTGTTATAGATGAGCTTGCTTTTGGGTCAGATTTTTTGTTAGAAACGCTTTGGATTCATGTAAATGAAAATGGCATTACTTTTGGAAAAAATTCATTTTGTATGGATTCAGATACAGAAGTACTTATAGATTATGAGGGTGAAGATTCAGGGAAAGAGCAGATGTTTTCTCCTTTTGTAGATAACAATATGGATGTTACTGCGGATAATTTTAGTAAATTGAATATGAACGATTTGTTTCTCGTATTTGCTGGAGCCAGTGAAAGTGTAGAGGAATACACTGTTATATTGGTAGATAACAAAGTTCCTTTAATGACATATACAAAGCAGGTTATAAATGGAAATATATGGGGAAAATATCTCGAAACATTACCAAATCAAGAGTACTCAGATTTTAAATTAATATTTAAGGGATGGACATTTGAGGACGGAGTAAAAATAAATGAAAAGGATATTGTCAATCTTGATGACAATATAAAAATTTATTCATTATATGAAAGAGAGAATGAAACAAATACATGTACAGTAAATTTTCCGGAGTATAACAAAACAATAGAAATTCATTATGGAGATACACTTGGTCAGTATAATATACCAAACCCTCAGCAAGAAGATGATATTTTTTTGGGATGGTCACCATATTATCCTGTGGAAGTTAAGGACATATTGACGGATAATAGCAGATGGCTGATTTCATCAAATAAAACGATTGACTTATATGGAGTATGGGAATCGGATTTAGATGATTTGATGACAACACAAACTTTGTCAATGATGCCTAATTATTATTTGAACAGGAATAATACAGGACATATATATTATTATAACAGTGGAAAAAAAGAAAGATATACGTTAGATCAGACAAGTTTTTCAAAAGAAGATGAAAAAAATGCAGATGTACTGCTCAATAAAATAGTAAAAGCAGGTAAAACTGCTTCTAAGATTTGCATTGTTCCAAGTAATTATAAATTGGATGTTAATAAAGCAAAGAAGAAAGGATATTATGTTATAAAATCCGGGTTATCTATTCAGAAATTAAAAAGAGCATTAACATTTATGAATTGTAAGTATTTCCAGTATTTATTAATCATCCAGACTCCTTATGTAGAACAAGAGGAAAAGCTTAATGGGTGTACCAATATTGGGTATGAGATGAAGATAAATGACTGGGAAATAAAGGATTCAGCTAACTTTGAGGGATGGGTATATGGTATTAATGCTTCAAAATTTATGAAGTATTACAATATCTGTAATCGGGTAAATTCTTTGACGGATGACTTAGTGAATAAAGTGTTTAAATTTGATACCAATACAACTGTAGTTGAGGCATTAAAAGTAGTAAACGATTATGTGATTCAGTTTACTGCTTATGATAATCCTCAGAAAATATATGATTTAAAATGGTTTTTGGAAGAGACAAGCCAGAGCAGGAATCTGGACAAACAAGCTTCCCATCATGGCGTCTGTGCTTCATATTCAAAATTAGCCCATGCAGTTCTGGGGAAATGCGGGTATGAAACTTTGCCGTGTGCAGTGTGGGAATCACCTGCCGCATATAAAAAATATAAAGAGGGAAATTTAAAATATGGTCCGGTGCATAGCATAAATCAGGTTATTATTGATGGAAAGGAATACTATTGTGATTTCTGTTGGGCATCAGCAAATGATCCGATGCAATATATGTTTTTGACAGTGCAGGAGGTAAATGAGATTTCCTGTCATTATCATCCAGATCCAGACAATTATGGCACCATCATTTATTTTAAAGGTACAAATAATGATTTTTATGGAACAAGGGAAACAATAACGGTTACATTTGATGCAAATGGGGGGGATCCGAAGAAAGTAAAAGTTGAAAAGGCAAAAAACAAAAAAATAGAAAAACTAGCAGAAGTTACAAAAAAAGGTTATGATTTTGCAGGATGGTATACAAAGAGATCGGGTGGGAAGAAGATAACAACATCGACAAAAATAAAATCCAGCATAACCTTATATGCGCACTGGAAAAAAATTACTGTTAAAAAGGGAGTCATTAAAAGTGCAAAAAGTGAGAGAAAGAAAACTGCATTAGTGAAATTTAACAAACTTGCAGATGTAAAAGGATATCAAATACAATATAGTACATCAAACAGTTTAAAAAAAGAAGCAACAAAGACGATTACAATAAAAGGAAACAAAACTTTTAAGAAAACCATTAAAAACCTCAAGAACAAAACATATTATATAAGAGTACGTGCATATAAAACGGATTCTGCAAAAAGTAAGGTATATGGTAAATGGTCGAAAACGAAAAGAGTCAAGATAAAGTAGGAAGGAGGAGTACTATGAAAAAAAGGAAATTATTCTTTGTTTTTCTATTTATGTGTTTCTCTATTCTGTTGCCACAAACAAAAGTTTTGGCGACGGAGAATGATGAGACAGAGTTTATTACGATTACATATATCTGTAATGATATTACAAAAACGGAGACGATTCATCCAGGAGAAACGTTGGATTTATGGATTCCGGAAGAGGTTGATGGAGTCACCCTTGCATATTGGATTACAAATCCCGGTGTCGCTATAGAAGACCGGAATATTGTAACGTCTGAAACGGTTTTTTATGAGGATACAACATTATATCCGGTATGGAAGCCTCCAGTCATAGAAGTGGAGGAAGAGAAACATCCGGTGTTAGACGAGGAGTCTATTAAAAATCTGTACCCTCCTGTTGAAGAACCGACAGAATACTATGTTAGATTTGTATTAGAGGATGGTAGTTACTATTGTACAATAGCAGTTGATAAAAATACTGCCATTGAGTTTTTTCCGATAGAACCGGAAAAAGACGGTTATGTGTTTGTGGGTTGGTATACAGAAAAAAATAAAGGAATAGAAGTTAATCAGAAAAATATCATAACATCAGACATGACATTATATGCACATTGGGAGAAGGTTCCAAAGGGACACTATCTTATAAAGTTTAACAAGAACTATGGAACAGAAGATTTGATTATATGTGAGTTGGTCAGCAAAAAGCTGGATTATTTCCCAAATGCAACCCGAAAGGGATACAAATTTAAAGGCTGGTATACCGCAAAAAAAGGCGGAAAGAAGATTAAATTTGGAAAAAAGGCAAAAGCGAATATGACGGTTTACGCTCATTGGACAAAGGTAACTGTGAAAAAGGCTTCTATCAAAAGTCTTTCCATGGAGAAAAACAAATTGACAGTGAATTATAAGAAGGTTTCATCGGCACAAGGGTATCAGGTACAGGTGTCCACGTCAAAGAAGTTTAAAAAGAAGGCAACCATCAGCAAGGTATATAAAAAGAATCAAACATTTACCCGTACAGTCAGTAAACTGAAACCGAACAAAATATACTATGTTCGTGTGAGAGCTTATAAAAAAGACTCTACGAATGCGAAAGTGTATGGTAAATGGTCAAAAGTGAAAAAGATTAGAGTGCAATCATGATGTCGGTGAATATGACTAGACAAGAGTCATATGATGAATATTTTCTTCTTCATTGTTAGACTGTACAAATTTCATCAAAACATATATAATAATGCATGGGTTTGATTACCCATGCATTTCCTATGTGGAATATTACTTTTGTGCTATGTAAATATCAAAGGATATGTCAGCATATATTTGAATTTTTATATATAGAAACAAGGAGGCGCAAATATGGCAGAGTCAATGAAGGGGTTAAAGAGAACCCACAGATGTACAGAGGTTAGCAATCAGAATGTGAATGAAACGGTTACCGTTATGGGATGGGTACAGAAAAGCCGTAACAAGGGTGGTATCATTTTTGTAGATTTAAGAGACCGGAGCGGAATTTTACAGGTTATCTTTGAAGAGGATAAATGCGGAAGTGAAAGCTTTGCGAAGGCAGAGAAGCTTAGAAGTGAGTTTGTAGTGGCGGTTACCGGTACGGTGGCACTCCGCGCCGGCGGAATCAACAAAAATCTTGCAACCGGAGATATCGAAATCATTGCGAAGGATATCCGTATCCTTTCAGAGGCAGAGACGCCTCCATTTCCGATTGAGGAAAACGCTAAGACAAAGGAGGAGATTCGATTAAAATACCGTCCGCTTGATCTTAGAAGACCAGATATTCAGAAGAACCTGATTTTAAGGAGCAGGGTGGTTGGTATTATCCGTAATTTCCTTGCAGAGGAAGGATTTTTGGAGATTGAGACTCCGATTTTAAATAAGTCAACGCCGGAGGGCGCAAGGGATTACCTGGTACCGAGCCGTGTGCATCCAGGCTCCTTTTATGCACTTCCCCAGTCGCCACAGATTTTCAAGCAGCTATTGATGTGCTCTGGCTATGACCGCTATTATCAGGTGGCAAAATGCTTCCGTGACGAGGATTTGCGTGCAGACAGACAGCCTGAGTTTACCCAGATTGATATGGAGTTGTCCTTCGTAGATGTGGAGGATGTATTGGATGTAAATGAACGACTGCTTGCTAAGGTATTTAAAGAAGCAATTGGTGTAGATGTCAAGCTGCCAATCGAGCGTATGACATGGCAGGAGGCAATGGAGCGTTTTGGTTCTGATAAGCCGGATCTCCGTTTTGGCATGGAGCTTAAGAATGTAACGGATGTTGTGCGGGACTGCGAGTTTGTGGTATTTAAGGGTGCCATTCAAAATGGCGGTTCTGTCCGGGGCATCAATGCAAAGGGACAGGGAGCAATGCCTCGTAAGAAGATAGATGCGTTGGTCGATTTTGCAAAGGGATATGGTGCAAAAGGACTTGCCTATATTGCAATCCAGGAAGATGGAAGCCTGAAGTCTTCCTTTGCAAAGTTTATGAAGGATGAAGAAATGGAAGCGTTGATAGATGCATTAGAGGGTGAGCCAGGGGATTTGTTACTCTTTGCAGCAGACAGAGACAAGATTGTATTCAGTGTGCTTGGCGCTTTGCGCTGTGAGTTAGCCGAGCAGCTAGAGCTGGTTGCAAAGGATGATTACCGTTTTCTTTGGGTAACGGAATTTCCGGTATTTGAGTGGTCTGACGAGGAGGAGCGCTTTAAGGCAATGCATCATCCATTTACGATGCCGATGGATGAGGATTTAGAGCTTCTCGATACCGATATGGGAAAGGCAAGGGCAAAGGCCTACGATATCGTCTTAAATGGCTGTGAGCTTGGCGGTGGATCTGTTCGTATTCATCAGGATGATGTACAGGAGAAGATGTTTGAGCTTCTTGGATTCACGAAAGAAGAGGCACATGACCGTTTTGGATTCCTGTTAGATGCTTTTCAATATGGTGTGCCGCCGCATGCTGGTCTGGCGTTCGGTCTTGACCGTATGATTATGCTGATGACAGGAGCAGATTCTATCCGCGATGTCATTGCATTTCCTAAGATTAAGGATGCAAGCTGTCTGATGAGCAATGCACCGGATGTGGTAGATCCAAAGCAGCTTGAGGAGCTTTGTTTAAAGGTTGACATTCCAGAGACCGAAAAGGATGATTGATAGATAAAATGAGAAATCCCCGCCGGATAATGGTGGGAATTTTTTATGCGATAGGAAGCTGCCAGATATTGTAAACAAATGACTTTTACAGTAAAAAGAAGCGAAGGCTTTGACACCTTCGCTTCTTTAAAATGAGGGGGAGAGGGAGGAGTACAATTGCTTGTACTCACAATGAAAAACGTTGTAGATGTTTGTCATCTACAATACATAATATAGCGGATAATTGTGAAGAAAAGGTGTCCAGAATATTGTAAATTTGTGAAGAAAGAATGGATATTGTCATTCCTTTTAAAATGGGATAGAGTATAGATAGGTAGTTGCGAAACTCTGTGTTTCCTACTGTTCGTTGTACAATATAGACAATATCAACGCTGGGCATGCTTGCGCTGCTTGTCACTCGCAATGGTGCTAAGCTCGAAAACACCTCGCTAAGCACCAGCGGCTCCAAAGCACCCTGCTTATGACATTGTCTATATTGTACAACTAGGTTTTGAAAATCAGGAGTTTCGCAAACGCCTAGTAGAGTATAGATATAGAAAGGAAGGGTGTCGGTATGGAATTTAAGGAAATTAGGAAAAAGCAGGAAGGTAAATATATTACAAGATATGACGTAACCTATGAGACAGTAGATCATAAAATAAAAATTTATGAGATGATCAGTCGGAATAAGAATTTAACAAAAAGATGTGAGCTTAGCGACTATCCGGCAGATGGTGTAGTGCTGATTATGCATGATAGGACAGGAAACAAGGTGCTTTTGAATAAGGAGTTCCGTATGGCATGTGGAACGTCCGTCATTAATTTTCCAGCAGGACTTATTGATCCGGGAGAAACCTTTGAGCAGAGTGCTGCAAGGGAGCTAAAAGAGGAGACAGGGCTTGACCTTATTCAGATTGATGATGTGATGGGGGAAAGCTTTAGCGCTGTTGGATTTTCCAATGAAAAAAATATCTGCGTGGTAGGTGTGGCAGAGGGGGAATTTGCACCAAGTACCTCAACCATAGAAGAGATTGAGGCAAAATGGTACACAAAAGCAGAGGTAAGAGAGCTTTTAAAAAAGGAAAATTTTGCGGCAAGAACGCAGGCATATTGTTATGTATGGAGTAAGGAATAGGGATTATTCCGTTATCGACATCAAATCCTGCGCCATCTGGTTTAATTCATCAATGATAGAACCAACCTCGCCGGTAATTTCATTGTTCTCTGAGGTGGTTTGGAAGGTTTCATTGGAATGCGCAGTTACCTCCTCTGTAGCGGCAGAGATGGTTTCGATTCCTTTTGCAATTATATCATTTGCGGCTGTAAGCTCCTCCACCAGTTGGTTCATCCGTTCTGCCTGATTGGCAACCTGATTTGTGCGGCTGGAAATCTCTGCAAAACTTTTTGCGGTATTGTTGGCAGCAATGTTTTGTATCTCTACATTTTTAATCATCTGTTCAATCACCTGAATCACCTGGGAAAGTTTGGATGATATATTACCAATCAGGGAAGTGATATCTACGGTTGCATCCTGTGTCTGGGTTGCCAGATTGGAAATCTCGGAGGCTACAACAGCAAAACCGCGTCCTGCTTCCCCGGCTCTTGCCGCCTCAATGCTGGCATTTAAGGAAAGGAGACTGGTCTGGGTCGTAATACCACTGATCAGTTCAGTGATGGACTGCATCTGGTCTGTATATGTAGTAAGCTCCTCTAACTCACGGGATACATTGGCATTTGCTTCATTAGAGACTGTAACCTGCTTTATTAATTGGTCAATATTTTTTTGGGAAGAAACTAATTCACTTTGTGTTTGTTCGATCTCATTTGAAATAGTCTGGGATGCATGTTCTACCTTGCTGATAGTGTCCTGGATTTCTTCGGTTTTTTCCAATTGCAATTGAATGGATTCCGATGTTTCATTGGTACCCTGTGCAACTTCTTTCATGGAAATCATAGTTTGACCAGTGGTGTTTTCCAAAATTTCCATTTTCTCTGAAACGACACCAATGTTTGATGTGATTTGTTCAGAGACCTGCAAAATGCGGTCTGTTAATGTTGCAGCACGTTCCTTCTCATCTTCAATTACCTGCATACGGGCTTTTGTGTTTGCTTCAAGAACATGGGAACTCTTCATGATATACAGAGCAAATAAAATAATGGAACCAATCCGGATTTCGATGTTTGGAAGCTCTTGTGTAGTGATCTGATGGGTGATTCCTAAATATGCTACATGCACGATGTTAGAAGCACACACAGCGCCGGTAAACGTCCCAAGCATTTTCACATCATTATAACAAATCAGTACAATGCCGATTACGATTGCATATATGTAGGCAACCGGTGATGTAGTAGTAAAAATGATAAAAGTATAAAATATACAGAATCCGATTGACATAATATACTTGATTGACAACGTTTCCGTGTCTCTTTTATATGAAATGAGACAAATAGAAAATGGAACTAATGCGAGGATGCAAAAGATTGCAAAATAGCCAATCGTCCGGCTTTTTTTAATAACCTCAATCAGGTAGCAAATAACTAAGATGGCATTCATTAAGCCATAGGTTTGAAGGGCTGTAACGTTACAGCGCCTTATGTCTGAATAGTTCTTCGAATTCATAAGCGCCTCCTAAATATATAAAAAATTGAATTATGTATGTGTATCATGTCAGATAGCTTTCTGGTTATCCTATCATTTCAAAGCATGATTCATAGCTGCTGTTATATTTTATCACTAATTGGTATAAAACTGCAATAACTAGTTTAAAAATATTGTTGGACTTAAAGCATATCATGAAGTATAATTATGAAAAATATTATAAAGCAGGAGGTTTACGCAATGCATAAAGGGATTACAGACAGTGTGTTTTATGTAGGTGTGGATGATAAGGATATTGATTTGTTTGAGGGACAGTATGTTGTTCCAAATGGAATGGCATATAATTCATATGTTATTATGGACGAAAAAATTGCCATTATGGATATGGTGGACAAGCGAAAAGCAGCAGAGTGGATGCAGAATTTAGAGGAAGTGCTTGGAGACAGAAAGCCCGATTATCTGATTATTTCTCATTTAGAGCCGGATCATTCTGCATATTTAAATGATGTACTTGCAAAATATCCGTCCATGCAGGTGGTGTCGAATGCAAAATTATTCAGTATGCTGCCACAGTTTTTTGAGGTGGATATAGAAGATAAAAAGGTCGTTGTCGCAGAGGGAGATGTCTTAGATCTTGGCATACATAAGCTTCAATTTGTTATGGCTCCAATGGTGCATTGGCCGGAGGTTATGGTTACCTATGAGTCGGCAGACAAGATTTTGTTTGCAGCGGATGGGTTTGGTAAGTTTGGTACGTTAGATACAGATGAAGACTGGGCATGTGAGGCGAGAAGATATTACTTTAATATTGTTGGCAAGTATGGAATGTCGGTTCAGACACTGCTTAAGAAAGCATCCGCTTTGGATATTCAGATTATTTGTCCGCTGCATGGTCCTATCCTTACAGAGAATCTTGCCTATTATATTGGAAAGTATCAGACATGGAGCAGCTATGAACCGGAAGATAAGGGAATCTTTATTGCGTATTGTTCACTGCATGGCAATACAGCACAGGCGGCAAAACAGCTTGCACAGATTTTAGAGGCAAAAGGTGCACCGAAGGTTGTTATATCAGACCTTGCAAGAGAAGATATGGCAGAGTGTATTGAGGATGCCTTCCGGTATGACCGTATGGTATTGGCTGCACCGACTTATGATGGTGGCATTATGCCAGTTATGCAGGATTTCCTGTATCATTTGAAGCTGAAAGCTTATCAGAAGCGCACGGTTGGAATGATTGAAAATGGTTCATGGGCACCGATGGCAGGCAAAATTATGAAGGAACAGATGGAGGGAATGAAGGATATTACGATTCTTGAGAATACGGTTACCATCAAATCTACTGTAAAGGAAGCGGATAAGGCACAGTTAGAGGCGTTAGCCGATGCACTGGTATAGATGACCGGATATCATGGAAAAACAGGCAAAGCGATTTGCCTGTTTTTTTGTGGATTTGAAATTTCATAGTAAGATATTTATAAGGTAAAAAAGAAAGAAGATAGGGGCAAGCCCATATCTTCTTTCATGAGGGGGGAGAATTCAAGTACAACTTGCGTTGCACTATATGAAAAGTTCTTACAAGACATAGTATAGTAAAAAAATGTGAACAAATCGTGTTTTAAATTAAAAGATTTTATGAAGATAGTCTTAAAAGATTTGAAAGTTAAGAAAAAATTAAATATTTTCAATATGTGCAATGGTGTATAATTTTGTATAGCAAATAGCAGGGAATAGATTTTTTTGGTGTGTTCCGTGAAAAGAAACATAATATTTGTTGTATTTATTATGGGTGGCATGTTTTGAACCATAAGATATGATAGAAGAAAGGTGTAATATTTTTATGAGGAGGGAGAGAATTTTATGAGGAAATGGTGGAGAATGATGCTTTCGGTCTTTGCAGCGGCATGTATGTTGCAAGGAACAATGATGGCGGAGGCGGCAACCGGAAGAATACAATTAGAAACTTTGAAAAAGCAGGAAGTTCAGCAGAGTAAGGCAAAAAAGGAAGTGGTATATGCAGAGGGTGAGGCTCTTATTTTATACGAGACAGACACTGCAAAGAGTACAGGGTTTCGTACAGGTGACCTGGGAACAGGAATAGAGATTGAAGAAACCTATACTTTTGATATAGAAGAGAGTGCAGATACATCAAAGGCAGGCAGTGCTGCAAAATCTGCCATGAAGAGTAAGCTGTGTGTGTCACTTGTTAAATCGGATAAATATACGACAAAGCAGCTTGTCAAGCTGTTAAGTGCAAGAAGTGATATCCGTATTGCAGAACCCAATTATAGGTATCATATATTAGATGAGGATTATACGGGGTTTCAATGGGCTCTTGAAAATATTGGACAAAATGGCGGAACAGCAGGAGTTGATGTGAGTGCGGAAGAAATCAATAAGCTTGCTTCTGCTGATAAAAAGGAAAAGGTAATTGCATTGGTGGATACCGGAATGGACTATACACATTCGGATTTACAAAATGTTGTATGGAATAACCCGTTAAGCAAAAATCAGTTAAAGGGTGAACACGGCTATGACATTGTGAACGGGGATGCGGATCCAATGGATGACAACGGACATGGAACCCATTGCTCCGGTATTATGGCAGCAACGGCAAATGACAATGAAGGAATTTCGGGTATTGCACAAGCATCTAATGTAAAAATCATGGCACTAAAGGTATTGGATGAAGAAGGATCATGCTATGAAATGGAGACAGTGGGTGCCTATAATTATATTTACCGTGCCCAACAGCTGGGAATTAATGTGGTTGCAGTGAATAATTCATGGGGTGGTGCCAGTGATGAGACAGAGGGAGAGATTTTTGCACAGCTGGTAGAACTTGTAGGAAATGCTGGTGCCGTCTCTGTGTGTGCAGCGGGAAATGAGGGATTGGATAATGATATGGTGGACAATTTCCCATCCAATATTGACAGTCCGTATATTCTTGCAGTAGCAGCCTCAAATGAAAAGGGAGAGCTTGCGGATTTTTCGAATTATGGTAAGAAAAATGTGGATATTGCTGCTCCGGGAACTGCCATTTTATCAACAGTATCCTATGATACATTTAATCCGGGGATATACGGAACCGAAAAGCGCGACAGGCTTTGTGGAACCTATGTCGATTTTGAAAATCTGACAGATGAAAAGCTGGTTGAAAGTAAGACAGAATCCGGTATGGACGATGCCTTAGAATATAAAATGGATTTGCCGGGAGATGCAACGGCAACGGTAACGGTTACGGAAGAGACATATTTTGGCAAGGAGACAACGGGAAAGTCATTGCGGTGGGATATCGAGAATGCCAAGGAGGATGAAATATATATGTTAATGCTGCCATATGAGGCACAGCAGTCGGATGAAGAGACGCACATCAGTGCCATGACACAGCTTACAGATACGAATCCGTTAGGAGAGGGCATGGCGGCTGCGTTTTATGGAGGAAGTGTTGTATTTTTAGGAGAAGGCGTTTTGGATGAGAACGGAGAACTGGACGAGGACAGTATGAATGACATCGGTGGAGCAGGGGCCGGAAACTGTTGGAATCACATTACGGGCAGTATAGGTGAAAAAATCAGGAAAGATGAGCAGCGCACGGTTGTGGTTCAGATGTTAGCAGCATCAGATGGTAATTATACGGTTTATGTGGATAATGTAGGTGTAAGCAAAAGTGGTGTGGAAGCATCAGAGTTTGGAAAATACGATTATTACAATGGAACATCTATGGCGACACCTTATGTGACAGGAGCAGTGGCAGCGATTGCCCAGGCGTATCCGGAGCAGTCAGCTATAGAACGGAGAGCCTTTATTTTAAGCTGTAGTAAAAAAATGGATAACCTGGTCGGTAAGGTAGCTTCGGATGGAATGCTTGATTTTTCAATGATGAAAACTCCGAGAATGAGTATTACCAGAATTTCTTTGAATGCATCAAAGAATATAGAAATTCGGGGGAATTATTTAGATGGGGCAAAGGTTACAATTAATGATAAGGATGTTTTACCGGAAAAACAGACAAAGGATTGTATAACGGTTAAGGGAAGTGGAATGCTTAACAAAAAGCTTCATATAGTGATATCAAAAAATGGTGACAGCTATGAGGATATTCTTTATTTTTCAGATGGCAAAACTGTTACGAGCGGAGAAGAAATTTATGGATGTCTGTGGGGCAGTGAGATTGTTTCAGACGGAAATACGCTGTATCAGATTGAAGAGAGTGGTGCCGTTTATATGATGCAGGAAAATTATTTTGACGATGGAATCAGTCAGTATTCATGGGATAACATGATAGGTGATGGATTCGATGGGAGTGTCTTTGGTAAGGAATATAATACCTATGTAAATTGCGAATATTACAGCGAAACTGGAGCGGTATGCCTGAATGGAAACATTTATATAGTAGCAACGCTGAATGCCGGGTTTACAAAAAAGAGTGTGCTTGCATGTTTGAATATGGAACATTCATGGCAAAAGGTGGCAGACATTCCAGACAGTTTTGCAGATTTTACAAATATGACACTTGGAGCGTATAAAGGCAAGCTGTATCTGATGGGTGGCTTTAACGAACAAAATGAAACCTTCAATAATGAAATGTGGAACTATGATCTTGGCAAAAAGGCATGGACGAAGGATAAGAATCTTCCACAGGGAAGAGCCTTTTCAAAAGCGTTACAGGTTAAGGATAAAATGGTTGTAACATTAGGCTGCCATGATAATGAGGGAAGTTATCCTGCAAACCTGATTTTTAATGGTAATGGATGGGTTGTTTCAAAGGCGGGAACGGTTGCAGCTTTGGCAAACAATATCTATGAATATAGTACACAAGAGGATGAAATGAAGGAGATTTCCTATTTTACAGCGCATATCGGGATGATGCAGGATGGTATCATTTATGAGGGAAATAGTGCAGATAATTTGGGAAGCATTTATACATACCAGCTTAGCAAAGATCAATATCAGGGAACCGGTTATATGCTGGATACCGGGTTGATAAAGGGCAAAAAACATAGTGCTGCTGTACTTCGGGATAAATTCTATATCGTGGTGGAAGGAACGGATAAGGAAGGAATGGATATTCTTCATACGTATATTATTCCAGTGGCAAGCGGCTGTGTAAGAGCAAAGGAGATATGTAAAGAAGGTGGATTTATTGATAATATTGATCGGTACTGGCTGCCTTGTGATACAATGACTTTTACTGCAAATGTGATGGAGGATTATTATGTAGAGACCTTTACGGCAGCGGGTAAAAAGGTTGCTGCAAATAAAGAGAAAAAATATGTATATACTGATCTGGCTGTGAATCATTTAAATGGAATAACGGTTGAATTGGAGGTAAAGCCTTACGTTATCGGAATTATCATGGAGGAGATGATAGAGGTTCCGGTTGGGGATATCTATATGCTGATGCCATATATCATGCCGGAAACGATAGAAGATCCAAAGCTTGAATGGAAGTCGGATAATCCATCGGTGGTCATTGTTGATCAGGAGGGGATTATAACCGTTTCGGATAAGGCAAAGGCAGGACAGATTGCGAATATTACAGTAACGGCATCTGACCGCGGAACTGTTATGGCAGTGTGTAAGGTAACTGTAACCGAACAGATAACGGAGCTTCCAAAGAAGAATAGTAAGAAAAAGATAGGAGCACTTACCTATAAGGTTACGAAGTCGGATGAAAAGGGTGGAACGGTTTCCTGTGTTGCATTGAATAACAAGAAGCTGAAAAAGGTTTCTGTTCCGGATACGGTTAAGATTAATGGATATACCTTTAAAGTTACAAAAATTGGAGATAATGCGTTTAAGTCTGCAAAGAAGCTTACAACACTTACGATTGGTAAAAATGTGAAAGTAATTGGTAAAAATGTATGTAAGTCCTGTGGAAAGCTTAAAAAGATAACCATTAAATCATCCTCTATTAAAAGTATCGGAAAGAATTCTTTCAAATCAATACATAAGAAGGCAGTAATCCGTGTGCCAAAGAAAAAGAAGAGCAGCTACAAAAAAATGCTGAAAAAAGCTGGCTGTAAGAGTACAGTAAAGAGCAAATAATTTCTAAACAATTGGTGTTGGCTTTGGTGTCCATATTCCTTCTGTTTATAGATGCAATGAGTTCTTTTAGAAACAATTGAACAGCAAACGGAGTAAAAGCAGTTATGAGTATGATACTTCTAACTGCTTTTACCATAATTGCTGAAGGGAAAGTAAAAATTTTATATTTTTCAGATTTTTGGATTTTTTTGAAAAAAAGGTGAAAAAAATAAAAAAAGGGCTTGCATTTTTTTTTCAGATGCTATATAATCGTCCTTGTTGTTGAGAATGACAGTGAATTGAATACGGGCCGCTAGCTCATTTGGTAGAGCACCTGACTCTTAATCAGGGTGTGCGGGGTTCGAGCCCCCGGCGGCCCACTATAAGGAATCGATTTGATGTATATACATTGGGTTGGTTCTTTTTTTTGCGTATTATTGAATCTTAAGAAAAAATGTAAAGTATACTTGACAAAATGTAAAAGAAGTAATATCCTATGCTTACAGAATGTCAAATATATATGACTTTATGTCGCATAGATGATGGGAAAGCGAGGAGAGGATTATGGAATTAGAGGTTAAGGATATCCGAAAATCCTTTGGGGAGAAAGAGGTCTTAAAGGGAATCTCCTTCTCTGTGAAGAGTGGCAGGGCATTAGGCCTGCTTGGAAGAAATGGTGCAGGTAAGACAACTACAATCCGGACAATCATGGATGTATTCCATGCAAACAGTGGAGAGATTTTATTAGACGGCAGGAAATTTAATTCGAGAAAGGTACAGATTGGTTATCTGCCAGAGGAGCGGGGTCTGTATCCAAAGCGTGAGGTGTTAGAACAGATGGTGTATCTGGCGAGACTTCGTGGAACAGAGAAAAGGAGAGCTGTGGAAAATGCAGACAAATGGCTTAAGCGGTTAGAGGTTGACCAGTATAAGAAGGTGCTTTTAGAAACGCTTTCCAAGGGAAATCAGCAAAAGGTGCAGTTAGCGTCCACTTTAGTATGTGATCCGGATATCGTGATACTTGATGAACCGTTCAGCGGGCTTGACCCGGTAAATTCGCAGATACTTCAGGATGTGGTGAAAGAGCTGATTGCACAAGGGAAGATTGTTATTTTTTCCAGTCATCAGATGAGCTATGTGGAAGAGTTTTGTGAGGATATTGTAATGATCAACCACGGTGAAATTGTGCTGGATGGCAATTTGGAGGAGATAAAGCGGGAATTCGGCAGGAATCAGCTTGTGGTAGGTGCAGTAAATAAAAGTCTCGAAGAGATGGAAGAGCTGTTTGCGGACCAGTTTTCCGGTCAGGTGGAAGTGACTGGAAGAACAAAGGATACAGTGATTGTCAAGTTGGTTTCCGGAACCGGGCGGATGGAGCTTTTGCAGAGGCTGGCTGCGTTAGATGGTCTTGAAATTGAGCATTTTGAAACGTATAAACCGTCATTAAATGACATTTTTGTAGCAAAGGTGGGTGAAGAGGAATGAAACGTCTTTTAACAGTATTTGAATTTGAATTGATGAATTTTGCAAAGACAAAATCCTTCGTGATTACAACCATATTAATTGCAGTTTTATTGGGAGGGCTTACCTTCCTGCCGAGGTTTGTGGATATATCAGATCTGTTGGGAATTGAAGTGACAGATGATAAGGACAGTGCAAAAACAGAGGATGATGAAACTGAAACATCAGAGAAGACAAAAAAAGAGAAGCTTGTCATCTGTGATGAAAGTGGATATTTTGCAGATTTGTCTGTGCTTGGGGAGGCATTCCCGGATGCCGAGTTTAAAGCTTTGCAGAGTGAGAGTGAGGTAAAGAGTGCAGTCGAGAGTGAAGAGGCAGATGCCGGATTTTATATCATTGATGATTTGAATTACCGATATTATGTGGTAAACAGCAATATGTCGGATGGAAACACCTTTATATTTGATGAATTGTTAAGCATGGTGCATAAACAGGTATATTGTGCGCAGCAGGGGATTGATTATGAGAATTTTGTAGAGAATTATGACGCGGCAGTTAATGGCGAGATAAAGGTACTTGGCAAGGATATGGAAAGCAATTTCTGGTACTGCTATGCCCTTGTGATCGTGATATTCATGATTATCATCTTGTATGGCGTGATGATTGCTACTTCGGTTACTTCAGAGAAGAGCAATCGTGCGATTGAAGTGTTAGTGACAAGCGTAAATTCTGACTGTCTTTTGTTTGGAAAGGTATTTGCCGGAGCGGTGGCAGCATTTATTCAGGTGGGTGTTATTTTAGCAGCAGCACTGCTTGGATATAGTGCGAATCATGATTTCTGGGGTGGCAAACTGGATATGCTTTTGGATATTCCGGGCAGTGTGCTGCTTACCTTTGCAGTGTTTGGAATTGGTGGTTTTCTATTTTACGCCTTTCTCTATGGAGCGATGGGTGCATTGGTGTCAAAGACCGAAGATATCAACAAAACGGCCGGTCCGTTGCAGATGCTGATTATGTTAGTATATTTCGTGGTGCTGTTCCAGTTGGAAAATGTGGATGGTGTAGCAATGAAGGTTTGTTCTTATCTGCCGTTTTCCTCCTATTCGGCTATGTTTGTCAGAATTGGAATGGGCAAAGTGGCAATGCCAGAGGTTATTATTTCTGCTGTGATTTTGTACGCATCCATTTTCTTTGTGGGCTGGCTTGGTGCAAGGATTTACCGCATGGGAACCCTGCGGTATGGCAATCCAATTAAGTTGAGTAATGCATTAAAAAGTCTTAAAAATGCGGAGTAGGATTTTGCAATTACCTATCTTGATTATTTCCTATAAGGAAGCAAAAATGATGAAAATGGAGGAAATAAGAAAATGAAAGAAAGGCAAAATAATAAAGAGAAAATAGCATTTATATGTTTTCTAATTGCTTCAATATGTTTTTATATTAGTGCTGCTATAGGCATAATTAGTAAAGATGGAAGTAATGTGGTTACAAACTTATGCTTGGGTTCTACAATGTTATGTTTATCAACTACTTATTTGAATAAAGATGAAGATAAAAATAAATTGTTATAGTAAAAGGAGACGGCATGGAAAATAGAATGAAAATATTAACCGGTGTCATGGCTGCCTTGTTTGTATGTCTCATTGTGACTGGCTTTGGAAAAAAAGCAGAGGATGCAGATACAGTCAATATGAAGAATGAACAGGTAAAGGTTACGGTGACAGATGGGGTGGCACAACCGGGAAGTATCATACAAAACCTTGAGATTTCAGAGGACGGTAAGTATACCCTTCGTGTAAATTACAAACCGGACCGGGAAGGGCTGATAACTGGCTTTATGCTATATGATAAGGACCGCAGCATTGTGAGAGCCTTTACGGCAGAGTGGATTGAGATCAGCTCCGAAGCATTGGAGCTTAAGGAGGGAACCTACACGTTGGAGCTTCGTTATCTTACAAATCAAACGGATAGAGAAGATTTCGAGCGATTATATGTAGAAGGAGACTACGAATATGTAGAATATGATTTTTTGGATAATGGCGTCTGGAATATGGAGCTGGAATACGGATTGGTGAAGGACAGCGGTTCTGGTATGTATTATTATCTGGGAATGGCATGTGGTGTTGCGTTTGCGATTCTGTTTCTTGTGATAATGTCCTGGCTTATCGGGAAAACAGGTGGAAAAGTAAGTTGGGGATACCGAAAGGATTCTTATGATGAAAGGCAGCAGCTTGCGAGAGGAGAAGCTTACAAATATGCATTTTTCACATTGATGTTTTACCTGATAGTCGTCTCTGTAATTAGTGAATTTCATGGAATTCCGCTGTTTATGTCATTTTGTGGTATCTGGATAGGAGTATGTCTGTCCATTACCGTATTTGTAGTCATTTGTATTTTAAAAGATGCTTATATGTCTCTTTATGAGAATGCCAAGGGAGTCATGATGCTGTTTTCTGCAGTTGCTCTTATGAATATAGGGGTTGGGGTCCGGATTATCTGTGAGGGGCGTCCGATGTTAGAGGACGGAGCATTTTCACTAGATTGTGTCAATCTGGTTGATGGCATTATGTTTTGTGTGATTCTGGCTGTTTTTTGTGGTAAAGTAGTTTACAATCACAAGTCTTCGGAAGAGGAAGAAGGGGAATAGCCTATGAAAAATTTGAAAATGAAATCAGCCAGGGCGGCCCTTGATATGTCCCAGCAGGATTTGGCAACAGCAGTTAAGGTTTCCAGACAGACGATTAATGCAATCGAAAAGGGAGATTATAATCCAACGATTAAGCTTTGCAGAGATATCTGCAAAGCGCTGGGAAAAACACTTGATGACCTGTTCTGGGAGGAATAAGATTTGTGAAAGGATATGTGATATGGATAAAGAGGAAAGAAATTTGGATGTATCAAAATCAATGAAACGGGCTTCTGTTTTCTTTTTTCTGGTGATGGTGTTTGAGATACCAATGGCTATGCTGGTGTATAAGCTGCAAAGTATCATGCCGGAAGAATACGGTTCTCTTATTTCTATTTTAATGACACAGGGATATCTGCTCGTTGCCGCAATTATTTATCTGATTGTGACAAAGACCTCTCCAATGAAGGATTTGCGGATGAAAAAATATAAAATCTCCACGTTCTTTTTATCGCTGGTAGTGCTGGTAACTTCAGCGCCTATGGCAACATGGCTGAATGCGCTAAGTCAGTTGTTTGCAAAAAATGAAACCAGCGCGGCGATATTTCAGGTGACGGAGATGGTGCCAATGTGGCTTGGCATTTTGATTATTGGTTTTTTGCCTGGACTGGTTGAGGAAACCTTATATCGGGGTATTATGCTGACGGCATTCCGTAAGAGGTCTGTTCTGACCGGTATAGTGGTTAGTGCGTTATCCTTCGGGTTGATGCATATGAATTTTAATCAGATTATGTATGCTATATATCTGGGAGTTGTGTTTGCTCTTGTGGTAGAAGCGACAGGCTCCCTGATATCGACTATGGTTTTACACATGCTGTTTAATGGAATGAATGTTGCATATGTTTATATTTTGCCAAAGCTTTTTGATTATATGGCACAGTATTCAGAAGAGTATGCCGGCATTAATATGGAGGAGGTCATGAGTGCGCAGCCTGCAAAGTCACAGATTTTAGCTATGCTGACTGTGATCGCTCCATTTGCAGTGGGTGGTCTTGTTCTTACCTGGCTGCTTTTAAGGGTCATTGCAAAGATAAATGGTCAAAACCTGACATGGGCGGCTCTTAGGGGAGAAAAAAGTGAGGTGAAAAAGACAAAGCCGATGAATGTATTTCTGATTATCGGCTGGATATTCTGCCTGGCACTGGCAATAAGTGCATTGTTTGGTTAGGGGAAAAGTGCATAGAAGGTACAACAGGAAAAAAGAGGCTGTAAGGATAGATTTATACTATTTTTACAGTCTTTTCTTATATTGTTTGTGTGCTGAAATTGTTATAGTGACTAGCGTGAAACAGTAGCATTTATTTTCGCGAACAATGAGTCAGGTGCTGCACTTGCACAAGCATTTTGCGAATGCCGCGAGGTCTTTGGCTTGACAGAAATAATAGATTTTATAAGGGAGGGGGATATTATGGAGAGTAAATACATTGTAGATATGACAACAGGCAATGAAATCAGACTATTGCTGCGGTTTGCACTGCCAATGGTGGTGGGGAATATATTTCAACAATTTTATAATCTGGTGGACTCTGCCATTGTAGGACGTTTTGTCGGCCCCAATGCATTAGGAGCAGTTGGAGTCGTGGGAAGCCTTAACTTTTTCTTCTTTTCCCTCTGCTTGGGTTTAGGCTCTGGAATTGGGATTTTGATTTCCCAGTATTTTGGTGCGGGAGAAGAGGAATATATTAAAAAGATTATTGCCAATGCAGTCTATGTGATAACTGCTGCCGGTATTCTGATGGGGATTTCTGGTATCTGCCTTGCAAAGCCAGTGCTAAGGCTTATGAATACCCCAGAGGCAAATTTTGCAGATGCCGTTACATATATGAGGATTGTGTGTGGTACAACAATTGTATTGGCAGCTTATAATGGAATTTCAGCAATTTTAAGGGCACTGGGGGATTCCAAGACACCATTGATTTTTTTGGTGATGGCGAGTGTGATAAATATTGCACTTGATTTACTTTTTGTACTTGTTTTTCACATGGGTGTGGCTGGGGCAGCCTGGGCAACGATTATTTCGCAGGGAATTGCAGCGGGAGGCTCAGTGGTATTCGCCATGGCTAAGAATCCTTATTTACAGTTAAAAAAAGAGCATTTTCTCATAGACAGGGATATTATAAAAAAGAGTTTTCAGATTGGTCTGCCGGTGGCAGGACAGAGTGCATTGATTGCATTTTCATGTATTGCACTGCAGAGCGTAGTCAATCATTATGGTTCTGTGGTAATGGCGGCATTTACCGCAACTTCCCGTGTGGAACAGTTAGTGCAGCAGCCGTTTAATTCATTGGGTATGGCGGTATCCACTTTTGCCGGGCAAAATGCCGGAGCGGGTAAGTTGGAACGTGTCAAAACAGGGTGCAAGAAGGCATCTATGCTTGTGGTGATATTTAGTGTGTTGATGATTATCGTGATGTGTACCTGTGGAACAGCCATCGTAAGTCTTTTTATCAAGGAAGCAGAAATTATCGAGATTGGTGCGAAGGGGTTGCGGATTACCAGCTTTATGTATTTTGGATTGGGCACTATCTATGTGATGCGTGGTATGTTAAATGGTGTTGGAGATGCACCGTATGCCGTGATTAATGGTATCTGCGAGGTGGCAGGGAGAATAGGGTTTGCATTTCTTCTTATGATGATTCCTTCGGTTGGCATCTGGGGAGTGTGGTATACGAATGGTCTTACATGGATGTTGGCAGGCAGTGCCGGGGTTATCCGTTTTTTACAGGGAAAGTGGAAGACAAAATCTCTTGTAGCACAGGATGAACATAAGGAAGCAGTGTGATGTCATTTATAACGGGGTTATTCTGTCCAGATTTTAAGTGTCTTAATGAGCTTTAATTTCTCATCATCTGACAAGGTGGATACGAGATTCATGATTTCATTGTCAATGGCTGTTGAATGATAGTCGCTGAAAAGATTGCCTACGAGCGAGTCTAAGGTTGTGTTGGTAAGCTGTGCAAAAAATGTCAGCATACGCAGACTCATGGCTGTGCGGCCATTTTCTACATTACAGATATAACCAGGTGTGGCATCTAATGCTTTCGCAACCTCTAACTGGGTTAAATTGTTCTCGATTCTTAGCTGGCGAATGCGCTTTGCCAGATCTATATTAATGCTTGATTCCATAAAAACCTCCTGTGAGAAAATAGGAAATATATTAATCGTATATTTTTATTAATCAAAATTATACAATAAGAATAGCAAAGAGACAAGAGGAAACAGTAAGACAAGCCGCTCTGTATACTGTTTACACCAGCTAGACGCCTGCTCTGTGTGCTGCAATAATATCCATTCCGGGTACGCTTGCGCTCAATTGCAAGCGCAACGGTACATAAGGGCAGCGAAAAAACGATGCCCAAGTACCGGCGGTTGCAAATGCCCTCTTCGTGGATATCATGCAACACACAGGGCAGGCTGGTTTGTATCAAAGGGAAAGATGTGTTATGATACAGAAAGAGAAAATAAAGTTCCGCAATCGCCTGCGAAGAAATGAAAAGGGTAAGGTAAAGAGATGAATGTAGAGATATTATACGAGGATGCAGATTTGATTGTCTGTGTAAAACCATATGGGATGCCGGTGCAGGGTGATAAGAGCCGGGATACAGATCTGTTAAGCTATTTGAAGAACTATGTGTTTGAAAAGGATGAGATGGATGAGGAACCATATCTGGCAATGGTTCACCGCCTTGATCGTCCAGTGGGTGGCGTGATGGTGTTTGCAAAAAACCAGACGGCAGCAGCAAAATTATCCGATCAGGTACAGGATGGAAGGATGATAAAATTTTATCAGGCTGTGCTCACCGGACAGATGCCGGAGGATAGCGGAATGTTAGAGGATTACCTGATAAAGGACGGAAAGAACAATACCTCAAAGATTGTGAAAAAGGGAACAAAGGGTGCAAAAAAAGCACAGCTAGAGTATGAGGTGTTAGATGTTTTTGAGACAGATTCCGGAATTCTAAGCTATGTTCTGATTGAATTGATTACGGGAAGACATCATCAAATCCGGGTTCAGATGGCGGGCAGAGGTTGTGGCATTTATGGTGATACCAAATATAACCCGCAATTTTCAAAGACAAAGAAGAAATACCAACAGATTGCACTTTTTGCAACCCGCTTAGAGTTCGAGCATCCAAAGACAGGTGAGCACATGGTATTTAAATGTGAGCCGGAAGGTGACGCCTTTGAGGTGATTGAGTTGGATGAGTTTTAGAACTGGCATAAAATCCTCCCAAAATGGAAAATCTATAGGTAGTATGAAAGAAGCTACGTGATAGAATTTTCGATGATGGGAGGATTTTTGTGTGGAAATTGCGGCAGAAAGAGCGTGGAAGAAAATATTACTTTTGGCTGGTGCGGCAGTTGCCATTTATCTGATATTCCGTTTTTTGCTGCCGATTGTGCTGCCCTTTGTATTTTCCAGTATAGTATCAGTTCTTTATTATCCGGTTCTTCGAAAGCTGTATCATAAATTTTTCCCAGATATGCAAGAGGAGCAGGAAAGGTTTTGTACGGGAAAAACAGGTTTCAAAGAGGAGCGCAGTAAAAAGTGGTTTTTAATCCTTTCTGTGGGATTATTTTATGTGGCTGTTTTGTTCTTGGCTGTATGGCTGCTTGGATATTTTTGTAGACAGGGAAAAAGTATTGTACTCAATATACCATTTTATCAGGCGAAATGTATGGCATTTGTGAGAGACTGCTGCTGCCAGATGGATGCGGTATTTCACATAAAGGATGGAGCGAGCTATACCTATATTATGACATTAGTGGGAGATAACTGGTCAGATTCGGTAAATGTGATTTTGCCAAAGGTGACAGGTTATTCCATGCAGTTTATAGAACAGGTATTTTCTCTTCTGTTTGGAATTGTGGTTACAATAATAGCCACATTTTTTATGATACAGGAATATGATGGAATCCGGGAATTTCTGCTTAGTTCCGAAATTGGTAGAAATGTGTGCCGCATGGTGCATAAATGCAAAGAAACCTTGAAGGTATATGTAAAAGCACAGGGGTTTATCATGCTGATGGACGGAGTCGTATGTACTTTGGCATTCTGGCTGATTGAGCAGCCGTATTTTCTGATATTGGGTTTTGTGGTGGCGGTGGTGGATGCCTTGCCGGTGTTTGGCGCAGGTTTGATTTTATTTCCATATACCATTTTTTTAATACTCGGAAAAAAGTATGTAGCGGGAGTGGTTCTGCTTCTGGCTTATATAGCATGTGTGCTCATCAGGCAGGTGACCGAGCCAAGAATGATTGGAAATGAGGTGGGGATTAAACCACTTTATACGATTGCGAGTATGTATATTGGGTTTAAATTATTTGGCGTGTATGGCTTTTTGCTGGGACCGGTGGGGTTACTGATTATGAAAGAAGTGTATGGAAATGTCTGGAGGAAGGATGAAATTTAAAATGGAATAATTCTTGACTGATTTTTACATGCGTATTATATTAAAAAATGTAGAATGCTTTTTAAAAATATAGAATTCCACATAAGAGACAGGATGCTGTAATTTTTATTTTGATTAGGATGGTGATACATATAGGTAAGAAAAAACTCCTCTTTCTTATTTTGATTTTTGTAGCCTTGGCAGGTGTTTTGTGTTACATAGGGCTAGGCAATGATTCGCCCACTCGGCAGAATGAAAAAATTGGAATATACCGCACATCGCTGGATCCGGAGTCGACAGTCATTGATTTTACGGATACCGAAACACTGGGAATATATTCAGAATTTTATACCCATGATTTTTTCCGCCAGATGTCATTGGATATGGATGTAACGGTTGTTGGCGGAAAAGTTTATGTGGTCATATATGATGTCACGGATATGCCTTATACACAGAAGGTGTCAGAGCTTACAGAGGTAGATCGAATAGAGATGGAACAGTCCGGTGCTTACAGCATGGATTTGAAAAAGCTGCCAGAAAATCGTCGGTATGTAGTTGGTTATTTCTGCGATGAAAGCTGTATGTTTACTCTGGATGACTGTTTTTCATGGAAAACCTCCATGAAGGAATATATCCGTGATGTCTGGCTGGCAGGTATCTTTAAATGGGAGGAGCAGTATACTCCAAAATGTTTTCCAGAGAATAAGGGGTGGGACGGAGATATTGAATAAAAGGAAAAATGACCGGTTGATGTATACGGTTATGGCGATAGGAATTGTAATTGCATATATTGCTTTTTTCTATGCGGTGGACTGTTACACTGCATACAAAAATTCCATGAATGACATCCGGCGCCTTTCCGAGAGCCAAAGTGGTAAAGCGCTTTATTTTGGATATGATGGTTCCAATGAATGGCTTACGGATGTGTTTGATAAGGAGGAAATCACTGCCTATTTTACCGGTGTGACCCTTCACTATGATAAAGTGCATGGAGAAAGGCTGACCATGATCTATCTAAATACACCGACCAAGTGTCCATACCGTTTTTTATCGGGAGGAATGCCGGATCCTGCCGGCAAGGAAAATGTGGCGGTATTAGGCAAAAAATGTAAGCATTTAACATATACCAGAGATGGTCAGGATTATATATCCATATGCGGAGAAGAGTATCGTGTGACCGGATATGTATCGGAAGAGAATTCCACGGTAGTAGATTCTCTGACTATGCTGTTCTGGAACCATTGCGGTGACAGGGTGAAGGAAGCGGTGGATTATTTTGCCGGCTCTCCCATGGATGTATGCGTTGTTTTTGAAGACGGTGACGTGGAAAATTGGTATTATGCACATTCCGATATACTGGATAAATATGCATATGACATCCGGCTGAGTGATAATTATATGGATGTTTATAATTTAGATTATGACGAACGTTATATGCAGATGTCCTGCCTGTTATATGCTTTCAGTTTTATTGTTCTGGTTATCATAATCAAGTATTGGATCAGCATGCATAAGGAGGAGCTTATTGTCCGGAGAATCGTGGGGTATGAGCGGTATCAGCTGCTGGGCTATTTGGGAAACAGGCTGTGCCGTGTTCTGATCTCGATATCCCTTCCCTGTCTGCTGGTTCAGCTGGTACTGGATTATCTGAGTGGGGCATTTTGGGGTGCCGGGGCAGGCATTGGAAAAATTATCTGGGCTGTAGTTTTTTTGGTGTTCACATTTATTCTTTTGCTGATTTATCCAATGTACCGGATATTGGTAAAAGACATCATAAGTGAGAGAAAGATTTTTTAGTTGGGAAAACGGTATTATGAAGATTGTATTTTTATTAAAAAATGTGTATTTGCAGTGCTTTTACCATGCAAGGTTTTTTTGCTGACAACTGTTTTGGTTGCAGTTTCCTATGCAATCCTGATGACCTCTTTGACTGGGATTGTGCCGTTGCTTGGCTCAAAAATCATATGGAATGCTGTTTCAAATGAAAAAGTGGATAATGTATATAAGGTCAATATGTGGCAGCAGTATGTCACTGGTGTACTTGACCGAACTTCCTTTGAGGAGCTGCTTACAGATATCAACGAAATAGATGGCATAAAGGGAGCCGGACTTTATCTTATGGATTCCGTGTTTTCGCAGGGAGAGCGGCAGGATACTTTGTTTGTGTCAGAGGAACTGCTTTCCATGCTTCCGTTGAAAAATACAGATGGTGAGGTTTGTGAGTTTTCCACAGATGGTACAGCGATACCGGTCTTTGCGGGATATGGGCTGAAGGACGAATATCCTGCAGGAACCGTTTTTCATGATTCAAATGTGACATACAAGGTTATCGGAGTGCTGAAAAAGCACAGCTTCTGGCCTGCAGGAAAGAATTATTATGGGAACTTGATGAGTCTGGACGATATGTTTGTGATGGGTGTGGGACATTCGAAACCGCTTAGGGATATTTCAGTCTATGGTGATTTTCTGCTTGGACTCGATAACTTCTATTATTTTCTGGAGCCGGATACCGACAGGGAACAGATACAGAAGGCTGTCATTGAGGCTGCGGGGGAGAAAGAGCTTCGTATATATGATGCATATTTGTTAGAGGATGCGATTGATGATGAGTGGCAGAGTATGCTGAAGGAGCCGGAATATTTTTTAATGCCGCTTTCGCTGGTTATCATCTCAACGGTGGTCATGTTTCTTTCGGCAATACTCAATGTCATCATACGAAAAAAGAATATAGGAGTCATGTATACGATAGGGTATTCTGGAAAGGATATTGTGCGGATTTTTACCATGGAGAATGCCATGAAGGTTTTATTGGGTGCTTTAATGGCATTGGCATATTACATAAAGGTAATGGATCAGTTTATGGGCTTTGAAAATGGAGTATCTCTTATATGGTATGTTCTTCCGGCTACGGTTTTAGTGGCTTTGCTGATGCTCTACATAGGGGACAGGGCATCCCTTAGATATATTCGGAATGTCAATCTGGCAGAAGTGATTGGAGGAATGGGGTTTGATTAGAGTAAATCATGTGACAAAGGTGTATAAAGGAGATTATTTTAAGACAACAGCCCTTGATGATGTTTCCTTTGAGGTGGAAGATGGAACGTTTGTTGGGATTTTGGGAGAGTCGGGATCGGGGAAGACCACATTGCTGAACCTATTAGGAGGAATGGACAGGGCGACCTACGGAGAGGTGTTGTATTCCGACACGGACATTGAAAGATTTAGCGCAATGGAAATGGACCGGTTCCGGAAAAAGAATATTGCTTTTGTATTTCAAAATTTTGCTCTGATGAACGAGTTTTCCGTATATGAGAATCTTGAGGCGGCGCTGCTTGCCAGAAATTATAAGAAAAAGGAAAGACAGAGGATTATCTGTGATATACTGGAACGGTTTGGGATTACAGAGCTTCAGTATAAATATCCGGGACAGATATCGGGAGGACAAAAGCAAAGAGTGGCGATTGCCAGGGCGGTCATCATGGATTGCCCCTACATTTTAGCAGATGAGCCCACGGGTGCATTAGATGAAGAAAACACAAGGTGTGTGATGGAGCTGTTTCTGGATTTGAAGAAAAGCGGCAAGACAATAGTAGTCATTACCCATGATAGTGTGGTTGCAGGGTATGCAGATTGTCTGCTGACAATCAGGGATGGAAAATTATGGGAAAAGTAAGATTAAAAAAAATACTCAAAGTGTTAGGTTTTTTTTGTATTTTGATATTAGGGCTTAATCTGTTTTTGCTATTTACAGGCTGGTATGGCAAAAAAGTAGAGGGAAAAAATCTCTCTATTTTTAGTGTAATGAGTGACAAAAACTCTGCCGACAGAAAAAAATCCAGCAATGTATATGATTATTTTTCTGTTTTTAATGGTCTTGATATGGGATATGATATTTCTCTCTATATAGAAGAGGGAACGGTAGAGCTGAATATATTAGAAGCAGATGATATAAAAATGATTTTTGACGGGATGGAGCAGCCGGTTGTGGCACGGTATGAGCTGAAAAGTTCCGGAAAAGCGTATTGGGATTTGTCCTCACTTGAGCCGGGACATCGATATGCGTTAGCGGTATATGGAAGTGAAGATTGCAATTTTATTGGTGAGGTAGGAGAGCACTATTATATAAAACGGTGGCAGAGCATACATGATAGACTGGTGAAGAATCTGGGGAAAACTTCTAAATATGTTCCATAACATTCCACACTTGCACAGTTTGCCAAATAGGGATATAATGAATTGCGTTGATGCGCAAGCAGGTCATCAGAATAATAGAGCGATTGAAGGAGAACAGTCATGGCAAAGGACAAAAAGCTGGTAGAGCAGATTACTTCTATGGAGGAAGATTTTGCAAAGTGGTATACAGATGTCTGCATTAAGGCAGATTTGATTTCATATGCAAGTGTAAAGGGCTGCATGGTGATTAAGCCGGCAGGTTATGCAATCTGGGAGCTGATTCAGAAAAATTTAGATGAGCGTTTTAAAGCGACAGGGGTGGAGAATGTATATCTGCCAATGTTTATTCCGGAGAGCTTGTTACAGAAGGAAAAGGACCACGTAGAAGGCTTTGCACCGGAGGTTGCATGGGTAACCCATGGCGGGCTTAATGAACTACAGGAGAGAATGTGTGTCAGACCGACCTCTGAGACTTTATTCTGTGATTTTTATGCAAATGATATTGAGTCTTACCGGGATTTGCCGAAGGTATATAATCAGTGGTGCTCCGTTGTGCGATGGGAGAAGGAGACACGACCGTTTCTTCGTTCCCGTGAGTTTTTATGGCAGGAGGGTCATACAGCTCATGCAACTGCAGAGGAAGCGGAGGAGAGAACCATCCAGATGTTAAATGTATATGCAGATTTTTGTGAGGAGGTTCTGGCGATTCCGGTTATTAAGGGACAGAAAACGGAGAAAGAAAAGTTTGCCGGAGCAGTGGCAACCTACACTATTGAATCTCTGATGCACGATGGCAAGGCATTACAGTCTGGTACAAGCCATAATTTTGGTGACGGATTTGCAAAGGCATTCAATGTGCAGTATACAAGTAAAGATAATAAGTTAGAGTATGTGCATCAGACTTCATGGGGTATGACAACCCGTATGATTGGTGCGATTATTATGGTACATGGTGATAATTCCGGTCTTGTGCTGCCGCCACAGGTTGCACCGATTCAGGTTATGATTGTGCCGGTTATGCAGAAAAAGGAAGGTGTTTTGGAGAAGGCATATGAGCTAAAGGATATGCTCTCTGATTTCCGCGTGAAGGTAGATGATTCTGACAAGAGTCCGGGATGGAAATTTTCTGAGCAGGAAATGAGGGGAATTCCACTTCGTGTAGAGGTTGGACCAAGAGATATCGAGGCGGGTAAATGCATGGTTGTTCGCCGTGATAACGGAGAGAAGCTGGAGGTTTTGATTGATGAGCTGGAGACTAAGGTTCGAGAGCTTCTACTAACGATTCACAAGGATATGTATCATAAGGCGTTAGTACACCGTGAGGAGAATACGCATACCGCAAAAGACTGGGAGACATTTTCAGATATTATTGAGAATAAGCAGGGATTTATCAAAGCTATGTGGTGTGGTGAAACTGAATGCGAGGAAGCGATCAAGGATGAGACGGGGGCTTCTACAAGATGTATACCGTTTGTACAGGAGAAGATTTCGGATGTATGTGTTCACTGTGGCAGGCCTGCAAAGAAGATGGTTTATTTTGGCAGGGCATACTAGTGTCCTGACACGTTGATAATTAGGCAAACCTACTTGTCTGGGGAATTTGATAGTAACTGAGATATTAGGGATTGACTCCTATGTGTATGGGAGTCAGTCCTTTTCCTCTATTTGATTTTTTCTTTCATTTGTTGTACAACTGTCATATAAAGTTAGGAAAGTTTCTCAATCATTCATACAAATAAAGAAAATAAGGAGTAGAAATATGATTCAAATTAACATGCCGGAAAATGCGAGGCAGATTATCCATACATTAAATGATCATGGCTATGAAGCGTATATTGTGGGAGGCTGTGTCCGTGACGCAATCCTTGGAAGACAGCCGGATGACTGGGATATTACCACCTCAGCAAAACCGGATGAGGTAAAGGCGTTATTCGTGCGTACTATTGATACAGGAATCCAGCATGGTACTGTGACAGTTATGATGAAAAATAGAGAAACGGGAAAGCTTGAGGGATACGAGGTTACGACCTACCGTGTAGATGGAAAATATGAGGATCACAGACGTCCGATGGAAGTGACCTTTACAGCAAGCATTAGGGATGATATGAACCGACGGGATTTTACCATAAATGCTATGGCATACAATGATGCAGAGGGGGTAATCGATCATTTTGATGGGATTGGTGATTTGAACCGAGGGATGATTCGCTGTGTTGGAGAACCGTCAGAGCGTTTTGATGAGGATGCTTTGCGGATTTTGCGGGCGGTGCGGTTTGCGGCACAACTGGATTTTGAGATTGAGGAACGGACGAGGGCTGCAATAAGAAACCAGGCGCCGTTTCTTGCAGATATCAGTGCAGAGAGAATCCGGGTGGAGCTTAACAAATTGCTGCTTTCCAAACATCCGGAACGAATTCGTACAGCTTATGAGCTTGGTGTGACGAAGGTGGTGCTGCCGGAGTTTGATGCCATGATGGAGACAGAACAAAATCATAAACACCATATGTATACGGTAGGGGAACATACCATTCGTGTGATAGAAAAAGTGCCGGCAACCCAGGAGCTCAGATGGGCAGCACTTTTGCATGATGTGGCAAAGCCGGTAACAAGAACCAGCGATGCAGAGGGGGATCATTTTTACGGGCATAACAAAGAAGGAGAAAAAATGGCAGAAGCCGTGTTGAAACGCTTAAAGTTTGATAATGAAACCATTGCCAGGGTGAAGCGCCTTGTATATTGGCATGATTACGGAATGGGACAGATGATGGGTATTCAATCTTTTCGGAAATCCCTAAGCAAAATGGGCCCTGACCTGTTTCCCGAATATGAAAAGATTAAGCGGGCAGACATTTTGGCACAAAGTAACTTTATGAGAGAGGAGAAGCTTGAAAATCTGGCGAACCTTCGGGCATACTACGAACAGATTATGGAGGAACAGCAATGTCTTACACTTAAGGATCTAGCGGTGACAGGTAAAGACCTGATTGAAAATGGTATGAAGCCGGGCAGAGAATTAGGGACCATGCTTTCCTACCTTTTAGAGTATGTGTTAGAGGAACCGGAGAAGAATGAGCGGGAAATATTGCTTGCGCTTGCCAAAGATAAATTAGGGATATAAATTCATTCACAAAAATGGGCTGCCACAAAACTCCCAAATGCTTCGTGGCAGCCCATTCACTGTCTAGATTGTATATATACGCTCTGTTACTGTCTTGCTTTCCTGTGGTGCAAGCTCAATGTAACCGGTCTCCTCTGCGGGAAGATTGAGATTTGGTGCATCGATCATCCAGCTCATTGGTTCCGGACAGAAGTAATCCTTGGTGCCTCTGTCGTTCCACATAATGAAGAATTTGAAAGTTTCGTCAACCTCGTAGCATACCTTCTTACCGGTTTCAAGATCTGTCATGATGGCACCATAAAATGGCTTGCCATCCACCTCTGTTTTTTCAATTAGGTACATATCGTTATTGATTGGTACTTTGTTGATAAGCTTTGTGCCCTTTACATACTGTTCATCGTAGGCAGTAAGTGGGAGGGTTTTGCCTGTTGGGAGCTGGCGCCCGTTTAGCTCGCAGCGCTTTACGGCAGGAACACGGAGACGGATGTTTTTCCCTTTTCCATTCTTGGTAAATGGGGCACGGAATGCAGCATGGTTACATACACCATATGGCATCTGCTTGTCAGAAAGATTGGTTATGGTGAATTGATAATGCATACCCTCTGCATCTAATACAAACTCAAGGTCAGCTTGGAATTTTAACGGATAATACTGGAAAAATTCATCCTTTTCGTCATAGATGTACCGTGTCTTTGCAACCGCTTTCTCATCTTCGGTCAAGGTTTCAATGACCGAATATTCTCTTGTATGTAAAAAACCATGAATATGGTTCTGAAATCTTCCTTCATTTACCGGAAGCTGATAGGTTGCATCCGATACACGGAGTACACCCTGGTTTAAACGGTTTGGAAGATAGAGTGTCGGAATACCATAGACAGCAGGACTTGCCGCCAGTTTCTTCATGGCAGCTTTCTTGTGAAAACGGAGAAGCTCCATTTTATTCGTATTGTCGCGCAGACGGAACAGATTGCTTCCGATGGTAGGAGCAATCATAGCCTCATATCCGCCAGCCTTCATTTCAATAACCGGAACTCCCTGATAGTTGATTTGTCTTGAAATAGTTTTCATAAAATATAACCCTCCATTATATAGTTCATTATCCATAATGATACCATATAAAGAGAGGGTATAGCAAACAAAATAATCACCGATATTGAAAAACCAGAAAATACAGTAATACGAGAATTCCCAGTACGATCCGGTACCATCCAAATACCTTAAAGTCGTGTTTCTTGATATATCCCATCAAAAATTTAATGGCGAAGACAGATACTGCGAATGCCACTACCATGCCAACAATCAATATCGCAAGCTCTGTACCGGTAAATGCAAGCCCAAATTTTAAAAGTTTAATGAGGCTTGCACCAAACATAACCGGGATAGCGAGGAAAAATGTAAACTCTGCAGCGATTTCCCTTGAGGCGCCAATCAAAATACCTCCGATAATTGTGGAGCCGGACCGGGAGGTTCCGGGAACTAAAGAAAGCACTTGAAACACACCGATCAAAAAGGCATCTTTGAAGCTTAAATTGTGCAATGACGTAATTCTTGGAGTACGTTTTTTATTGTAATTTTCAATGATGATGAATAGGACACCATATAAGATCAACATCAGTGCAACGACAATGGAATTGTGAAGATGCTCCTCCATCCAGTCATCAAAAGGAAGTCCGATTACCATAGCCGGAATGCAGGCAAATACGATTTTCAGCCAGAGAATAATTTTATCCATATAGCAGTAGTGATTGCAAAATTGCTGGAAGCCTGCCATAAAGCCCTCTGTTGCCTCCTTTGCAAACCAGCTTTTTTGAGGGGCGTTTTTCTTTGTATGGAATGGCCAGAGCTTTTCGATAAAAATAACGACAACCGCAAGGATAGCACCCAGCTGTATGACAACGTTGAACATCTCCATAAAGGCATCACTCTGGTGAAGCTTCACGAATTCGTCCACTAAAATCAAGTGTCCGGTACTGCTGATAGGCAGCCATTCGGTAATACCCTCCACAATTCCTAATAAAATAACTTTCAGCCATTCGATGATATTCATAATATTTTCTCCAATCTTTATGTTATTTTGATCACAACCTGTTTATCTGCAGTTTGAAACGATGACCAATTATAGATAATAAGCCTATTATGGCATTATTTTATGATTTGGGCAACGAAAATATACGGATATTTATCGTGGTACAAATACGGACAACAAAAAAATCACCAGGATAAAAATAAAGGATATGATTACCACTGTTTTGGTGTCAGCCTTGCTGATATCAGGGTAACCTGTGTTTTTGTCATCTGGCTGCTTTGCTGTATTGTTTTCCAGTTCCTGTAACGTTTGATTTGGTTCTGTGTTCATGTTCTTCCTCCGTGCAGGTTTTGTATGAATCAGGGTATGCCTTTTGCTTTAGTTCCATGGCAGAACGGTTACATACATTATAATGAGTAGAAAAAGGGTTTGCAAGGGTACCCTATACGTTTTTCTGTTTTTATGATATAATGAATTGCGCTGATGCGCAAGCAGGTCATCAATTTTCTTCGAAAATTGGTGACATATGATAACATAGAATATAATTGTTACGCAAAAGTTTTTCAGGTGCTGCGCACCGGATAAGGCGTAAACAGCAACCGGGTATTTTAGTCCGCAATCACTTTAGATTGGGTAAAGCAGATAGGAACCTGCTTGGATTAGGAGATAGGAATGGCAGAAAAATATATCATGATTCACGATATTTTAAGTGAACACAAAGATAGAATGTTAAATTTAAAAAAATATTATCCCTTTTTTGTGCTGTGCGAGACTACATTTTCACAGTATAAGGATGGAAAATACAGTCATCTTGACATGGGTTATATCACAATGGCAACCCTCCGGTTTCTGATTAATGAAAATAATTTCCATGAAAGTGAGATTACCTATGAGCAGTATGAGGAATTTCTGACAGAGATCTTACAGCGGGAGTTTGGGCTTTCGGTAGGGGAAGCAGAGGAAAAGGAGCTGATTGGCTACATTTTTGATAAGATAAAAAATGACGGACGTGCCTTTACATTTTCTTATTTTGATCCGGAAGAAAAGAAGAAGAAAACAGCCCGTGTGAAGCTGGTTGACAGCCGCATTGTAGATGGCGTGGTGCTTTACCATGTCACGACAGACGGGATTGAGTTTTATCTCGACACAAAGGAAATCAAGGAGGAGAGTAATATTTCCGTGCAGCAGCTGTTGCTGGAAAAAATGATCCAGTCAGAGAATTTTGCAGGCGGTATAGAGGTGATTAAACGGATTAATAATGAGGTGGGGCGGCTGGCGTTGCAGAAGAAGGAAGTATTGGATCTGTTAAGTTATGATGTGTTTGCGGGAGCAAAGGCCAGCGAGGAGTATATGGCGACAGTGGCGAGATGGTTCGATGAGGAAAGCAAGCTGTTTGAAAAAAACCGGGCTTTGATCGACAAGGCTTATAAGAAGGCAAATACCGCACCGGAGGAAATGTTTGAGGAAAATGCCCCGACAGGTAATGGTGCAGGAGCTGCCATGCTTTTGGAGATTCATAAGCTGGACACAGAACTTAAGAAGACTATTATCCGCCACGGCGAGCTGATCAAGGAGACGATTGAATTACAAAATATAGCCGATGAGGTGATTGCAAGGGCGAAGCTTCGAAAGCTCCGGCCGGTATTTAATTTTCGGGATGCCCTGAAAAAAACAATGGATAAAAATACTCCGGAGCGGTTAGGCAGCCTTGTGGCACCGCTTTTTATGCCAAGGCTTTCAAAAACTTTTTCAATAGAAAGTATTGACCGTATGTTGGAAAGCCGTATGGAAAATGCAGACTATGGAGAAAAGGTGGAGAAAAAACAGGTAGATCCGGATTTTGTTTTTGAAGATGAACTGGAAGAGAGCAGAATTGCCAACAATTATGGGAAGCTGTTTGAAGAACTGTTAGAACAGCTTTGGAAACACGGAAGGACAACGCTTTTAGAGCTGACAGCGATTTATGAGATAAAGTTTGGCAAGGAAATTTATAAGAACGGAGATTTGTATTCTTTTTTGGTACATTTAGCACAGAAAAGCGAGTATGACCTTAGGAATATGCAGAACAAACAGGATACCTTTTTGGAAGGGCTTGTTATGGATTCCCTGAGCATGGAGAAGAAGGAGCAGTATGGGAAAATGAAGTTTACGATTACTTTTGATGCGGGGAAGGTGTTAAACCTTGGAAGTGAAAAAAATGAGGGCTTTGCGATTACGGATATGGAATTTTCCCAGGTGTGATGGTTGGTATATAGCAAAATGCAGAGCAAAATTGGTTACAAATGACGGGAGTGTAATGATATGAACATGAAGGCTTATTATATTGAAGCCAATGAAAAATTGATTGAGAGCTTGCAAAACAGCACGGAGGAAGATCGGTTGGAGCAGATTGAACTGATACAGGATCTGCACAAATATAAGTATTATGCTATGGGAAAATGGTGGGATGCCCTGCATTTTTTGCTTACCGGTGTGTCGGCATGTGAGCCGATTGAATACAGTATGTTAAGTGAGGCAGTGGTAGGAAAAAAACTGTTTAGTGATGATGAGGATGCGAAATTCATTGCTTATACCAGTTCCAGTGATTTGGCAAAAATCAGTGCAGCTATGGACTGGCTCAGTGTGAAGGAGGTTATGGCGGCATTTTCCCTAAAGGAGCTGATAGAGAATAACATCTATCCGGAAGAATGGAAGGAAGACAAAGAAGACGAATATAAGAAGGGACTGGCAAACGCCTTTAAAACCCTGCGCCGGTTTTATCAGATCATGGTGGAGCAGGGTAAAGGTGTGGTAGTCTGTATTTATTGATGTTTCATTTAGGGCAGCGGTTCTGTAGTCTGCTGGAATTTTCGGCGAAGCCGTTTCATTACATATAGGTAAGCAGGAATCAGGAACAAATCGGCAAAGAGCCAGGCAAGCGGACTTGCGAACATGACGAAGATATACCCAAACCTTGGTACCAGTAAAAAGCCTGCAATACCGCGGGCGAACATCTCACATATTCCCGCAATAACGGCAAAGGCGGAATAGCCTAATCCCTGAATCATAAACCGCACAATATTAACAAAGGCAAGTAAGATATATAATCCGGAATTGCCAAGCAGGAACAGGTAAATATAATGAATCAGTTCCGTTTCGGATGGTTTTACAAATAGCAGTGCCAGTTTTTGACCAAAAACCAGCATGAACAGGAAGGCAATTACCGAATATCCGATGCCAAGCTTTGAGCAGTCTTTTATCCCCTCGTCGATTCGGTCTAACTGTTTTGCACCCACATTTTGTCCGCCATAGGTCGCCATGGTAGAGCCCATTGCATCAAATGGGCAGCAGGCAAACATGCTGATACGGGATCCGGCAGTCACTGCAGCAACAACATTTTCCCCCATACGGTTCACAGCAGTCTGTAAAATCACACTTCCGATGGCGGTAATGGAATATTGAAGCCCCATTGGAACTCCCATACCACAAAGTGTCAGGGCGTGCTTCGAACTGAATTTCCAGTCCTTTCCCGTGAAGGCTAAGGACTTGTACTTGTAAATTGTATAGAAAAGAGATACGATACCGGATACCGCCTGGGCAGATACGGTTGCCACAGCTGCTCCCATTACGCCCATGTGTGTGATCAATATCAAGTCAAGAACAATATTGAGCAGAGAGGAGAAGATTAAAAATACAACAGGAGCGACACTGTCTCCAAGAGAACGAAGGATGGCGGCAATCATGTTGTATAAAAAGATAGCCGGAATTCCCATAAAAATGACAAAGATATAAGTATAAGCATCATCAATAATGCTGACCGGTGTTTTCATCCATATAAGGATTGACCGGGTCAGCACTCCCATGATTCCTGTAATTAGTGCTGCAAACAGGATGGATACCCAGAGACAGTTTGCAATATATTTCTTTAAATCTTCCTGGTTCTTTGCTCCAAATGCCTGGGCAACCGGGATGGCAAAGCCGTTACATACCCCTATGCAAAATCCCAGGATCATAAAGTTAATGGAGCCGGTAGAGCCTACGGCAGCTAAAGCATTTACACCCAGTTTTTGGCCAACAATAATGGAATCCACCATATTGTAAAACTGCTGGAATAATAACCCAAATAAAAGAGGAAGACCAAAGCCTAAAATAAGCTTCATTGGCTTTCCTTCTGTTAAATCTTTTGTACCTTCGATTTTTTTTGCTGTATCTGCCATGATAAACGCCTCCTTATCATATTGTAAGTTATCAGGAGTTATGAGGGATTTTTTCATGGTAAGAATACTATATTATGTGGCAGAGTTCTATCAGTTTTATATATCTTTTTATAACAATCCTGTATATTATATGTAGGTGGAGTGTTTGTCAGAAAGTAAACAAGAGATTGCCCTAATGTATCCTTTAAAGGAATTGAAAAAGGCAGGGTGGTATGTTATCATGAAAAAAGTTACAGTTTATTGATTGTGTAAAGTACATGATGAAAATTGATTACAAAATGGAGAGATAATCGGATGAAGCTATTGCTGGTACACGCATGGAATGAAAAAGAACGCTCTTACAGGGGAAGGTTTTCCAACCTTCTTTCCTATCCGTCGCTGACGTTGGCAGTCATTTATTCTTTGATTCCCAAAGGTGTTTTTGAACAAATTGATGTTATTGATGAGAATTCCCAAAAGGTAAGATATAATAGAGAAAAGTATGATATTGTAATGATTTCTTTTGAGACCTCCTCCAGCTTTACTGCATACAAGCATTGTGAGGGCTTTAAGAAAAACGGTGCATATATTGTCTGCGGAGGTTATCATGCGACGGCACTTCCAGAGGAGGTAGGAGAGCATTGTGATACGGTTATTGTAGGACCGGCAGAGGTATCTATTCCTCAGTTTATCAATGATTTCGTCAATGGTTCACCGAAGAAATTATACCGGAATTTTGATGTGTGTGCCGCTGATTTTCCCATTCCTGCAAGGGATAAGATCACGAAACGCAAAAAGCTTAGAATTCCTGCAGTTGTTGCCGACAGGGGTTGTATGAATTGCTGTAAATACTGCTCTATGCGGATGATGTGGGGCAGCAATCCCCGACCGGTGGAGAGTGTGGTAAGAGAAATTAAAGAGTTGAAATCAAAGATGGTTATTTTCTATGATCCCAATTTTTTTGGAAAAAGGGAATATGCTATGGAACTGATGGCAGCGCTTAAGCCGTTAAATATTCTATGGGCCTCAAATGCAACGGCTGATTTTGGATATGACCATGAGCTTATGCAGGAAGCATATGACAGTGGGTGCAGAGGGGTTCTTCTGGGTCTGGAGTCGATGAACACCCAATCTCTTGCCAGTGTGGCAAAGCGTTTCCATGATACTGAAAAATATAAGGAAATTATAGATAATATCCACAGTCACGGAATGGCGGTAAACGGTTGTTTTGTGCTGGGATTCGATAGTGATATTGAAGAGGAGCTGCTTGACCTTCCTGAGAGGGTAAACAGACTAGGGCTGGATATGTGTCGTTTTGCGGTACTAACACCCTATCCGGGTACAAGACTTTATGAGGAGTATGAGAGACAGGGAAGGATTATTTCAAAGGAATGGGACAGGTATAATCAGCACAATGCAGTATTCCGTCCGAAGAATATTACGCCGGAAAGACTTGATGAGATATATAGACAGGTCTGGAAGAAGGCATATACGTGGAAAAACGTATTGAGGCGTACATTTCATTCGCCGTGGAGGGGAAAACCATATGTCTTTATTTTACTGGGGGCAAATATAGGGTTTAAATTTCTGGGAATAAAAAAGGTGGACAAAAGTTGAACATTACATTTATTCGGCTCAATATGTTTGAGAATATCAGCTCCGATGCGATGAAACCGCTTCTGTTTGGAATTATAAAGAGCCTGACGCCGGCGGAATATGAAATAGATTTCATCGATGAGCGCACGGAAAGACTTCCTGACAAGATAAGCTCAGATATTATTGCTTTTTCGGTGGAGACCTTTACCGCAAAGCGGGCCTACATACTGGCAAAAAAATATAAAACAGACAGTAATATCATTGTTATGGGGGGATTTCATGCCTGTGTAATGCCAGACGAAATACTGGAATACGCAGACTCTGTTATTATCGGAGATGCGGAGGGGACATGGGAAAGGTTCCTTGCGGATTGTGCGATGGGTTCTCCTAAGCGCAAATATGTCTCGGATGAAAGCATTCCTCTTAGACGTTACCGTGAAGATGCTTCTGTGTATAAACACCGCTACTATGGTATAGGGGTTTATCAGATTTCGAGAGGCTGTAAGTTTAACTGTGATTTTTGCTCTATTAAGACAATGTATAAATGTGTGCGCAGTAAGACACCGGGGATGATTGTGGAGGAGTTGAAGGCGGCAAAGGAGAAGATACTCTTTTTTGTGGACGATAATCTTTTTTATGATAAGGAATCAGCGGTTGAGTTGTTTCGGGCGATTGCACCCTTAAAGAAAAAATGGGCCTGCCAGATTAGTATGGATGCGGCATCGGATGAGGAGCTGCTAAAGGAAATGAAAAGAGCAGGGTGCTTTCTCGTGCTGATGGGATTTGAGAGTGTTAATCCGGAGAGTCTCGGAGAGCTACATAAAGCCGCAAATAAGGCAGTGGATTATGATGAGGTGATCAGACGCATATATAGACATGGTCTGTTGATTTACGGAACCTTTGTTCTTGGCTGTGACAGTGATGGTATAGATATCTTTGATAGAACATACGAGTTTGCAGTGAGAAACAAAATGGCAGTTACTAATTTTAATCCGTTAATTCCGATGCCCGGCACAGGTGTTTACAGGCGCATGGAGGAGGAAAACAGACTGCTTTACAAAAAGTGGTGGCTTTCGGATGATTATCATTATGGAGAAACGGCTTTTCTTCCGAAAGCAATGGCACCGGAGCAATTAAGGGATGGCTGTCTTCGTATACGTACTGATTTTTATTCGATACCCTGTATTTTAAAACGGCTGTTTGCGAATCCGGTTAATTTTCTTCCGATGAATTTTTTGATTTTCATTCTGGCAAACTTTATTTCACGAAGAGAGATTCATAGGAAGCAGGGGCAGCTTTTGGGAGGTATATTAAATGAAACTGACATTGATTAAACCCAATATCGGGAGGAGGGAGCACAGTCTTTATGTAGATGAGGCAAGAATGGAGCCCCTGCAGCTTGGCATACTTGCGGCACTGACTCCCAAAGATATAGATGTGGTGATGTATGATGACCGTATGGAGTCAATTCCCTACGATGAGCCGACAGACATAGTAGCGATAACAGTGGAGACCTTTACAGCGAGAAGAGCCTATGAGATTAGTGCGGAATTTCGCAAAAGAGGGGTAAAAACTGTTATGGGAGGAATGCATGCAAAGCTTATTCCCGAGGAGGTACAGGAGCATTGTGATTGTGTGATTGTGGGTGATGCAGAGCCTGTATGGGAGGAGATGCTTACCGATTTTAAGGAGGGTAAGCTCAAACGGCGATATGATGTGTTACAGCCACAGTGCCCACAGCTTAATGTCATCACACGACGGGATATTTTTGAGGGAAAAGGATATCTGCCCATAACACTGCTGCAGTTTTCCAGGGGCTGCAGCCATAAGTGCAGCTTTTGTGCTTCATCGGTATACTTTCAGGCGAGGCATTATTGCCGACCTGTTGAAGAGGTGATTAAGGAAATAAAATCCCAGAAGAGAAAGCTGTTATTTTTTGTGGATGACAACATTGTGTGTAACAGAGAAAAGGCGAAGGAGCTTTTTCGTGCACTGATACCGCTTAAAATACACTGGGTCAGTCAGGGAAGTATAGATATGCTAAATGACAGTGAGCTTATGGAGCTTATGGTAAAAAGCGGCTGTCTGGGCTTGGTAATCGGTTTTGAATCCATTTCTGCCGAGTGTATTTCGCAGATGAATAAAGGAACGAATCAAAAAGGTTCGGAAGGGCTTTACAAAGCGGAGATTGAGCAGCTGCGCAAGTGGGGGCTTCAGACCTGGGCAGCATTTACGGTGGGACATGACGGTGACACGGTAGAATCGATTAGAGCTACATGTGACTTTGCAATTAAAAACAAATTTACCTTTGCCGCCTATAATATTCTTATGCCATATCCTAACACACCGCTCTATGAAAAGCTGGAGAGGGAAGGACGCCTTCTGTATGATGGGAAGTGGTGGCTGCATGAGGATTACCGGTTTAACTATGCCAGCATTGTTCCTAAAAATATGACGGCTAAGGAGCTTACGGAGGTTTCCTTTGACTGCCGGAAACGGTTTAATAGTCCGATGTCGATTGTGAAGCGGGCTTTGGAGCCAAGAACAAATATGCGTACACCGTACAGATTCTTAACCTACTTAATTTACAATCCCTTGTTCAGAAAAGAGGTTTTCAAAAAGCAGGGGATGCGGTTTGGTCTGGAATCAGGCATGCAGGATAAGGAGGAATAGAGGATGCTTAGGGGAATGGTTAAGCCTATTGGTGAGTATACTTGGCAGGAGATAGGAGCTATGTACTCGCTTATGGCAGAGTTCTATGATAATACAGATGAGACCGTTTTCAAGCGTGATTTCTTTGATAAAGATTACTGCCTTGCACTGTATCACGAGACAGACGGACTTGTGGGATTTACTACCCAGAAAATAATGGAGGTAGAGATAGAGGGGAAGACGGTACACGGGATTTTTTCGGGGGATACGATTATACATAAGAAGTACTGGGGTGATATGGAGCTGTTTAAGGTATGGGCAGATTTTTGGTTTGATTACGCCAAAAGGTATGAGGAGTTTTACTGGTTTCTGATCTGTAAGGGGTATAAGACCTATCGTATGCTGCCTCTTTTCTGGACCGAATTTTATCCGAATTATCACAGTGCAACTCCGGCATATGAGCAGAGTATAATTAATGCCTATGCATCACGGATATATCCGAAGGAGTACAACGAGGAAACAGGCGTTGTGGAATATAAGGGGCAAAAGGACAGTTTAAAGGCCGGTGTTGCAGATATCGGCAGCCGGGAAATGAAGAACAGGGATATTGCATTTTTCTGCAGTGCAAACCCAGGATATGTTATGGGAAATGACCTTGCATGTCTGGCAAAAATAGATAAGGGTATGCTGAAGAAGCGTGCGGCGGGGATTCTTTTTAAATGAGTATTGAGTGTAAATGGTTAAACGGAATATGCCGGCTTTTGTATTGGGGGCAGTATAGAAGATTTGTTGCACCGTGCAGTGTTGAAGCCGTACAGACAGACTATCTGTTAAAGCTGTTAAGAAGAAACAGGGATACGGTTTACGGTAGGAAATATGGCTTTCGGGATATTAAGACATATGAGGATTTTGCGCAAAGAGTGCCTCTTACCTCCTATGAAGATTATGAACCATATATTGATGCGGCAGCAAAGGGCGAAAAGCATGTGCTGACTTCAGAGAAGATTATGCTGTTTGAGCTTACCAGCGGTTCCTCCGGTGGAAAGAAGAGGATACCGTATACGAGGTCATTAAAGAGGGAATTTCAGAAAGGGATAAAGCCGTGGCTTTTTGATTTGTATACGAATGTGAAAGGGGTTGACAGCGGTAAGAGCTACTGGTCGATTACACCTGTGACAACAAAAAGAAGTTATACAGAGGCAGGAATTCCTGTTGGCTTTGAAGAGGATGCCGAGTATTTTGGGTTTATCGAACAGGGAATCATGCGGAAGATATTTGCAGTGGATGGCAGTGTGAAATTCTCACGGGATATGGCTGATTTTTATCGAAAGACAGTGCGTCAGCTTTTGCAATGTAGGGAACTTACCCTGATTTCGGTGTGGAATCCTACCTTTTTGACAATACTCTGTGATTTTATTGGTGAGAATGCATTAGAATTTGCAAAACTCTTTCCGGAGAACGATAGAGAGTCTTTTCTTCAGGCTGCGCAGATGAGGCAGTTTGACAGGATATTTCCTGACCTCAAAATCATAAGCTGCTGGGCTGATGGCAGTGCAGCGGATTATATTGCCGAGGTGGAACAGCGGTTTCCGGGAGTTTATATTCAGCCTAAGGGGCTGCTTGCCACGGAATGCTTCATTTCCCTTCCAATGACAGGTGAACAGGGAAGCAGGCTCAGCATTTATTCCCATTTCTTTGAATTTCGCCGGCTGTCCGACGGAAGGATTGTGACTGCCGGTGACTTATCAACGGGGGAATATGAGGTTATTGTTACTACTGGCGGGGGGTTCTACCGCTACTGTATTGGAGATATAATTGAGGTGTTGGAGGTTTATTCGGATAGACCGCCAAGGATTCGATTCCTGCACCGGAAGGGTATTTCTTCGGATCTCTTCGGGGAAAAGCTGACAGAGGAATTTGTCAGGAATGTATGTGTAAAGCTGGGGATTGCTGAGAGCTTTTGTCTTCTTGCTCCGGAAGGCAGACATTACTGTTTATATACAACGGCTTTTGGTGTTACCGGCGATATGCTGGATAAAGCGTTAAGTGAAGGTTATCACTATGATTACTGCCGCAAACTTGGACAGCTGGACAAAGCCTTAGTGATAAGGGTGGGAGGTAATCCGCAAAAAGAGTATATTACCAGACTTTCCGAGGAGGGAATGAGGGTAGGAGATATAAAGCCTGCTTATTTGAGCCGCAAAAGCGGATGGCAGCATTACTTTGAAATTGTGGAAGAAAGGAAAGGGAAAAATGATTAAACTTGCATTGCTTGCCCCGGCGGGGGCCATGCACCGATATTCAGGCAGTTTTGGAAAATCTCTGCATTATGCACCGCTCACGTTGACTACTCTTGCGGCATTAGTGCCGGAGGATGTAGATGTGGAGGTGAAAATATATGATGAGACTGCAGAGAAGATTCCGTTGGATATCGATGCGGAGCTTATTGGAATAACCTGTATTACAGGTACTGCACCAAGGTGCTATGCTTATGGGGACTATTTCCGCAAGAAGGGAAAGACTGTTTTTATGGGGGGAGTCCACCCGTCAATGCTTCCGGACGAGGCCGCACAGCATGCGGATGTGATTTTTACCGGGTTCTCTGAGCAGACCTTTCCGCAGTTTATCTATGATTATTTAAGGGGAGATTTTCGAAAGCTTTATCAGCAGAATGATGATTTTACGATTGAGGGCAGACCGATTCCGAGACGTGAGCTGTTAAACGCGAAGCGATATATTACGACGAAGACAGTGGAGGCGATCAGGGGATGCTGTCACACCTGCAGTTTTTGCGCATATCCTGCTGCATTTGGGAAAACGGTATACAAACGTCCGGTGAAGGAGGTGGTTGCGGAAATCGAGGCTTTGAATACAAAGCACGTTACATTTCCGGATGTAAATCTGATTACTGACCGGGCATATGCGATTGAATTGTTCACTGCGTTGATTCCGCTAAAAATCATCTGGCTGGGACTTGTTACATCTTCTGTCGGAATTGATGATGAACTGATGGAGGTATTTAGAAAGAGTGGCTGCCGGGGGCTTCTCATCGGATTTGAGTCGATAACGCAGGAGTCACAGCAGTATATCCATAAGGGGGTAAACCGGGTTGACAGCTATGTGGCTCTTATGGAGAAGCTTCATGATAACGGAATTCTTGTACAGGGCTGCTTTGCTTTTGGAGGAGATGAGGAGGACGAGAGTGTATTTGACCGCACAGTGGAAATGATTATCAAGGCAAAGATTGATTTACCGAGATTTTCTATCCTTACACCATTTCCGAAAACCCAGTATTATATGCAGTTGGAAAAGGAAGGCAGAATCATTGAGCGCAATTGGGCAATGTATGATGTACAGCACTGTGTTTTTTCTCCGAGGAAGATGACGAAGGAGCAGCTTGAGGAGGGGACTGACCGTGCATGGAGGTCTGCTTATTCCACTGGCAATATTATGAAAAGACTGGCACCTTTTGTACACAGCCCGTGGTTATCCCTGCCGCTTAACATGGGTTATAAGGGCTATGCGGATAAATGGAGTAAATTTACCAAAGAGGTTATGTGCGATAATTCGGATATACCGGTGCTATAGAGGAGACGGATGATGAAGATAACGTTTATTCTTCCTGCAATCGGAAAAAAGCAGGGACAAAAATATATAGGTACATGGAAGATGGAGCCGCTTACCATTGCAGTGCTGAAGGCGCTGACACCTGCTGACATAGAAACGGAGCTGTTTGATGATAGAATAGAGCTTATTGATTATAACACGGAGACGGACCTTGTATGTATTACCGTTGAAACCTATACGGCAAAGAGGAGCTATAGGATTGCCGAAAAATTTAGAGAGCGAGGTATACCGGTGGTGATGGGCGGCTACCATGTCACTCTTTGCCCGGAAGAGGCTGCCGTGTATAGCGACAGTATTATTGTGGGAAATGCGGAGACCGTGTGGGCTGGTATGCTTGAAGATTGTAAAAAAGGTTCGCTGAAGAAAAAATATCTTGGCGATGTTGGTGAATATGAGGTCTCGCAGGACAGAAGTATTTGTACCGGTAAGAAATAGCTGCCGGTATCTCTGGTAGAGACAGGAAGGGGCTGCTGTCATAGCTGTGAATTTTGCTCCATTTCCCAATTTTACTGCAGCAGATATTATTGCCGTGAACATTCCCTGATTATCGAGGATATCAAAAGGTCTGCATATAAATATACCTTTCTTGTGGACGATAATCTGGTCGCTGACCATAGAAATGCAATGAGCCTCTTTGAGGAGATTACCCCATTGAACATTAAGTGGGCGGGGCAGGGAACCCTTTCCATGGCAAGGGATGAAAAGCTGCTAAGAGCAATGAAGAAAAGCGGCTGTGAGATTATTCTGATTGGGTTTGAGAGCTTGAATAAGGATAATCTCAAACAGATGAACAAGTCCTTTAATCTGGCTGCTGGAGAGAGAGATGAGCTGGTAAAGCGTATCCATGATGCAGGAATAGGGATTTATGCCACCTTTGTATTCGGGTATGATAACGATGACGAGCGGACGGTAAGTGATGCAGTGGAGTTTGCAAAGAAGCATAATTTCTATACGGCAGCCTTTAATCATCTTCTGCCGTTTCCAAATACAGCACTGTATCACAGACTGAAGGAGGATAATCGCCTTATCTATGATAAATGGTGGCTGGCGGACGGATATAACTATGGGGAGCTGGCATTTAATCCCAAGCAGATATCCGCTGAGAAGATGAGCAGATTATGCAGGGATGCAAGAAAGGAGTTTTCTTCCCCAAAAACCGTGCTGAGCAGAGGATTTGCCTCTCTTGGAAGGACTAGCCCGCTTATGTGGGGGTTGTTCTGGGGAATGAATTTGCGGCTGGGTGAAGAAATAGACCAGAAAATGAATGTTCCGATAGGAGAGAATCTTGATGAATTTCCAAAATGACAGGTATACGCTGCGATTTGCGGACAGTACCGACAATGACGGTATCAGAAAAATATTTGAGAGTGACAGTTTCAGTGGAGGGATTGGAGTACAGTATCTGCGAAATCCTTATCCCTATGAATCATTTCTGGCTGATGGTGACGAGAACCGTATTCTGGTTATTGTTGACAACCGGATTAGCCGTATTATTGCTGTGGGCGGTGCGGTTGTCCGTTACGAATATGTAAATGGGAATAAGGAGAAGTGTGCATATCTCACTGGGTTAAAAATCCATCCGGATTATCGCAGGAAAATTTCTTTTATCCCAAGAGCATATGCGTTTTTACATGAGAGTATTTCGGATTGCTATTGCTGCTACACCACTATTCTGGATGACAACCAGGCGGCAATCGCATTGCTGGAAAAAGGGCATAGAAATATGCCATTATATAGATATCTGGGGCATTATACCACTTACTGCTTTCATGGTGGGAAAAAGATAATTCCGTTAGAATGTAATCATACGGAAGGATTTGACAGACTGATGGAAACACATTTTTCTGCGCAGAGTCTTACACCTTTGGATTATGGCTGTAAGGGGTTTGGCAAAACGACATTTTATTGTATTCGTCAGGAGAATGAAATTATTGCCTGCTGTTTTGTAGGAAACCAGCAGGAATATAAACAGTATAAAATGTGTTCCTATGGTGGAATTTATAAAGTGTTGTCTAAAATCCCTACAAGGCTTTTTGGGTATCCGGGTTTTCCTGAGCCTGACAGTATAGTAAACCATGGGGTTATAGCGTATCTTTATGTCAAGGATAATGACAGCAGACTTTGTTCGGATTTTCTTCGCTCTGTTGCAGCGGAAACGGAGTTTGATTTTTTGATATGGGGAGGCTTTGAAAACAATCCACTGTGTGCTGCCTTAGACCGGATGAAGACAATCCACTATGGCAGCAGATTATATTCGGTGGAATGGGAGGATTCTTCAGAGATATCCGGAGTGATAGGTATGGAGGCGGCATTACTCTGATTTCATATAAGGGGGTGTCATAGTTGACGAATCAGGATATTTTATGTCATACATCTCCATCGTCTCCCGATTTCTATACTCGTGCTTCTCATAATAACCAATTAACTTGTCACCATCTCTTAGTGCAACCATGTAGACATCTTTGTTCTCCTTCTCGTTATGATACGTATAGACTATATTGTTTTCTTTTGAAGCCGAAAACCACCGGACAATCTGTTCAATCTTCTCTCCGGATTCCCGGTTATGGCAGGCGAGAAGGCTTTTTCCAATCAGCCCGTCTCCACCCCGTTTTTCATAACGCTTAACCGCTGATGGGTTCATATAGATAATCTCATGCTGGAGATTGCATATCACAACTGCGCTTGTATCCTGATCGATAATGCTTTTATAAAAAGGTGCTTTTGGGTCGGCAGGTTCCGTTTGTTGTTCATAAAAACAGACCGCTTTCTGATATGCAGCTTCTGTTTTTTCATCAAACAGCACCCACATAACGAGATCAAAAGCTCCCGGATTTTCCTTTAAAAATGCATGTACTGTACGGACTGCAAGCTTAGCCGCCCTTTCCACAGGAAAAGAGTAAATACCAGTAGATATTGACGGAAAAGCAAGACTTTTGATATTATGTTCCAGTGCTAATTTAAGAGAATTTCTATAGCAGTCTGCCAGCAATTCATCTTCATTGTGATTTCCTCCATTCCATACCGGTCCCACAGTGTGAATAATATATTTACAGGGAAGCTTATATGCCTTTGTAAGCTTCGCACAGCCGGTCTTACATCCACCTAGCAGGCGGCACTCGGAAAGAAGTTCCGGTCCAGCAGCTCTGTGAATTGCACCATCCACACCGCCTCCTCCAAGCAGGCTGCTGTTTGCCGCATTCACAATAGCATCTACATTGTCAATTTTTGTAATATCACCTTTTATTAATCTTATCATGTTCGCACTCCCCATGAGGATATTATTTTAATCAAATTTCTTTGTTACGGCACCAATGCTGACAGTTGCGCTGCTTCCCTTTTTAATCTATCTGTTCCTTACAGTTTTACACAGGAAAGAGCTTGCTGTGCCATAGAAATTATAGTCATAATAAATTATTTCGTTGGAAAAAGCAACCATTTTTTATGATTGCACGCAGTTTCACAATTGTTTAATAAACTTGCGTTTTACAGGGTTGTATTTTATAATAGGAAAATGGGAAAGATTAATAAAGACGAACAAAATTCACTATTTTGAGAACAGTGTTTTGCTCTTGACTATAAAAACTATAGGCGTTTGCGAAACGCAATTTTTTCTTTCGTTGTACAACATATACAATCCAACGCTGGCACGCTTGCGCTACTTGTCGCTCGTAGTGGTGCATAACATGCCAAAGTACGGCATGTAAGCACCAACGGCTCCAAAGTACCTGCTTATGGAATTGTATATGTTGCACAACTGTAATGTAAAGTTAAAAGAGTTTCGCAATCACCTATATAAAAACTAAAAAAGGAGGTTTCTAATATGGCGGCAATAAATATAACGGCGGATATCTTTGAGCAGGAGGTATTGAAGGCGGAACAGACAGTGCTTGTGGATTTTTGGGCAGATTGGTGTGGACCATGTAAAATGTTAGGTCCGATCATTGATCAGATTGCAGATGAGCATAAAGAGGTGAAGGTGTGTAAGGTGAATGTGGATAAAGAGCCATCTTTAGCAATTGATTACAAGGTGGTGAATATTCCGAATTTATTGGTATTTAAGAATGGGGAAAAGGTGGATCAGGCAATAGGGGTACATTCTAAATCGGATATTGAAGCAATGCTGAAATCCTGATTTGAAGAATGATTGAATAAGTAAACGGCGAAATGGCTGATGGGAGGATAAAATATGAAATATCGAAATAATCGAAAAGGTGAGCCTGTGTCTTTGCTGGGGTATGGGTGTATGCGTTTTTCAAGGAAAGGCAACAATATTGATATCGACAAGGCAGAGCAGGAAGTTATGACAGCGATTCGCGCCGGTGTGAATTATCTGGATACGGCATATATATATCCGGGAAGCGAAGCGGCAGTAGGTGAGATTCTCGCCCGGAATAACTGCCGGGAACAGGTGAATATTGCAACAAAGCTCCCACAGTATCTGATCAAGACAGCTTCAGCAATCGACCGCTATTTTGATGAAGAACTTAAACGTCTAAAAACTGGTTATGTAGATGGGCGTGATATAATAGGGACAAATCAGAAGAAACCTAGTAAAATCAAGGGGTTGCAGATGATTTAGTCCTATTATTTTTTGCAACGAAACGGAGCAGACGGTATAGGGCAGGCCTGTTATATATCAAAATACCTCATATTGCATACGAAGTCAAAGAAACTGTTTTGATGTTGGTTTCGTATTGCCGAAAAGGAGTGATAACTGAATATTGGAACTTTTTAGGTAGGACTAAATTGACTGATTGGAACATGGTGTTTCGCTGTCGGTTTAGTCCTTTTGTATTTTATAAGAAAAAGGAGCTGGTTACATGAAAAGGAGGACATTCAAAATGGATAACAAAGTTGAAGTGATTGGGATTGACCACGGCTGGTCCGGCATGAAAACGGTGCATGAGGTATTTACATCGGGCTGTAAGGAGATCAGCACGGAGCCGGCATTTACAGAGAACCTGCTGGAGTTTGGCGGGAAGTATTACAAGATTGGCAGCAAACGTCTTGAAGTCAAAGACACAAAGGTAACAGATGAAAATTATTATATGCTGACACTGGCAGCGGTGGCAAAGGAGTTAAAGATCAGGAACAGAAAGACAGCCCATGTGCTGTTGGCGGTAGGGCTTCCGCTGACAAGGTTCGGGGACGAAAAGAAAGATTTTGTTTCTTACCTGTCAAAGAAAAAGGAAGTTTCCTTTACCTTTGAGAAAGAGAAGTACCATATTTTCATTGAGAATGTATGCGTCTACCCACAATGCTATGCGGCAGTGATTGACCGGATTGACAAATTCCCGGAGAAACAGCTTGTGGTGGATATTGGCTCATGGACGGTGGACATTATGCCGATTATCAGCCATCTGCCGGATGAATCGGCGTGCGTGACACAGCCGCATGGGATTATTACCTGCATACAGCAGATTAACAAGGAGTGTGTGAGGCAGCTAAACGCAGAGGTGGACGAGTATGATATTCAGAAAGTCATGGTAAACGGCGGGGGAGACCTGCCGGAGAAGTATCAGGGGATTATCGTCAAGGAAATCCGTGATTACTGCAATAAGATTTACCACAACCTCCGGGAGCTTGGCTATAACATGGACCTGACGCAGATTATCTTTGTGGGCGGCGGTGCCGGGGTGATGAAACGCTTTGGCGGACTGGCGCAGAAGAATATCCAGTATATTGAGGATGTGAAAGCAAATGCAAAAGGATATGAAATGCTTGGAAATGCATATCTGGCACAGTCACAGAAACGTAAGATCGGATAGGGGGGATTGGAATGGCTTATGGGGAATTGTTCCGTCAGTTTTCGATACGTTTTTCCATGAAAAAAAGGCAGCATGTCCAGTTGCTGAAAAAGTTTGAGGATAATAAGCTGAATGGCGGGAAATCAAAGAATCAGGTGGTCATGGATGCGCTGGAAATGTACTATAATGCGCTGGAGGCAGGGGATGGGAATGAGGATGGGCTGTCTGACATGAAAGAACAGATAAAGAGGGAGCTGCTGCAGGAGATTATCCACATTGTCCTGGGCAATGCCGTGGCAGGGCAGACAGTCCCGGCGCCTCTTCCCGGCGGGGAGATGGAGACCGGGGACATGGAGGAAGATGGGGTTGCAGATATTAGCGGGATGCCGGACATCATGGATAAGGTAATGGGCTGGAGTGAAAACAGTTAGGAGGCAATTATTATGGCAAAGCAGGGAATCAGGGGTATTGCACATTTCATGGGATGGATTTTCAAAGGTGCGGCATGGACTTTGGCACACATTCTGAAACTGGCGCTGGCAGTATTGGAGATTGCCCTGCTTTTAGCCGGAAGTGTGTTGAAGGTGCTGCTGCTGGTATTCCATGCAGGGCGGTGTTAGGAGAAAATATTATGATGGAAAGTGAGAGCAGGGGTCCTGTCCTTATCCGTGGCAGGATGACAATGGAATAAGGGAAAGCCCGGTATGCGGACCGGCTTTATGGGTTGAAAAGGCACGCTGAATGAAAACAGGCGTGCTTTTTTTCTGCACAGATGCCGGGGTATACCCGGTGTATGTGCTGGCAGGGAATATCCGCAGGAAACAGAATATCAGACATGAATGGAGGATGTATATGACGAAAAAGAGATTGAGAAGGGTTATGGCACTGGTAATGGCTCTTGTCCTGACTGTGGGGGCTGTACTTCCTACTGCCGCTTATGCCAATGCAACCGGACCGGATGCAGATGTGGCGGCGGGCAGTGATGGGGACAGCCAGGCAGAAGTGGATCAGGAGCCGGTGCTTTATAACGAAACGGACAGGCCGGATTTGGAGCCGGCAGAGATTGCAGCGGCAGAGGACATTATTGTGGCTGCCGGCTATGGGTTTGATGTGGAACAGTCCTTTGATGGGATTTCCTACGATGATAAGGCCGTCAAGGTAAGCTATTATGCAAAGCAGGGTTCTTTTGATGGGGATAAGGAAGGGGATTATGCCACTTATTACAAGGCAGAACCGGTAAGTGGCAAAACTCCTTATCTTATCTGTAGGACCATATCTGTGCGTGAGCCGGAGACAGCGGTGGAGGAAAGCAGGGAATCCGGCAGCGGACAGTCAGAAACAGGGGAAGAAAACAGCGGGGAGGAAGAACCTGCCCCCGGAGAGGAGAGCAGGCAGGTTTCCCCATCAGATGGTGCGCTGGAACAGGAGGAACCCGCTTATGGGGAGGCTGGTGGACAGAGCCTGTTGTCAGAGGGAGAGATGGAAACCTTCAGTGCAGGGGATACCATGATGATCCAGATGGCTTCTGCCCCGGTGTTAAAGGCAGCGGCAAATCCTTTAAGCAAGGACAGCATGAAAGTGTCATGCAGTGGCTATGCGAAATACTGCGGTCACAGTATGGGCATTAAATATATTTCTGAGTCCGGGGATTACCACAACCATCTGGTTTACTGCCTGAACCTGAACAAGAACACCACGAATGGAACCGTGGGAGCCTCCAGTTCTAAGAGCAGCATTAAGCCGGAAATCACTTACTGCATGGTAAACGGTGCGAGAAAGTTAAATGAGACCTGCCACAACAGCAAGTATTCCGCAGGTTCAGCCTCAGCCGATTACTTCATTACCGGTGCGTCAATCCATGTGTTGAATGGGGAAGTGAAGTTAAGCTATTACAACAACGGCAGCAGCGTTTATAATAAAATAGCTGCCCTTGTAGCGGATGCAAAAAATTATGATGAGGACGAGTATGACGAGGCAACCGGTGTGACAAAGTCCATCACTTATACAATCTCCCCGAAAAAGACGGAATGGCAGGACATGGGGGATGGGCTGTACCGTTCAAAAGAGAAGTTTGTCCGTAGCAAAACAGGGAGCATTACCGATGTTTCCTATAAAATTACAGGACAGCCGGGCGGTCTGACCGTTGGCGAGCTGAAAACGGATGCCAGTGACATTGAGGACGATTCCGATTTGAAGAAGTATGACATCTGCGTGGCACAGACAGACGCTGACAAGCCTTCTTCCAACTTTTACCTGTACTGCAATGGGGAGGCAATGGACAAGATTGTTGCGGCGGACAGCACAATCAAGCTGACAGCAACCGCAAAGTCTAAGGAAAAAGGCGGGAGGAAATGGACGCCTACAGTGGTGTCGCAGCAGAAGATTACTTTTCTGGAGGAGTTTGAGCCGGGAACCGTGACGGCAAGCGTTAAAGTGGTTTCCAAATTTAAGGAGGGCAGGTTTGAACTCCATAAGACAAACGTATACAATGGCAGGCCGGTACCGGGGGCAACCTATTATCTGTATGAAGATGCAGAGTGTACGGATTTGCTGTGCAAACTTGGAAGAACAAATACAGACGGTCAGGCACTGTCTGGGAAAGAGACGCTGACACAGAGCACTTATTACCTGAAAGAAGTTAAGGAGGCGTCGGGATACCAGAGGGATGAGACCGTCTATCCCGTGGGGCTGGAGTATTTTACCCTCTATGACAGTGACGGGAAAGTAACACAGCAGGGAAAAAAGATGGAGGTTGTGGAATACCCTGATACGGTGGGCGTCATGGTGGTAAAGACGGATTCGGAATCGGGAAATTTTGTAAAGGGTGCCGGGTTTGCGGTGTTTACCGATGCCGGATGCACAAAGCGTGTGTGTGTAGATGAGTCTGGACAAGAGGAAGTGCCGGTATTCTATTATGATGAGGACCTGGATGCCGCTGCCTCTGAAAAGTTTGTGAAAACGCAGGATAAATATTATGTGAAGGAGGTTATTATCCCGGACGGCTACCGTGATGACGGCAAGGTGTGGGAAGTGACGCCGGATTACGGGGAGATTTCCGATTTCAGTGCAGAGAATACACCGATCCGCTGTGATGTGGCAGCGAAAAAGGAGGATAAGGAGACCGGGGCAGAGCCGCAGGGGGATGCGAAACTGTCCGGGGCAACTTACGGGCTTTATGCGGCGGAAACCATTGTCTACCCGGATGGAAGAGGTACAGTGGCCTATGCGGGGGATGACAACATTACAAGCACACAGGGGACGGATTTTGTGTCAACGGGTGTCCCGGCAGAGAAGGACGCACTGCTTGCCACGGTAAAGACAGGGGAGCAGGCAGAGTTTAACTTTGGGAACCTGTACTTTGGCAATTATTATATCCGTGAGATAGAGGCAAGTGAGGGATACCTGTTAGATGAAACCATTTACCCGGTTAATTTCCGTGAGGCGCAGGATACCCACCATGACATTTCCCTCAATACAAAGGCCATTGAGACGGTAAAGAAACAGGCATTTGAGATTATCAAAGTGTCTACCGATGGCGCAAGCACGGAGACAGATTATGTCAAGGGCGCAGAATTTACCGTAAAATTACAGTCGGATATTGATAAGAACGGATGGGAGAACGCAAAAACCCATGACGTGCTTGTGACCGATGAAAAGGGCTATGCACTTTCAAAGGAGCTGCCTTACGGAAAATATCTGGTAAGGGAAACAAAGGTGCCAAAGGATTTGTATAAAACCAAAGATTTTACCGTAACAGTTACGGAGGATTCCAGAGAGCCGCAGCAGTGGCGGGTGTTCAATGACGGGCCGTTTAAGGCATACATCCGCATTGTGAAAAAAGATGCTGAAAACGGGAATACCGTGCTGCTGCCCGGTGTGACCTTCAAGATTAAAAATACGGATACGGATGAGTATGTGGAGCAGAAGGTAGGGGATAAGAAAATCAGTGAATTTACCACGGATGAAACAGGGACCATAACCACGCCTTTGCAGTTGAAATATGGCAATTATGCGGTGGAGGAGATTACAGCGCCGGAGGGGTATGTCATTACAGAGGAGAGTTTCCCTTTGGAAGTTACCACGGATGGGTTACTCAAGGTTTCAGAAGATATAGACGGCGATCCGGTCATTGAGGTGGTGGTTGAGAACCAGCCTGTCAAGGGCAGTATTACCATTGAAAAATCAGGGGAGGTATTAACTTCCATTGTATATGACACCATTATTGACCGTATCCTCAGTGGGCTTACCGATGAAAACAGGAGTGTGGATTTTGGTTATGAGGAACAGCCGCTTGCAGGGGCAGTGTTCCATGTCATTGCGGTGGAGGATATTTATACCCCGGACCACCAGACAGACGAAAATGGCAGCCGCATTCTGGAGGTTATAGGCGGTGTCCCGGCAAGCAGGGGGGCCATTGTCGCAACGCTTACAACGGATGAGAAAGGGGAGGCTTCCCTTGACAATCTTCCGCTTGGAAAATATCAGGTGGTGGAAGTACAGCCGCCAAAGGGTTTTGCCATCTGTGAGGAGCCAAAGGAGGTTACCCTTTCCTATGCGGATGAGCATACAGAGATAATCTATGGGGAGGCAGAGTTTGTCAATGCGAGGGTAAAACCGGAGCTGTCACTGATTAAGACGGACGGTGTAACCGCCTACCCGGTAGCCGGAGCCACCTATGGTATTTATACGAAAGAGGATATTTTGAGTGCAGCAGGGGAAGTCCTTGTAAAAGCGGATGACCTTGTGGATACGGCTGTGACGGATGAAAACGGCAAGGCAGTGTTTGAGGCGGATTTGCCGCTTGGACTGTACTATGTGAAAGAAGTGGAGTCCCCGGCGGGGTATCTGCTGGATGAAACGGTTTATGACGTGGATTTCTCCTATACGGAGGAAATGGCGGCCACGCCAACCGTGGCAAAGGAACTGGAGATGAAAGACACACCGATTATTGTGGAGGTGTCGAAAACGGATATTACGACAGGGAAAGAGCTGCCGGGGGCTATACTGGAGGTCATTGATTCCGATGGGAATGTGTACGCCTCATGGAAAACGGATGGAAAACCGTACCGGCTGGAGGCAATCCCGGCAGGGGATTACACCTTGAGGGAGACAGCAGCGCCATACGGTTACCTGATTGCAAATGAAGTGGATTTTACCGTGGAAGAAACAGGGGAAATTCAGAAAGTTGCCATGACCGATGAAAGGGTAAAAGGAAAGATTGTACTTTATAAAACCTGCAGTAAAACCGGAAAGCCGTTAAAGGGAGTAACCTTTGAACTGCGTAATAAAGATGGGAAGAAACTGGACACGCTGGTAACGGACAAGACAGGCTATGCGGAGACAGGGCTGCTTGACATCTGCACTTATAACAAAGACGGCACTTTTGGGGAAGATATACCATATTATATCGTGGAAACAAAGGCTGCGGAGGGTTATATCCTTGATGATACCCCGCATGAGGTTCTGTTACAGTATGATGACAGCGCAACAGAGACAGTGGTCTATACACTGAAACTGAAAAATAAACCGAACAAGCCGAGGTTGCCGCAGACGGGCGGAAACTATCATCCGTGGATGTTTGCTGCATTAGGCGGTGTGTGCATTGCCGGCGGTGTGCTGTATGGAAGGAGACGTAAGAAAAAAAGAGCATAACAGATTGTTAGTATGAGATTTGGGAGAGAGGCCGTATCAGGTTTCTCTCCTGTTTTGTTAGGAGGACTATTATGATGGATTATGCAACCTTTAGGGAGGCGGTGTTACAGAATTTTATGGATTATGCACCGGTTTCTGTTATAAATGGGGAATTGCGGGTTTTTCAGGTGGGGAAAGACAATGAGATGAAAGAGGCATTATCTGTGATCGTGGATTCAGACGTAAGGGACACATGGCCAATAGTATATCTGGATAAGCTGTATGAAAATTACCTGACATGTGACAATCTGCCGGGTGTGCTGGTTTCAGCAGGCAATTTTCTTGAGCAGGGATATAAAGGAATAGAAAAGAGCTACCAGATGCTGGATGCGGATAACCTGCGGATGAATGTGGAAATGGAAATAGTCAATACGCAGTTGAACCAGAGACTGCTTGAAAATGCCCCGCACAAGGAATTTCAGGATTTGTCTGTGATTTACCGGTGGCCGATTGCAAGCGATCTGGTGTTTACGGATGTATCAACAGTAACAAACACGATTCTGGAAAAAACAGGTGTTACGGAAGAAGAATTATACCGGTGTGCGGTGGAGAACACCAGAAAGAAAAATAAGCCTAAGATTATTTCCATTGAGGAAACGATGGAAGGAAAACTTGATAAGTTTGATTTTGGGCCGGATGTAGCAGACAAGGAGGCTTATTTGCAACAGATAATTGCCGATGCGAAAGCAAATCCGCAATCGACCATGTGGGTATTGTCAAATGAACATGGACAGAATGGTGCAATTCAGATGGTTTATGAGGAAAACCTCAGAAAAATAGGTGAGATGATGAAAACAGATTTATACATTGTCCCTTCTTCAAGACATGAGGTTATTGTCGTTTCAGATGGATATTCATCAGTTGGGCAACTGGAGGATATGCTTATGGATGTAAATCAGGATGTGGACGAGCGGAAAAATTTCCTTTCAAATAATGTATATCACTATGACAGGACAAAAAGAAAAGTAACGGTGGTAACGGATAATCCGGTTCAGGAGCATAATATGGTTTCCCCTGTTATTACTGAAAACAGAATAGGAAGATAGGAGCTGCATATGGAAGAAGATCAGACAAGGGATATTTCAGAAAAAGAGCTTGTAAAGCTGTTGGAATCCATGCCGGATAACGTGGTGGTCCGGGTAACTTTCGGGGAGGAGGAAAAGGATGGGAAAGGAGAATGACTTTGCACTGGAAGTCGTGTCTGTACGGCTGGTCCGGGATGCCCCCATTCTGTCAGGGACAGAAATCAATGCTCCAGAGGATGCGATAAGATTAGTGGGGCAGGAATTGTGTGATATGGACAGGGAGGTGGTGTGTGTCATCAACCTGAAGGCAGACAGGACACCGATTAACTGCCATTTTGCCAGTGTCGGTTCCTTAAATAATTCAATGGCACATCCGAGGGAACTGCTGAAATCAGGTATCCTGTCAAATGCGGCAGAAATAATCCTTTGCCACAATCACACTTCCGGAAACCTTTTACCATCAGAAACAGATGTGCGGCTGACACACCGGATGCAGCAGGTATGTGAACTGGTGGGGATTCCTCTTGTGGACCATGTGATTGTCGGCGGGGACAATAGCCGGTATTTCAGTTTCCACGAAAAAGGGCTGGTAAAAAATCCGTGCATGGCATACCAGACTGATTACCGTCAGTTGGAATGGGACAGCCCGGCAAAGGTGGCAGAGAGAGGGGGAGGAAGATGAGGTTTACAGCGGATGAGCTGGCACTTGCCAAACAGGTTGATTTGTGCAGGGTGGCGGAGCATTTGGGCTATACCGTAAAAAGGATCGGGAACTATCATACACTGAAAGAAATGGATTCCATCCGCATTTATAACAGGAGCCACTGGTGCCGTTTCTCAAGGCGGTATGACAAAGGGGAGAACGGCGGCAGCCAGATTGACTTCTTACGGGTGTTTGCGGGGCTGGATGTGAAAGAGGCGGTGTTCTGGCTGCTGGATTTTGCGGGATACCGGAGGGAGGAAAGCGTCAGGGACATTCAGAACCTTGCCCCGGCAAGGGAAAGAGAGGAAACTAAAAAGCCGTTTGTACTGCCGGAGTTTGCAGGGAGCAATGCCTATCTGTACCGTTATCTGGAGCATGAGCGCGGGATTGCCCGGCCGGTCATTGACTTCTTTGTGAGGAAAGGGATTTTATATGAGGCGAAGAATTACCACAACATTGTTTTTGTGGGGACGGACAGGGACGGCGTGCCGAAGTTTGCCAGTATGCGGGGTGTCTTTGATAAGAATGGGAAAGGCTTCAAGTGTGACGTGGCAGGCAATGACAAGCGGTACGGTTTCCACTTCCATTACAGGGACAGCAAAGAAGTATTTGTGTTTGAGGCGGCAATCGACCTGATGAGTTATATCACGATGTTCCCGGAGGACAGGGCAAGCATGGTAGCGCTTGGGATGCTGGCGGATGCCCCGCTGGAAACATTCCTTGCGGAACACCCTGAAACGGAAAAAATCGTGTTCTGCCTTGACAATGACGGACCGGGGCGGAAAGCAGCAGAGGCATTGTGGAGAAAGTACGGGGACAAGGGTTATCTGGTGGACATTTTCACTCCCCCGGAACCGTATAAGGACTTTAACCAGTGGAATGTGGAGATGAAAAAAGCAAAAGAGCAGGAGAAAACCCGTGAGACTGCCAGAGTGATGTAGAAATGGTGTAGGTTTCGGGATTTTTGGTGTAGGAACGGTGTAGAAAATGCAAAAAATGGTGTAGGAATGGTGTAGGCTTTTCGGACAGCCTTTTTTTGATGGTGTAGAAATGGTGTAGGAAAGCAGGAAAATGATGTAGGAATGGTGTAGAAAATGCCCAAAGCGGTGTAGGAATGGTGTAGATTTTCCTATTATATGATATTTACCGTATTTTATTGGGGGTTTCAGGGGTTACTCCCCTGACCAGAAAGCCGGGTCATTGGCAGGCTTGCATTTTGTGACACAAAATGCGTATCTGGCGAAACCTTTGGGAGTGAAAGGGAGCCAAAGGTTTCGGGGGCAGGCAGGATTTGCAGCAGGATAAAAATAGACAGGTAAGGAAATGAAAACAGGAGGTGCAGGGAGCATGGGAACGGAAGTGCTGGAAGTAAATATGCCCGGTGAGCTTGTTATGTGGCTACATCTGGCAGGATCAGGGGTAAGCATGGGACAGAGTGAGGCGGGAATCATTCTGGACTATCTGAAAGAGCATAACATGGCATTGGCTGTCCGTAATCAGGAGCTGGTGGTAAGAGATATGGGTGAGGAATCCCCGGAGTATCAGCCGTATTCCATAGATGACGCCATACACGATGTCTGTGAGTGGAATCTGGAGCTGATAGATGAGATGGAGGACGGCATGAAAAATCCGGACAGTCAGGAGGACTATAACCGGTTCAGTGAGGCACATGGTATTCTGAAACAGCAGGAGGAAGTGCTGGACGGGCTGTATAAACAGACAAAGTATGAGCAGATTGCGGTGGAGTGTGCAATGGAAGTAATTACTCTTGCATTGGGGGAGATACCGGAAGGAGTGCGGGAAAAAATGAAGATATACAGCCAGGGCAGGGCGGAAAGGAGCGCAGGGGAAAAAGAAAGCGTACAGGAATTTATGCAGCGCAGGCAGGAAAGGGAAAGGATGAGGTAGATGGCAAAGGAGGTTGTAAAGCATTTCCGTCTGACTGCCCATGATGCGGGGATTTTCTCTGATAAGGCGAAAGAGGCGGGAATGAAGGAATCCGATTATTTCCGTCTGCTGATAACGCAGGAGCCGAACGATTACCCGGAAGTGAGGCAGGGGTTGAAAGCCCTTATCAATGAAGTGAACCGGATCGGCGTCAATATCAATGAGATTGTCCACAACAACAATTCGGGGCTTTACCGGGAGTCAGACAAAATCCGTCTGGTTGCCTATATGCGGAAACTGAATGAGGAAATGGAAAAGGTGGTGGCGGCTCTTGGCTATCACTAAAATTCTGACCATAAATGACAGCGGCGTGAAGTTTTCGGGGAAACATCTGGAGCAGGCAGTTTCCTATATCCTTGACAGGGAGAAAACGCAGGACGGCAGGCTGGTAACGGGAATTAACTGCCAGCCGGGGAAAGCATATGGGCAGATGGCGGCAACGAAACAGAAGTATGGAAAGACGGATAAGAGGCAGGGCTACCACCTCATCATTTCCTTTGAGGAAGGGGAGGTAAGCCCGGACACCGCTTTTGAGATTATACGCAGGTTTGTGGAGGAATATCTGGGGCAGGAGTATGAGGCTGTCCTTGCCGTCCATGACAACACCGCCCATGTCCACGGGCATATCATATTCAACAGCGTGAATTACCTGAATGGAAGGAAGTACCGTTACGAAAAGGGGGACTGGGCAAAAAAGATACAGCCCATCACGAACCGCCTTTGTGAGGAATACGGGCTTTCCACCATAGATATAGAGGAACACGGTAGGAAACGCAATGAGAGGTATAAGGACTGGAATGAGTTCCGGGACGGGAAATTCATCTGGCGGGAAATGATACAGAGGGATGTGGATGCCTGTGTCATGCAGGCAGATTCCTTTGAAGGGTTTCTTGACCTTATGGTGGAAAAGGGATATGACATTAAGCAGAATAAATATCTGGCGGTCAGGCCTAAGGGGATGCAGCGGTTCTGCCGGTGCAAATCCATGGGGGATAACTATACGGAGGAGAGAATACGGGAGAGAATCCGCTCTGAGAACTTGGAAACCTATGCAAAAAGAGACCGTGGGCAAAACCCTCACACCATAGAACTGCCAAAGGATGAGTTCTTACGCAGGACAAAGCTGACCGGCATACAGAAAACCTATTATGCGAAGATATGCCGCCTGCGCCATCTGGAAAGGCTGCCTTACAGCAGGGCATGGGAGTACCGTGAGGAAATCCGTAAAATGCAGGAAGTCCATGAGAAGTATCTGTTTCTTGTAAAGAATGGAATCCATTCCCTTACGGAACTGGCAGCAGTCCGGGACAATCTGGAGGAAAAGGCGGCAGAGTGCCGGAAGGAGAGGCGGGAACTGTACCGGGAGAAAAAGCAGATGGAGCCGCTGTTTTCCCTTGCGGATAAGATGTCAGAATTAGCCCCGGCAGAAAAGAGTTATCAGGCAGGGGATGACTTTTTTGAAAAGGAACACCTGCGTTATCAGGCATTGGAGGAGCAGTTGCAGAGTGAGGGGTATTCACTGGAAGAAACAGAAATACTCCGCAAGAAATATAAGGATAAGGGCAGCGGCATTTACCAGAGGCAGAGGGAAATCAGCCGTAGGTTAAAAATGTCAGGGGAAATGATACAGGAATTTACGGAAAGCCTGGAAAGGGCAAGAGACAGACAGGCGGAAAAAACAGAACAGGAAATCAGCAGGGACAGCCGGAGTCAGGAATGACTTATTGCAGGCTGTTATTTTTATGAGCTGGACAGGTAAGCAGAAAATGTATGGATGGAGGTAATGGCAGATGGCAGAAATAACTTTTTTTGCGGCGGAGTGCATGGAGTTTCCAGATAGGCTTGGGGAACTGCATGAAAACCTGACGCTGCCAGAGGCAGTGAATGTATATATGTGGATTTGTGCGGGGAACAAGTCATATGGACCGGGGATCGGTTTTGTGCTGCAGGATGAAAGCATTCCTGATTATTCCGGCACAAAATGGCCGTTATATCAGGGCAGGGGGATTGCACAGGATATGATTGACTTAATTCCGGCATACCGGGAACACCCTCTGGTAAAACAGGCAGTGGAGGATATGAAACCATATCTGGAAAAGCTGGAGGGGAAAGGCAGGGAGGAGCGCGGCATGGAACGATCCGGAGGAGCAAGGAGATGAGGGAAGGTTTACCCATGCGGAATCCCCAAAGGAATATTAGTGTATGTGAAAAAAACAGGAAAGAGAGGCAGGATATGGAAACAAGGAAACCAGAGAATGCGCAGGTTGCATCCGTCATTATGGAGTTTAAGGAAAAGGGCTGTAAGGATGATGCGTTGAAACTTGCAAAGGAGGATTTGGAGCTTGGCTACCCAAAAGAACTGGTTGCCCTGTATGCGGAGGCGGGATGGCAGATGGACCGCTGCAGGAAGTTTTCTTCCATCATGCGGGCAGACAGTGACGGGGATTTGCTGCAGCTGCTGGCAGGGGAAAGTTTCAATCCCTACCAGATGCAGTTACTGGCAAATTATTATGACAAAGGCGTAACGGTGGCGCAGCTGTCAGACGTGGGTTCTAAAAACCTGACCGCCTATGACATGGAGCAGGCATTGAAACTGGTATATCAGGCAAACCGTGAGGCAGGGGCGGCACAGGAAAAAGAGAGCCCGGAAACAGAATTATCACAGGAGAAGATTACTTCCATGACGGAAGAACTCAGGCAGAGGGAAAAGGAGCTGGAGGCTCAGCAGGAAATCAATAACAGGCAGGCGTCAGAGAATGCGGAATTACGCACAAAAGCGGAAAGCCTGGAAAAGCAGGTCAGGGAACTGGAGCAGGATAAAGCAGGCTATGACAGTGAAAAACGTTCCATCTTAGAGGAACGGGACCGTTTCTATCAGCAGAACCAGACACTTCTTGAGGAAAAAAGCCAACTGATAGCAGACCTTGAGGCAGTCCAGAAAGAGAAAGACGGGATGGGTCAGAGGTTAAAAGAAATGGAAGAAATGGCAGTGTCAGGGGCAGCAGGGTGGCAGACAGCAGCGGGACAGACAATGGCAGCATGGAATACTGCCGGGGAACAGCAGCCGGCGGGGAGACAGCAGGCTGCCGGCATAGGGCAGAAAATACCGGAGCAGCAGGGAACAGGCCCGGAAAACAGCGGTGACGGGGATATGGAAAATAATGATTTCCTTGTTGCCATAAGGGGCAAAAATGGGGAAAAGCACTTTATCCCGGTAGAGAGGACGGTACGCAGAAAGCCGGAGGGGATCAGGGCGTTTGCGGAAAAGATTTTCGGCAGGGGCAGGCAGGGTTCCGGGCTGATAAAGCAGCTGACAGGCAAAGGGTTAAACCCTGCACAGATGGAACAGGTCAGGATTGCGATACAGGCAGGGCTTGTGGAGCAGGAAATAAACGACCTGATTGACAGCGGTTTCAGTGCGGAGGAAATGGCACAGGCAATCGAGATTGTGGTGGCGGAAAGAGCCTACCAGTAAAGGAAAATATTTTAATACGATTGGAGGTAAAAAATGTCAGAGATAGCAGACGCAGTACAGATTATCCGTGTCACTTACGACGGGATAGAGATAGCCATGAAAATGGGGAGCGCCTCAATCCATTCCATGCAGAAAGCGCTGGATTTGATTGTGGCAATGTTAGAGCATGAGAAGGAAATGGGAAAGACAAACCTGAAGGGGCTGCTGGCAAAGGGCGGCGACATACAGGTACTTTCCTTTGCGGATGAGGATTTGAAGAAGTTCCGTAAACTGGCGAAAAGATACGGGATTCTGTATTCGGAAATGCCGGATGCCAATAGGAATGACGGCATTACGGAAGTGATGTTCCATTCCGAGGCAGCGCCGAGGATACGGATGATGTCGCAGAAGTTACAGGACGGCAGGGTATTCAACATGGATGAATACTTAAAAAGCGGCAATGAGGAAAAGCTGGACCAGTTATTACAGTATCTGGAGAATGAAAAAAACGGAAAATCCCCACGGAAACTCCATGCGGATGAGACAGTCCGGGCAGACAGCGCCATTGACGGGCTGATACAGAAAGTCGGCCATTATGCAGTGGAGAAAAAGTCGGTCAGCGTGGAGGCGGTAAAGGCAGACCTGCAGGTGGGGGCAGACGAGGCGGAAAAAGTGATCGGGCAGCTTGCGAAGATCGGTGTCCTTGACAGGGCAGATGATGCGGGCAATTACCGTGTCATCATGGAACGGGAGGCGTTTGACCGGAGGATCAGCAGGTATCAGGAACTAAGCAGCCGCATGAGGCAGATAGCGGCGTCGAAAAACACTTCACTGCTTGACATTACCATCACAAAAAAGCTGATTGCACAGGAAAATGACCGTGCCGTAAAGACAAGGGTGCCGGGCATGTATGGGCAGAATGAGGGGTATATCTGGATAAACAAGGCAGATATTATGGAAATCCATAATGGAAAGACGCTGCTCACCTATCTGGACAAGAACAGGGAATATAAGATTTACTCCGCAGACAACCGGGTGATCCGCACCATCAAAGGGGAAGAACTTTACAGCGGGCATTATGACAGGGTGGAGGCAGCAGTAAGGCAGCACTACAGGGCAGCAAAGCCGCAGCCGGCAAAAACAACGGAAAGAGTCAGGAGGCGTTAGCAATGCAGACAACAAAGAAGAAACCAAATATCATAATGATTGTAATTGGTGCCATTGCCTCTGCCTTTCTTGGGTATCTGGTGGCAGGGGCATGGCGGGAGGGGATAGAGTTTAATGAGTTCCTGGAGAGGTTTTCCATTGTATGTTCCTATCCCCTTCACGATTATTATAATGAATTTACCTTCCGCATGATCGGCTATGCACTGCTGGTATATGCGGTAATCGTGGTCATGTATTATACAAGCCAGAGGAATTTCATGCCGGGGAAAGAATACGGAACTTCAAAGCTGGCAGATATAAAGCAGGTCAACCGCTTTCTGGCAGACAAGGATGAGAACAGGAACCGCATACTGAGCCAGAATGTCCGTATGAGCCTTGATACAAGGCACACCAAACTCAATAACAATGTCCTTATTATTGGTGGTTCCGGTGCAGGAAAGACATTCTATGAGGTAAAGCCCAATTTAATGCAGTTAAACACTTCCTTTATTTTAACCGATCCGAAAGGGGAACTGCTGCGGAGCGAAGGGGAAATGCTGAAAAATAACGGTTACAACGTGAAAGTCATTAACCTTCTGGAAATGGGAAAGTCGGACTGTTACAATCCCTTTGCCTATATCCGTGAGGAAACGGATGTGGTAAAGCTGATAACAAACATTATGAGCAACACCACCCCGAAAGGCTCCAACCCCTCCGATCCGTTCTGGGAGAAAGCGGAAGGGCTGTTCCTGCAGGCACTTTTCTATTATGTGTGGCTGGAAGAAAAGCCGTCAAAACGGAATTTTGCCTCTGTGCTGAAACTTATGGAGGAGGCGGAGGTCACGGAAAAAGGCAAGCCGTCCATGCTGGATACCAGAATGAAGTTTCTGGAGGCGACAAGCCCTTTGAAAGACAACCACCCGGCGGTCAAACAGTACAACAAGTGTATGCGTGGTGCGGGCGATACAGTCCGTTCCATTATTATCAGTGCAAACTCCCGTCTGGCAACTCTGGAGAATAAGCAGGTCCTCCGTATGCTGTCAAGGGATGAGTTAAACCTTGCGGAGCTTGGCATTGGTGTCAATGGGGATGGCAAGACGAAAACAGCATTGTTTTGTGTAATACCGGATTCTGACAAATCCTATAACTATATTATCGGAATGCTCTACACGCAGATATTTCAGGAACTGTACTATCAGGCGGATTTTAACTGTGGGGGCAGGCTGCCAGTGCATGTCACTTTTATGCTGGATGAGTTCAGCAATGTGGCACTGCCGGATGATTACTGCTCGCTGTTATCCACCATGCGCAGCCGTGAGATTTCCAGTGTGATTATCATTCAGAACCTTGCACAGATAAAGGCACTGTTTAAGGATACTTGGGAAACAATACCGGGGAATTGTGACAGTCTGGTTTATCTTGGCGGCAACGAACAGAGCACCCATGAGTACATCTCAAAGCTGCTTGGCAAGGCGACTATTGATAAAAAATCAAGCGGAGAAACAAGGGGACGGCAGGGGAGTTCTTCAAGGAATTATGATGTCCTGGGCAGGGAGATTATGACACCCGATGAAGTCAGGAAGATGGACAATAAAAAGTGCCTTATCTTTATCCGTGGGTTCGATCCGATACTGGACAGCAAGTATAATCCTTTCGGACACCGGGTATTTTCCCAAACCGCAGACGGGGAGGGAGCGCCTTATGAGCATGAGCCGGCAGCAGAGGGGGAAAGTGTGGAACCGGGCTTTACCATACTGAATGAGAAGTCACTTGCCTACTATGAGGGACTGAAAGCAAAGGGGGAGCCGGTTTATATTGACACAATCCCTTATGAGGATTTCATGCTGTTAGGGCAGATGGAAGTGGAAAAACGCTTTATGGATTTGGACGAGCAGGAGCAGCGGGACCGGCTGAATGAGGATATGGAGCCGGAGCTGGAATATGCCTTTGATACGGAAGATGAAACAGGAGAACCATTTGTAGCAGGAGGTTCAGGGGTGTCAGATGTTCCAGAGGTTTTCGATGCAGGAATACCGGAATCCTTTGTAATAGGAAATGAAGGAACGGAGGAGCCGTTTGTGGCAGGCAATGACGGAAAACCGGAGACGGTATCAGAAAGGAGAAAACAACAGCAGCCTGCAGGCAGGGAGGACCAGGCAGCAGATTCCATTTCCTACCGTATGTTCCACTGGAAATTTACCGTGGAGCAGAAAGAGGAATTAAAGCGGGCAATGGCTGTCCGTGTACCAAAGGATGTGATACTGTCATACTTCTACCCGGAAACTTCGGTGGTACGGATGATGGAGATACGCAGAAGATACGAATAAAAGAAAAATAGTATGAAAGGGGGCGGTTAAGGCATTAACGTACCGGGGAAAGCCCGGTTCCACTTAAGTAACGGGAGTATTCCCGATGGATATAAAGAGCAGATGTGGATGGACTTGTTTCATCAGCGGAGATAAAAAGCCGTGGATGGAAGAAGTCTGTCCATATTTTTATCTCCGGTATTTTTGAAGAAAAGGAGATAGCAATGATGAGAAACAACACAAGTAAGAAAAAACAAAACAATATTGCCGGTTTCTGCAAAAAGGTTCTGGTTCCGGCTTTTGCCGGGGCGGTGTATGCCATGTCACAAATGACAGTGACGGCTTTTGCGGCGGGCGGAGATACCAGTGCCGTCACAAAGCCGCTTGACAACTTAAAGACGTTAGTGATTGCAGTGATCGGGGCAGTGGGCGTCATTATCCTTGCAAAAAATGTCATGGAGTTTGCACAGGCATACCAGCAGCAGGATTCCTCTACCATGAACTCCGCACTGAAAGGGATTGTTGCGGGAGCTATGATGGCGGGGATTTCCTCTGTGCTGACATTCTTGGGATTTTAGGAAAAGCGGAAATGAGGTGACTTGAAATGGACATTTTTAAGCTGGGGGATAAAATCCTTGCCCTTCTGGAGGCGGTGTTCGGGTTATGGAATAACCAGATTTCCCTTATATTTGACC
>CAMWYJ010000007.1 GCA_947178445.1 uncultured Clostridium sp.
ATTCTGTTTTCAATTTGCTCCTGCTGCCACACTGCCTGTTATCAGCGCCGCAACAGATAAATCCTAACACAATCAATATTTAATGTCAAGCATTTTTTGCTTTTTTAATTTAGACATTTTATAACGGAGAAAGAGGGATTTGAACCCTCGCGCCGCGCAAACGACCTACACCCTTAGCAGGGGCGCCTCTTCAGCCACTTGAGTATTTCTCCATGCCTAAATTAATACAAATATTAATTTGTTAAATGCTCTGCTTGATTAAGCAGATAAACGTCAGAACAAAAGATTATCTCGTACTTTTATTGTGACGCTTGATTATATTAACAAACCAAATTGCTTTTGTCAATACATTTTTGCCCTTTTTTCCTTATATTTAAAGGGTTTTTTAGTTATACACATTTTTATATAGGTTATCCCCATATTACTCACATGATTTCAACATATTATCAACATTTAAACGAATGAAAATGCTTTTTTATTTTCCGGAAGAAACCGTATTCCACTTTACCCTACATGATCCGGAAGTAGTTTTGGAATTACTCTTTACCCTGATATAATAGGTACCCTTAGGCAGCTTCTTAGCCTGATACTCGATACCTTTATATACAAATTTCAGTTTCTTTTTACTATATGAGGCTTTTACTTCCTCACTATTGATCATATCGGAAGTATTTAATTTCTTTCCCTTTTCATTGCATAAATCAAATTGAATAAAATCTCCATCATTACAATATAAACCAGACTCTAAAGTAAGATACACTGTCTGCTTCTCATTCAATGTGAATCTGTACCATGCAGAAGTCTTCTTTCCTGCAGGCACTAAAAGTTCTGCTCTTTTACCTCTTGATAAAGTAATTGCATTTTTTCTGTTTGTGTTATTCTTTACAGAAACTTTCTTAATCTGGTATTTTAAATCACTAATATTTGTTGTTCCTGTTGTACTCTTTTCCTGTTTCCATAATTTTATATAATATACTTTGTTTTTTAAAGCACCTATTCCAGTAAGTGATTTTCCTTTTATCAAAGAAACATTTGAAATTTTTTTCTTTTTACTATTCAAATATTTTACAACCACATTATCACTGGCATTACACATAAGACTTAAATTACCATCATCCTTCGCTTTTATCTGAAACAGGATTGCATTTTTCTCATTATAAAAGGATGCATTTGTAAATGTATAGCTGTAATTTTGTGCATATGTAAGCTTATCTATGTTTTTTATTTTATAGGATAGTGTATGAGTTGCATCCTCTGTTCCCTTTGTTCGGATATAATACACATTACCCTTTTTCACACGGTGCAGTACAGTTTTTTTATCGCTGACTTCAATATTTTCTGCAACAATTTTTCTGTTGCTGTCACAAATATCGAATTGTAATTTACCTTTATTGGATGTCTTTACTTTAATTTCAGCAAATCCACTCTTGGTTGGTGTAAATTTGAAATAGTTATAAGCTGCCTCATCAGCTCCTGCGTAACCAGCCTTTTTCTCTTTGCCATATTTTAACGTATAATCCTTTGCATTTACATCCCTGCAGGGTATCAATACGAATAGTAAAAAAAGTAATAAAAATGATTTTTTCATTGTAACTCTCCTAAAAAAGGGACTATCACATTAAAGTAATATATACCTTAATATGACAGCCCCCATGTCATAATAATGCTCACGCAGGTCATCAACCTCGTTCCACTTCAGTTGGTGACATTTTATCATAATTTTTATTACAAATGCTTATCTGTAATATACTGTTGTTTTTGCACTTATGTATGCCTTATTTTGCGATTTCACTGTCTTTTTGCCAAATTTAGCATATGTCACAATCTTTAAATATTTCTTACTTGTTGTATCAATTGTCTTTCCCTTAAATTTTGTAACAAGATAGGAATTCTTAGATGATTTTACAGTTGCAACTTTCTTATAACCACTGTTTTTCTTTGAGGAGACATAAATCACATACTTGGATGCCCCTTTCACCTTTTTCCATTTTAATTTCACACTGTGCCAATTCACATCTTTATTCTTTGATGTAATTTTAGGCTGTGGAACAGCATACAATGTGTTTGACATGTCACCATATAATTTCTGATTACCATTAATATATACATATGGTTTTACTTTCACAGAATATATATTCTGTGTGTTTGTCTTAGAAAAAATTGTACTACGATAAGTACTTTCATCTACCTTCTGAACTAGTTTACCACTTTTATTGTAGCAGTATGCCTCAAAACCATAACAAGTACTGTCATCCCATATAACATTTAATTTATTTTTACTTGCAAAAACGCCATATAGCTTTAAACCAGTAACTTTCTTTGGTTTCGTAGCTACATAAATTGCATCAAGAGCTGAAGTACCATAATTGTTTGCATCATAAGGAACAACGCCGATTAAATAATCAACAGTACCCTCTGGCAAATACAATGTATGGGAAGTACCTTTCACATCCGCTAAGATTCTTGTATCCTTATCAATTATAGCATATCCCTGTGCTCCGCTTGCCGGACTCCAGCTGATTGTTACAGAATTTGAAGTAGTACTTGTCTGTTTTAAATTTGTAACCTTTCCACCTGCATAATTACCTGCACCTAACTGATTGATTCCACTGCCGCTAAAAACAATCTCTCCTGCATTCTCTACCTTTAATTGTCTTTCTACTTGTTCAGCGTTTACTTTCCCTGCCGGTACGGCTGCAAATAGGAAAAGTATTGCAGCTAAAAACATTGTTAATTTTTTCATATTGCATATCCTCCACATATAAAATAATGATAATCAGCTTTCCCACCTATATAGCTGATACGGATGGGAAAATTATCGTTTTACCAACATTGCTCTCTTGCTCACAAGCTTATAGCTTGTTGCATTAGATGGCATATAAACCTCTGTCGTATTCGTTCTATATTTTTTTGAAGTACCGGACATATAATTATATCCATCTCTTATTTCTACGACAGTATTTTTTGCATCATAGAAATAGAGTGACCAGCCGGCATATATATCATTACTTTTTTTATAATTAATACTTGTCTTTACAACAACCTTGCCATTTTTCTTGGAAGTTGAAAATTTAACTTTCTTTGTATAATCGCTATAGCTTTTATCCGGATATCTATCATAGATAATCTTATAAGTTGTCTTGCTATAATCAATTCCTTTATTTGGATATGGATAAACCTGACTAGCAGCAGATTTCTTAGCACCTAAATAATAAATATATGCTGTTTCTTTTGTGACTTCTGCCCCTGCAGCATCCTTAAAGGAAAGCTCAATCTTCACTTGGTCAACATATACACTGGACTTGTTATTAACCTTTACATTAATGTACCCATCCGCTCTTCTTTCAAGCATTACATTAAACTTTGGCTTGCTCTTAACAGTAATCTTATACTTGTATGTTCCTCTTGTTCCTTTCACAGTAACAGTTGCAGAACCTTTTTTCTTTGCTGTCATCTCGCAGTTGCCTGATTTCTTTTTTGCTGTCACTACTGATTTTTTACTGGAACTGACAGATTTGACTTTCCCCATTCCAATATAACTATAGGTAAATTTTTCACCTACATAGAGTGTCATCTTTTTTGTTGTTGTTGCTGCTTGTGCTGTAATACCTGCAAAGCTAAATGCCATCACCATTACAAGCATCGCAAAAACTGTTTTTAATGTGTTTTTCTTCATAATACTCTCTCCTTATCATAAAATGAACTGTGTGATTTTAAAAGAATTCCATGTCACTAAAACAGAAATTCTTTCCCTTAACTCTATTTAATAATAAAACATATTTTCTTCACAATTTCAATGGAAAATAAGTGAAAAATACAAAAAATAATAAATATAGCATTCTGCACAAAAAACTTTATCTTTTTTTTATACAGTTTTATACATCTTTTTATTTTCATAAAAGAAAATGCAAGAATAAAATATTTATATTGTCTTTTTAAAATCTTCTACCGCTGTCTCATAAAGATTATTTCCCTCGCTGTCAATCACAACAATTACCGGAAAATTTTCTACTTCCATTTTCCGGATTGCTTCTGTACCAAGATCATCATAAGCGATTATCTCTGATTTTTTGATACATTTGGAAAGTAATGCACCGGCTCCACCAACGGCAGCAAAGTACACAGCCTTATTCTTTACAATCGCATCAATCACTGCCTGACTCCGTTTACCTTTTCCTATCATACCATTTAATCCGTTATCAAGAAGGAGAGGTGTATATTTATCCATACGACTCGAAGTAGTTGGTCCTGCGGAACCTATAACCTGTCCCTTTTTTGCAGGCGTTGGACCAAGATAATAAATCACATTATCCGTAAGCTTCATTGGAATATCTTTACCCTCTAACATTGTCTCATACATTCTCTTATGTGCTGCATCTCTCGCAGAATAAATGGTTCCCGTAATATATACATAATCCCCTGCCTTTAACTTAATCAGCTCGTCTTTTTTTAATGGTGCTGATATTCTCTTTTCCATAAAGACTTTCTCCCTTCCATTATTATTATAAATTAGGTAATTGCGAAACTCTGTTTTCTCTTACATCCATTGTACAATATACACAATATCAACGCTGTGCACGCTTGCGCTGCTTGTCACTCGCAACGGTGCTAAGCTCGAAAACACCTCGCTAAGCACCGGCGGCTCCAAAGCACCCTGCTTTTGACATTGTGTATATTGCACAACTAGGTTTTGGAAATAAGGAGTTTCGCAAACACCTAATTTATTATAAAACTCTTGTTACATGACGGTTTACATGACAGCACATATTTACTGCCACCGGAAGTCCTGCTATATGGGTTGCATAAGTCTCGATATTGACTGCAATGGCTGTCGTCTTTCCGCCAAGACCTCCGGGACCGATACCGGACTGGTTAATTCTTGTAAGCAGCTCTTCTTCCATTTCCTTAATATGTGGAAGATCCGAGCCTTGATTTACATTTCGGGTAAGAGCCTTCTTTGCCATAATTGCAGCCTTTTCAAAATCACCGCCAATTCCCACACCCACTACTACCGGTGGACATGCATTTGGACCTGCATCCATAACAGCCTGTAACACAGCATTTTTCACACCCTCCGCACCATCGGCAGGCTTTAACATAAATACACGGCTCATATTCTCAGACCCAAAACCTTTTGGTGCAATTAAGATCTCTAATTTATCTCCTGGCACGATATCATAATGTATAATTGCAGGTGTATTATCATTCGTATTTACTCTGATAAGTGGATCACTTACCACAGATTTACGAAGATACCCTTCCGTATAGCCCTGTTTTACCCCTTCATTAATTGCATCTGTCAGATTCATTCCCTCAATATGTACATCCTGCCCAATCTTCACAAAGAAAATTGCCATTCCCGTATCCTGACAGATTGGAATTTCTTCTCCCGCTGCAATATCCATATTCTCAAGAAGCTGCCCAAGAATCTGTTTTCCTAAATCCCCTGTTTCTTCATCCCGAGCATTTTGTATAGCTGCCGCCATATCTTCTGATAAATGCAGATTTGCTTCGATACACATTTCTTTCACATTTCTAATAATCTCATCCGTATGAATAATCCTCATATATTTACCCTTTCTATATTTCACACTTAATAGGTAATTGCGAAACTCCTTATTTCTAAAAACTAGTTGTACAATATAGACAATGTCATAAGCAGGGTGCTTTGGAGCCGCTGGTGCTTAGTATGAAAATGCTTCTGTTTTATTATGAAATAACAATTCATTTATTTTAATTCCCACACCATCTTCATTATTGGACGGTATAATTTCACTTGCCACCGCCTTAATAGCTGGTTCCGCATTTTCCGGTGCATAGGAGTGTGAAAATGATTCAAATAACGATATATCATTATATCCATCTCCAAATACAGCAACCTCATCCGGCTTAATACCCATTTTATCAATTGCCTGTATAAGCCCGGAACCCTTTTTTGCGAATGCATGATTAATTTCAATATTTTCCGGATAGGAAGATAAAATTGATAATTCTGGAAATTTCTCCTGCAAAATCAGCCTGTTTTTCTTATTTTTTTCTGTATCCGGATGAAATACAATAATCTTGCGAATCTCTATATCCTTTTCAAGCATTTCCTGCAAAGAATCATATCTTGTCAGATTTTTCTGAAATATACTCGTTCTGCCAGCTTCTTTTGCCTGTTCAAAAGTTACGGTATGCGTCCGGTCAAGACACATCATCCGCCATGCCATATTTTTTTCCATCATATCCTCTGTACCACAGAGAAATGCACCTTTTTCTGCCATATATTCCGGAATATATCCCATTTTTTCTAACTGACTGGCAAGTTCTGGAATTACATCCTGATTCACATTCAATGTACTTATAATATTTAAATTCTCATCCCTTATCTCAGCACCATTCATTAATATAAGCCCACATTCTAAATCATATTTTTTCAAGGTTGGTTCAATGGTCTGCATACTTCTTCCAGTAGCAATCATAAAACGGACTCCATTTTTATTTGCCTGTTTAATAGCTGCCAAATTAAATGGAGATATCTCCTGATTTGAATTAAATAGCGTACCATCCATATCAGATACAATTAATTTAATCATATTTATATCTCTTTTCTTCTTATTATTCTATATTATTGTTTACCGCAAATAAGTCAAAAACCTCGCAGCAATAAAATTCCATTAGATTATAATTCAAATTCTAAAGAATAGCAATGTTACTTATAGATTTTATATTATTACCAATATCAGAAAAAAATAATGCAAAAACCCATGTATAATTTCTTAATACTGAATTTTTGCATTATTTTTTCTACTTATCTTCTTTTGCCTGCTCTGCCTCAAATTCTGCAATACTGTCCTCTGGAGATTTATCGCGAACCTTTGCAATTGATGCAACTGTAATATCATTCGCTTCATCCATACGAATCAGCTTCACTCCGGATGTAATTCTTCCAAGCTGTGAAATCTCTTCGCATTCCATACGGATTACAATTCCTTCGGTTGATATAATCATAATCTGATTTTCATCATTTACAGCTTTCATACCAATTACATTACCGGTCTTGGCATTAATCTTATAACATTTTACACCCTTACCGCCACGGCGCTGAGGAGTAAATTCTTCCATAGAGGTACGTTTACCCATTCCTTTTTCAGAAACAATCAGCAAATCTGTTCCCTGGGAATCCATTTGCATTCCAATTACTTCATCCCCATCTGATAAATTCATACCAATAACACCCTGAGAGGTTCTGCCTGTACTTCTGACATCCGTCTCATTGAAACAGATACACATACCAAGCTTAGTAACCATAAAGATATTCTTCGTATTATCTGTAATCTTAACCTGAATCAATTCATCTCCATCCTTTAGGGTAATTGCTGCAAGTCCTGTCTTACGGACATTTGCATATTCCTTAAGGGCAGTTTTCTTAACAATACCATTCTTGGTCGCCATAAACAGATACTTATTATCTTCATATTCTTTCAGAGCGATAGCTGCAGTAATTTTTTCTCCTGGATTTAGTTGAAGGAGGTTTACAATACCAGTTCCTCTTGATGTTCTGGATGACTCTGGAATCTCATAAGCCTTCATACGATATACTTTACCGCTATTTGTGAAGAACATCAGATAATGGTGGGTAGTTGTCATAAATAAATGTTCAATAAAATCATCCTCAATTGTCTGAATACCCTTAATACCTTTACCTCCACGATGCTGTGCCTTAAAATTATCCACTGTCATACGCTTGATATATCCAAGCTTTGTCATGGTAATAACCGTATTTTCCTTCTTAATCAAATCTTCTATTGTAGGATCATCCTCGTCCAATCCGATTGAAGTTCTTCTGTCATCACCATACTTCGTTGCAATAATCAGAATCTCTTCTTTTATTACTCCCAAAAGCTTATGTTCATCAGCTAAGATTGCTTTTAACTCTGCAATCCGTTCCATCAGTTCTCTATATTCATTTTCAAGCTTCTCTCTTTCCAAACCGGTAAGAGCACGAAGCCTCATATCCACAATTGCCTGAGCCTGAACATCTGAAAGACCAAATTCTTTTATTAAATTTTCTTTGGCTTCTGCTACATTCTTAGAACCACGAATAATTTCAATGACACGGTCAATATTATCAAGTGCAATTAACAAGCCCTGTAAAATATGAGCACGTTCTTCTGCTTTATTAAGCTCATATTTGGTACGTCTTGTCACTACATCCTTCTGATGATCAAGATAATGCTTTAACATCTCTAAAAGATTCATTATCTTTGGTTCACCATTTACAAGGGCAAGCAGAATAACACCAAAACTATCCTGGAGCTGTGTATGCTTATAAAGCTGATTTAAAACCACATTTGCATTCGTATCACGCTTTAATTCAATAGCAATCCGCATACCTTCTCTGGAAGATTCATCACGAAGCTCTGTAATACCTTCTATCTTCTTATCTTTTACCAAAGCTGCAATATTTTGAATTAATCTTGCCTTATTCACCATATATGGAAGCTCGGTTACAACAATACGCTGTTTACCATTTGACATAGGCTCTATATCTGTTACAGAACGGATTTTAATCTTACCTCTTCCGGTACGGTATGCATCTTCAATTCCCTGTCGTCCAAGAATTGTAGCACCCGTAGGAAAATCAGGTCCCTTAATGATTTCCATAATTTCATCAATCTCTGTTTCACGGTCTTCTGTTATATAATTATCAATAATTTTTACAACTGCATTGATAACTTCCCGAAGATTATGAGGTGGAATATTCGTTGCCATACCTACTGCTATACCGCCGGTACCATTTACCAAAAGATTTGGATAACGGGAAGGCATAACTACTGGTTCTTTCTCTGTCTCATCAAAGTTTGGTATGAAATCCACAGTATCTTTGTTAATATCAGCAAGCATTTCCATTGAAATCTTAGAAAGTCTTGCCTCGGTATATCGCATTGCAGCAGCTCCATCGCCATCCACAGAACCAAAATTACCATGTCCATCTACCAATGGATATCTGGTATTCCACTCCTGAGCAAGTTTAACTAATGCATCATAAATAGATGTGTCACCATGTGGGTGATATTTACCCATGGTATCACCGACAATACGGGCACACTTACGATGTGGCTTGTCCGGACCATTATTTAATTCAATCATAGAATATAAAATTCTACGTTGTACCGGTTTTAAACCATCTCTTACATCTGGTAATGCACGGGAAGTAATAACACTCATGGCATAATCAATATAGTAATTTTCCATCGTCTTTTTCAGATCGACTTCATTTATTTTATCAAAAATATTGTCTTCCATTATTTTCTCCTTCCCATTAAATATCCAAGTTCTTTACATATTTTGCATTCGCTTCAATAAATTCACGTCTTGGCTCTACTTTGTCACCCATCAGAGTATTAAATGTCAAATCAACTTCTGATTCATTATCATCTTCTATTCCAACACGAAGTAATATCCTGTGTTCCGGATCCATTGTTGTATCCCAAAGCTGTTCTGCATCCATCTCTCCAAGACCTTTATAACGCTGGATTTTGTTACTCTGATCACGACCAACTTCTTTCAAAATATTATCTAATTCTTCATCACTATAAGCATACCAGGTTTTTTTGTTTTTCTCCAACTTATATAAAGGCGGCTGCGCTAAATATACATGTCCCTGACGAATCAATTCCGGCATAAAACGATAGAAGAAAGTAAGCATCAAGGTAGCAATATGGGCACCATCCACGTCCGCATCTGTCATAATAATAATCTTGTGATAACGAAGCTTGCTGATATCGAAATTCTCATGAATACCTGTACCAAATGCAGTAATCATTGCCTTAATTTCTTCATTACCAAGAATACGGTCAATTCTTGCTTTTTCTACGTTTAAAATCTTACCACGGAGAGGTAAGATAGCCTGTGTAGCACGGGAACGGGCAGTCTTTGCAGAACCACCAGCGGAATCTCCCTCTACAATATATATCTCACAATTTTCCGGATTCTTATCTGTACAATCTGCCAGTTTACCAGGTAATGCCATAGAACTATCCAGAGTAGATTTACGGGCAACATCTCTTGCCTTACGGGCTGCAATTCTCGCACGCTGTGCCTGAATTGCCTTATTCACAATTGGCTTTGCCACACCAGGATTCAATTCTAAGAAATATGTAAGCTGTTCTGTTACCACACTTTCAACAGCTGTTCTTGCCTCAGAGTTACCAAGCTTAATCTTTGTCTGACTTTCAAATTGCGGATCTGTTATCTTAATACTTACAATTGCTGCAAGCCCTTCACGAAGATCATCACCTGTTAAATTATCCTCACTGTCCTTGAGCATTTTATTGTTACGGGCATAGTCATTAAATACCTTTGTGATAGCAGCACGGAAGCCTGTTAAATGTGTACCACCTTCTGTAGTTCCAATATTATTAACAAAGGTATATACTGACTCGGTATAAGAATTATTGTGTTGTAAGGCAACCTCAACTAATACACCATCTTTATTACCTTCACAATAAATTACCTTATCATACAATGGATCCTTATGACGGTTGATATAATCAACAAATTCAATAATACCACCTTCATAAAAGAATTCTCTTTCTTTTTCTTTTCCGGCACGCTTATCTGAAAGTATAATTTTAAGTCCTTTTGTAAGAAATGCCATCTCACGAAGACGGGTACGCAACGTATCAAAATCGAATTCCAAGGTCTCAAAAATAGAATCATCCGGCATAAAGGTTACTTTTGTACCACGTTTTCTTGTATTTCCTATAATCTCTAACGGTTTTACTACTTTACCTTGTTCATATCTTTGATGATGAATCTTACCATCCCGGTAAATCTCAACATCTAACCAGGAAGACAAAGCATTTACAACGGAAGCTCCTACACCATGTAAACCACCTGATACCTTATATCCCCCTCCTCCAAACTTACCACCGGCATGAAGGACAGTAAATACAACATCTACTGCTGGAATTCCTGCTTTTTCCTGAATACCGGTAGGAATACCACGTCCATTATCCAAAACTGTAACAGAATTATCTTTATTAATGGTTACATGAATATCATTACAGAAACCGGCTAACGCTTCATCCACTGAATTATCTACTATCTCATATACTAAATGATGTAAACCTTTTTCAGAGGTTGTACCAATATACATACCAGGTCTTTTACGAACTGCTTCCAAACCTTCTAAAATCTGAATTTGGTCCGCTCCATATTCCTGTTCATCTTTTTTACCCATCTTGTTCCTCCTTATAATAATGAATCGCCCCCTCACCTCTGGTTCGGCGGCATATTTTTTTACTATTCCAATTTCATTTCTGCTATCATGCCATCTGTTACTTTATAAATTTTATTAATCATAAGCCTTGATTTTATAAAATCATCATACCCTGTGCAGGTTATGATTGTTTGAATATCCCTGATACTGTCTAACAGAAAATGTTTCCGGTTACTGTCTAATTCACTCATAACATCATCTAACAGTAAAACCGGTGAATCATGTATTATTTTTTTTACAAGTTCTATCTCGGCTAATTTAAGGGAAAGTGCTGCTGTCCGCTGCTGTCCCTGGGAACCATATTTGCGGACATCGATATCATTGACATAAAAACATATATCATCCCTGTGTGGACCTGTCTGGGTAGACTGATATTTTAAATCTACTTCCCTCTTACTTTTCATCACAATATCATAATCCTCAATTGAAACATTTTTTTCATATCCAATCCGGATTGTCTCCTTACTTCCAGTTAAATGGGAATGAATGGTCTTTACAATATCATTTAATTCTTTTATAAATGTTTCTCTTTCTTCCATCAGACATTTTCCATATTCTATCAGATATTCATCCCACATATCCAAAGTATCGATAAGCTCTTTATTAAAGTAAATCTGTTTTAATAAAGTATTTCTTTGATTTAACGCTTTATTATAGTTCACATAATTGTAATAATAAAGCTTATTTAGCTGGCAAAGCTCTAAATTCATAAATCTTCTTCTCTCTGCCGGCCCGTTTTTTACAATGGATAAATCTTCTGGAGAAAAGAAAATCATATGAATAATCCCAAATAATTCTCCGCTTCTTTTTATACTCTGCCCATCCACTGCCACACCCTTACTCTTATTTTTGCGAAGATGCATATCAATGCGATGTTTCACATCATGTTTTGTAAGATTAAGCCTTACATGTGCTTCATCCTGTCCAAATTGTATAATATCTTTATCCTTTGTTGCCCGATGGGATTTTGTGGTTCCTGATATATAAACTGCCTCTAAAATATTGGTCTTCCCCTGTGCATTATCCCCATATAAAATAGTAGTTCCAGGATCAAATCCAATTGACAGACTTTCATAATTCCTATAATGGCTTAATTCCAATGAATTAATATACATATCAGTTTCCTTCTTACACAATTTTTACCTGTTCATCCTGAAACTCTACAATCATTCCTTTATAGAGCTTACGGCGGTAACGAAATTCTACTTCGCCATCTACTTTAACAAGACCTTCATCAATCACATTCTTTGCCATAGCTCCGGATTCTACCAGATTCATAGCCTTTAACAACTGACTCAAATTAATAAATTCATCCTTTTGCCTTAATTTTAATTCTTCCATACCATCATATCCTTTTCTTTTCTAGCATCTTAAGCTGCAATACTTACTGGAAGAATCAGATAAATATAACTATTATCATTATTTCTTATAAAACATGGCGATTTTGCATTTATCATATAAATATTAACTTCCTCTTCATCAATCACACGAAGTGCATCCATTAAAAATTTTGGATTGAATCCAATCATTAAATCTTTTCCTTCTTTTCTTATTTCAATCTCTTCATTCATTGATCCAAAAGAAGAATCAATTTTCAAATAAAGATTGGAATTATCAATATTTAATATAATTGGTTTTTTATCAGACTCTTTAATAAATAACGAAGCCCTGTCAATACAATCCAAAAACTCTTTCTTGTTGATAGTAAACTTTGTCTCATAATCATTTGATAACATCTGGTCAATTTTATAAAATTCTCCATCTAAGAGGCGGGATACCACTTTTGTCTGATCAAACTCAAATAATATATGTTTATCTGTTACATAAATACAGATATCATCCTCTGCACCACCAGTTAAAATTTTGCTGATATCATTTAAGGTTTTACCTGGAACAATCACCTTAATTCCATCATAACTCTCCTTAAGGGAAACCTTACGGATTGAAATACGATGCCCATCTAAGGATATAACCCTTAAAGTATCACCATTTACCTCAAAAAGTTCACCGGTCATTATTTTGGTATTTTCCTGATCTGAAATACTAAAAATCGTCTGACGGATAACTTCTTTTAATGTAAACTGAGACAATATAAGAGATTTGTTTTTCTCAACTTCAGGAAGATAATTAAAATCTTCACCAGAGGTTCCCGGAATATTAAACTTAGAACGTTCACAACGGATATTTGCCTGATTATTTGCATTTGTTTCAATTAAAACCTCACTGTCAGGAAGCTTTCTTATAATATCACTGAAAAGTTTTGCATCTAAAGCAATTCTGCCAGCCTCTGTAATTGTTCCTTCTATGATTGTCTCAATTCCTAATTCAATATCATTGGCTATCAGACGGATTTCACTTAAAGAAGATTCAATTAAAATACATTGAAGATTCGGCATTGTACTTTTAGTAGATACTGCTTTCGATACAATATTAATACCATTCATTAAAGCCTGTTTTTGACAACTGATTTTCATTGTGTAAAACTCCTTTCAAGGGAAATGGGGAGATGTCCCATTCCAAATATTATTATATTATTTAAGTAGTATTAGTAGTAGGGGATGTTAATTTGTTCAAATGTCTTTACAGCCCTTTAAAACCAATAAAAATAATGTGAGTAACTCCTTCATAATGATTTTGAAAGAGGGTTCAAAAAGTGTTAATTTTCGGATGATAAAAAATACAGGTTGAAAATGAATGGAAAAGAATTCATTTTTATAAACAACCTTTCTATATTTTATGAACCTCTTGTCCACATATAATATCTTAATAGTCCGTCATCAATGTGGAAAATTTATGTATCATTAAAAAAATTAAAATAATATATAATTTTTTACTTGAAACCTATCTTTTTTTCAATCGTATCAATTGTAGCTGCCATATTGGAATCATTTTTTATCAAGGCAGTTATCTTCTTTACACCGTTTATGATGGTAGAATGATCTCTTCCGCCTAGAGCATCTCCAATTGCTTTTAGTGAATAATGATCTATGTGTTTTCTACATAAATACATTACAATTTGTCTTGCCGTTGCTATATCCTGGCTTCGCTTTGAAGAAATAATATCATTATATGGAACATTCATATGATCAGATACAATTCGGGTAATATAGTCTGGTGTGATTTCCTGTTGGTTTTCTTTTGATACCAAATCTTTTAAAATCTCAGCAGCATCATCAACCGTGATTTCTCCTTTATGGTTATCTAATCTTGTATAAACACTGATTTTATTAAGAGCGCCTTCTAATTCCCGGATATTCGATACAATATTTGATGCAATATAATCCATAATATCATTGGAAATTGAGATATGAGAGGTTTCTGCTTTTCGTTTTAAAATAGCCATACGCGTCTCATAATCCGGTGCATGAATATCAACCGGAACACCCCATTCTAAACGAGTTCTCATTCGTTCCTCTAAAGTATCAATTTCTTTTGGAGGTTTATCAGAGGAAATGATAATCTGTTTATTAGAGTTATATAGATCATTAAAGGTATTAAAAAATTCTGTCTGTGTTGAATCCTTACCAATTACAAACTGGATATCATCAATTAATAATACATCTAATTGACGGTATTTATCACGGAGTTCTTCTGCTTTATTATTACGGATTGAATCAATAACCTCATTGGTAAAGGTTTCACTGGTTACATATAAGACCTTAAGGTCTGGATTATGTGTTATAATGTGATGGGCAATTGCCTGCATCAGATGTGTTTTGCCAAGTCCGGCTCCACCATATAAAAATAATGGATTATATGCGGAAGAAGGTTCTTCTGCAACTGCTACACAGGCGGCATGTGCATGTCGGTTATTATCACCGATTACAAAGGTTTCAAAGGTATACTTTGGATTTAAATTGCTTCGTTCTAAGGATACCTTTACATGTCCGTCTAATGAAGAATCGTTATTTTTTTTATTAAAAATTTCTTCTCCTTCTACACAAAAAATGATTTCATATGGTTTATTAAGAGTTGCCTCTATAGCAGATTGAAGATAAATGTCATACATTTTCTTTTCTATGAATTCAATTCCACGCTTACCAAGCTTTTTGTCCATGGCAAGTATGATAGTGTCATCACTTACTTCTTTAATAGAAAGGGCGCGTATCCATGTATTGATCATCATGTGGGATACATCATATTCGATTTCTAACAGGTTTAAAATATTGTCCCATTGTTTAATCAGTGTTTCTTTCATAATATATATCCTTTCTATTAAAGTTACCTAAAAGAAATATAAGCGTTTTTAGACATACGCATACTATTTAATAATACAATAAAAACTTTTTTTTTTCAAGGAAATATATCAGTTACTATGTGGATAACTTTTCTAAACATCTTAAAAATAGACAAAATATAAGGTTAATGTTTATAATTAACATAAAAAAACGAAAAAAAAGGATAGTTATCCACAAGTTAAACACATTTTGTGAATAACATTATGTAAAGTGGTTATGTTTTCTTAAAAATATTTTATAAAAAAATGTATATAAAAAATGAAAAAATACAAGATATTGTGTTTTATATTAAATTTGTGAAAATGCAAAAGAATTGCTTGACTTATAAAGGTTTTTTCAATATAATGGGAAAGGTATTTTTGAAGAATGACTAGTAAAAGGAGGTGTATTCGATAATGAAGATGACATTTCAGCCTAAGAAAAGACAAAGATCGAAGGTTCATGGTTTTAGAAAAAGAATGAGCACATCAAACGGTAGAAAAGTTTTAGCAGCAAGACGCGCTAAAGGAAGAAAGCGTTTATCAGCTTAGGTCACAGGTTTGTGACCTTTTTCTGATAGATGGCTCATTTAAAAGGATCATATAATAATGAAACAATTTATTTCTTTAAAGAACAGTTTGGAATTTGGAAATGTATATAAACGGGGTAAATCCTATGCAAACAAATACCTCGTTATGTATATAGCAGACAATGATCTGGGGATTAACAGACTTGGGATATCTGTTAGTAAGAAAGTTGGAAACAGTGTAGTAAGACATCGTATCACCAGATTGATTAGAGAGGCATACCGGCTGCATATGGACGAACTTATAATAGGTAAGGATATTGTGGTGGTGGCAAGGATTAATTCTAAAGGTCGTAACTATTGGGATATAGAAAGTGCATTTCTCCATTTGGCTAAGCTGCATCATATTATCTGCTCCGGTTCAGGAGATATTGCACAGAATAAACAATAATATAATGAAAAAACTTCTTATAAAAATAATAAAATTTTATAAAGTAGCTTTATCTCCATTAAAAGCAGCACCAACTTGTAAATATTATCCAACCTGTTCTTCCTATGCTATTGAAGCAATCGAAATACATGGAGTATTTAAGGGTAGTTTACTTGCAATATGGAGAATTTTACGTTGTAATCCTTTTTCAAAAGGTGGTTATGATCCGGTTCCACAAAAAAAATCTTAAGGAGGACTTTTATTTTGATGTTTTTGACAGCCCAGGGTGGTATTTTAGGACCATTTGCCTGGTTACTTGGAAAGCTTTTAGATTTGATTTATAATTTGCTGGCAGGTTCAAATGAAATTGCGAATTTGGGACTTTGTATTATTATTTTTACAATTATAGTAAAACTGATTTTATTTCCACTTAGTTTAAAACAGCAAAAGTCAGCAAAAATTAATATGATCATCCAGCCGGAATTACAAAAAATACAGAAAAAATATAACGGTAAAAAGGATGAAAAATCCATGATGATGATGCAGCAGGAAACAAGAGAGCTGTATGATAAATATGGAACTTCTATGACGGGTGGTTGTTTGACATCTCTGATACAGCTTCCAATCATTTATGCACTTTACAGGGTTATTCAGAATGTTCCTGCATATGTAGGAAAAGTCTATAATATGTATGAACCAATTGCAAATAGTGTTTTAAGTGAAAAAGGAAGCAAGGTACAGGAATTTTTACAGACATTTGTGACAGACAATAGCGTTAGCGGCGCTTCTTATGCTATTTCTAAATTTGGTAATATTGATAATCCAGGTATAGATAATATTATTGATGTGTTATCAAATTTTGGTGTATCACATTTGAATACATTATTAGATACAATTGGAGTGACGGATAAAGCAATTATAAATAATGTTGATAAAATTGATCAGATTCATTCCTTTGTGCTTGGAATCAATATTTCAGAAGCACCAGGATGGCATATTGGATGGGCGCTTTTAATTCCGATTTCATCTACTGTTTTTCAGTGGCTTTCTATGAAGGTAAGTATGAGTAAACAGCAAAATCAGAATCAGGGAACGGATATGACAAATTCCATGATGAAGTCAATGTCAGTTACCATGCCGGTTATGTCGTTATTTATCTGTGTATCTTTACCGGCTGCTATTGGTATTTACTGGTCAATCAGTTCATTGATTACTGTTATTACACAGTTGATTATCAATTGGTATTATGATCATGCAGATATGGATAAGATTTTGGAAAAGCAGATGGAAAAAGCCCGGATTAAGAGAGAAAAAAGAGGCGACAAAAAATCCTTTTATGAAAGACTCATGGATCAGTCAGCAGCAATGCAGGAAGAATTGGAAAAACAGGAGGCTATGAAAAAAAATTCTGCAAAATCTTTGAAGAGCTATGTTCCATCTGATGCTGCACAAAAGGCGGCACAGAGTAATACAAATAAGAAATATAAAGAAGGAAGTATTGGTGCAAAGGCCAATATTATGATGAACTATAATACAGATAATAATAAAAAGGAGGAGAAGTAATTATGGAGTATAAGGAGTTTAAAGCAAAAACAGTAGATGAAGCAGTTACTGCTGCAACAATTGAGCTTGGGGTTACAAGCAGTGAGTTAGATTATGAAGTAGTAGAAAAGGGTTCGTCCGGATTTTTGGGAATTGGTGCAAAGCCTGCAATAATTAAGGCTAGAAAGAAAAATGAAGAAGCAGCTTCTAATGAAAATTCTACAAATGTTTCTGCCAGTGAAAAATCAGTAGGAAATAAGAAAGAGACAAAAAAGATAGCTGCCGGTGCAGGAGCCGATACAGAGATTGTAAAAAAGACTAATGAGTATTTGAATACTTTATTTAATGCAATGAAAATTGAAACAAAAGTTACTATCAGTTTTGATGAAGAAAATAATAATATGAATATCGATTTAGAAGGACCGGAGATGGGTATTTTAATCGGTAAGAGAGGACAAACTTTAGATTCCTTACAGTATCTGATCAGTCTTTTTGTAAATAAGGAAAGCGAATCTTATATCCGTGTAAAATTGGATACAGAAAATTATCGGGCAAGAAGAAAAGATACTTTGGAAAATCTTGCTAAAAATATTGCTTATAAGGTTAAGAGAAATCGCAGAAGCATTACCTTAGAGCCAATGAACCCTTATGAGAGAAGAATTATTCATTCTGCATTACAAAATGATAAGTATGTGGCAACCAGAAGTGAAGGTGAGGAACCTTATCGTAAGGTAGTTGTGTATTTGAAGAAATAAAAAAAATTAAAAAACGGTGGGAAGATTCATGTATTATATGAAACTTCCTGCCATTTTTTATACAAATAAGTAACGGCTAATTTATGTTATTTATAATTACTATTATATACTTAGAAAAATAAAACAATATAAATTTCTTTATCCTATACACTTTTTAAAAAATAAAGTATAATTGTAAAATAACTTGTCTATTGAAATCTATAGAATATATAGAAAAAAGGAATAAATGAGGAGATTAAGAGATGATATATCTTTCAGATACCATAGCTGCTATAGCAACGGGAATGAACCAGGGTGGAATTGGAATTATCCGTGTAAGTGGTGAACATGCGATTAAAATAGTGGATTCCATTTTTGTTCCAAAAAAGAAGGGGAAAGAGGTTCATCATTTGAAATCTTATACGGCAGCTTATGGGAATATTGTAGATAAGAATTATGAAAAAGAGGAACAGATCATTGATGAAGTGATTGTTCTGGTGATGAAGGCACCTTCCACTTATACAAGAGAGGATGTTGTAGAGATTGACTGTCATGGCGGCATACAGGTAATGAAGCAGATTCTTGATTTATTGATAAAAAATGGTGCAAGACTGGCAGAGCCTGGTGAATTTACAAAACGTGCTTTTTTAAATGGAAGAATTGATTTATCTCAGGCGGAATCAGTTATGGATTTGATATCTGCAAAAAGTAATCTGGCAGCAAAGACTGCTGTATCCCAGCTAAAGGGAAGTTTAAGGAAAAAGATAGAAAAAATGCGTGATGAATTGATTCATAATATTGCTTATATTGAATCTGCTCTAGATGATCCGGAACATTACAGTTTAGATGATTTTGGAGATACTTTAGATGAGATACTTGCCGAAAAAGAGAAAGAAATCTGTCACTTAATTGAAACTGCGGATAATGGTAAATTCATGAGAGAAGGTATTCAGACTGTCATTCTTGGGAAACCAAATGCAGGAAAATCTTCTGTGTTGAATGTATTAGCCGGTAAAGAACGGGCCATTGTGACTGATATTGCAGGAACTACAAGGGATACATTAGAGGAATTTATATCAATTAACGGGATTCCTTTGAATATTGTGGATACTGCCGGAATACGGGATACAGAGGATATAGTGGAACGTATTGGTGTGGATAAATCTTTCGAAGCTATGCAAAAAGCAGATTTGATTTTGTATATTGTAGATGCTTCTGTTCCGTTAGATAAGAATGATTATGATATTATGGAACATATTCAGGATAAACAGGTCATTATTTTACAAAATAAATCAGATTTGGAAAATGTGGTAATAAAAGAAGATATTTTATCACATATAGATAAAAAAATAATTGATATCAGTGCAAAAGAACAGACGGGATTTGAAGTATTTTATCAGGAATTAAATGATATGTTTTTTCATGGCAGTTTATCTTATAATGATGAAATCTATATCACTAATATGCGTCATAAGGAGGCTTTAGAGAAAGCTCTTTCTTCTATTAAAATGGTACGGAAAAGTATCGCAGATAGTATGCCAGAGGATTTTTATTCTATTGATCTGATGGCAGCCTATGAAAGACTTGGATATATTATAGGAGAATCCGTGGAGGATGATTTGGTTGATACAATATTCAGAGAATTTTGTATGGGTAAATAGAAAATATCCACAAAAATTTCTTATATGTTTCTTTTGAATCTAGCAAAAAATGTATGCATGTTCTTTATATAATAAGGTGCGTAACGTGCTTATTTATTGATTTACAGGATATATTGGATGTTATATAATCGCTTATGCAGGCATGGGTTTGAAGTGTAAAACACTTTTCACACATAGGAAGAGGAGAAAATTATATGAAAGATCAAATAATAATAAGAACCATACATAAAAATCAATTAATTATCAAGCTATTGAATCTGTTTACATTATCTTATTTTATAATGCCGATTCTTGTACTTTGGGGATTTATGGATATTGTGATGGAGGAAGGACTAAAGGGTCTCCTAAAATTTGCCCTTGTTGCAGTATGTGTAGTCTGTCTTTTAATAACCAGTAAAATTTTGAAAAAGGTTGAAAAAAATCTGAAATGTTTCATTGGAGAAAATGTCATAAAAGAAATCATTTCCGAGAAAATTGAAGTACAAGCCTATGAAGCAACTAATATGATTTCTCAAAAGTCGATAAAAGCTGCTGGAATTACGCCTTCCTATGACAGGATTACAGGTTCCGATTATATAAAGGGATGTTATCACGGACAAATTATAGAATATTGTGATATTAAAATGGAACAAGAGCATGAGTCCACCGATGATGACGGGCATACATCAACAACGTGGGTTACTGTGTTTCAGGGACCGTTTATGCGAATACCCCTTAGCAAAGAGCTAAACGGTTACATTAAGATTTTGGAGAGAAAAAGCAAACGGCGGAAAGCTTCATTTATTGCAGATTTAATCAATTCTGCATTTAACAAAAAAGAGACCAGCATTGAATTGGAAAATGAGGCATTTAACAATAAGTTTCAGGTGAAGACAAGTAACGAAGAACTGACATTTTATATTCTTACACCACAATTTATGGAAAATATTATGAAGGCAGACGAATATGCAGATGGCTACACAAATATCAGCTTTATCAATGGGGCTGCAAACATTGCCATCCATAATGGAAAGGATGCTTTTGAAATCAAAAAAACAATGTATGGCAAAAAACGGTTGGAAGAAAGTCGTGCCAATATGCGGAGAGATTTGGATATTATTCTCGCCATTGTTGATGAAATATTGCAAAAAGACCGGTTATTCCATGAGTAATATATTTACAAAAATAATAATAGGTATACACAGATTTAAAATTCGAGTATAATAAAAAACAGGCAATCAAATTTGTAGAGCAAAATTAGTTACATAGACGTTTGAGAAACTCCGGATTTTCAAAACCTAGTTGTGCAATATAGACAATATCATAAGCAGGGTGCTTTGGAGCCGCTGGTGCTTAGTGAGGTGTTTTCGAGCTTAGCACCATTGCGAGTGACAAGCAGCGCAAGCGTACCCAGGGTTGATATTGTCTATATTGTACAACGGATGTTTGTAAAAACTTAAGTTTCGCAAATGCCTAAAATTGACTACAAATCAAAGGGAGATGATTTTATGAGAATAAACCCAAATACTGGAAATAATCCTATGTGGAATGCAGCACGCATTACCAATTTAGAGAAACAGCAGCTTGAATATGAAAAAAATGAGCCAATTTCTGAAACAAAACGTATATTAGCATATATTGTAATGGTACTGCTCATATTGGGCTTAATAGGAGTTGTTTTATTATTTATTTTGTTATAAAAAGCATTAGCAGGTATATCATATGGAGGAATAACAGATGAATACAATGGAAGAAACATATGATGCTATTGTGGTGGGAGCCGGACATGCTGGATGTGAGGCAGCTTTGGCGTTGGCAAGACTTGGGCAGGAAACAATTATATTTACAGTGAGTATGGATAGTGTAGCGATGATGCCGTGTAATCCAAATGTGGGAGGTTCTTCAAAGGGACATTTGGTACGTGAGGTGGATGCTCTTGGGGGAGAAATGGGTAAAAATATTGATAAAACCTATATTCAGTCCAAGATGCTGAATAAGTCAAAGGGACCTGCTGTACATTCTCTCCGTGCCCAGGCAGACAAGGCAAAGTATACGAGACAGATGCGGATCACGATGGAAAGTACAGAGCATTTAACTCTTCGGCAGGCAGAAGTGACAGAACTGCTGTTTGAAGGTAGTGAAGCATGGCAGAATGAGACGAAGACAGTAATAGACGGTGTGACCTCTTATGATATAGACGAAGAAAAGATAAATGTATTTCAGGGAAAGAATAGACAGAAGATAAAAGGTGTTCGCACAAAGTCTGGTGCTTCTTATTATGCAAAATGTGTTATTCTCTGTACCGGTGTCTATTTAAAGGCGAGATGTATTTATGGAGATGTGGTAAATCACACCGGACCAAATGGTTTATCGTCTGCAAATTATTTGTCGGATTCAATGTTAAATGCTGGAATTCCTCTCCGCCGTTTTAAAACAGGAACACCTGCCAGGATTGATAAGAGAAGTATTGATTTTTCAAAAATGGAAGAGCAAAAGGGCGATGATACAATCGTACCATTTTCTTTTACCAATACAGAAGAAGATATTAAGAGAGAACAGATTAGCTGTTTTCTTACTTATACAAATGAGGAAACCCATAAGATCATAAGAAGTAATATTGACCGGTCACCGTTATTTTCCGGTGCTATTGAAGGAACCGGACCTAGATATTGTCCCTCTATTGAAGACAAAGTAATGAAATTTGCAGATAAGGACAGGCATCAGGTATTTGTGGAACCAGAAGGAGAATTTACCAATGAGATGTATATTGGTGGAATGAGTTCTTCTTTGCCGGAGGACGTACAATATGCCATGTACCGAAGTGTGCCGGGATTGGAAAATGCCAAAATTGTAAGAAATGCATATGCTATAGAATATGACTGTATCAGTGCATTACTATTAAAACCTTCTCTGGAATTTAAGGATGTGGAAGGCTTATTTAGTGCAGGGCAGATGAATGGAAGCTCCGGTTATGAGGAGGCAGCAGCCCAGGGATTGATGGCAGGAATCAATGCTGCAAGAAAGCTTCAGGGAAAGGAAGAGGTGGTTTTAGACCGTTCGGAAGGATATATTGGTGTGTTGATTGATGATCTGGTGACAAAGGAGACAAAAGAGCCTTACCGGATGATGACCTCCCGTGCAGAATACAGGTTATTGCTTCGACAGGATAATGCAGATTTACGCCTTACAGATATTGGCTATGAAATTGGTTTAATTGATGAAGAAAGGTATCAGTATTTTTGTAAAAAGAGAGAGTTGATTGAAAAAGAGATTGCAAGATTATCTGAAACAATGATAGGTGCAAATAAGGCAGTACAGACTTTTTTAGAAGAAAATGGCAGTACGACACTGAAAACAGCGGTATCTTTGGCAGATTTAATCAAACGTCCGGAGCTTAGTTATGAACTGGTTGCACCATTAGATGCAGAGAGGAAAGCTTTGATGGAAATACCACTCTATCAGGAATCATTTTCAAAAGAAGTAACAGAACAGATTAATATTGAGTTAAAATATGATGGATATATCAAACGCCAGCGTTCCCAGGTGGAGCATTTTAAGAAGCTGGAGAAAAAAAGGATTCCCTCAGATATTGATTATAACGATGTGCATAATTTAAGAAAAGAGGCAAGACAGAAGTTAAATGAAATTCGTCCGGAAAATATTGGACAGGCTTCAAGAATATCCGGTGTATCACCGGCAGATATATCTGTATTGTTGATTTATTTGAATGTGTAGATAATGATATAATTTGTGAGTAATAAAACAAGGTTATTAAATGTAATTATAAAAAGATGCTTGAAATTGGGGTAATTGTTTGCTGAAGGAGAGTAACAGGATAGAATTTAAAGAAAAATTAAATGATAAGCTGGAAAAGGAAATAGTTGCATTTTTAAATAACCAGGAAGGCGGAATTTTATATATAGGAATAGATGATAATGGAAATCCTGTAAAAAATGAGAATTTAGATGAAATCCAGTTAAAAGCAGCAGACCAGATAAAAAATAATATACTTCCATCTCCTTTGGGATTATTTGATATTGTAATTGAAGAGATAAATAATATATCCATAATGAAAATTTTGCTAATAGTTTAGAATTATTAACATCTGATGGAAAATATAATTATGTTGCATATTTATTAGCTGATGAAAATGCAGTTTCTATTAAAGTAGCAAAATATGAAGGTGTAAATAAGGTAAATTTGATAGAAAACGAGGAATATGGATATTGCTCTTTAATTAAAGCTACAAATAATGTGTTAGAAAAAATGAAAATTGAAAATGTGACAAGAGCCAAAGTTACCAGTACGAAAAGGATAGAAAAAAATCTAGTTGAACCTCTTCCTTTAAGAGAGGCCTTAATAAATGCAATTGTTCATAATGATTTTTCAAAGGAGATACCACCTGTTTTTGAAATTTTCAGTGACCGCATTGTATTAACATCTTATGGTGGTTTAATTCCTGGTCAAAGTAAGAAAGATTTTTTTAGTTGCATTAGTATGCCACGTAATCGTGAGTTAATGAGAGTATTTAAAGATTTAGGATTAGTAGAACAATTGGGTTCTGGTATGAGCCGTATTTTAAATTCATATGATAAAGATATATTTGAAATATCAGAGCATTTTATAAAGGTGATTTTTCCTTTGGCAGAAGAAAATAAAAAAATAAATTTTGAAAATGGCGATGAAAACAGAGTTTTAAATCTAATAAAAGAAAATCCTTATATGACAGCAAAGCAAATGAGTATTGATTTAGAAATAAGTACTCGAAAGATAAGCCGTATTGTAAAACAATTAAAAGAAGCGGGTAAAATTGAAAGAATAGGATCTGACCGAAAAGGATACTGGAAGATAATAAATAAGGAGATAACGGGATAAATGAATATTCGAAGAGCAGAAGAAAAGGATATGGATGGAATCAATAGATTACTTTGTCAGGTTTTAATGGTACATCATAATGGCAGACCGGATTTATTTAAGGGAAATGTAAAAAAATATACAGATGGAGAATTATCGGATATGATCCATGATGATACCAGACCAATTTTTATAGGTGTAGATGAACATGATAATGTGCTTGGCTATGCATTTTGTGTATTCCAGCAGCATAAAGGAGATAATATTTTAACGGATATCCGGACTTTATATATTGATGATTTATGTGTGGATGAGAATATCAGAGGACAGCATATTGGAAGCCAAATCTATGAATATGTAATAGAATTTGCAAGGCAGCAGGGATTTTATAATGTGACATTGAATGTATGGAGCTGTAATCCTACCGCAATGAAATTTTATGAAAGCTGTGGTCTTGTGCCATATAAGATAGGTATGGAAAAGATATTATAGAAGAACAGGCAACAAAGGAAAACTTTGTTGCCTGTTCTTTCCTCTTAGTAAAACAAAGCTGCTTCTTTAAGTATTAGCTCCTTATTTTCATTCCATACTGTTGGAAACTGGTTCTGAGGAACGGGACAGGTTCTTCTGCCAATTTCCAATGTAATACAAGGAATTTTCTTTTTGTATAAGATATATTCTCTTGACTGACCGTGGGATGAGCTTGCTCCATAGAGTGAATAACCGGTAAGACTATGTGCTGTCTGATACATTTTCTGTGTTTTTTTCTTAACAGAAGCAGTGGCGGCATCCGTGCATTGTCCAAAAATAACAGAACCCATTGAATGATAGCTCACAGCTCCTACTATTTTTCCCTGTTTGGAAATATCGTTTATCATGGAAATGATAGCTTTTGTCTCTTTTTCGCTGGCAGCTTTTGTACCTGTATAGCCAGAGGATCCTGCTTTTCCGGATTTTTTAAATTTATATCCCCAGTTCCTGTTCAAGTCTACGCCTCTTGCATTTGCTTTCCAGGTTGTAGCATATCCTCCCATTTTTTTTAATTTTTTGCGGAGTGTTTTATTGCGGATAGCATCAAATCCATACTGGCTGATTGCGGTGCCATCCGGATTACATGATGGCACAATATGAACAGCGACTTTGTTAAACACCACAGCCGGCTTTTTTCCTCCAATTTTCTTATTATAATTTTGCAGATAATACTCAATCTGTTTCATGCACAAAAGGGTTGTCATATATTCTCTTGCATGTAGATTTGCAATTACAATTAGATGCTTTTTTGCCTTTGGATTTCCCAGTATGACCTCATAGAGATTCCTCTTATCCGCTGTTTTTCCAATTACTTTTACTTTACAATGCTTGCTGTATTTCTTCTCAAGCTGTTTTAAATCCTTTACATATTCTTTATAATTATATTTTTGATGATCCGTTGCAACAATATTTTTTGCTTGTACACATAAAGGATTCAGCATCAGAAAAAATCCACATAAAAGTATCATGCCAAGCCCCCGCCTGATATATCCAAGTCCTGTATGTTTTATAATTCTTTTGGTGTCCATCGTATTATGTCCTCTCATATGTGTATATTCTCCTTTTATTATGATTCTTAAAATAGGTGATTGCGAAACTCCTTATTTCCAAAACCTAGTTGTGCAATATAGGCAATATCGCAAGCAGGGTATTTTGGAGCCGTTGGTACTTAGGTGCCGTATTTTGGCACCTTATGTACCATTACGAGCGACGAGTAGCGCAAGCGTACCCAGCGGTGATTTGTCTATATTGTACAACGAACGTTCTGAAAAGCAGAGTTTCGCAATTGCCTATAATTCTTAAAAGATTGTAACATTTTATCCACTATTTGTCATTTGCTATTCATATTAATTTGCAATTTACAGAAAATTCGGAGGTTGGCAATATTAATGACAGTGATGTAGCTTGTGTCAATATTAATTTTACTGTTCTGGGAAATTTAGGTGTAATTTGTATTGCAATAAGGGTTGGAGATTATTATAATATTTTTAATACATTTATTCAGTTTCTAAGGAGAGAATATGAACCGACTTATTGAAAAAGCTGCTAAATTTAATATTGAATTATCTCCGGAGCAGATTCAGCAATTTAAGACCTATTATGAAATGCTGATTGAAACAAATAAAGTAATGAATTTAACCGCAATTACAGAATTAGATGAAGTAATCACCAAACATTTTTTAGATTCTCTGGCATTGGCAGAGGTTTATCCGGATATCTGTAATCCTGATGTGAAATTAAAGGTTATGGATTTGGGTACCGGAGCAGGTTTTCCAGGTATTCCATTAAAAATCGTATTTCCTTATTTACAGGTTACATTAATGGATTCCTTAAATAAACGTGTGAAATTTTTAAAATCGGTAATTGATAGATTAGAATTATGTGATATAGATGCAGTTCATGGAAGAGCGGAAGAAGCGGCAAGGAATGCAATTTATCGTGAAAGCTTTGATTTATGTGTGAGTAGAGCAGTGGCAAATCTTTCAACATTAAGTGAATATTGTCTGCCGTTTGTAAAAATGGATGGAAGCTTCATTTCTTATAAGGCAGCAGAAGTGGAGGGAGAGGTTGACGATGCTAAAAAAGCAATCAGCATTTTAGGTGGAAAATTAGATAAAGTTGTGAAAATAGTGTTGCCAGATTCAGATATTGAACGTTCCTTTGTTTTTATTGAGAAGATAGAACATACTCCAAAGACTTATCCACGGAAAGCAGGAACTGCCAGTAAGGAGCCAATTCGTTAAATACTTATGTAAAAAAATATATGATGGTAATTAAAGAAAGGAGACATTATGAAAAACAAAAAATTCTTTAGGAGGCCACTTGCATTTATGCTCTGCCTCTCAATTTTGATAACTTCCGTAGTCGCAGATCCGATGACAGTGCGGGCGGATCCATGGTTGGATTTTGTAAACAAGTGTCAAAACAGCATGATAAGCTTTGCAAGGGCAAACACAGGACTAAGCTCCAAAGATATCATGGGGTACGCTTATCTGGTTGGAACGGATGATATCGCAGATAAATCATGGGAGTGGGGTTACGATGCTCATGATTTGTATGCCGTTGAGCCGGGTACCCAAATTAACGGAAAGACTATCAACTCTAAATATCTGCCGCAGGATAATGACGAATATCTGAAAACGATAAAGGAAGAATATCTTCAGGGTGACCCTGAGAAGTCAGATGCAATTTACTATAAACCAGAAGGCTTTCAGGGGACCTGTCGGGAGGGCACCAAGTTTATGGTGTTCGACTGTGATGAAGAATGGGTAACCGTATGGGACGAAGGACTTCAGATTTGGAATGTTGAGACTGGTATAATTCACTGTTCGTATGGTGTAGATGCGTATCTGGAGACGCATCCAGCGGGCTTTTACAAAATCAAACGAAGCGAGGTCTGGCTGGATCTGAATGTTAATCTTCCTGTCAACCATCCGTATAACTCAGAGGCGGCGATTCCAAAGGCAGGGGATGGTGTTGTGACAAAGCTGGCAAAACTCCGTCCGTTCCCGAATGAGAATGAAAAAACGGACTGGAAAAGTACTCCGGTATATGCGCTGCCAATGGGTACGGAAGTAAACGTCGTTTCCACGGAGCTGGTGCCATCTAAGACACCGGGGAGTACGAGTAAGTATTACAAGGTATCCTTCAACGGAAGCAGCGAGGTACAGAACAACGAAGTATATTATCTGGCATACCAGATCCCCGGCACCTATTATATTGACAGTCGGTACTTAAACGTTACCAAAAAGGGCGAAAAGACGCCAGAAGGCACGGCGCTGGGTGAGATTACGAATGTAACGTCCAAAGAAGAGGTGTATGCATATAAGTCAAAAAATATTGGTTCAGAGCATATTGGTATTCTTACCAAGGGCACGGAAATTGAGATGTTTCCAAAGGAATCGGATGCAAATTGGACGACAGTATATTTCAGCGGACAAAAGTGTTATGTGCAGACAAAGTATATAAAGAAGGGGAAGTATAAGGTAACGGATATTTCCGAGTTATGTATTGCAGATGTCGTGAAGGACCAGTATGTCGTAGGTTGGAATCCCGGTAAAAATAACGTGGACTTTTATGTAGAGCTTGCCTATAAACCAAGTGGGAAGAAAAAGAAGAAGGTGCTGTGGAAGAGCAGCCATTATACGGATACTAAGCTTACGATTGCCAGAAAGTATATGAGTAATAGTAGAAATATATGTGTTACTGTGCAGGCGAATACTAAAAACGGTGACAAGGGGGAATCTTTCGAGCTGCCGATTTTTTCTACTCGGGCGCCAATGAGTACATCGCGCATGAAGAAGTATTGTATAAAGGTTGGGAAGAATAAAATTAAGTTTGTTTATGGCTGGAACGTATCGGTTCAATATTCAACCAAAAAGAATTTTAAGAAAGCGAAGCTTGTAGAAAAGAAGGTGAAGAAAAAAGGTCATATCACATATAAGCAGATAAAGGAGATTAAAAAGCTGAAACCAAATAAGACCTATTATATTCGCTATCGCACAAAGGAGAAGGTGTACACGGCTGCAGGAGAGAAATGGATCAGTGGATTGTGGTCGAAGCCAATAAAGATAAAGACCAAAAAGAAATAATAAGATAAAAATATTGCTACTACTTATAAAATTTGATAAAATAAACTATATTAATTAGTAAAAAATGTATGGGTGGCAAAAAGGATGAAGATAAAGAATTTTCTAGATACATTTTTTACGGAGAAGGAGGAGTTTTAAAGATGAAGAAATGTAGCAAAGTGATGAAACGGTGCCTTGCCACACTGCTAACGGCAGTTATGGTGGTATCCGTGTTACCTGCAAATCTTGTATATGCTGTGAGTTATAATGAATTAGACCCGTTGGGTGAAGTGGATTATTATGGAGATGAGGATTGGAATAAGCCAGAGGACGATGATTATGGTAGGACACCAATACTTGATTCTTATTACAATCAGATGTGTGCAATGGCAGGTTCACGTGTATATTATACAAGAACTGATGAGGGATATGTAATTGATATTTATGACGATATTTATGGCGATGCGAACGGAGAAGGATTTACGATAGAAAACGTCAACTCACACGAGAGTATTAAGGTAGAGTCAAGTGGTAAGGGCGGACGTTTTCTATTAAAGGACGGCAAGCTTTATCTGTTAGCCGGAAATGGTTTGGCAAAGGAAATGAATTTTCAATATAAGGATTTAATCCACAATATTCAAGTGGTAGATGGTGATAAAAATCCTGAGGTAACAGAATTGACAACCGGTGGCTATGCAATTGTAGTTCCGGAAGGCACAAGCATTTTGTTAGACGGTGAGAAAAAGGAAAGCGGTACTTATTATATTCCTAAAGAAGGTAAAAATGATGAAAAGCAGGCAGCAAAGGACGATGTGAATAAGAACGCTGAAGCAGCAAAGCAGGAGATTGACAAAATCCCTAATTTAAGCGATGCGGAAAAAACGGATGCAAAGAAAGAAATCACCGATGCAGCGAATAATGCTGGTACTAAGATTGATGCGGCAACAACAAAAGAAGAAGTAAATGATGCTGTTTCTGATGCAAAAAAGACGATAGATAATTCTGTCTCCAAGGCAGAGCAGCTCTCAAAGGATAATGCGGCGAAAGAGGAAGAGCAGAACAAGAAGAAAGCAGAATCTTTTATTAAGGATAATTTAACGGATGCGGATGGCAAGATTATTACTACTGTAACAGAGAAGAATATTATCAATATTCTGAATATAAAGGAAAAATGGGACTCCTTAAGTCAGGATGTAAAGAATATGATTAACCAGCTTTTGAAGGAGGCAGGTGCCAAATCTTTTGATACATTATATAGTGCAGCGGTAACTCAGAGCCAGAAACTTGACAAGAATTTAAATGATAATTTTGACACTGGTACACTTGTGGCGACAGCAAAGTCCAGTAAAACCTCCACTAAGCTTACGTGGAAGAAGGTAGCAGGAGCAGATGGGTATTTTGTATATACGAATGTATGCAACACCAATGAGAAGAAAAATAAGTTAAAAAAAGTAAAGACGATTACCTCTGGCTCAAAGACAAGCTACAAGAAGACCAAGCTTAAGAAAAACAAATGGTACAAATATCGTATCGTGGCATACAAAATTGTAAATGGCAAGAAAATGGCAATTGGACAGAGTCTGGTACTGCATGCTTATACAGGAACTAAGACGAGCAAGATTGCCAATCCATCCAAGGTAACGGTTAAGAAAAAGACCATTAAGATTAAGTTGGGCAAGACTGCAAAGATGAACGCCAAGATGGTTATGCCGAAGGGTAAAAAATATAAGAAGCATACAGACAAGATTCGCTATATTGTATCAGATCCAAGTATCGTTACAGTGAATAAAAAGGGAAAAATCAAGGCAAAGAAAAAAGGAACCTGTACCGTATATGCATGTACACAGAACGGAGTTTACAAGACAGTTAAGGTGAAGGTTAAATAAAGTAATTTAATAAAAAATTATAATTTAAAAAATATATTGTTATATAAAAAAAGAATCCATTTTATGGATTCTTTTTTTATACGGCTTTTTTTTGATGTCGTTTTTCTCTGCGTCTGATTCGTAATTCATCTTGCCGGTTACGGATTCGTTCGTATTCTTTTTTTGTTATTTTTTCAATTGTTTTTATTACAAATATATTACCTTCTTTGGTTGTTTTAAATTTTATTTTTCCACACATCAGTCCATGGCTCCAACACCTTCCCACACAGAGTTGAGTTGTTGGATTGCTAACAAACCATTTTATTTTCTTTGACAGCTTACGGTTACATTTGTGACATCTCATATCAGTAACATTTTTATCCTTCAAAGCTTCTTTTTTGTCTTGGAAGGTCCGGGTTATGTATTGTGTATAGTTAATGTGTTCAGATAAAATTTCTTCTTCCGGGCAGGTAGGATAGTGAAAGTAATCAAAGCTATACATGTCTGAAAAATGTTTACGGTTCATCTTTTGAAAGACTCTCGCTGTATAGTAGGCATCATTTTTGGCGCAGTGAAAAGGTTCGTTAATTTCAATATTGAGTTCTCTTACAGCTTTTTCAAGACTCAATACCTGTTCTCTGTCCTTATAGTGATTGTAAGCATATATTTCCTGAAGATCGTAAAAACGAAGAGGAAAATCAAAACTCTTTAAATGGTGAAATTCCATGTTTTGTTGCAGATATGTTAAATCTAACGGTCCCCAGGTACAGAAGACATAATCTTCACCACACCAGTCTTTAAATTCCCGGAATACTACATCAAATGGTCTTCCTTTCCGAAGGAGTGTTTCATCGTAATTTAACAACTCCCTGATTTTTGGATGAAGCCGTCGGTAAATTCTCGGTTTGATAATACTTCCGTACTCGTCAACAATATTAAATTTGTCATCTAACTTAGCAGCACCTATTTCAATAATCTCAAAGAGTAGATTTTCATTTTGCTTCATTTGTCTAGATGAGACTTGATTCCATTCCAAATCTAATACAATATAGTTCATATAAATCCTTCTAATTAATTTGCACGCATTCTTCGTACATTATCTTGGTTATCACTGTAGTAATTATCCAATGTTTTATTGATTTCCTCTAAAACTTCTAATGTTTCTTTGGAAGCATTATTTGTGCTTCCGTTTAATTGAACGAGCAGTTTGGTAATCCGGTCAGATCCACTAAGTGTTTTGGTATTGTTTTCCTGCGCTTTTTTAATAAGGATTTTAGTGCAAAGCTTCTGCTGTTCAATTAGTTTCTCATTTAATCTTTGGTTTTCGTCTTTTAATTGTCCAATCTGTTCTAGCAGATCATTATGTTGTTTTATATTGGTGGTCTCTTCACGCTTAGCAACAGAGTAGATTCCTTTTTCTACTTTTACCAATTCGGTTTGTTTATCAATGGATACTTCAAAAATATCATCAATTTTTTTCAAAATTCCATCCACCAGGAAATATGTATTAGCAAGTGCAATTAATCCAAAAACAATAATTAATTCGATGGAATCGGACATGTTAAACACTAAGTAAAGTGTAACTAAGAGAGAGGCGATAAAGCCAACTGCACTAAATGTAAGATTAGATTTTTTAATTTTCATGATTGATAACCTCCTATATATGAATCCTAAAATGTTTTCCAGAAAAGCTGGTATTTCTTTCGTATGAGAGTGCACCCGGCGGGAATCGAACCCACAATTATTCTTTAGGAGAGAATTGTTATATCCGTTTAACTACGGGTACATATTTATACAAATTCTACCTGACCTTGTAACCAGATGATTCCCTTAAATCGTCTTCCAATCTTTGGTTCTCCCTGAAGGTCAATGGAATTGATAACCAAGTCTAACGCAACATCATTACATAGTATAGTTAGATTATACACCAATTCGCCCGAGATTTCATTAGTAATTTTATCTATATTTTTAATGATTCCTAAAATAGAATATTGTTCATTGTCAATTCCGTATGGTATGAAGTAAGTTTCAACTACAGTGAGGATATCTTCTTCTTTAATCCGTTTCGTTACAAGAGAGTAGGTATCCATATCATCTAAAGTTAAATCTTCTAATGCATCCATATCTCCATTTTTTGCTTTTGCAATCAAATTGCGGCGGTCTTTGTTGCTAATAGGTTGTTTGTCATATGGATTTACAATATGGTCTAAATGTACACCATATAGAATTTTTCCATCGATAGAGAGGGCACCCAACCTTACCTTTGTCGGTAGTTTGTAAAAATCATTTGACCAAGTACTTTTTACATAATCTACCACATTTTTTAAAGCATATATTAATGTTATGCCTAAATCGTAGTCATCTGAAATACCAGAATAGGATTCTTTATCATGATGAGCTTCGATTTGAATATCGGGATAAACGGTAGTATGAAGACCTTGACAATAGGGAAAAGCATGGTCTAAGGTAAATACTTCATCCAGGTTCATTTCACCGATGATAGAAATACCGAAGTTATTTCCAAAAAGGCGGTCAATTTGTACCAGGTTTGTTTCTGCACCAATGCTGATTTCCTTTCTACTGGAAAAATCATGTAATGCAGCGTTTATTAATTTATTTTGATCGCATTTTGTACGAATTTTACTAAAACCAATAGCTCTTAAGTAGCGATGCATAACTGTTCTCCATTCTGCTAAAATGTAATAGTAATAATGTAGATATATTAATTGGAAAATCTAAAAACCAATTTCAGGTTTACGTTCTTCACGAATTCTTGCGGCATCAACAGCACCATCTTTACCGATTGCAACGTTTAGAGCAAGACGTTCTTCTTCTGATAAAATATAATAAGATTCTTCGTTTGTTATCTCTTTGCAATATGTGAAGCAGCCTTCCCGGCTATGCATGGAGGTAAGAATAATTCCATCATGGTTCTCTGTGAGTAATGCAAGTGAAAAGCTGAGCTTTCCGGATGTTTCCTTAAAAGCATCATATTTTACCAGACCAATTTTACAAAAGGTAGTTAAAAATTTATCATTAATTGTATTGATATCTTTATTTTGTTCCTTTTCATTTTTAACAATTTGACGTATCTCAGAAAATCGTTTTGCCATAATTTCTTCTAAGCTGGCAGCATCGTTTCCTGTTGTAAAACGTGAGATTCGTTTATTTAATTTGTTACATTTTGATAAAATTACAAATATCCATATAAACTGCAATACCACAATGATAATCAAAGCGATAACAACAATATCTGTACTGATTCCAATCGAGTCAAATATATCTATTTTCATAGTATTACCTCATTCTCTTATCTTTATCTTGGAAACCTTTTTCAAAATATTCTGTCTAATAAGTATCGTTTTATAAATACAATTTTTGATATATTATGAGATATTCAAAAGCAAGAAGCAGTAAAAAGATTCCCGTGTTAAATTGTACTTTTTTGTAAATACATTAATCTATTTGGATTTAGTAAATCATTTCTACAAGTCTGTCTAATTCATCCTGTGAAAAATATTCAATTTCAATTTTACCTTTACCCTTACCTTTCACTTTGATGGTAGTTTTTGAACCTAATTTGTATTTGAGTTTTTCTTCTATATCATTGTAAAGGTATGTTAAATCTTCTTCTGATTCTGAAACATTCTTTTTTGGATTGTTTTGTTCATTTACAATCTTTTTAACAAGTTTTTCTGTTTCACGGACGGATAGTCTTTGATCAAAAACATTGCAGGCTGTTTCGTATTGTAATTCATTGTCTTCAATAGCAAGTAGTGCTCTCGCATGACCGTTGCTTAATTTTTCATCAATAACCATTTCCTGAACTTGTTCGCAGAGTTTTAAAAGGCGCATAATATTTGTGATAGCACTACGACTTTTTGATACTCGCTCTGCAACATCATCCTGTTTTAAGTGAAATTCTTCAATTAATTTCTTGTACGCTTGTGCTTCCTCAATTGGATTTAAATTTTCACGCTGTATATTTTCAATTAAGCCAATCTCCAATACCTGTTGGTCTGTGTACTCTTTAATGACAACTGGTACTTCTGTTAAACCAGCTTTCATTGCAGCACGCCAACGTCGTTCTCCGGATACGAGCAAGTAGTAATTGTCTCTTTTTGTTACTACCAGAGGTTCTATCACACCATGCTGTGCAATAGAGTCTGCTAATTCCTGGAGAGCATCTTCATTAAATTGTTTTCTTGGCTGTTCTTTATTAATCTCAATATCTTTAATTTTAAGTGTGATTTCAGTGGGTACTTCTTTTACAACTTCCTTGATTACTTCTTTTGTTATTGTTTCTGTATTTTTAGAGGAAGTTTTTTTCTTTCGGTTATCGGTGGTATCTACATTGAGTAGAGTATCTAGCCCGTTACCGAGTCCTCTTTTTCCTGCCATGTATCTATGCCCCCTATCGTAATTGGTAAATAAATATAATTTCTGGAAATGTTTCACGTGAAACATTTTTAAAAATTATTTATACATATATATTTGTTATTACTTCATCTGCTAATAAACGATAACTATCTGCACCAGAGCTTTTGGAGTCATAAGCAGTAATCGGCATACCATGGCTAGGTGCTTCCGCTAAGCGAACATTTCTTGGAATAATTGTCTTATATATATTTTGATTTAAATTTTCTTTCACATTTTCTACTACTTGTAAAGAAAGATTTGTTCTGGAATCATACATTGTAAAAACAACACCTTCGATTTTTAATTCTGTGTTCAATTTTTGTTGAATTAATTCAATTGTGTAAATCAACTGAGATAAACCATCCAAGGCAAAAAATTCACATTGTATCGGAACTAATACAGTATTAGCAGCGGTCATGGAATTAATTGTAAGCATTCCCAATGCAGGAGGACAATCAATAATAATAAAATCAAATTTATCCTGAATCTTTCTTAACTGAGTCTTTAATATATATTGCATATCCGGTTCACCAATAAATTCTACCTCAGCTCCTGCAAGATAACGATTCGATGGTAGAATATTCAAACCCGGCACAACATTAATTAGCATAGCCTCGCCAATATTACAGTTTTCACACATTACATCATAAACGGTATATTCCAGGTCATCTTTCGTAATGCCAAAACCAGTCGTTAAATGACCTTGTGGATCCATATCAACAGCCAAAGTCTTAAACCCTTTCTCTGCCAGACATGCAGCTAAGTTGATTGATGTTGTGGTTTTACCAACACCACCTTTTTGATTAGCGATTGCTATAATTCTTCCCATGTATCTTATGCTCCTTCAAATGTAACGGTATAAAATGGTAACGATTAAGACTAAATGCATTTTCCAGATTGAATTCTGGAAGGTTACTTGTAAGGTTCTTTGATTAATCGCACTTACCTATTGTATCATATTTTGAAAAAATCGGAAAGACGACATATAGTAAATTATTTCGTATTAAACACTAATTGTAGATTTATGTGCCGTATAGCTTAATTTGTTTTTATTTCTGCGAAGTAACGAGCCAAGTGCAAGCTTGCTCGCATTTGGCGACTGCCGCGAAGGTCAAATATTCCACCCCTTGGAGCAAACTTGCTAAAAAGAAGCTAAGTCATACCCCATAGCTTGTTGCGAGGTATTTGACTTCTAAAAGTTTGCTGTGGGTATTTAACAGAAAATTCAAAAAATGGATTATAATGTTTCACGTGAAACATTATATAGATTGTTATAGAAAAATGTTAGCGTAAATAAATTTATTATTCGTTGTATTAGTATACTCTATATAGGAAAGTGGTAATTGCGAAACGTTTACCCTTCAATTTTTGTTCACCATGTATAAATGGTTAATGTGCCATAAGCGTTTCACAATTACCTAATAAAAATATATAGCAAAAGAATAAATTTGTGTATTAGTTTCTGCCTCTTAGGAAATTATTTTTTATAAATAACTTTACCATTACAAATCGTATATTGAATTTCTCCAATAAGAGTTGTACCTTTAAAAGGTGAATTGGATGATTTTGAACAGAAGCTATCTACGGTATATGAGTTTTCATTGAAAATAACCAAATCAGCAGGACCGTTTTCTGCAAGATAGCCACAATCTAAATGATACATAACTGCCGGATTAATTGTCATTTTTTCTAGTAATTCCATATAAGATAAATGACCTTCTTTTACAAGGTTGGTAATCCCGAGTGGGAGAGCAGTTTCCAATCCAATAATACCACTTGGTGCATCTGTTATTGGTTTTGCTTTTTCTTCCAAACTGTGTGGTGCATGGTCTGTAGCAATAATATCAATCGTGTTGTCTTTTAGACCATGAATAATTGCCTGACGGTCACTTTCTGTACGAAGTGGAGGATTCATTTTTGCCATAGTTCCATGTTCTATTACGGCATCCTCTGTCAGAGAAAAGTGGTGTGGTGTTGCCTCTGAATGAATATTGATTTTTTGTGATATTTCCATTGGAATCATTTGTAAAAAAGAATTATCGGATTCTGAAATATCGGTAATATCTTCCTTTGTTTTTGCGAGTGGGAGAGTAAGGTTGTTCTTTTTAACCATTTCAAGCTTTGCCTGTCTGACTAATTCCACACCTTCCCGTGTGCTGATGTGTTGAATATTAATTGGTGCATCTAATTCAACTGCCAAGCTTAAGTCTCTGGCAATTAGATCAATTTCTGCTGCTCTTGGAGAACCACCGATGTCATAATAATCAGATGCTTTTCCATGATTGATTCCATTGTTAGAAATCAATTCCGGATTTTCTTCGTGGAAGCTTAAAGGCACTGATAATTCTTTTGCCTGCTTCATGGCCTCTATTACCATGGTTTCATTCATCATTGGAATACCGTCATCCGTAAAACCGACTGCACCTGAATTCTTTAAAGAATGCATATCGGTTAAACTTTCACCCTTTAACTCCTTTGTAATCGTAGCACAGGTGAATACATGGATATCGGTTTCTTTTCCCTTGTCAATAACATATTGAAGAGTTTCGGTATTATCAACAGCGGGTTTTGTGTTTGCCATAAGAACAACCGTAGTGAAACCGCCTTTTGCAGCTGCTTTTGCACCGGTAAAAATATCTTCTTTGTAAGTAAATCCAGGATCGCGAAAATGTACATGCACATCTACAAGACCTGGTGCAATCATCATGTTGTCTGCAAAGATAATCTGTAAATCCTCTCGCTCCTCCTTCGTCAAATCAATTCCTGCAATAAAGGAGTCGATTTTGATAATCTTATCGTCTTTAATCAAAATATCAAAAATACCATGTCGTCCGGATTTTGGATCCAAAATATATCCATTTTTAATTAATAGCATAATTTAAGCCTCCCTTTTCTATGCAAATAGACAATTAATGGTTTACATCTGTTCCGGACACTGAATTCCTAATAAGTCGAGAGCATCTTTTAATATATTTTTTGTTAAATAAACAAGCTTTACTCTTGCATTTCTGATTACATCATCCTCTACGTTGATACGGCATGCATTGTAAAAACGGGAAAAGGATTGTGCTACATCCATGGCAAAGCGTGCCACGACACATGGTTCATATTTTTCTGCAGCATCTAAAACCACCTGTGGGAAGCGGCTGATTTCTTTTATTAGGGCAATTGCTTCCTCGTCTAATAGCTTGCTGTAATCGATGTCAGCAGTTGGATTAAAATCTGTAACATTGCGTAAAATGCTGGCACACCGGACATAGGTGTATTGCACGTAAGGACCGGTTTCACCGTCAAAGTTTAATACTTTGTCCCATTTAAAGGAAACATCCTTAATTCTTTGATTATATAAATCATGAAAGAGAATCGCTCCAACACCAACAATCTTAGATACCTCGTCTTTATCTGCTAAGGAAGGATTCTTCTCTTCGATAGTAACCTTCACTTTTTCAATTGCTTCTTTTAAGATGTCTTCTGCATAGATGATATTGCCGCTTCTCGTAGAAAGCTTTGCACCTTCTAAGCTTACCAAACCATAAGGAATATGGACTAAGGAATCCTTTGCCCATTCATTTCCCAATAACTCCACTACCTTAAATACTTGTGCAAAGTGAAGCTTCTGTTCCTGACCGGTAACATAAAGACATTTCTCAAAATTCCAGGTTGCTTTCCGGTAAAAAATGGCTGCGAGATCCCTTGTGGCATAAATAGAACTGCCGTCTTTTTTTGTGATGAGACAAGGAGCCATATTGTATTCCTCTAAATCTACAATTTTGGCACCCTCACTTTCCTTCAATAAATTGGCATCTTCTAAACGTTTTACAATATCTGCGGTTTTATCCCGGTAGAAGCTTTCACCAAGATAATGGTCAAATTCCATTCCAAGCAGATTATAAGTTCCTTTGTATTCTTTCAAACTGATATCTACAAACCATTGCCAGATATCGAGTGCTTCTTTATTGCCATGCTCCATCTGAGTAAACCAGTCTCTTGCCTGATCATTTAATGAATCATCCTGTTCCGCCTCTTCATGGAACTTTACATAAAGGCGCATCAGTTCTGCAACACCATCTTTCTCAACAGCTTCTTTGCTTCCCCATGCCTTGTATGCCACAATCAGCTTACCAAACTGTGTACCCCAGTCTCCAAGATGGTTAATACGCTCAACCTGATACCCCAGCATGCTATATATTTTATAGAGGGAATTACCAATAATGGTAGTACGCAAATGTCCTACATGAAAATTTTTTGCCACATTTGGAGAAGAATAATCAATACAGATGGTTTTACCGTTTCCAATCGTGGAAGCACCAAAGTTTTCCATTAAGGCGGTCTCCATCATGGATTTTACAAACATTTCTTTCTTGAGAAAGAAATTAAGATATGCCCCCTTTACTTCAAGGCGGTCAATGATATCTATATCTGTGTTGTTGATTTTTTCTGCAATGTCAGCAGCAATCACAGGTGGTGCCTTCCTTAAAGTTTTTGCAAGCTGAAAGCAGGGAAATGCATAATCTCCCATATTAGCCTTTGGCGGTATTTCCAAAATATTTGCTACTGTTTCTCTGTCTAATTCTGCAGCAGATGCTATTAAGTCAATAATCTGATTTTTCATGTTTATTCCTTTCTATCTATAATATAAGCGGGTATTTATTCCCGCAAGCAACGAGCCAAGTGGCTGTTTGCAGACATTTGGCGACTGTCGCGAGGGTCAAATACCCCGCCCCTGAGGCGTTTCAAAATTGATGCCCCGCTGCTTGCGGCGGGGTCTTTGACTTGACCGGGAAAGAGAATCGCACATTTGTGCCAGATATCAAATCTCCCGTAATTTTCAGTTTACCATCCAACTGATAAATAGTCTCGTGAAGCTTATGCAATCCACTTGACCAATCAGAACGCTCTAAATAATCCTCAGGAATTCCCACACCGTTATCGTTCACATATACATCTATTAAACGGCTGCTGATAAATATTTTGGCGGTCAGCTTATTGGCATTAGAATGTTTAAATACATTATCAAATACCTCTTTGATCATACCCACCAAACGGAAGGTGATAACAGATGGAAGCTGGATATCATGTTCCGTGCAGTCGCAGGATGAATCAATCATACATTCCGGATGGGCATTCCGGTAGCGGTCAATCAATTTATTAATCTGATCCCAGATTGGCTGTTTTGCATCAATATTATAATTCAAATTGTCTAACATGTCATCAATGGTCGTGAGGACAGATTTGGAAGAGTTGTGCAATTCATCCAAGGTGATTCTGGCTCTTGCCACATCCGAATGAAGCAGCCACTTTAAGACATCCATTTTATTGATGTTCGAAATCAGTTCTTGTTTGACATTCTGGTCTAAGGCAGAAGCTATATGATAATGTTCATAATCCTCTAACATCAAGAGGTTGTAGCCGTGATAGGATTTGGATTCGGTATCCTCTGTTTCAATAAATTCAATTGCATTATCTTCTGTTAGGGAGGTGTCATCCTCGTGATTCTTTCCTACTAAAACAGTATGAATACATTTACCTGCTTTCGATAACATTTCTACCTGTTCTTTGTAAAAAAGAATATCCTGCTCTAGTTGGGCAATTCGGTTTTCCAAGCTTTGTTTGGCATCCTTTAAATCCTGAATCTGCATTTCAATCTGCCGTCCCCGGGTGATTGTAGAATTGTTTCCATCTCCAGCGATGGGTGAAAAAACATTGCGGCGATCGTCAATATGATAGGTGTATAAATCCCTGGTTTTTTCCAGGGTTTCTATTTGTACATCCAACTCAAAAAGCTCTGTCTTAAGTCCCTGTACCAGTTCTAAGTTACTTACATAAGTCTGGTTAAAATAGTCGAGTGTCTTAGAGTTGGCTTCCTCTATGATGTTAAGTGGGTTCATTTCCTCATTTGCCATGTGTCATCCTCGTATGGTTCTTTTATCTAAAAGTAATAGTCATTATCGCGTCGGTGGTTCCTGCGCTGTCTCCGGTAATTCCGTCTCCGCCGGCCTCGTCTGTAATTTCGTGCAATCGTAGTTATTAGCAGGTAAATCAGTAAAACAACGGCGATGGCACCAATCACACACAAAATGCCAAGACCAATTTTGCCAAGTATTTTCTTAAGATTGGATTTTGGTTTTTCCTCTTCCTTGTCCTGTGTCATTTTAGAGGAGAGTAGTGGGGTAGAGCTGGTAATCGGAGTGGAACCAATCTGTTCATCATTAAATGAAAAGACGATTTCTCCTAATACATTGTCCTGTGCCTCATCATATAAATTTATCGTTTTTACAATTTGTGTAGTATCCAGATACTTATTAATGAGAATGGAGTAATCCTTATCCACCACAAGATCGACCATGTCATGGTTAAGACTTGTATAATAATTATCTAAGATGCTGTTAACCTCTTCTGTATCGGTTTTTTCTGAATTAAAGGAAAAATCAGACAAAGGGTAGAAATAAGTGTAGTTGTTGTAACAGTAATTATAAAGTGCTCTGGTATCGGTATAAGCACGTGTGTTGCCATCACAATCCAAGATAATACAAATAAGTTCAAGACCGTCTTTTTTTGCATAGGTCATAAGTGTATTATTCGCCTTGCTTGTATAGCCGGTCTTACCCCCTTCACAGTATTCGTAGTAAAAAGGTTTGTCAGGGTTGATCATTTGGTTACCATTCCAGAAAAATCTTGTTTCATCTGCTAAATTGGTTTCTGGTACAGTATAATTCAAGGTTCCGGCTAAATCACGGAACAGGTCATATTCCATCGCCTTTTTTGTGATAATTGCCATATCATAAGCAGTGGTGTAATGGTCATCATCATGGAGACCATTTGGTGTAACGAAATGCGTATCCTCACAGCCAAGCTCTGCCGCTTTATCATTCATCATTTTTGCAAATTTCTCAATGTCGCCACCCACATATTCTGCTACGGCATAGGCACATTCGTTTGCAGATCTTACCATAGTAGCATACATCAGATCGCCTATTGTAACCTTTTCACCAACATCTAAACCGATAAGGGTACTGTCACGTTCGACACCCCAGATGGCATTTTCTGTCATAGCGATGGTTTCATTAAAATCCACACCTGCCTCAATGGCAAGCATTGTGGTCATAATCTTTGTGATACTGGCAGGGTATTTTTTCTCATGGGCATTTTTTTCATAGAGAATCTGACCGGTAGATGCGTCCATTACAATAGCGGCATTTGCGACTAAATCCGGCTCTCTTGTGGGATCATCTGGATATTCGGTTGTCTCAGGATGTTCCGTTGTTGCTTCTTCTCCATCTTCCAAACCTGTTGCGTGGACAGGAAGCACATAGGTAAACATCAGTAAAAGTGCCAGAAAAATGGCAGCCATTTTTTTCATGTAATATACTCCTTTACCCAATAAACATAATTAAATTCATTTTATTATATCTAAAGAAAGGTGTCAACCTTTGAAACATCTTGAAAGTAAAATGTTTTTGTATTTTTTATTTTAGGAGATTATCATGTGTTAAAATATGAAAAAATATATAAAAAACCTATATGAACACAAATATAATTTAGATGAAATATTTTTGCATATTATTTCGTCTAATGTATGTAGAAAAGAACAAGTGCTTGTTTTAAGAAAATTTAATAATGTATTGCTAGGTGATTGCGAAACGCAATTTTTGTTTCTTTCGTTGCACAACATATACAATCCAACGCTGGCACGCAGCACAAGGCATACCTTCCTACTAAGCTCGGCAAAGCCTCGCTAAGTATTCAGGCATTGTGCTACTTGTCGCTCGTAGTGGTGCATAAGCAGTGTAACACTATGCCCACTAAGTTCGAAAGAACCTCACTGAGTGTGCAAGTGTACTTTCGTACTAGACTCGAAAACACCTCGCCAAGTACGGGGTGCAAGTACCGACGGCTCCAAAGTACCCTGCTTGCGATATTGTCTATATTGCACAACTAGGTCTTAAAAATCAGGAGTTTCGCAAACACCTAAATAATACATTATAGGAAGGAGCAGCATAGCGGATGGATATAAAAGAAAGGGAAATCAAGGCTTTGGTACGGCTGGCTCGGAAAGGGAATGGTGATGCTTTTGGTGAATTAATAGAAAAGCATATGCAGTGTATGTATAAAACAGCATGGACGTATCTGAAAAATGATGAAGATGTGGCAGACGCTATTCAGGATACAGTTCTTGTTTGTTTTGAAAAACTCCATACACTGAAACATGAAAAGTACTTTAAAACCTGGCTTACGAGAATACTGATTAATAAATGCAAGGATCTGTTGCGGAAAAAGAGCAGATTACAGCTTACGGAATCTTTTTCTGAGGAAGGATTTGCAGTGCAGGTTGAGGAAGAAGGATATGCAGACTGTGAGTGGAAAGAGCTTATCACTATGTTGGATACAAAATATCAGGAAGTTATTATTCTTTACTATGCACAGGGGTTGAAGGTGGAAGAAATTGCAAAGCTGCTGGGTATAAATAAGAATACTATTATAACAAGATTATCAAGAGCCAGAAATCAACTGGAAAAAGAGTATCAGGATAATGTTTTTGAAATAGGAGGATATATAAATGGATGAGAGATTATTTGATATATTTGAAGTAGAAACAACGATTCCGCAGAATGTACAAAGCAGTGCCGACCAGGCAGTTGCACAGGTAAAGCAGCAGATGCAGATAAAAAAACGTGCCCTTATCAGGAAAAATTCTTTTAAGGGATTTAAAAGAGCCGTGGCACTTATAGGACTTTCGCTTGTTTTAATTGGAACCGGGGCATATGCTGCTGATAAGTATCTTGGGATTTTTGATTTCTTTCACCGTGCGAAGGTAGAGCTTCCAGAAGAATCTGCCAAAATGGTTGAAACAGAACTGCAGCAGGAAACAGTGGGAAATGATCGAGTTACGTTTCAAGTAAAGGAGGCAGTGTGTGACAGTGATATGATATATGTTGTAATTGAAGCGGCAGCAAAGGAGAAAGGGAAATATCTGCTTCTTCCGCAAATGGTTACACCAAAGGATCCGATTGTCAACTTAGGACTTGAGGGAGATCAGACAGTGGAAGAATATGCGGATTTAAATGGGCTTACGCTGTTACATGTCAGTACCGGATTGGATATGGAATATCTTGATATGTATGCATACGCGGAGGATCGGGCATATGTCAGCGATGATGTAATGGATTTTATGATATACGGCAGCAAGGGGAATATGGCAGAACAGTTGGAAATATCAGCTACCGTCTGTGCCTATGAGCCTGATGCTTCGGATATCTGGAGAGAGAAAATGACCTTTACAATCCAGGATATAAGCTCTAATCAGATGAACAGTTATGTGCCAGAGGAAGGATTCGGTGAAATTCCAGATGCCTTTATGACCATTAATGAGGTTTTGTTAAAAAAGACGGAGCTTGGTGCATACATTGAAATCATATATACGAAATCAAGGGAAGATGTGGAGGATTGCGTGTTCCATGTAAAGAATAAGGATAAAACAGAGTGGGATAATTTTATTTTTTCATCTGGTGTACTGAAAAATGAAGACGGTACCTATTCCCAAAAATTTTATTATGGAAAGCAGAATATCTCAGATGAAATTATGATTGAGCCATATGATGTGGAATCAGGTTACCGATATGAAGGTATTATGGTGGAGAAACAGTAGCACAAATTTGTAATTCTATTATAAGAAAAAGTGTGGTATGATGTAACAGATCAGCCATGTAAAAGGAACGGTGCAATTTGTATGACTTATGAATAGGCATGGCTGAATTGTTACGAAATAAAAAGGGGATAGGAAGATGCGGCTTAGAAATGTACCAGGTTCCAGAGATACCATTGCACAGAGCAATTTTACCATAAAAAATGAGACAGAGTGTAAGGGAAAATGGAACGAGATATTCGGCAATGATAATCCAATTTATATAGAGGTTGGCATGGGAAAGGGACAGTTTATCATGACATTGGCCAGTCAACATCCGGATATCAATTATGTAGGAATTGAGAAGTATTCGTCTGTGCTGGTGCGTGCCATTGAAAAGCAGGAGGAGCTTAACTTGCCAAATCTTTACTTTATCCGCATGGAGGCAGAATATATTGCAGATGTATTTGCACCGGATGAGGTAAGCGGTATTTATCTGAATTTCTCCGATCCATGGCCCAAAGACCGTCATGCCAAAAGACGCCTTACTTCCGTTCAGTTTCTGGAGCGATATGAAAAGATATTGAGAAAAGATGGTCGTGTCATTTTTAAGACGGATAACAGGGATTTATTCGAATTTTCTTTAGAGCAGGTAGAGGAGGCAGAGCACTGGAAACTTTTAAATCATACCTTTGATTTGCACCATTCGGAGTATGTGGATGGAAATGTAATGACAGAGTATGAAACCCGTTTTGTAGAGAAAGGAAATGCAATCTGCCGAATGGAGATTATGCAGGGGTAAAAAATACAAAAACGCGGGAATGACATGGGATGAGGAGAATAACATATGTTAAAATATCTATTGTATTTAATTTTTGTATTTTCTCTTTTTGGAATCGTATACATTATGTCAAAAATATACAGGATAAATGCTGATAAAAAATTATTGGACAGTATCTCTGATAATATAAAGGATGAGCTTATAAAAACCCCTTCTTATTTGTTGATGGATGAAGAAAATAAGAAGGAGTTTAAGAAGTTAAATATAAAGGATGTATCAGGTTTTTTAACGTTTTGGTTAATAATCGCAGTTGCTGTTTTTTTACTCTTTTTTATTACAAGTATTGTAATTACTGGCAAAGGGGATACATCGCTATTTAGTTTTTTATTATGGATAAGTATGCCTGCGGTACTTATTTTCCTATATTTTGCAGGCAAGGATGCTCTACGTGTATCAAAATCTAGAAAAATATATGAGATAAGAGCTTTTTGTGCAGATATACGTACAGCATCTACCCATTATGGCGGTTGTAGTAAGACTGTAAGCCTTGTCTATTATGATTATAAAAAAATGAAGTATTGTATAACGTCTATACCAGTAAGTGCTGGACATGATGAATTGGGTTATTGCGTTTCTTTTTGCTGGGCGATGGCGGTTGAAAAAGAAAAGTCAATTAAGGTAATTGATATTTCTCCGCAAGCATACGAAACATAAGCCATGCGAAGCATACGCTTGTTTCGAAAAGCAGAAATAAGTGTTACTTTGGCATAATTTTATAACCGGACTCCGCTTTTTCTTCCGATATATTCCCTTCTATACTCCTGATGTTGGAGTAGTTATCTTCATTCTCTGCTGGGAAAGATTCATCTTCTGAAAGATAAGGATTAATAAATTCCCAACGAAGTCTTTTTCCAATAAAAGAATTATTATATTCAATAGAAAGAGTAAGATTTTTCCCCAAACTTTCATTATTTCGGTCAAATTGATAGGAAATCCAAGCATCCGATCCATCTTGTATACTTTCCATTTCCTCTTTTGTTAAAGTGTATTCATATAAAATAGAATCGTCCACACGAAATACCACCTTGATGTCAGAGATGTATGGAAGAATCGTATCAACATCATTTGGTTTGTCATTTTGTTTATATGCTTGAAGATACATTTCACCGGACGAAGTGGCGATACCATTTTTGTCATATGTTTCTTCGGCAGATGAGATATATACAGATGGCAGCCAGTCTAAATCATCTAATAAATTCAGAGGATAATCATCATCCAATAAATTTGGGGAATCCTCATCTACTTCAATATTTTGTTTTTCCCCCTGATTGTCAATCAGTAAGCTTAAGCGGAAATCATCTGCTGTAAACGGGAGGGTTATGGTTCCGCTGAAGATTCCATTGCTCTCCGTCAAAGTACCATCGTATATTTCCCCATTTTCAAAGGTGAGCACAGCAGAAATGGTGGTGTCATTGGTGTAGTTAATTGGTTTGCATTGAACAGAATAATCAACGGTGTTGTCGGTTTTGTTATAGCCAAGCGCTTCTACTCCGTAATCATAGCTGGAGAAGGTCTGGTCTATTAAAGGCTCTTCATAATCAGAAGAGTTTATGTAAGTAGTAGTGTTTTGATTGTTAGTGTTTTGATTGTTCTGCAGCGCACTTATGAGAGATGACTGGTAAATATCGATGGCAACCAGTAGTACTGTTGCAGCAAGAATGCCAATAACAGCAATGATAAGTATTGTTTTAAAGGTTTTATTGAAATGGTCATATTGAGCCTGTAAGGCATCCGTCTTTTTTATAAGCTCTTCGATTATGGATTGCATGGAAGAGCTGTTTTTTTCTGTTTCATCGGTATCGGAATCGGCGAAATCAGCCGTTGTATCTATAGAAGCATCTATGGAATTCTGTTTATCGGAAATCGTTTCAGATATATCTGTTTTTGGTAAATCAATCCTGTCGTTAATCAGGTCGTCCGATGTCACCTCAAAAATCTCTGCCAAAAGCTTAATCTTTTCAAGCTCCGGTGTACTTTGATCATATTCATATTTGGAGATGGATTGTCTGGATACTCCAAGATATTCCGCTAACTGTTCCTGTGTCATGCCTTTTTCTGTGCGCAGGGTGTAGATTTTTTTACCTAATGTCATAATAAGAATCCTCCATTTATTTTTGTAACCAATTTTGCTTTGCAAACTCCGTTTGTTGCGATAGTCGCCAAATGTGTGTGCAAGCACCCACGCTTGGCTCGTTATTCGCACAAATTGATTGCCTGCTATTTCGATGCTTTCGTTGTCTCATTTAGCTGTGCTAATCTTACATCATTTCCTGAAAAAATGTCTATCAAATAAATTTAACAATTTCAAAAAGAAACGCAATCAATGGTTGCGAAGCTATATTTTATAAGACTTTGCTGTATGTAACAAAATTTAAAAAAGTATCATATAATAAAGATATACTACTGTTCCAGATAAAAATCTTTAAAACCAGATTATGAGCGTACATAAAGATGGATATGATTTTTTGAAGAAGGAAGTGGAAAATTTGAAGAAGTTAGGTTTGCAGCTTTCCGGGAAGCTATATGAGGTAAAAAAACAGTATCCTGCGGTAAAGGAATTTGGAAAGCGGATGGATGCAGTAAGAAAAGAACTTAATCAAAACGGGGAAAAGAAGTAGGAGATGCTTTATATTAAAAAAATTTTAGTTGCGTAATCGGACTATTTTGTATTATGCTAGATATGAATAATGAAACTGGACAGGCAAATATTTTTCATGTGTATTTCATTTTTTTAATATACTGTCTGGTATTGGACAGACCCAATGTATAAAAGGAGGTTACCTATGCCACCAAAAATTAAGACATCCACGGAGGATATTATTAAAGCAGCATTTGAATTAGTGAGGGAACAGGGATTTCGTGCGCTAAATACCAGAAGTCTTGCAGCAAGACTCGGGTGTTCTGTACAACCACTGTTTCGAGCATTTGAAAATATGGAGGATTTAAAGGAAGCGGTTTTAGAAAGAGTAAAGGAATATTATTTGGATTATCTGAGAGATTCCATGAATCTTGAAGATGGACTTGTAGGACTGGAAATGGCGTATATCCGGTTTGCAAAGGAAGAAAAGCATTTATTTCAATGGTTGCATATGTCAGACCGTTATGCGTTAAAAGCTACCAGTGATTTTTCGGATTCTGGAATCAACAAAGAGATTGTGGAAATGATGACGAAAATGACAGGATTAAGTGCTGAGGATTCAAGAAAACTTTATGAGGGCTGCTTTTTTACTGCACATGGTATGGCAACGATGCTTGCCACAAACCATTGTGAGCTTTCAGAGGATAATATCAGAGAGGTTATGGATTCGGTATTTTATGGACTGGTCATGAAATTAAAAAGCCAGGAGGAACAGGTGTAAAGGTTCGGCTGATATAAAATGAGCTTTTGGCAAATATGTATATTCTGTCGGGTGACGTATGAATAGACATAGCGAAACGGTTATTTTGTATCAGCTTATTTTGTTTGTATTTGGGTATAAAACATGGTACAATACTACTAATTATTTGATTGTTTTAGGAGAGTATTATGCAGTTCAGGCCTTGCATTGATATACATAATGGGAAAGTGAAGCAGATTGTAGGAGGCTCCCTCAAAGATGCAGGGAATCAGGCAAAGGAGAATTTTGTGGCCGGGCAGGATGCAGCATTTTATGCATCCCTTTACAGGAAGAGCGGAATAAAAGGAGGTCATATTATTCTGCTTAACAAGGCGGGAACCGAATACTATGAGGCAGATGTAGAGCAGGCACGGCTGGCACTGGAGGAATATCCGGGAGGACTGCAGATTGGCGGCGGAATTACTGCAGAGAACGCAGCAGGATTTTTGGACATGGGAGCCAGCCATGTCATCGTAACATCCTATGTGTTCTCAAATGGGAAAATAGATTATGATCGGCTTCATGCTTTGGTAAAGGCAGTGGGGAAGAAGCATTTGGTGCTGGATTTGAGCTGTAGAAAACGGGACGGACAGTATTATATTGTAACAGATCGGTGGCAGAAGTTTACAGAGGAAATTGTCTCAAAACAGACAATAGAAAAATTACAGAATGATGCAGATGAGTTTTTGATTCATGCAGTGGATGTGGAAGGAAAAGCAAATGGAGTAGAACAAGAGCTTGTAAAGATTCTTTCGGAATATGCAGGAATTCCTGTTACTTATGCCGGAGGTGTGGGTTCTTATGAGGATATTGAAACATTAAAAAGACTTGGGAAAGGACGTCTTAATGTTACGATTGGAAGTGCTTTGGATTTGTTTGGAGGAAACCTTCATTATGACAGAGTAATTGAGATGATGGATTGATGAGAAGGACGAATAGATATGAGGCTTGATAATATATGGAAATTATTGAAAGATAAGTATGTATATACGGTAACATTTTTGATTGCATTTTTGATGATGGTTGCTGCATGGATGATTGGTGAAATTGGTCCCTTTGGTGGAAGATGCCTTGTGGTGGTAGACGGTGTGCATCAGTATCTGCCGTTTTTTGCAGAATATCAGGACAAGCTTAAACATTTAGATACGCTTCAGTATACGCTGGATGTAGGGCTCGGCAATAATTTTTTGTCACTGTGGTCTTACTATCTGTCAAGCCCATTTAACCTGATTATATTGCTCTGTAATAAGAGCCATCTGCCAATGGCACTGAATCTGGTGATTTCAGCAAAGATTATAATGGGAGCATTATGCTTTGCTTATTTTTTGATGCATGCAGGGAGAAAACCGAGTAAGAATCCGGGAATAATCATGTTCTCTTTATTTTATGCATTTTCAAGCTTTGCAGTGGGATATTACTGGAATCTGATGTGGTTAGATGCGGTATTTGTGTTCCCGCTTATTATATTAGGTATGGAGCGGATGTTTACAAAGAAGGACAGCAGGATGTATATAGGAGCACTCTTTTACAGCTTCCTTTGTAATTATTATATCAGCTTTATGATTTGTCTGTTTTTGGTATTGTGGTTTTTTACCTTTCATTTCAAAAGTATTAAAGATTTTTTTTTCAAAGGCTTACGGTTTGCAGCGGCATCTCTTATAACAGCGGCGTTGGCAGCGGTGGTTTTGCTTCCTGCCTATAAGGGAATCATGACCACTGCTTCTGCAAAATTTGAATTGCCAGAATGGGAGTTTTATGGTTCTTTTGCAGATACACTGCGGTCCCACCTGTTTTGTTCGGAGGTTATGACGAACCAGGTTACAGATGCGGGGACGAACCTGTATTGTGGTATTTTTACAATCATGATGGCATTTATGTTTTTCTTTATGAGGGAGATATCTCTGGAGAAGAAGATAAAATATGGAATATTTTTGATATTATTTATCTTAAGTTTTAATAACCAGCTTCTTAACTATATCTGGCATGGGTTCCATAATCAGTATGGAATTCCAAACCGTTTTGCATTTTTATATATTTTTGTGCTTTTGCTTATGGGCTATGAGGTCTATTTAAAAAGGAAGCATTTGAGGCTGCCGATGGCGATTTTTGCATATCTTGCAAGTATGCTGTTTCTTATTTTTTGTTACTATAATGCAGAGGTTACTTATGATACGAAGATTTATGTTTTAACAGGTAGTCTGCTCACACTTTATCTGATGTTGTTTGCTCTTTATAGAGAGCTTCCGGGGAGAAAAACGTTTTTACAGTATTTGATTGTATTTGTGGTTATAATGGAGATGGCGGTCAATGGACTTTTCGCCTTTGGACAGGTGGGTTCCTCTGATCCGGCATATTATTATGGAGACACACCGGTTTTTGAAAAGCTCCGGGACCGGGTAGAAGATGCAGAGGACGGATTATACCGCTCGGATATTCTCGAACCGCTTTTTGTGGATGAGGCAACCTGGTATAATTTAAAAAGTGTAGGTATTTTTGGTTCTACGGTTCGCGGTGAGCTGGTCGATATGATGGGTGACCTTGGGTTTTATACGGGGGCAAATGAGTATCTTTATTATGGGGCAACACCGGTTACAAATGCGCTGCTCGGTGTAAAGTACGTTTACACAAGAGAGGGTGACTATGTGAATGTAGAGATGGATCTGTATGACAGCGAAGAGCATATTAGTGTTTATAAGAATCCGTATGCGCTTCCAATTGCTTATATGGTAGATAAGGCAGCACTTAATTTTGATACAGCAAATAATGGACCATTTACCGTTCAGAATGAGCTTTGTGGAGCTTTGACGGGAATCGAACCGGTATTTACAACCATTTATGATGATTTGCAGATGGAGGTCTATGGGACGAATCTTGAGGTTAAGAAAAGAGATGATTACAATGCGGATTATACGAAGGCAAACCAGAGCGGAAGGGCAGATTTTATATACACCATACCACGGGATATGGATTTGTATGTGAGCTGCCGGGGAGCAAATGTGCATAAGGTTGCACTGCTCATAGATGGTAAGGAGGTTGCGTTTGACCGATACCAGGGGCAGACCTTCCATGTGGGAAAAATGAAGGCAGGACAGATGGTGGATATTCAGTTTAATTTAAATGATGGAGAAGACCTGAGTGGGGATTTGTACTGCTATCCGATGGAATTCCAGGAAGAACAGTTTATAGCGTTTTATAATAAGCTGTTAAATCAGAGTATAGAAGTTATGAAATACGAGGATCAAAAAATAGAGGGGCATATTGCTGTAGAAAAGGAGGGGAGTCTTATGATAGCGATTCCTTATGATGAAGGCTGGAGCATTTATGCCAATGGAGAGAAAAAGAATACCTATCCGCTTATTGGCGGGTTGACCGGAATTGACTTGTCGGAAGGCGATTATGATATTAAGATGGTATATCATTGTCCTGGTCTGCTGACAGGATTTGTTACAACACTGATTGGAATCCTACTGCTTGCAGTTTTTATGCGGATTGAAAAACTGCAAAGAGCCGTGCGGGTGGATAAGGATTTTTCACAGGTGATAGAACCAGAAAAAGAGGAATTAGAGTTTCAAGCGGCTATTGGTGTAAAGGAACAGCCGGCTGATCTGGATAAAACAGTCGGCGGTGACGACAGACGAAAAGAAGAATGGGGGTTATGACATGGAAAAAAATAAACGTTCAGCAAAATGGAAAATTTTGTATCTGCTGCTTTTGCTGGTATTGGTAGGAATGGTAATTGTTGGAGATTTGGTGGTGTTTGGCAGACTTGACAGTTTAGGGGTTGATGAGAGCGTAAAACAGGAAATTACCATTTTTTCGATTGTGGTCATTATATTTGTTGTTGGAATTGGCACATTTATGCTCATCTTCATGCAGGGAGAGGAAAAAGTTTCCATTACACAAAGCGACAAGTACAAAAAGCTCTTTTTGAATCTGCCGATTGGTTTTGCACAGGCACAGATTCTGAGAGATCCGAATACAGGACATAATCAGGGATATAGAATTACGGATGCCAACGAGACCTTTGGCAGATTATTTAATCTGGATGTATCTGACTACTATAATAAGGTGATTTCAGAAAGCAAGGTTGGGGTTCTTCAGGATATCAATGCGTGGTTTGAGGCTTACAATAATTCCGGAACAAAGCTCGGTGAGCTGCTTTCCGTTGAGATTACAATGGAGACGCTTGAGAAGACTTTTAGTACGATTATGTATAAGTCTGAGGCAAACTATATCAACATGGTGGTAATTGATATTACCGAGCAAAAAGAGACAGAAAATAAACTGTCTGCAGCGATTGAGGATGCAAATGCTGCCTATAAAACCCAGTCTGAATTTTTGGCAAATATGTCTCACGAAATACGGACTCCAATTAATGGGATTTTAGGAATGCTGCAGCTTACATTAATGGCAGATGATTTGCAGGCAGATTATAGGGACAATCTGACAACTGCAAAAAACTGTGCAGACACACTGCTCCGTTTGATTAATGATATTTTGGATATTTCCAAATTAGAAGCTGGAAAATATAACTTAAAGGAAACGGATTTTGATGTAAAGGCGGCTATTGAGGAAACGGTTGCAGCACAGGTACCACTTGCCAAGGGAAAATTACTATCGCTCGACTGCACCTTTGGCGGAACGATGCCAAAGCTTGTCAGGGGAGATGAACAGCGGATTCAACAGGTGCTTAACTGCCTGCTTTCCAATGCAATTAAATTTACGAGTGAGGGCGGTGTCCGGGTGAAGGTTGCCTGTATTGATGATTCGCTGGATAAGATTATTTTAAGAATCGCAGTGGTGGATTCTGGTATCGGAATCGCAGATGAAGATAAGAATAAATTATTCATTCGCTTCTCCCAGGTGGATGCATCAGACACCCGCAAATATGGCGGTTCCGGATTAGGGCTGGTTATTACAAAGCAGATTGTGGAACTGATGGGTGGTAATATTTCCGTACAAAGTAAAGAGGGATTGGGTTCTACATTTATTGTGGAGTTACCTCTTAAGCTAATTAAGGCAGCGGAGGAGGAGAGCGAACAAAAAACAGAAGAAGATTCGGCAGTATTTTCAATTATGGGGCATAACCGGGCAAGAATCCTGGTTGCAGAGGACGAGCCTGTAAACCAGCAGGTAATCGGCAAACTGCTTGGTATGGCGGGATATTCTTATGATATCGCGGAAAATGGTGCAAAGGCCGTGGAGCTGTTTTGCCAAAAGGAATACCAGGCAGCGCTGTTTGATGTACAAATGCCAGTCATGGATGGTCTTGCCGCAACCCAGGAAATTCGCGAAATTGAACGGAAAGAGAAAAAGAAAAGAATGCCGATCATTGCGGTAACTGCCCGAGCTATGTTTGGTGACAAAGAGCGTATTCTTGAGGCAAAGCTGGATGATTATATAGCAAAGCCGTATAACTTAAATGATGTGGTAGAAATTCTTAACAAATACGTAGTGGATGAAAATCGGTAATATATGCATATATTCAGGCAGTATCTTCTATGTTTGGTGATTCGGTCAGCATGCGGACCTGTTTTAAGAGAAATTTATACCGCATATATGCGCCTTTTAGCTGGTAGGCATAGCTGTCTATGAGGTCGGGATCTGTCTGGCTATTTAAATGAGATAAAAGAGTGTCAATCTCCTTTTTGGTGTCTGCCATTTCATGTCGTAAAGAAGAATCTGTTATTACAGTTTGTGATAATGGGTTCTTTTTTTTGCGCATTTTTTCTCCTTTCCCTGCCTTACTGTCACTACATTTCAAGTAGAGCAAAAGCGAGTGACAAAACATGGTTGTTATATATGTACAACGCAGGCAGTTAAACAAAATTGTGCAGTTGCTGGTGGTTCTATTTAAGTATAGGCAGGGAATGTCCTATTTATTCCTGATTTTGGAATTATGACAGAATGATTTTTCTTTCTGTATAAATTGACAGAAATGTGTATAAGGGCGGCAGGAGAATATGTACATGAAGTCAGAAACAAAGGGTAAATTGTGTATATTTTATGTTTATTATGTATTCTTAGTCACAATGATAGACAGGGAAACAAGTGGGGAATTATAATGGCAAAAAATAAAAAACAGGAGGAATCTATGATTGATTTAGTGACGAAATGTGCAGCGGGAATATTGCTTTGCAGAGCCGTATATACAGACCTAAGGAATCGAAAAATTGAAAACAGGCTTATCGTATATGGGTTGGTATGTGGAATTGTTTTGGCGGCAATCCGGGATGGTCCGAAAGGAGTATGGTGCAGCATAAGAATGGTGGGGATTGTGTTTGCAGCGCTTATCACTTTGTTTGTTATGAAGGGGTTAGGAGCAGGTGATATCAAATTGTTTTGTATGTTAGCGGCATTTTTTCCATCCGACATATTAAGGATTGTTATTGTGTCTTTTTTTGCAGGAGGAGGTATTGCAATTGTAAGAATATTTTGGCGGTTTATAAGAAAGCAGGATTTGTATGTGAGGCATGAAGCAATGAATTTTTCTGTGCCGGTTATGATTGGAACGGGACTTGTGATTGGGGGAATCTGTCCGTGAGAGCCGTGAAGGTGTGTATATATGATGAAGAAGAAAACTATGCCAGACAGTTATCGGCTCTTTTAAACCGCAGGGGCGAAGGAAGGCTTAATGCGATAGCTGTTACCAATATAGACAGTTTTTGGGAGTATATGGGAACTCGGCAGATTGATATATTGTTAGCGACAAATTGGGAATTACTCTGCCAGGTCAGGCAATGGAAGGAGGATCTATATATCCTCTGGTTAAGGGAAGAAGAACCGTATCCCGCTATCGGCCGGGAAATTCCGACTATTGCATCTATCAGCCGTTACGCAGGTGTAAGAAGAATTTATCAAATGGTGGAAGGTGCTGCTGCGCAGTTATTTAAGATGACAGAATGTGGGTGCTTGGTTGCAGCAGTTTATTCGCCCGTGGGAAGATGTGGAAAAACCCAGTTTGCATTAGAGATTGCTCAAAATCCGGATCGCAAATGGGTATATATTGGAATGGAGGATTATGGCTGTGTATGGCAGCCGGATATAAGCGGTAATCCGGCAGAGAGAGGAGATGCATTTATATATTTTGTAAAGGAACGAAAAAGGGAAAAGCTTTATCAGGTAATAGAGGAATGTAATGGCATAGTGCCCTCTGCATTTTCTCCGTTTGACAGTAAAACCTTAGACAGGCAGGACTGGGAATGGCTAATGGAAGCAATGCGGGCTTATACGGGATGTGGCGGAGTATTGTTTGATGTGGGAACCGGAATCTTACAGGAACTGGCATGGCTCTTTTTATTTGATATCATTATCGTTCCTTATTTGCAGGAAAAACAGGCATTAGGCAAGAGGGAGAAATTTGAGACATTTATTGAGGCATATGGATTGCCAGAAATAAAGGAAAAACTTTGGTTTGTGGATATGGGAAATGAAGAAGAGGTTAGAGAAACAAAAAAAGAACTGGAATATCCGGGAACATGAAAAAACAGAGAAACAGAATATGGAGACAAAAAATGGCGGATATGCCAGTAGGCAGCCAGAGCAAGAGGGCAAAAAAGAAAAAAATCGATTTGAAGCAGAGAAGATGCGGCTTTTCCACCAGCTAATGAACACGCTTAGTATTTCTACAGGTCTTACAGATGAGGAGATCAGTATCCTGATTGAACAGGCGGTATTACAACGGGACAGCGATATCTATCTTTCTGTGGAGGAAAAGCAAAAGCTAAAAAGAGAGCTGTTTCATTCCTTCCGTGGCTTAGATGTGTTATCGGGGCTTTTAGAGGATGAGGATATTTCAGAGATCATGATAAATGGCAAAAGTTCTATCTTTGTGGAAAAAAATGGAAGGATATATAAAAGGGGGGAAGTGTTTGAAAGTGAGGACCGCCTCCGCAATGTAATCCAGCAGATTGTAAGCAGTTGTAATCGGATTGTCAATGAAACTGTTCCCATTGTAGATGCCAGGTTAGAGGATGGTTCCAGGGTAAATGTAGTATTACCACCGATAGCGTTAAATGGTGCAGTTATGACCATTCGTAAATTTCCAAAAGAATTTTTTACAATGGATAAATTAATCGCAATGAAATCCATTACTGTGGAGGCTGCAACATTTTTAGAACGATTGGTGAAGGCAAAATATAACATTTTTATCAGTGGTGGAACTGGTAGTGGGAAGACAACCTTTTTAAATGTACTAGGCAGTTATATACCAAAGGAAGATCGGGTAATTACAATTGAGGATTCTGCAGAACTGCAGCTTAACGATATTCCCAATCTGGTAAGACTTGAAACAAGAAATGCAAATGTGGAGGGAGAACATGCTATTTCCATGTCAGAGCTTATAAAGGCGGCACTGAGAATGCGGCCGACCCGGATTATCGTAGGAGAGGTAAGGGATGCGGCTGCAATGGATATGGTAAATTCTATGCTTACAGGACATGACGGAAGCTTAAGCACTGGACATGGAAATTCTGCAAAGGAGATGATGCTTCGTTTAGAGACCATGATCCTGATGGGATATGATATGCCCATACTGGCTATCCGGCAACAGTTAGCTGCGGCGATTGATGTTGTTGTGCATCTTGGAAGACTTCGGGATAACAGCCGAAGAGTAGTCGAAATCAGTGAGGTAGATGGTGTAGTGGACGGTGAGATATGCCTGCATCCGTTGTTTCAGTTTGTGGAGAATTCCACGAAGGCAGACGAGCAAGAAGATTTGCAGATGGTCTGTGGAAAACTTATAAAGGCAGGAGAAATACGAAATAGACAAAAACTGATACAAAGTGGATTGTGGAAGGAGGATGCAGATGGAAAAGAAAATGGATTATGATCAATATCATTTTACAGGGAGAGACTGGATAGAATTTGCATTGAAGGTTTCTGTAAAAGCGGCAGTGATCTGTTATCTGTTTTATGATTCCTATAAGGCTTTTGTATTGCTGTTTCCCCTTGCATGGCTTGATTTTCGAAGCCTGAAAGCAGAGAAAATGGAAATGAGAAAAAAGCAGCTTACAAAGCAGTTTAAGGAGATGATGGAATCGTTACGAACTTCCCTGAATGCAGGGTACTCCTTAGAACATTCCCTTATGAATGCAAGAAGGGATCTGTCGCTTTTGTTTGAACCGGAGGCTGTCATTTTCCCGGAGCTTGATGGAATGATAGAGGGATTAAAGGTCAATATTCCTTTAGAAGATCTGTTAAAGGATTTTGGGAGCAGAAGTGGTGTGGAGGATATAAATAATTTTGCCAATGTTGTGATGGCAGCAAAGAAAAGTGGTGGTAATTTAATCCGGATTATTGAAAAGACGGTTCGCAGTATATCCGATAAGCTGGCGGTTGAGGGGGAAATCAAGACTATGGTTGCAGCAAAGCGGCTGGAGGAAAGGATTATGATGGTTATGCCATATGGAATTATTTTTTATCTCCGGGTTACAAATGGAGAATTCTTAGAGATACTTTACCACAATACGGTAGGAGTGATATGGATGACACTCTTTTTAGTAGTTATTTACATAGCGGATCTGTGGGCGCAAAGAATAATGGAGATTCGAGTATGAGGGGTTTAAATGGTATTCTGTATTGTGTGATATTTGTTTTGTTTGGTGCATGTCTATATGGTAAAAATCGGGAAAAGAAATATGGATGGCAAAGTTTTTTGCAGGAGCATGAATATTTGCTCATTATACTTTTTATTGCAAATACTGCGAGCTTTATCTGTTCCTATTATCCATTAGAAAATCAGATTTATGTGCAGCGGGAGGGATATGATGGGCAGGAAAAACAGAAAAATTTTTTATTAAAAGACGGAGATACGGAAGAAGTTATGTCATTACAGGTAACTCCGCAGATACTTACAAAAAAGCAGCAGCAGCAAAAACTGCAGGAAGCGGTTGCGTATATAGAAGGACACATACAAGGGGAAAATGAGTCGCTTTCCCATGTGGTAGATTCTCTTAATGTGGCACTTGACCGTGAACAGTTTCCATTTGATATAGAAATCAGACCGGATGATTATTCCCTATTAGACGAGGAAGGAAATGTCCGGAATGAGGAAAGCTGGCTGGTAGAGCAGGGTTATGATAAGGAAGATTTTGAAAAGGGAATTCAAACGGGAGTGACCGTTATACTGTGGTATGGAGAAGAAAAAACGGAACAGTATTATGAGTTGATAATATATCCTAGAGAAAAGAGTGAGATGGAAAAAAAGTTTTTGAATGTTGCCGAACAAATTAAAAAAACGGAGCGGGATACCATTTATGAGGAGGGGTTTGTGATACCGGTATCGATGGAGGATATTCAGATCATAGATGAAGAAAAGAAAGGAATCTCTCCGGTGTTTGTGCTATTGTTTGGAATACTTGTATGTGGGCTGCTTCTTTTAAGAGAACAGGAGGAAAAAAAGCAACAGGAACAAAACAGGCTTGAGAGTCTTTTAAGGTGTTATCCCTGGTTTGTGAATGAGATGGTATTGATGTTGGGTGCAGGCATGCAGGTGAAAAATATATTTTCCCTGCTGGTTAAGGATTACCAGGAGGAAGAAAAAAGAAAAGCAGATGACAGGGCACCGTTGATCGATGAGCTTATAGCAGCTGGACAAAGCCTTAATATGGGAATGTCGGAGCAGCAGGTGTATTACCGGCTAGGGCGAAGATTGAAGCTATCCTGCTATATCAAGCTGATGACATTATTAGAGCAGAATGTAAAACGGGGAACGAAGGGACTTGCAGATTATTTTGAACAGGAGGAAACGCAGGCATTAGAAGAGCGGAAGAATCTGGCAAAGCGGTATGGTGAGGAGGCAGGAACAAAGCTGTTAGGTCCGATGATGGTGGTATTGCTTGTTGTTATGCTGATGATCATGATACCGGCATTTATGAGTTTTATGTAGGTACAGTATGGAAAGGAGGTGATGTATATGGGCAGGGTTAGGGATATCTGGCTGGATTTTCTGGCAGATGAGTCCGGTATGGGAGTTGTGGAGATAATCCTCATCATTGTGGTGCTGATTGCAATGGTGCTGGTGTTTAAGGATCAGATTACCACATTGGTAAATAATATCTGGAAATCCATTAACCAGAGCGCAAAAAAAATTTATTAATATTGTCAACCTTTAACAGGCAGACATCCAGGGTATTCATATCAAAAAACCAGGAGGTTTGCTGATAGAGGATGGGAATCAGAAAAATGGGAGGTGACAGCAAAGAGATAAAAAAACATAGATAATATTGAGTAAATGTAGTGATTCAGAACCAAGGTTCTGAACAGTTACAAATTGTTATAAAAAATACTAACAAAAATACTAATAAAAATAAAAAGAAATCGTTAATTGAACTTTTTACAAGCAGATCAGGAGGGCATGATGAGCAATAGAGGACAGACAACCGTATTTTTTACACTAATTATCAGTGTGTTAATGTTTTTCACCTTCTCTGCACTTGAAGTGGGAAGAATATATATGGGGCGGATAAAGACTGCCGCTGTTGTTCAGAGTGCCCGGTTAAGTATCATGGCGGATTACAACCGGGAACTGTTTGAGCGTTATCATTTATTATTTTTAGATGCCACTTATGGGACAGGAAGTGAAGCAGTGTTAGAAGAGAAGATGGCAGATTATGTGGAATATTCTTTAAATGAAGAGTCAGGAAAAATATATGTATTTACAATAGAAGAGCTGGCGGTTACAGACAAGAAAAATATCTTAGAGGACAATATGGAGCTTTTGAAGGAGCAGATTGAAAGTTATGAAAAAACTGCGGGAATCATACATAAGGCAAAAGAGGTTTATAAAAAATTAGAGGAAAAGAAGATAGATGTACAGGCTGCTGCACAGGAGACTGAGACAAATGGTGTGGCACTTGCACCCCCCCAAAAAGATTCATCAGATGAAGACCATACAGATAAAAAAGCTTTGGCGGTGGAGGTGACAGATCCAAGAGATACCATGAAGGAAGCTCTAAAATTTGGGATTCTCTCTTTTTTAAAACCTGCTGACATGACATTGTCTGATAAAAGGATGGACTTTGAAAAAGCACCCTCCGCAATGTATGAGAAACAAAAGGAAAATGAACAAGATAGCAGTTTTCAGGATATAGGAGTTCTCAAGCAGTTTTTAAAGCAAAGCGTAAAAGAAAAGAAAGAGGAAGGACTGCTCGAAAAAGCAGCAATGTTAGATTATGTGGATTATCACTTTTCCAATGGAGTAAACCAAAAGGAAGATTGTGTGGCAAAATGTGAAATAGAATATATTTTGAAGGGTAAGGATAACGATTATGACAATTTGCAAGGTGTTGTAGATGAAATTATGTGGCTTCGGATGCCGGTAAATTATACCTACTTACTAACAGATGAGACAAAAAAGAGTGAAGCGCTGACATTGGCAGCAACAATCTGTACTGCAACAGGTACAGAGGCGTTGATTGAGGTTGTAAAATATCTGTTGCTAGGCTGCTGGGCTTATGGGGAGACATTATGCGATGTGCGGACACTTCTTGCTGGCGGGGAAATTACATATATCAAGAATGCTGCAAGCTGGCAGACTGACTTAAAGAACCTGACAAAGCCATCCTCATCGGAATCGAAAACAGATGGCATGGGCTATGAGGATTATCTGATGATTTTATTAGCAAAAAAGCATGGAAAAGATTTAGATGTGTGTTATGCCAGAATGTTAGACCTTATAGAAATTAATTTACAGCAAACAGATGAAACCTTCTCATTTTATAACTGTGTGGGAGAGATTTCGATTCAGGGATGCATACACGTAAATGAGATGTTTGTAAAGGGAAAAGAAGAGGAGATTTATAAATACTATTTTAATGAGAAGATAGCTTATTAAGGAAAACCTGTACTTTTTTATAAGCTCTTATATGAAGCAGATAACCCATTCAAAAATTTTATTCTTAAAAATTCAGCATTATCTCCAGGCCGGTTTATTCCTGCGAGCAACGAGCCAAGTGGCTGTTTGCAGACATTTGGCGACTGCCGCAAGGGTCAAATACCTCCTTGGGGCGGGGTATTTGACTAAAAACCATAAGATGCTTCATATAGGGGTTTTTAAAAGAGTATATGTTTTCAATCAAAATGGATGTAAGTGATTGCAAAACGGCTTGTTTGCATAACTAGATTTTGTAAATGGAGGGTTTCGCAATTACTTAACAATTGATGGCAAAAAGGAGGAGAAATTGAGAGAAGAAAACTTAGGTTCCGCTACGGTGGAAGCCTGTTTGGCAGTACCGCTATTCTTATTTTTTATGCTTGCCATGGCAGATCTTTATATGCTTTTTATGGCAGAGGCTCATATCCATCAAAGTCTGGCAGAGGCAGTGGGATATACAGCGCAGTATGCATATTTAGAGGATCGGTTAAAAACGCATGGTGCAGGTCAGACGACAGGTAAAAACCAGACTGATTTTGAAAAAACAGATTCAAAGGGAGATTTGCAAAAAGAAGAGAATGCTTTGAACGTTTTGGTGAATTCTGCAATCCTGATAAAAAAGTTTCGTGAATACATTGGTGATGATATCTATGTAGAAAAAATGATAGCCGGTGGGAAAAATGGAATTTTGCTGACAATAAAAATGGATACAGACAATCCCAAAATATTCTTGGCGAAGGCTGGTTACCGGGGAGTATTTGATGTGCCATTACTAGGCAGTATGTCTATCCCGCTATCCAATCAGATAAAACAGAAGGCATTTCTCGGCTATAGTAAAGAAGAACGGGAAATGGATTCATATGTCTATGTTACACCGGAGCAATCAGTTTATCATATGAGACGAAGCTGTACCCACCTATCACTTAGTGTACACAGTGCTGCAGTCAGTCAGAAAAGAAATCATGTACCATGCAGCTTTTGTGGAAAGGAACCGAATACAAGTGGGAAGATTTACCTTACACGGACAACAAATGTGTATCATAACAATGCAGCCTGCAGCGGATTAAAAAGGAGTGTAAGGCGGGTTAAAAAAAGTGAGGTAAAAGGGCTTAATTCCTGCTCACGATGTGGAAGGCAATAACCCCGTTACAAGCAAGGGGGCATCAAGCAAGATGCGCTACAGAGCAGCGGAGTATATGCCCCTCGCAGCAGTCACCAAATGCGAGCAAGCTCGCCTTGACTCGTTGCTTTGCGGAAATTAAGGAATTTAGGGAATTGCAAAATAATATTTTTGCGTATGGCTGTTTTGGAGGTAGATGAGGAGATGAAAATAAATAAAAAAGTACAATGTGCCAGTGAAGAAAAAAGGAATAACAGGGGAAGCACCATAATTGAGATGACGCTGCTCATTCCGGTCTTATTAGGATGTGTTTATTTTTATATTATGCTGTTCCTTTTTCTTATAGAGACCGCAGAGGATATGTATATTATGGCTGAGTATTTATATGAACCCGAGCGTACAAAAGAGGAAAGTGTGACAGGTACGATCTGCAAAAATGGAAATACAGAGATAATAAGAATACAAAATACTGGGGAACTATTTGAAATACAGGCAGAGCTCCGAAAGGATGCCAGTGATGTAATAGAAAACATTAGGAGGTGGCAGCTTGCTACAGGTGGAATATAGAAAAGAGGGAATGCAAAATTATATGGTGGTTTCCTGCCCAAAGGAATACACAGAGAATTATGAAAGTATGCTAATGCAATATCATGAAATTCCATACATTGTACCATATGAGGTGCGGGAGATAAACGGAATATGCGAATTGTATTATAGGCTGCGGTACCGGACTACATTGCGTTCCGTTATGGGACATTTGCCATTTACGGTGCACAGGCTCTTTAATATGATAGCAAGTGTTGTGGCAGTACTAGAGACAGCAGAGGAGTTTTTATTTGATGCCGGACATATCTTATGGAATCCGGATTACATATTTATTGAGGCAGATACGGGAAGGCTGCAGTTTTGCAGTTATCCTGAAATGCAAAAGGATGAGATACCGCTCAAGAAGCTGTTGGCGGAATGGATTGAGCAGACAGATAAGAAGGACGAAGCGGCAATTATGTATCTTTTGCAATTTTATAATTTGGTGACGGAGCCGGATTGCAGTTTAGAGAATTTACAGGCATTTCTTAGGAGATATCCGGAAAAAAGGCAGGAATATACTGGATATGAAGATAAAAGAGCAGAGAGTCAGAGGATGGAAGAGGCAGATAAAAAGCTGGCAGCAGATATAAAAAGAGAAAAAGCGGAGAATCCTAAGGAGACATTTTTACGGGATGTAAGTGAAAAGGATGCAGACAGAGAAACATCGGAAGAAGGATATGGAGAAAAAATTGTCAAATGGATGCTGATTATAACAGCACTTTTCAATCTGGTAATTATTGGACTGCTTCTCTTTAATATTCTTACTTATGATTATGTAAAATACCTGCTTGGTACAATGGGGGCAATGATTGTGCTGACTATATTTTATATGAACATATCAAAAGAGGAAACACCGGATGAAATGATGCAGGCTTATTTTGAAGAAAATGCAGTAAAACGGGAAGAAAAGGTAGAGGCGAGACTGGCATATGCCGGAGTACCAAATGGGGATTATGGAGCTGTAAAAAGACCGGATAAAGTGAATGAAAAATATATGAATCAACCAAGAACAGAACAATATGGAGAGACAACGGTACTCGCCGCAGAGGAGATTTTGCAGGAGAAAAAATCAGTGATAGTCGAAGAGGATTATGGAAATAAGCTTATTTTATCAGCCCTTGTAAAAGGAAGTTATCCACCGGTCCATATTGAAAACAGCATAGTGATTGGCTGTATGGAAGAGGGATGTTCTTATCTTTTAAAGCAGCGGGGAATCAGTCGGATGCATGCGAAGCTGATAAATAAGCCGGACGGATTATATGTGCTGGATTTAAATTCTACAAATGGTACGTTTGTAAACGGGGAAATTCTTGTAAGTGGTGAGGAATACCGGTTAGAGGAAGGGGATGTAGTAGCCTTTGCGCAGTGTGAGTTTTATGTGGAAAACCCTCAGTAAGTTATAAAATGTGCTTCTAGGAGGATGTGAGTTTTATTCTTTGACACTGTCGCTATCCTTTTCTACAATCAATTTTAAGTTTTTTGGTAAATTATAAAATTTTTTATAACCTTTCAACTCATCTTTTTCATGAAGCGTTATATCATGGACAAACTGCTCGTATGGAATAGAATACATAACTACCTTTTTCTTGCCCTCCGCTGCCTGTTTTCTTATGTCTTGTAAACGTTCAAAGTCCGCTTTATATATCGATGAAAATATAGAAATATAAAAAACCGCCCCAACAGCCAATCCCATCTTACAAAACTTTAGAATATTCATTTCAGAACGCACATTCATCTCACTGCATAGTTCGTTCGTAATAATGCAAAATTCAATTGTATATAAGATATATGCTCCAAAGAAAACCCGGGGTGTAGCAGGATTAACTACCAAAAATGGCGCATCCACTATTATAATGCTAATCAAAAGAAATAAAATCTTTTTAAAAGATTGATGATACTTTGCAAATACCATCACGATTATAATATGTGCAAATACACTTAACAAAGTCATCACAACAAAAGCAAGTAGAAATTTTCTGTCGACCACCTCGGTTCCATCGAACAGATTTTTAAAAAAAACACCTGCAATTAGATATACGAAATTTATGAGCAGACAACTGTCAACAAGGGACTGTTCTAATTTACAAAGATTTTTTCGAAATTTTAATACAATGAAAAGAAATACAATAAGAATAACAATATTCATTACAACATTGTCTAAATAGCCATATTTGCATATTTCATATAAATTATAATAAATGGATTGCTCTACATCACGATACGAATCTTTTCCATTCAAAACCCTGTGATATGCCGAATTAGAAAACATCCACCATGTCCCTGCCAATGTTCCAATTATATATCCGGCAAATTGAATAAAAACATGTTTATACTTTAACGCAAATGCTACAGCTACAAAGATTCCAAGCAATACATTATAAATCGTGAAATGCTCTACTAACAATGTATTGATTATTCCCAGCAAAAATAACGGAATAATCAGCCATCCACGCTGTTGCTTTTCGACCTTTCTATCAAAATATGTTGTATACGCAATATAAACCAATGTAAAACATATACTAGTAACATAATTTGAAAATCCTGATACCCAGCCAATTGTAGAACTAAACAGAGGTAACGGTGCCACCATAATTGATAACAGGACTATATAAGGTGCGATTTGCAATTGCGTTATATAACGGATCAAATAAGCCATCATTGTGATTACTGCACTCATAAAAAGAACTTTCAAAACGACAGATCTTGTCAATCCCAGTACAATTAAATATCCCAAATATCTTCCGCCATATCCTGCAAAGCCATTTTGAAGTCGATCCAATCCAGTTTGGCTGCCCCAGCGCAAATCATCATCTGTATATGGAACAAAATAGAAAAAAATGCATAATAAAAGAAACATAAGTATACATTTTATAATTTTATTCTTTTTTATTTTCTGTTCTTTTTCCATTTCCGTATTTATCCTCATTTCCAATTATACTCTGTTATAAATATATAGTTACAAATTCACTATAATGTGTAATCAAATGAATGTCAATAAAGGAACAATAAATATACCAATAAACATAGTACGTTACTTCGCAGATGATTTCTCTTTCCCTTTTGAATTTAATTTAACACCCATGCCACTGCTTAATTTATTGATTTTTTTGAGTACCCGTGTTTTGCTTTTTCCGGTCAGAATCCTTGGCTGGAAATCATTGCTATGGGACGAGGAGGATAAAGAACATGGAATGATCTTTATATCCTTATTTTTTGCTACTTTTCCGTTTTTGATTGTAAAGGTCTGTTGGAAAATCATGGTATCTTTATCCGCAGGGTTTGTATGGCCTCCAAAGCAGAAGTTTCCGAGACTATACACAATGTAACGCCCCTTATAGCGTTCAATTCCTTGAAGGACATGCGGGTGGTGTCCAAGAACCAGGGTTGCTCCATTGCGGATTGCATCATGGGCAAGGGATTTTTGAATGGCATTTGGATAGTAGCTCTTTTCAATGCCCCAGTGAAAGCTTACAATAATGATTTTTGCTTTTTGTCTTTTTGCTTTTTGGATAACCTTCTTCACATCAGAGCTTGTAATGCCGTCTAATTTGTTAAAGCCTAAGAACGCTATTTTAACCCCTTTTACTGTTTTATAAGCAATGGAGCCGTTACGACAGTATTTAATGTTATTCTTTTTCAGAGTTTTCAGTGTATCGGAATACCCTTTTTTCCCATAGTCAAAGGTATGGTTGTTTGCAACATTGACAACCTCCACAGAGCCTTTTTTTAAGATCTTAGCATAGCTTGCAGGACCTTTGAAGGTAAAGGTTTTGTTGGCACGGCTTGTAGCATTGGTAAAAGGACCTTCTAAGTTGACGATTGTCACATCATCCTTGGAAAATACTTTTTTTACTTTTTTCAGAAAATAGGCAGAGCCTTTCTTCTTATAATAATCGTTAAAGGTATTATTGTATCTGGAATCTACACCAAGTGTACAGTCTCCCGCTGCAGAGATCGTGATTTTAACAGATTTGTTTTTTTCCTTTTTATTAGCGGACGTTTCTGTGCGTTCAGTTGTATTTGCCTCGGTACCGGTTTGGGTATCAGGGGCTGCTGCTAAGGCGGTCATGCAGTTAAAGGCAGCAGCAATCAACAGCATGAAAAAAACTGCCAGAGGTTTAATTTTTGCAAGGCAGCCGGTCGGGTGAATCTGTCCGTATATATATTTGGTATTTTCTGATGGTTTCCGTAAAGCATATTGTATCATTGTCTCTCTCCTCTATGTGTCTAGGTGATTGCGAAACGCATTCTTTCCAAAAACTAGTGTATATTGTACAACGGATGGTAGGAAGAATTGAGTTTCGCAATTGCCTATCTGGTTAGATTATTATACCATTAAGAAAAAATTAGAACAATCGCTTAAGGTTTTGTTTCGGAAATGAAAAATAACAAAACAGAGAATACAACTTCCCATTTTGTCTGTTAAATGGTATAATAAGTATAATTATGGGTATAAAAATGATACGGTGATAACTGGAAAGAGGTGAGTCTTACGAAAATCAACATTTATTATGGCGGGCGAGGTTTGATTGAGGATCCGACTATTTATGTTTTGAATAAAATGACAGAGGTGTTAAAAGAGCTCCGGGTAGAGGTGGAGAGGTATAATATCTTTGAGGATAAGAATTCCATTGCAACATTGCCGTCAACACTTAAGGATGCAGATGGTGTAATTCTGGCGGCAACCGTGGAGTGGTTTGGAATTGGTGGATATATGCAGCAGTTTTTGGATATGTGCTGGCTTTATGCAGATAAGCAGGAGCTAAGCAGTAAATATATGCTGCCTGTTGTTATGGCTACGACTTACGGTGAGCGTGATGCGGAGCTGAATCTTGTGAAGGCATGGGAGACATTAGGTGGAATTCCAATTACCGGACTTGTAGCCTATGTTGAGAATTTGGAAGAGTTTGAGCAAAATGAGAGCTATAGACAGATTATTGAGAAAAAAGTGGAGACACTTTACCGTTCGATATCACAAAAGACGCAGAGTCTGCCAACCAGTAATCTAGCAGTAAAGACGAACTTGCTTAAGACGAGAACCATTGAACTGACACCACAGGAGAGTGAGCAGTTATCGAAGTTTGTCAGTGATGAATCCTATGTGAAGCAACAGAAGGAGGATATTGAAGAACTGTCTGCTATGTTTAAGCAGCTATTAAGCAGTGGTTCGGATGGAACCAAGGAGGGTGAAGCAGCAGAGAATTCGGATAACAGACAGTCAGGTTCTAAAAACCGGAAGGCAGGTAACAAGAAAAGTTCTGTGAAGAAAACGGGTCAGGCAGGGAAAGAGGATGGTGGTGTTTCCCATGAAACCGGAGCGGAACAAAAAGCGGATGAAGCAGAAGATGAATTGATCAGCAAGTTTCTAGAGAATTACCATCCAGAGCATGGGTTTGCAGCATCTTATGCCATTATCATTTCAGACAGGAAAAAGATTTTGCATATAGAGGCACTGCCGGAGCGGATCAAGGCATTTTATGCGGCTACGAAAGAGGCAGATGTGATTTTGCGGACCAATACACAGGTACTAAATAAAATATTAGCAGGAAAGAATACCTTTCAAAGGGGATTTATGGCAGGTGAGATATCTGCAAAGGGAAGGTTTGAGAACCTGCGGATGTTAGATACCATTTTCCCGTTTGGTGAGAAAAATTAACAATGTTTTGCAAAGACAGCCGTATCAATGGCTTTTTCCGCAAGACAGAAGATTGTAGTTAGGATGTGAAAAATATGTCATATATGGCTCTATACCGTAAATGGAGACCGGATGAGTTTGAGGAAGTAAAGGGACAGGAGCATGTTGTCACAACACTGAAGAATCAGATTACCCATGACCGGGTTGGTCATGCATATCTTTTTTGCGGAACGAGGGGAACCGGTAAGACAACGGTGGCGAAACTGTTTGCCAAGGCAGTGAACTGTGAGCATCCCCTAGAGGATGGAAGCCCATGTAATGAATGCCCTACCTGTAAAGCAATCAGTGCAGGAAGTTCATTAAATGTGATTGAAATCGATGCGGCGTCCAATAACGGTGTGGATAATATCCGGGATATCCGGGATGAGGTACAGTACTCACCAACCGAGGGGAAGTACAAGGTATATATTATAGATGAGGTGCATATGCTTTCGATTGGAGCATTTAATGCACTGCTTAAGACGTTAGAAGAACCACCGTCATACGTGATTTTTATTTTGGCAACCACGGAATCCCATAAGATTCCGATTACGATTTTATCCCGCTGTCAGAGGTATGATTTTAGGAGAATCAGCCTGGAGACGATATATGAAAGACTGGCGGAGCTTTTAAAACGGGAAGGAATCGATGCGGAGGAGAAAGCAGTTCGGTATGTTGCGAAAGCAGCAGATGGCTCTATGCGTGACGCATTGAGTCTTCTCGACCAATGCATTGCATTTTATCTCGGTCAGACACTGACTTATGAGAAGGTGTTAGAGGTATTAGGTGCTGTGGATGTGGAGGTTTTTAACAGCCTTATGGAACGCATTGCGGAAAATGATACCATGGGAGCACTTAAGGTTATCGATGAGATTGTATGGCAGGGAAGGGAACTTTCACAGTTTGTGGTCGATTTTACATGGTATATGCGAAACCTTCTTCTGCTGCAGGCCTCTGACCATGTCAGTGACCAGTTAGATATATCCTTAGAGAATTTGGAGAGCATGAAGCAGGTTGCGGAAAAAGTGAAGGATTACCAGTTAATGCGATATATCCGCATTTTTTCAGAAATGTCGAATCAGATTCGGTATGCGACCCAGAAAAGGGTGACGTTGGAGCTCGCAGTTATTAAGCTTACAACACCGCAGATGGAGGATAATATGGATTCCGTTTTGGACCGCATCCGGGTGTTGGAGGATAAGGTGGAGCGGGGAGCATTCGCTTTAAATGAAGCACAGCTGGCAGCCATTTCCGGGAATATTGCTTCTCGAGAAGAGCCGGTTTTGGAGAAGCAGCCCGCAAGGGATGATGATATCAACCGGGAGGCGATGCTCAAAAGGGCATTGCAGCCGGCAGAATATGACGATCTGAAAGAGATCATAGAGAGTATCAGGGAGATACAGAGAAACCCTGACTATCGTTTAAAGCTTGGTGCACCTACACTTAAGTTTTTGGAGCAGGCAAGTATTAATCCCGGTCATGACAACAAATCACTGATGCTTTCTTTTGATAATAGCAGCGAAGGTCAGATGGGATATGCAAAGTATTCAAGAGAAGAGACAAGAGAGGCTCTCAAAGAAGCGATTGGTGAAATGACAGGCAAAGAGGTGGAGATTGCCTGTCAGATGAAGGACAGTTTAGAGGAGAATGGTTTTTCAAGTATCAACCTTTCAAAGGTGAAATTTGATATCAGGATAGAGGACTGATATCAGAATGTTCATCTGTGATACATAGCATCAGGGAAAATTGTTATAAAATTTTAGGAGGATATAGAAATGGCAAAAAGAGGAGGATTTCCAGGAGGAATGCCTGGCAACATGAATAATCTGATGAAGCAGGCTCAGAGAATGCAAAAGCAGATGGAGGAGCAGGCGAAGGCATTAGAGGAAAAGACTTATGAAGCGACTGCCGGAGGCGGGGTTATCAAGGTTACAATTTCCGGTAAGAAGGAGCTTACAGAGGTTCATATTGATCCGGAAGCGGTAGATCCGGATGACGTAGAAATGCTGGAGGATTTATTTATGGCGGCAACAAACGAGGCACTTCGCATGCAGGAGGAAGACCAGAATGCGCAGATGTCTAAGATTACCGGCAATATGGGCGGACTTGGAGGATTACCATTCTAATGGAGCTTTACAGCGAACAGGTAAATCTTCTGGTAGAGGAATTGGGCAGGCTGCCGGGTATTGGTCACAAATCAGCCCAGAGGTTAGCATATCATATTATTAATATGCCGCTTGACCAGGTGAAGGCACTATCGAATTCCATTATAACTGCCAGAGAGAATGTAAAATATTGTAAGGAATGCTTTACCCTGACGGACAAAGAGATTTGTCCCATCTGTGCTTCAAATAATCGTGATAAAAAAACGATTATGGTGGTGGAAACACCGAGGGATTTGACTGCATATGAACGTACAGGCAAATATAATGGTGTGTATCATGTGCTGCATGGTGCTATTTCCCCGAAGCTTGGAATCAGCCAGGATGATATCAGGTTAAAAGAGCTGATTATACGGCTAAGAGAGGATGTGGATGAGCTGATTATTGCCACAAACTCCGGTGTGGAAGGTGAAATTACTGCCATGTATATCAGCAAATTAGTAAAACCGACAGGAATCAAGGTGTCGCGAATTGCATCGGGAATTCCGGTAGGTGGCGATTTGGAGTGTATCGATGAGGTTACACTGCTCCGTGCTTTAGAGGGACGGGTGGAACTATCTTGAAAAAGAAAGATATAAAAGGAGGAAAAGGTACATGAAAAGAATAGGAATGTTGACAAGTGGTGGTGATTGCCAGGCATTGAATGCCACGATGAGAGGTGTTGTGAAGGGGCTTTGCAACATGTATAAGGATGTTGAGATTTACGGCTTTTTAGAGGGTTACAAGGGATTAATCCGCAATAATTACAAGCTGTTGAAGGCGGAGGATTTTTCCGGTATTCTGACAAAGGGCGGTACTATTTTGGGAAGCTCAAGACAGCCGTTTAAGCTGATGGACCAGCCAACAGAGGACGGAATCAATAAGGTAAAGGCAATGAAGGATACCTATAAGAAATTGAAGCTTGATTGCCTTGTTGTCTTAGGCGGTAATGGCTCCCAGAAGACAGCAAACCTGTTAAGTGGTGAGGGATTAAATGTAATTGGTCTTCCAAAGACGATTGACAATGATTTGTGGGGAACCGATATGACTTTCGGTTTCCAGTCTGCTGTTGATATTGCGACACAGGCAATTGACTGTATCCATACAACGGCTGCTTCCCATAACCGTGTATTTGTAGTGGAGATTATGGGACACAAGGTAGGGCATATTACATTGCATGCCGGTATTGCCGGCGGGGCAGATATCATTTTGCTTCCGGAAATCCCATATGATATTAAGAGTGTATGTAAGGCATTAGATAAGAGAAGCAAGGCCGGCAAGGGATTTTCCATTATTGCCGTAGCAGAGGGTGCTATTTCCAAGGAGGATGCAGCTCTTCCAAAGAAGAAGAGAAAGGAAAAACTTGCAAACCGTCCATATCCTTCTGTTGCTTATGAAATTGCGGACCAGATCAAGGATAGCTGTGGATGTGAAGTAAGAATTGCAGTTCCGGGTCATACGCAAAGAGGTGGCGGTCCGAATGCATATGATCGTGTACTTTCTTCCAGATTTGGTGCTTATGCGGCACAACTGATTCATGATGAGAAATATGGACGTCTTGTTGTGTTGAAGGACAATGATGTGACAGATATAGCACTTTCCGATTCTGCAGGAAAGTTAAAATATGTATCACCGGATGACAGCATTGTGCAGAATGCAAGAACGCTGGGAATTTCCTTTGGTGATGAATAACAGGTAACATTTTTCTCCTCATAGACATATTCTAATAATATGGAAAATGTCTGTGAGGAGATTATTTATGAATATGCCAGGTTTGAATTATGATTTGAATTCTCTTTTTCCGAAGGAGCCGGATTTCTATGCGGAGGAAGAGCTTTGTATGCAGGACTATGAGTATATGAAACGATTGTATCCGAAAGAAGTAAGGCTGATTTCTTCTGTGTTAGAGGAATATTTAGATCGGTTAGAGTATGAGGGAAGTCCGATGTATGCGCAGTACCCGGATGCTGTAACCATTTATCGGATTGCCAGTGAAATCTGGAAAAAGCTGTCCTTAAAGGCCGATGAGAAGGAAGCATGTCAGATAAAGAATATGGTACAGGTTATGGTGTGCCAGGAAATATATGTGCGAAGAAGGAGACATGATCGTTTCTGCAAGAAATTTGTAGCGGTTCAAAATCAGGGGAATTTATCTCCAATGCATGATAGAGGTATACATTAATTGATACAGGTAAAAATGTTCGTTTGCAAGTGAATGCACTGTAGAACAGCACATGATACAAAATAGATACAGAAATTATATATGAATAAGAATACAACACTGTTTATGTGTGAAAAATAGATAAATATAGGAGTACATTATGGACGGAAGAGTGTTGGGCAAGATACTGGTTCTTGTCATGATATTTATTGGAACCATTTTTGTTGTAAATAGAATTAATAACCGGGGAGTAGAGGAAGTGTCGGTGGAGATGGAACAGGCGACACTTCCCATTGCGTATGTGCGTTATCATGATAATTTTATCAATATGTTACATGGGTATACCGGTAAGGTTGATACGACTTATTTCCGGGATACGATTACCCCGATGGATCGTGGACAGACCATTGAGCTTTGGTTAAACCAGGGAAATCAAGAGTATGGAACCTATGAATATGAGCTAAGAAGCCAGTATCAGGGAAATTTAATTGAGGATGGTTCGGTATCGGAGCTGAATTACTCCGATGGATATGATAAAGCCCGGATTACCTTCCGTACCGCATTAGAAGAACAGCAGGAATATGTCTTGGTGCTTAAGGCTATGGACGGCGAAGAGACGCTTGTGAGGTATTATACCAGAGTTGTTGTAGAGAATGACTTTCATGCAGATGAACTGCTGGATTTTGTGGAGAATTTTAATAATGCATTGTTTGATAAGGAAGAAGCAGAGAAAGTTATTTCAAAAAGCATAGAGCCAAATGAGGATGGTAATAATGAGTATTTATCCAATGTGGATATTCATTCCAGTTTTTACACCATTACCTTTGCTGACTTGAATCCCACACGGATTACCAAGCCGGTTGCCAGTATTAAAGAGATTGATGACAGTTATGCCGTCATTCAGTTGAAGTATATGATATCTGCAGTGGAAAATAAGGTTGTGGAGAATTTTTATGTGACAGAGGATTACCGTGTCCGGACGGCAGATGAAAATAATATTTATCTGTTAGACTATAACCGGACACAGGAAGCTTTATTTATGACAGAAAATGTGGATTTTACCAGTAACATGTTTAAAATTGGTATTGCAAATGATGAAGAGTTTCAGTTTATGACTGCCAGTAAGCAGAGAAAGGTTGCATTTACACAGGCGAGACAGTTATGGTATTACGATTATAACGCAGGCACGATTACCAATGTATACGGCTTTAGCCAGGCGGATAATTATACTGACAGCCGTGTTACCTATGATGCACATGATATCAAGATTTTAACGCTACAGGATAATGGAGATATTGTGTTTGCCGTATATGGCTATATGAACCGGGGGATTCATGAGGGAAAGGTTGGAATTGCGGTTTATCAATTTACTGCGGAGAAGGACCGGATGCAGGAAGTTTTGTTTATTGAGAACAATAAGCCATATGATATTTTAGAAGAGGACATGGAGACACTCATGTACCTGAATGAAGCCGGAGAATTTTATTATTTTGATAATGATTGTATTGTAAAAGTAGATACGGAAACTAAGATTTCGGAGATTTTTATTGAGGATGTATTAAATGAGCATCTTGCAGTTTCGGATGATAATCATCTGATTGGATATCCCAATGCACTGTTGCCGGAGAATACAGATAAGGTGACCGTGCTTAACCTGGAAACGCAGGAAAGCAGGGAAATCATGGCAAATGCCGGTGAGCGGTTAGAGGCGATTGGTTTTGTAGAGACGGATTTGCTCCTTGGACGAATCCGGGAGGGCGATATTGAGACAAGACTTGATAAAACCGTTATATGCCCTATTTCTACGATTGATATTATTAATCAGGATAGTAAAGTGGTGAAAACATATGGCTCAACCGGTGTTTATGTAATCGAAGCGACCGCAAAGGATGGTGTGGTATATCTTGACAGAGTACGCAAAATTAACGGTGAATTTGAGGAGACAACACAGGATTTTATCACGTATAAAGAGGAAGAAAATACAGATAAACTCTCTACGATGTACAAATTCTCAAATGATGCATATAATGAACTTTATATGAAATTTCCTAATTATATCTACGTGACAGAGGTACCGAAGCTGATGATTACCAGGCAGGCAGTAAATGAGGAGGATACCACGGTAAAGATTGCATTTGACCATACAAATAAAAAATTCTATGCGTATGGGCAGGGGAAATACGTGACAGATTATTTAAGCCTTAATGAGGCCGTGCGCATTGCTTTTCAAAATGCAGGTGTAGTCTTAGATGAAAATGGTGTAATTGTGTGGAGAAAAATAGCAGTAAAGGATTATCATACGGTTGCCGATAAGGTGAAGCTCTATACCGTTGATGGCATCGAAGATACATTGTCTGCCTGCATATATATGATGGGTATGTATGAGGAGAAAAATCCGGATATGACGATGATGAAACAGGATTTGGCAGATGATATGTCAATTGAGGAAGTAATTTTAAAATATATCGGCAGGCAGGGAACCGATATTACAGGCTGCGATTTTGAAAATGGTCTTTACTATCTCTGTAAAGATGCTCCGGTTATGACTCGGTTTGCAGACGGAACCTATGTGCTTGTTACCAGCTACAATGGAGAGCGAATCCGATATATTAATCCTTTGGAGAAAGAGGATATTGTAGAGTCCCGTCAAGAGTTTGAAAAGAAGGTGAAGGATAGCGGGAATGTATTCATTAGTTACGTGCGGTAATTTTCACCATTTTGCCTTGATTTGCACGCTGTATTCGTTCAATCCAGTCATAGAGCTTCTCAAACTCGCTCTCGCGGGCAAGGCAGATTGTACCGTTGCAAAGCGTTTTTTCCGATGCTACCGAAAGCTCCGTGTTCCCGATACAGACAACTGGCACGCCACCACTTAGCAGTTCTGTATTGTCAGAAGGGAAAGCTTTACCGGATACGGCACCATTATCAGGCACAGCATCTTCGATTTCATCCAGCTTGTACCATAACTCATATCCATCGCTGACGGTTTCAACAAAAAAACGCTCACTCTCTGTGGGGAGCTGTATCTCGAAGTTTTCGTTTTTTAGTACAAATTGTTCTCCCAAAGCAATGAAATCTGCCATTTCCTCATGATATGCTCGGATGCTGTCCCAATAGTAATTGCTGTTTGCCGTTTCGAAAGGCAGAATAATACCCACTGTGCGCTCATCCATTTGCAGGACAAAAAATCCCTCCGTCTGAATTTCTTTTTTTCGCTGTCGCATTGCCACAAGCTCTGTGTTCATTTCCTTTTGACTTGCATCCTTTAGTTCATACTGTACAAGAAATCGCTCTACATATGGAATACCGGTAAAAAGCTTCACCGTTGCAAAACTTTTCGGTGCCGGAAAACAGAACATAAACAATAAGACCACAGCCATTGTCAGTGAAAGCACAATGCTGCCGCCGTTCATTTTCTCTGTGCTCTCACCCAACCGGTTGATCCGGCGTTTAAGGCTTCCTGTGCTCAAAGAGGTTCCAGCCGTTATGTTGTTCAAAATACCAAAAGGTCTGCCCGCCGCCATCGCCACGAGACATTTTCCATATTCTACCTGCTCTGCTCTGTCTGTATTTTCCGTCACCCGGTAATCACAGGCTATCTCTAAATCTTCAACGGAAAGAAGCGCTCCATACCACATCAGAGGATTAAACCATTGTACAGCAAGGGCAAGCATCCGCAGTACACCGAACCAATGATCTAGCGCTTTATAGTGGCTGATTTCATGCTTTACAATCCAGCTACACCAGTCTGTACTTCCTTGTGCAAGCCTGCTGATATAAATATCCGGGTGCCATACTCCGGCCAGACAGGAGCCGATGCGTTTATCGACAAAATAAACCCGTATGCCCTGTTTCCTGCCATAAATCTCCCGATTGGAACGGAGACTGTTCCAAAAACGTAAATTTCGCATAAGAAGGAAAATTCCCATTGCCATCATTCCCACCAGCCACACAAGCATTATCCAGGCAGGAATCGAAAAAGAATGCGGGTATCCCTCTATCCAGGGCACTAAAAGTCTGATGGGTAGAATGATTCTAAGCACTGCCATTCCCCACAAATATTTCATTACCAGCGGATGTATTTTTGCTCCAAAGCATTTTCGCACAAGCAGTATCAGCACAATAAAAACACTCGCTTCCATTGTAATCCATTCTATTCCTAATATCTGCATAAGCTGTTCACAGGCCTCCTACTCTTTTGTATCTTGTAAGATGTCTTTTGATTCTTTACCGATCCATATTGCTTATAGAGTCATTCATCCGTTCATACCATTCTATACCCTTTTCCAAATCTTGTTTTAATGTCTCATAATCCAAAGGTGTGTCTGCGTTTAGGGTAATGCTTTCTGTATGACCACCAGCTGCCTCAATACGCAGCTCAAGTTCTTGTCCCGCATGCTGTATATAGCTTGTTTCTCCGAGTACATCAAGCAGTTTCTTTAGAGAGGAATCTTCTCCCTCAATATCAGTTTTCTCTATTTTCAATACATTCCAATAGCTGTCTGTCGTGCTTTTTATGCCGTACTGCCCTGCATAGTGCTCTATCATTTCCTCTTCAAAGGTTGAATACAATCCTCCCTCAAAAAAGGGGAATGCTCTGTCTAATCCAATGAGAAAGGAAATCGTTACACCATCATCTAACACCGTATGCCCATAATAGGGAATTTGTCCCGAATAGCGGGAATCCGAAAATCCCTGCATATAATCATACTCTACTGTAACTGGCAGTCCGATACACTGCTCCATGTACAGTGCGACCTCCTCTGGTGGATGCTCCTGTACCTCCTTCATCATATCCAACACAGCGATTCCGAATAATGCCGCGGTCACCAGCATTGCCAGAATAATCGTTTTTATGGATACTTTTTTTGTCTTGCGTTTATTTTTTTCCGGTTCTTCCTTCATTTTTTTACCTCGCAATCATAGATGTGTCATACAACCAGCGTATTCCTAAAAAAATATTGCAGGCAGCGCACAGATTGCCATTACAATCAAAAAGGAATACAGCAAAGCCCGCCAAAGCTCTCGTTTTTCCTTTGCCAAATCCTCCTTTGTCACTCTCTCATCCACAAAGGAATCTGCCGAGCCATTCTTTTTGTTATAATTTAACGGCGGTTCGCCCCAACGGTTTGATTCGTCACTTTCTTTTCCTATCTGCAAAATCCACAAAATCACACCCACGCCGATAATATTGAGCACTGCACAAAGCAGAAGATACCAGCTGCTTTTCCCTACATCATGCATGCGCTGAATTGTACTGCTTACAATCGGAATAATCGACATGAGGGAAAATATCATAACCGGTACGACTACTAAATCGAAGTCCTCCAATATATCCGTTTCACAGATAATCATCGTCGGTAAAAGACTAAGAATAAAATGTAGCAGCATTGCTTCAAAATATGCCCTTCTCCCCATTCTTTGCTTTGGATGAAATGCATTTATCCATGTCAGCACATATGACCTGAACATCTTACGGTTCCTCCCTCTTCTTCTCCAAAAGCTGCATCAGTTCCTCAATGTCTTCCTCCTCTAAGCAATCATCTTCCACCAGGGAAGACACCATAAGGCCAAGTTTTCCATGAAACACCTTGTCCAAAAACCCTACCGATGCCTCACGCTTTATCTGTTCTTTATCAAGCTCTGTATAGAACACTTTCGTCTTTCCTTCTATGCGAAAACAAATAAGCCCTTTTGCCTCCATTTTCTTCAGGAAGGAAATAATAGCATGTTTCGACCAATTTCGCTCATTCTTAAGAAGCTTTTCCATCTGGGCGATTGTCAGTTCTTTGTATTCCCATAAAAGCTCCATAAATACCCATTCTGCATCCGATATATGTGCCATATCTATCTCACCCCGCTGTTATTCCGACTCAGAAGGTGTTTTCAGAAACTGTCCCCATGAAACCTTGTTTGAGTTCGCTAAATTACAAACCGTCTCCTTGATTGTCCAAATCGGTCCCCATGGGATTCCCCACCAACCAAGTGTCAGATTACATAAAATACATAAAAATTTTGCTGTTGCAGCCTCTTTTGCCTCTGCCTCCAAAAAATAGTATGGTGTCTGTCGACGGAATGTTATGATAAGCGCACTCATTACATAGGTATAACTCACCAGTTCTGTATCTGGGGTTATCTCTATCCCATTATAATTACCGCATGTGTTCTTCTTAAGCCAGCTTCTGAAATCTTTATTCCCGCTCATTTTTATCCTCCTGTTATTTTTTGATATAGGTAACCAAAATATTACCAAATGATAATACCATACCTGTCAATTCCTGTCAATCCATGCTTCATTTTTGTGTTTACTTTAGTCTGTATGGCAGATGATAAGATTGTTCATAGCACCTGAAAAATGCTGACATTCCATGTAGAATATAGTAAAATAATGTCGATAGAAGATCGGGTATGGCTTTTCCAAACAATCAGTATAACTACATGGTGTTTGTCCGGATTATGGGGAGAGTAGAAAACAATCCGCAGTGGGGAAAATATGAAATTCTAAAGGACGGGGTATGGATAGATTATGTGGAGGATATAGACAATACATTGAAGGAAATAGGAGTAATTTATGAAAAAGAAATTTGAAATATGCTTGCTACAGGGCAGATATGGGGATGCAGAAAAATTATGTGAAAAATTGGAATTTAGTGATGTAAGAGATGTTATAATGACAATTGCGTACAATACAGAGAACATAAGTGTTTATGGATTTGCTCAGTATATGATATACACAACAAAAAAAGTGGAGTGGATTGAATTGGCGATAGATATTATGCTGCATCCATTATGTTTTATAGAGGGAGCATATTCGATTGCATTATTTCATGCAAGAGAGCTTTTAGCAATTGTGGAGAATGTTGAGAATTTGGAAAGAATATTATTTTTTTATAACATTCCAGATAAATTGGTAAGTAAAGAAGAGGCACAGTATATAGCACAAAAAATATTAAGTATAGAATCCGAAAATGTAGTTGCACTAGGAATACAGCAATAATTTTATAAGATTATTCCAGCAAATATGGATGATATAAAATTACTTGTCGAATAAACAAGAAAATATATTGGTGTAGAATACAAGGAAGGAATAGAATAATCCAATGAAATTGCTGAAAAAAGAAATACGATTAATGTTAGATTATCAATGCTATCCTATTTGGATATACGACGAAAATGGTGACTTTGTTGATAATGGTCTGATAGAAGAAATTAAAAAGGATGACAAGATTATTAATATACTAGAAGAATTACAGAACAAGTTTGATGCGTTATATTTGAATAATCCGGAAGAATTTAAATATATTGGGTTTAAATCAGAAATTGATAAGCAAAGATTTGAAGAAATGGTATATCAGGTACATAATATGTTGTCTAATCTTTTAAGTGAGAAATATATAGTCAAGAATATGGTGGATGTACAGGATATGTAAATAGTTTCAAATCAAAGCAAATTCATATATTTTTGGATAGGAAAATTGCTATTGAATAGATGTCGGATATCAAGTCATTTAGTAAGATGAAATAGGGGTGTCCAGGGGTGAAAAAATATATAATCAGCGAAATTTATGCGGATGGATATGAAAGAACGGCAATAGTCAAAGAAATGCATGGTGATGCTAAATATATCGTGCATTTTTTGGAATACGATGAATATTTAGAAAAGGATGGAGCAGCCCCCAAAAGAGAGACAGGGGATATATTGGAAGGAACCGTATCGATTGATCTAGTAAATATTAGTAAACGAGTGAATAGAGACTTAATGCATCGACAGGTAATAAAAAAATCCTCGCATATTGAGGCAATAGTAGAAGTATCACAGGTGATAGACGATTGTTCGGTATATGCATTTTCATCTGTTTCAAAGGATAAGATTTTGATTGAGTTTGAAGATGCAGTAGATTACATGGAGGGCGATAGAATTTTTATTGAAGGTTCTTTGGAAATAAATGAGACAAAACATTAATAAATAAATTGTTTTAAACAAGGGAGAAAACAGAAATGGCTGATAAAATGGATTATTTAAAGAAATATCATAAGGATGTTCAAATTATTGAAAGTGGATTTGATAATATTGCAGATATTCCCGATAGCTGGAAGCGTGTGCTTAATCTGCAAAGGGCAGAGGACAAGGTTATTGTTGCCATGCAGATGTGGAATCGGGTTGTTTTTAAGGAGCTGAGTAATACCATACAGTATATGAAGAAAAATCTAAAAAACATTGAGTTGATTACATATAGAGGGCGATATTCGTTATTGTATAGTATTGCTTCAGAAAATGGACAAATATTATATTATGAGGGTGGAAACCCTTTACAATGCCAGCCATCAAGTGATTTGGAAAGATACTGGACAAGCTTTCCGGACACGGTTCAAAAATTTTATCAGGATTTGCATGATGGCTTTCATTACTACGCAAGTGGAAGTATGGGATTATATTCTAAAAGTGATATATTGTATTTGGGAGATGAAGATTGGGAAATAGTTGAAAAGATGGAAGAGTCCCTTAAAATTCAATTAGAGTCTTCCTTTGGATTTTTTGGCAGCGGAGCGGGGGCATACGTTGTAATAGATGCATTAAATGATAAGGATGATGATGCGGTCTTATGGTCTGTCTTCAAATTGCCGCGCTACAATATTAATTTTTGGGACATTGTAGACGAATGGATTGTGATTGGGTTTCAGGGATAGAATTTGCAAGTGATGTATGTTATTCAGGAATATATGGACAGTAGGGATATACGAAGGTAGTCAGTATGAATATAAAAGTAAGAAGAGAAGTGGAAGTGGTTAGATGCCTCCATTGTAAGAGAGAAAATGAATTCTTATATTTATCCGATTTTTCATATGGTGAAAGATTAGTATCCGAAAATGCAATTGATGGGAGGATATAAAATGACGATACAAGAGAATAGGGTTATTCAACCGCTACCAAGCGCTGAATTATTAGCAGAGAAGGAGCAAAAATGGAGGTTGGTTTTACCAACGGATTATAGAGACTTTATTGTAAATTATAATGGTGGGATACCAAATGAAAAATCATTTGAAAGTAACGGGCACAATTATGCAATTACTCGATTTTTGTGTATTTTGAAGAATGTTCAAGAAAGCCCGGATGGCTGGTATGATATTAGTGTCGTAGAATCTCAAATAGGAGAGTGTCTGACGGATAATGAGGATTTAATTGGAGTAGAAATTTTGCCTATAGCAGAATTGTTCGCTGGAGATTATGTATGTTTTGATTATAGGGAAGACAAGGAGAAACCGTGTATTTGCGTATGGAGTCACGAGGAATCAGGGGAATTTGAACCGGTAACCTATAAAGTGGCAAATACATTTTCAGAGTTTGTACAAATGTTAGTTTGAGTGATGGTTATTCCAGATGGGACAATGATATTGGTATTTGCGAATTTAGTGTCACCATACCATTAGTGTTATTTCTCATAGTAATGAAAATACGTCATAACAAAAAGGATTATTCGGATTTGAGAAAAGAGAAAAGTCGTATACACGAAAAGATTGAAAAAGAATTGAATATTCCAACACATATAGATTATTTTTATACAGTGGATGGATTATCTATAGAATATAGAAAAAACGGTGAGGGAAAATCAATATGTAAAAAATATAGGCATCGATATAAGGTTCAGGAATGGACATACTTTTTGCATAATGATACCTTGTACTTCACCGATTATCAATGCCTGTTTGCAATTGAACTTTCAAAGATTACATTTATGTCAATAGCAAAAAATAAAAAAGTATATATGACGAGAGGGTCTGACATCGCCAATATATCCTGTTTTATACCTGGTTATTATGCGGTAAAGGGATATGGAAGTATGCAAATCAGTGATACTAAGGAACAGCTTGAAATACTGGTTCTGATGTATGGCTGGGAGAATATCAAAACCGAGATAGAAGAATACCAGAAAGCTCTTAAAGTGTATATAGAACCTCAGAAGGAAATCGTATTTTATAGGGATTCCGATTATTTTATTAAGGAAGATATAGAGTGGAATGAATATTGTGACTGCTGTGTGGAATTGAGACCAGCGGCCTTGCAGGAGGAAGACATAGAACAGGTGAAAGCAGATTTTCTGTCAATCATTAGTAATACATCCGCATGGGATGACAAGCTGCTGTCTTTGATTGAGAAAACAACAGGAAAAGGGAAGGGTGCTTATGATAAGAATGAATTCGGGTTGATTGGATTTGAAGTAAAATCAAAGCACAATGTTTCTTTCTGGTATGATATGTATGAGGATTATATTGAGATATATGGCAGCATAGAGGAGGAGATGTGGACAGCAAAAGAAACAAAGGATTGTTCTATGTTAAGTGGTAGTAGCTGGTAGAAAAGGTGATGAAAGTGAAAATACAGGAAGATATGGAACATGTATGTGATGAAACGAAATTAGTTTTTGTTAAACAAGAGGGTGATTTAGTAACTTATAGGTGTCCGGAATGTAATAAGGAGACTTATAGTTTGGTCTGCATCCCAATTGAGCAGCTGCTTAGACAGATACCCAAAGATTGAAGTTCTGTATTTATTTTAACAATTGGAAAGAAGGATGGAATAAATGTTATTTAACGAATTAAAAGAAATAATCGTTAAAAATAACTTGATAGAAAAGAGTAAGGAAAATTTTTGGAATGCATTTCATAATTATTGTAGGGAAGATCCGGATGAGGCTGGTAAAATATTCAACCCTTGTGATATGGAAAGGATAAATATATTTGTAAACAACGTATCTTTTGAGGCACATAACTGGCCGGATGATGATCGTTGCTTCATAGTAATTGATATTATGATAGAGTACAATGATAAGGCTGTTGGATATTATGATGTGCTTTACACACTTGATGGTAATGTGGATGATGACTTTTTTGTTATATATTAATGCCTGCTGTGCATGGCAAAGCAAATGTCAGTAAAAAATATAGCCAATAATATGCTGAAGAAGGGGGTACATAGAATGCGTGCAGATATTGATAGAATTAAACAGAAATTGGATACTAAAAATATTCAGCGGAATAAGGTTATAGATATGGAAGATATAAAGAATTTTGAAAGAGAAAATAAAATTATTCTGCCGGAAGAAATAGTCACTTTTTATACGAATATTTGTGATGGATGTAAAATGATAGATGGCTTTGATTTGCTAAGCTTTAAAGAATGGAAGGTTAATGCAAAAGAGTTACAAAAAGAATTTGAGTTTGAAAAGTATTGGATATGGGAAGATGATTATGATGAGGAGAGAGTTAGAAAAACAGTATTTGGAAATATAGAATTAATTAATATTGGCGATGCACAATCTTGGAATATAGTTGTCACAGGAAAACAAAGAGGGAAAATGTGGTTTTTTACAGATGTTGGAATACAGCCTTGTGCACCTGAAATGAGTTTTTTAGAATGGTTTGAATATTGGCTGGATGGAAATGAAGATTATTTTTTGGAATTTCAAGCATAAAAAAAATAAGAATGGAGGGAATTTAATGTTAATTTCTAAATTTAATAACGAAAACGTGGAACCCCAAATTATAGAATTGGAAGCAAAATATGGCATTTCTATACCGAATCAATATAAAGAATTTTTAATTGATTATAATGGAGGAGATACACCTCAGACTAAATTTAAGGTTGGTAAGATATCTTCGGATATTCGAGGGTTTTATGGAATTGGAAGCGTAAAGTTAAGTCTAAATAATATTAATCTGGACAAATGGATTGAACAGGACCTAATACCTATAGCATGTGATTCTTTTGGAAATTATATTGTCATTAATATTGGTGAAACATTATATGGCAAAATATTTTTTTGCGATTATGAGCTTGGTGGAAAAAAGTCATGTATAGGAGATGATTTTAAATCTTTTATTCAATGCTGCAAAAGCAAAAAGATAAGTGAAAATTCAAAAAAATCAATAAAAGAACGAAAAAAAGAATTAATTGCAAATGGGCGTGGTCATATTATTGATAAGGCATTGCGAAAAATGTGGCAGGATGAAATTGATAAATTTGGGAATATGATTCAGGAGCAGGTTAAAATTAAAGACTGTTAAGAATATAAAACCAGAGTTTGATTAAGTAAGGAGATAAAAATGAGCCTCGATAAAGCAATTAAACACAAAAAAGAAAAGAGAAAACCTTATGTGGGTGCAAAAGCTGTTGATGGTACTTGTAGAAATCATGGCTCTTGCGAATGGTGCAGGGGTAATAGACTTTATCAACAGAATAAGATGGATGAGGCAAGCAGGCAACAAATAGAAGAGGAGGCAAAAACATGAATTTAAAAATTGATAAAAAGTTAGTGGAACTTATTAAAAAAGCAGCAAGACAGGCAATAGTTAATTTATTTGATGAACATAAGGAGAATTTTTATTATTGTTCTTTGATTACGGATGGTGAGGGGAATTGTCCTGTTATATCTGCCTGGTCAGAAGAAGCATTAGAAGAAGTTCTTTCACAAGAGGAGGAGCCCGAAGAGGCAAGATTGGATTATAAATGGTCGTATGCAGATTCTCCATATTATGCATATGGCGAGACGTTTTTTGCGGAAGTAGAGAAAGTATTTAATGAAAGAATGGAAGGTATAGAAAATGATGATGATGTACAAAGAGAAATTGACCTGCGTTTAAATTGTATGGAGCGTGCGATGGCAGATTTGGACAAAGAAGGATTGTTTGGAAAGGGAAAAAAGAGAAAGAGAATAGTAATCAACGCAGAGATTATGCCTCCTGATTATGGAAATACAGAAAGAGGGATAAGATTAAATCCCCAAAAGGCGCTTGTAGAGTGGTTGGAAGAAATTGCTGAGGAGGAGTAAATTTTGGTTTGACATGCTTTTCGGAAAATCTTTTTTGATACAGTTATACTAAAAGAGGAGCATCGTAATTTTGAATTTATGGGAAGCCCAATTGGGGGAAATGCAGGAGAAAGATATAGAACAGGTGAAGGAGGATTATATTGAGATATATGGCAGCATAGAAGATGATATGTGGACAGTAAGGAAAAGAGAGAATTGCAATTTTTGGGAGTGGTAATGAACTTGAAAAACGTATTACATAATATAGAAAAAAATATTGAGTGTTCATTAAATATTTTACATGATAATGTTGATGTAGAATATAATCGGAGTAGTTTTGAAAACTGGCTGCCAATTGAATTTATAATCAATGTTGATGGTGAGATATATAATATTGGTGAAGCATGTGATGCAATGATGACAATTTTTGAATATTCCGATTTTCTTCAAGGATTAAAGTCTATTGCAAATGGTGATATTGTTGTCTATAAGTATCATTCAAGTGAAGCACTATTTTCGCTGAATTTAGAATTGTTAAAAGAGGATGAATGTGTTGAATTTGAAATATGGATAAATTTAGCGGCAATAACGAAAGGGAATAGCGTGGGATATGATAAAGGGGTTCGCTTTGTAGCGACTATTGAAGAAACAGAACAATTTTATGTTAATTTAAGGAAACAATATGAGCAATTCATTCCGGTATTGAAGAGGTGATGAAATTGAAAATACAGGAAGATATGGAACATGTATGTGATGAAACAAAATTAGTTTTTGTTAAACAAGAGGGCGATTTAATAACTTATAAGTGGCCGGAATGTAAAAAGGGTGGTAATGATGATAATAGGAGATCCATATAAGTTTTCAATTATGTTAGATATGGTAGAGGAATGGAATATAGATAGCTCGTTTTATAATGGAATTTTATTTTTCAGTATTGATGGTGATTTATTTCCCAAAGAAATATTAACATCAACATTAAAATGTGAAATCCCTATTTTGCTGAATCGATTAAAAAATATAACGATAAACAATACTATTTTTAATATGCAAAAAGAAGAAGCTTTTTTATACATATATAATGTTACATTTCCAGAGGATGTAAATGAGGAAAACGATTATAAGTATGATGTTTCGCCCCAAGAATTTTCTGATTATGATTATTTTGTATTTGCTGTTGGTAATGGAAAAGACATTAGAATTTTAGCGGCAAAATTAAACTATAGAACTAATGCTTCGCATCATGAATTAAAGGATATTGATGTAAAGGAAACTTTTATTGATGGTAAAGAATTGTGCGAAATAATATTAGCGTTAGAAAATTGGATTGATAAGATTTATAGATGTTCTTATTGAAAAAGGAGTTTGCAGAGCAAAATTGGTTACAAATCCATAGGGGATATAGTATGAATAATGATTTGACGAAGTATATGTATCAGCATTTTGAAGAAGCACTCAATATTGGCTGGAACAGCAATGAAAAAGAAGCTGATATTGGTAATATAAAGCAGACATTTTTTGAAAATCTGCGGATTCATTGTGAAAGACCACTTAATAAAGACTTAAATGGGAAATACCGGAAATTGGAGATAAATGGAGAAAAATTTGTAAAGGGTTTTGGGGAAATTCGTATTTTAGATTTACAAAAGGGTATCCGATATGCTGCGCCGAATATTATTTTAGATGATATAGAGGACGGTATATATATTCCCGATGAGGATTTTATTGAAGCGGTCATCGCATCTCCGAAACCGGGGGATGTTGAATATGCGGAATTTTTAAATAGATACAATTACGATTCCTATTGGGGAGAAAATGAGAAACGTGTCAATACGCTTAATACTGTGGTTGGTTTGTTGGAAAAGGACACGTATGAATTTAGGGAATACATAAAAGCTGAAAATTTATTAAATTGTGTTACTCATCAGGGCTCTTTATTGAATTGCGCAATAAATATGGGGAAGCCGGAACAGGCATTATATTTAATCGAGAGTGGAATTGATACTAATATGTTTTGCGGTGTAGAATTGTTAAATTCAATAGAAAGTAATTAGTGCAATAAGATATGGGAATAAAAGTATAGTACAAAAATTATTAGAAAAAGATTTGCGGCTATTGCAGACGTATTCTAATGAATATGTTCGAAATTGTTCAATGCTGGATGTTGCACAAAGATGTGGGGATTTAGATATTATTAAGCTGATTAAGAGGTATCTGTGATTTGTAAGGGAGTACAAGTAGATGAAAGGAATAAACAAAAAGGAAATAGAAAATAAATTGCAAAAGGCACTTGCGATAGAATACTTGAGAGATTATTGTAGGGAAAACAAAATATCAATTGAGAAATTGGATAATGAAATGTTTTACCTGTCGTATAATGAGTGCAGTTTTTTTCATCCAAGCGATATTGAGCCAAATGGGTTGTTGAACGACATAGAAACCTTACCAAAACCAACATTGGTTATAAGGTATGAAAATGAAAAATTGTTTATTGAACAAACTGAATATACAAAAGAATATTTAAGTGAAGAAAATTAAAGATTCTTTTCATGAATAAAAGCGTCAATAAGAAGATTATTTCTGTTAAGGGTGTTGTGAATATACAAGAGAGGGGTATGAAAAATGTTTGAATTAAATGAAAAAGTGAGAGTGGCGTTAATGAGAATAAATTTTATTGAACGGTATGAGAAGTTATCCAATTTATATAGCGATGAAAGGATACCAGAAGATGGAAGATTAATCTATGTTGACAGGGATGAAGTCATAGAAACGATTCAAGATTTAGGATATCGTGCGAAATTTCGTTCCGGGGAAAAATTTTATCAGTTGCAGGAAGAGGAAAGGGGAGGCTATATTTTTGGGTTCCATATTACTTTACGTGATGGAACGGTAGAGCTAATTTGGGTTGTGAAAAAGGAGGATGAAGTGTTGCTTGGGTCACCCTGGGGAACATATGCAAAAGAATTGACTGATTCTAACTATATTATAAAAAAACCTAGAATCGGGGATTATGATGACTTGGAAAATGTTCTAAGAACGGCTTTTATCATGTTTGAAGATTTTAAGAACGCATTTCTCTCGGAAGGCAATCCTGTGACGACAGATATTCCTATGCTGCGTGATGAGACAACATATAAAGTTTATATTGTATTGAAGGGGAATAAGTGTAATCATATTGAGATAAAAGCAGTATCCAAGGTTTGTAATATGAATTTTCTCCGTGTCAAAAGTAAACTGAAAGAAAAAAAGAATCTGATTATAGAAGGAGATGCATATGAGATTAGAGATATTTTAAAAAAGTTATCCCAATATGAAGTTGATTTTGAAATTGAACCGCCGTATCCATATGGACTAGAGTGATTCTTTAGAGTTACCATGATATTGGGACAAGTCTATAGAGGAGATAGCTATGGAAAATATTACGAAAGAAAGATTGATGCAGGCAGGATGGTATTTTGGAAGAGTTATAGATATTTCAGAATTTGAAAATAAATATAAAGAAATAGGAATGGAAATGCCAGACATAGTAAAAGATTTTTTAAAGACATATGGAAACTTAGAAATCGCATTTACAAAAGAGTTTAGGAATGCTCCGTTTAAAGAAGAAATTTCTATAAATCCGATTAAAGCAATAGGCTTATATTTTGATTCGGAGTATTTTGTAACATTATTAAATGATTATGGCATCGAAAACATTGCATATCCAATCGGGCTGGAAAGCAGAGGAAATCTAATCATGGTTATGACCGAAAACGGTATATTTTATAGTTTTACAGATGGATGTTTATGTATGAATGGTAAAAGTGCTGAAGATATGTTAGATTGTGTTGTTGGAGAAACAAGGCTGCCAGAGTTTATTGAATAGTTGTAGCAAAGAGGGTAAAACGGATCAAAGCATTGTTGATTGACATTAAATTGGAGAATAAAAAAATGGATATGAATGAATTCAAAAAAATATCATTAAGAGGCAGGGTGTCATATAGTATTCGTTGTTTTGAAAATACATTGGTTTATTTAAATTATCATGTGGAAGATTGGAAAATAGTATTAGAATATTTATGGGGATTTACAGATATTCAATATCTGGATGATTGGAATGGAATAATATCTGAAATAATTCCGGAAAATTTATTGGAATTTGTGTCATATAAAGAACATGATTTTGAGTATCTGGATGAGGATAATTTTAGATATCTTTATCAATTATATCAGAATATTGATGAGAAAATAGATTATTTGATGTCTGCAATTTACGATATAGGTGCCAGCCATTCCTACAGCGTAATAGAAGGTTATGGACAAAAAAGCTTTAATGAATTAGCAAGGCTTATAGATTATATGATTAAAAATCATATACCATTACCAGATGTTGATTCTTTTAGAAGATTTAGTATAGAGGAGAATAGAGGCTGGGGGAATGAATTTGAAGGAAAAACCTTATCGAGAATTATATAATGATAAAGTTTTTAGAAAGACGATAAAAATATGGCTGTCTAATAGTTAGGAGGAAAAATAATGTGGCGTTGGCGTATGATTTGGCGTGTAATTGAGAGGTTGGGTAATTCTTTAGGCGTGACAGGGCAAATTGTTGTATTGGTTATATTTATTATATTTATTATATTATTGGCTGTCACACTACATAATAAAAAATAGTCAGAGTCTTTATATAGCAGGCACATGAATAGTAACGATAAAAACTCAGGGAGAGATAAAAGATGATTCATAACAGTGTATTTGGAGAATTGGAATTTGAAGAAGGACAGTATGATGCGTATAAAGTGCTAATGGATCAATGGGATTACGCCTGAATAATGAGCAGGTGATAGAGGTAGGTTATCAGGATATAGCTGTCTAGAAATATGAGCGTGTGAAGAAAAGTCTGTAAATGTTAATCTTCTATGATAATGTGTGGGCTG
>CAMWYJ010000008.1 GCA_947178445.1 uncultured Clostridium sp.
CAGAGATACCTGCTATGAGTGAGGGTGGAAGTATTGACTTATCTATATGATAGATACCTGAAAACATAATGTGCAAATAACAAATGTACCATAAAAAGTTATCTATAATTTTGAATCTTAAAAAAAAACAATTGACAACTAATCATTCATTTGTTACTATAATCAAGTGTGCCGCACAAGGAGGTCGAAGTGTGTCTATTTATAGATACCACCAAACTTGGCGAGTAATGATAATAGGAGGTAACCGTATGTACGCAATTATTGCAACAGGTGGCAAGCAGTACAAGGTAGCTGAAGGTGATATCATTAAAGTAGAGAAGCTGAATGCAGAAGCTGGTTCTGAAGTAAAATTTGATGTTATTGCTATTAACAACGACAAGGATATGTTATGCGGTGAGGCAGTTGCAAACTCCAATGTAACCGCTAGCGTAATCGAGGATGGCAAGGCTAAGAAGGTTGTTGTTTACAAGTATAAGAGAAAAACCGGCTATCACAAAAAGCAGGGTCACAGACAGCCATTTACTAAGGTTGAGATCAAAGCAATCAATGCTTAAGAGCTGTCATGATTACTGTAACTGTTTTTAACAAACATGAAGAGATAGTTGGTGTCCAGTTAGAAGGACATGCCGAATATGGCAGACGGGGAAGAGATATTGTTTGTAGTGCAGTATCCATTTTGTACATCAATCTGGTGAATTCCCTGGAAAACTTCACAAATGATGAGAAAGAGCTTAACGGTTCTAAGAAAATTAATTTTCAAAACGTCATTTTGAAGAATATGCCAAGCAAGGAAGCTGAGCTTTTGTTTCAGTCATTTATGCTTGGAATTACTACAATTGAACAAGAGTATGGTAAGAAGTACATTATTATTTTGAATCAGGAGGTGTAATTATGTTTAAGCTTAACCTTCAGTTATTCGCTCATAAGAAGGGAATGGGTTCTACTAAGAATGGTAGAGATTCCGAATCTAAGAGACTTGGTGCGAAGAGAGCAGATGGTCAGTTCGTTAAAGCTGGTAATATTTTATATAGACAGCGTGGAACAAGGATTCATCCAGGTACAAACGTTGGACGTGGTAAGGATGATACTTTATTCGCATTAGTGGATGGCGTTGTCCGCTATGAGAGAAAGGGAAGAGATAAGAAACAGGTTTCTATCTACCCTGTATCCGTTAACGAATAGGATATGACATAAGGCCAAGGCGTAAGCTTTGGCCTTTTTTCCTATTTTTATCCGTTAGAGACAGCAAATGGACGAATGGGAATGTCGGTTCAGGAAAGAATACAGGATATGTGGATGAATAAGGAGATTTGCTATGTTTGCAGATAGAGCTAAGATTTTTATCCGTTCCGGTAAAGGCGGTGATGGTCATGTAAGTTTCCGAAGAGAATTATATGTACCTGCCGGTGGACCGGATGGCGGTGACGGAGGCAAAGGTGGCGATGTCATTTTTGTGGTGGATGAAGGTCTTAACACATTAAATGATTTCAGGCATGTGCGAAAGTATTGTGCAGAAGATGGAAAAGAAGGAAATAAAAAACGGCAGCACGGTGCAAGTGGTGCAGATATAATCTGTAAAGTTCCACCGGGAACGATTATTAAGGATTTTGAAACAGACAAGGTCATTATGGATATGGCCAATAAAAAAGAGCCTGTCGTTATTTTAAAGGGTGGAAAAGGTGGAAATGGAAATATGCATTATGCAACCTCCACAATGCAGGCACCGAAGTATGCCCAGCCGGGGCAGCCGGGACAGGAGCTTTATGTAACATTAGAGCTTAAAGTGATTGCAGATGTGGGACTTGTAGGCTTCCCAAATGTCGGAAAATCCACATTTTTATCCCGGGTAACCAATGCAAAGCCAAAGATTGCAAATTATCATTTTACGACCTTGAATCCGAATCTTGGTGTCGTGGATTTGGGAGATGGCGCAGGATTTGTGATCGCAGATATTCCAGGTATCATTGAGGGTGCCAGCAGTGGAGTCGGTCTTGGTCTTCAGTTTTTAAGACATATTGAGCGCACAAAGGTACTCCTTCACGTTGTGGATGGCGCTTCGGTAGAGGGCAGAGATCCAATAAATGATATTCATGCAATTATGGAAGAGCTTGAAAAATATAACATAGAAATCACAGATCGTCCAATGGTGATTGCAGCCAATAAGATGGATGCCATGAATGAGACAGAGCGTGAAACTGTTCTTGACCTGTTAAAGGAGGAATTTGGTTCACAGGGAATTGAGGTTTTTGCAATATCTGCTGTAACCGGTGAAGGGGTAAAAGAGCTTCTCTGGCATTTGAATGACCTGGTAAAGAATGCTCCAAAAGACGTTATTGAATTCGAACAGGAGTATGTACCGACCTTTGATGTTATAAATGATCCATATACGGTAGAGAAAGATCCAAAGGATGAACATGTTTTTATTGTAGAAGGTCCTAAGATTGAAAAAATGTTAGGATATACAAACTTAGATTCTGAGAAAGGATTTGATTTCTTTCAGAAATTTTTGAAGGATCAGGGGATTCTTGATGCATTGAAGGAAAAGGGAATTGAAGAGGGAGATGTTGTCCGGATGTATTACCTTGAATTTGATTACTATGATTGATCGCTTCGGCATCTCATATATGGGGAATGCATAACGACAGTATGAGGAAAACAGGAGATATAAAAATGACTAGTAAACAACGCGCATATCTAAAAAGTTTGGCAATGGAAATAGATCCCATTGTAAATATTGGCAAAGCAAGCGTAACACCAGAGTTGGTGATCGCTGTGGACGAGGCAATCAGTAAACGGGAACTGATCAAATTATCTGTCCTTAAAAATTGTATGGATGATCCGAAAGAGCTTGCAAATGTGATTGCAGAACGTACACATTCCGAGGTTGTACAAGTGATTGGTAAGAAAATTGTACTATACCGCAAAAACAAAGACAAGCCAAGAATTGAACTTCCTAATGTTAAAAAATAATAGTGTTTGGAGGTGGCATATGACAGCAGTTGGAATCATGGGCGGAACTTTTAATCCGATTCATAATGGACATATTAAAATTGCAAAGGCTGCCTATCAACAATACCACTTAGATGAAGTGTGGTTTATGCCAAACCATATCCCGGGTTATAAGGATTCAAAGGAGCTGTTGGATGGACAAACACGTCTTAACATGGTTGCCCTTGCAATTAAAAAATATCCATATTTCAAGGCTTCTGATTATGAATTACGGCGAAGTGGTAAGACATATACTGCAGAAACGATGGAGCTTTTAAAAAGAGAATATCCCAAAATACAGTTTTACTTTATCATAGGTGCCGATTCTCTTGATTATTTTGATAAATGGAGAGAACCTGAGAAGATATTACAACATGCAAAAATATTAACTGCACCAAGAGATGATGTTTCCAAGACGATTATGCAGCAGCATATTGAGAAGCTGCATAAACAGTTTGGAAAAAATCATTTTTATCCAATTGACTGTTCTATGATTGACTGTTCTTCTAGTGAAATTAGAAAGCAGATTGCAACGCATCTGTTAGAAGGCTATGGAATTTTACAACGGGAGATGCTATCTAAGCAGCTTAACTTAGATCCAGAGGTATTACAATATATTGAAGATCATCATTTATATCAGAATCTATAAAAAATGTATGTGGTTTCGTTGAAATTGCATACATTTTTTGGTATAATCTTTTTTAGTGTATGAAATGGGAGTTATAATCATGGATAGACAACAAATGAAAGCCAAGTTAAAAGAAAAACTTCCGGCAAAGCGTTTTGAACATTCTGTCGGAGTGGAGTATACAGCTGCAACGATGGCATTTATGCATGGTGTAGACTATGAAAAGGCAATGATTGCAGGACTTTTACATGATTGTGCAAAGTATGTTCCAAATGACAAAAAGATTCAAAAATGTGAAAAACGCAAGGTTCCGATTTCGGAATGCGAATACAAAAACCCTGATTTGTTACATGCAAAGCTTTCTGCGGTATATGCGAAAGAAAAATATGAGATAACTGACAACGAGATTTTATCCGCAATAGCCTGCCATACGACAGGAAAACCGGCCATGACAACATTAGAAAAGATTATTTATATAGCTGATTATATCGAACCAAACCGTAGTCAGTTGCCAGAGATGGACATTATCCGCAAAGAAGCCTATACGGATTTAGATATCTGCCTGCTTCATATCTTGCATAACACAATGCACTATCTTGGCAAAAAGGGCGCAAATATCGATCCTGCGACAAAGGAAACCTTTGAATTTTATAACCAGCTTCGGGGATAGGAGAAAAGCAGACCAATACAAAGCTTAGTTTTCGTAAAATACACTGTACAATTTACTGAATAAGAAGATTGGGAAATATCTCAAAACGCTAATTAAGGAGAACAGACATGACAAGTAAAGAAATGGCAAAACTTGCACTTGCTGGTTTAGAAGATAAAAAAGGAGCCGATATCAAGGTAATTGACATATCTGGTGTATCTGTAATGGCAGACTATTTTCTGATAGCCAGCGGCAGTAACAGAAACCAGGTACAGGCCATGGCAGACAATGTAGAAGAAAAACTGCATAAAGCCGGAGTCTTTCCAAGGCAGATAGAAGGATATCAGACTGCTAACTGGATTTTAATGGATTTTAATGATGTGATTGTTCACATTTTTAATGAAGAAGACCGTCTTTTTTATAATCTGGAAAAAATATGGCTGGATGGAAAAGTCATTGACACAGATTGTTTAAGATAACTTGTATGTAAGAAAATTTACAGTGCTTATGCCATGTTTGGAAAGAATTTGGCACGGCAGAAGATAAAAAATATATTTGGGGTGTCTATGGATAGGAATTTATTAATTCAAAAGAATAATATAGAGGTAAACAAGCTTGCAGCGAAATGTCTCCGCATTACGGTTTTATTTTTGATTTCTTTATGGATGTTCACGATGACAGACTATTATAATTGTGACAAATCCATTGTAACATTAATTTTTGTGGGCTGTATCATTTTGTTATTGATTCCGACTGCTTTGGTAAGCCTTTTGCAGGTAGAGAAACAGGAGATTAAGTACTATATTATTTCATGTACGATGACAGTAGTCTTCTTGCTAACAGCCTTTGTATCTTATAATTTTGCAGTTTTAGCAATTCTTCCTTTGCTGATTGCAACCTTTTACTGTGACCGTAAATTAATTGCTGTAACATTAGTTATAGATTGTATTTGTATATTCGTAACAATGCTTTTGCGGTATTTTCTGTTCCGGTTAGGTTCGGTGGATGGCTATGACAATTTTACCGAAGCTTTAGTGTATGGTGTGTTTTTAAGGGTTGTTCTAATTCTTGTGATGACCTTATTCAGCTATTATATTGTAGACCGGAATATGACTATGCTTAATAAGACAATTTCAGCAAATGCCGATTTGGTTCACAGCCAGGAAGAACTTATTTATGCGTTTGCAGAAATTTCTGAAAGTAAGTCCAAGGTAACTGGTGAACACATCAGACGTGTTTCTGAATATATGCGTATCCTGGGGAATGCATCTGGATTTACTACTGATTATGTAGACAAATTAGCAGTTGCTGCCATGATGCACGATATTGGTAAATTAATGATTCCAGAAGAAATCTTAGATAAGCCAGATAAGCTTACCGATGAGGAATATGCAATTATGAAAAACCATGTCCTTTATGGTGAAGCACTTCTGGCAAAATGTCCCGGTGATATTATGCAGATTGCAAAAACGATTGCATTACAGCACCATGAACATTTTGACGGTACAGGCTATCTCGGTATGAAGGGTGAGGATATATCATATATCAGCCGTTTGATGGCAGTATGTGATGTTTTTGATGCTTTGACATCAGAGAGGTACTATAAAGCTGGTTGGTCTATGGAAGATGCCTATAATGAGATTGTAAGCCTTAGTGGAAAACATTTTGATCCAGATGTAGTTGAATTATTTAAAGAAAATTATTCAGAATTTGAAAGAGTATTAAAAGCAATGCCGGATCATGAAATATACTAAATTTAGGAGAATAAAATGGTTTCTGTAATGAACGAATATGTGAATAATATAAAATTGGTTTCTGATGATATTACAAAGGCGATATTCGATGCAGCATTAAATGAGCAGGAGAGTATAGAAAAGCATAACATTCTTATTAAATCAAACCGATACATTGTTGATATACGGTTAACGGATTTTTCCGTAGAAAATGCAGTTACGATCATGAACTCCTTTATGGAAAATAGCCGGTATCATTATTCTGCATATTATATCCGTTTTAATGAAGGAAATATGGTGAGATACCGATATGCAAGCTGCAAAGAAAACAGAGAAGGCTTTTATTGTGATGTCATAATCAGTTAATGTTTATAAAGGATTTTTATATAAAGGAGCTGTTACATTAAATCAAATGTTTTCCTTTCCTCTTTTTGAATAGGAAATTTGAAAATTACCCCTAAAAAGAGAGGCGGAAAATATAATGTAACAGCTCCTGTTATAATGTAAAAAAATAACCTTAAAATGTCCGAAACAGCCCGATAACCTTGCCGAGAATGGATACCTGGTCCACAATGATTGGATCCATATAATCATTTTCTGGCTGCAGGCGATAGTGACCGTTCTCTTTAAAAAACCGCTTAACTGTTGCACTGTCATCTACTAAAGCAACAACAATTTCATTATTTGCAGCGGTTGGCTGCTCCTCCACCAGAATAAGATCTCCATCATAGATTCCTACATTAATCATGCTGTCACCTTTTACTTTAAGCATAAAGGTTGTCTTATTATGTAAATATTCCGGTGGAACCGGAAAATAATCTTCAATATTCTCTACTGCAAGAATTGGTTGTCCAGCAGTTACCTGTCCGATGATCGGAACATTTACCAGCTCTCTCCGTGTCAATCCAAAGCTGTCATCTAAAATTTCAATGGTTCTTGGTTTGGTTGGATCCCGCCGAATATAACCGTTTTTTTCTAGTGTCTCTAAATGAGAGTGAACGGAGGAGGTTGATTTTAATTTCACAGCTTCACAAATCTCACGTACAGATGGTGGATACCCCTTTTGTAATATACAATCCTTGATATAATTAAGAATCTCCTGCTGTTTTGCGCTAATCTTACCAGCCATAATAATCCCCTTTCGAAATATAAAGTATAAAATCAAGTTCATTGTTAAATCTTATTCTATATTAACATAATCGTACAAAAAAAGCAAACATTTATTCCGAACAAATTTTCGAAAAAAGTATTGACAACAGAACATTTGTTTGATATTATACTAAAAACGAACAAATATTCGAATATTATACAGAAAGCACTAGAATATTTGTGAAGTATACAGAGGAGGGTTTTTATATGTTAACACATAAGATTACCAATAATAATATTATGTTAATTTCTTTGCTTGTTATAACAATCATTTTATCATTAACAATTGGATTTCGCATGGTACACGCAAATGAAAGTGTGGAATATGAAAAATCATTTGTATCCATTGAGATTGAGTCCGGGGATACACTTACATCGATTGCACAGGCATATGCCCCTTCAAGTGCTGTCTATGCCGATTATATTGTTGAAGTTAAGAATATCAATAATTTACAGAATGATACGATTCATGCAGGATGCTATTTAATGATTCCTGTCTATACCATTATAGAATGATTTTCTATTTGTTTATTTTGTTTCTTGACAATATATTTTATGTGTGTAATAATATACTTACTCTAAATTTTCATTTTTATTTGTATATAACGTCTCTGAAAGGATAAATCCCTAAACAATTGAATGAGTGTACCTTTAATGATACAAGATATAGCTCAGATAACAGGGGATGATGCCCCAGGGCTATAACGGGGGAAAACGTGCAAGTAAAAGGGAATAAACCATATCACAGGCATAGGAACTGCAAAGGATGAATACACCGGTTTTTGAGATAGAATGAATGTATGATTAAGCTTATCTATCACCCTCACAGAATGAAATTTACGAAGTATTATTATATACAGGAAGTTACCCATTATCTTTGTCCGTAATGGCTTTCATATTGGGGCTTCATCGTAAAATTCCCTGTAAAAGGAGAGTGATAATGCCCAAACTATTATATGAAACATATTGAATAACACATAGTAAGGCAAACAGAAAGTGAGGGAAAGCTTATGAAGAAAGAAAGCATGCTCAAAAACAATTTAATAATGCTGATGTTTATCGTTATGATATTTGCAATGTTGTTTCCTACAGAAGTACAGGCTGCAAAGCTGAATAAAACTTCTCTTACTCTGGTAAAAGGTAAGACCTATACCTTGAAGATGAATGGAACCAAGAAAAAGGTAACCTGGAAAACAAAGGATAAGAAGATTATAAAGCTTTCCAATCACAAAAAAGGTTCCATAAAAATAAAAGCAGTAAAAGCCGGGAATGCAACTGTTACTGCAAAAGTTGGAAAAAAGACATATAAATGCCGGGTAACGGTTACGAATAAAACAAATGCGAAATCTTCCGAAACAACATCTGTTTCCAATGTGGATGTGGAGAAAAATACGGAACAGGCAACAACAAAGGTACCGGATCTGACACCGGTAACGCCGATAGAAGCGGAAACGTCAAAAAAGAAGGTTTGGATTGTTACCAAATGGGCTAATTCTGTGGAAACTCCGGTATATGTGAATGAACGGACAGTGATTGAATGTACTGCGTGTAATTATAAAACAGAAGACTTTGATCAAGCTGTGGAACATCAGGATAATCATATACATGCCAGTGAACCGAATGGATATAGGGTAATAACTATATTTGATTCCGTAAATTATGTTACAAAAGAATACCCTGAAGAAGGTTATTGGATGGAGATTGGAACAAATGAAAATCCAGAAGGACTGAAATGGAGAACGGACGAAAGTTATCCGGAAGGAGGTTATTATTATATTGACCAATCTACGCATTAAAAAGCTTTGACCCATCAATAAAAATTTAATAATGATTAGAAAAAAGATTTATAGCATGACTCATGGCTATAAATCTTTTTTTGTATAAAAGAAAGAATATACGTATGAAAAAGATACTAAAAAGAACAAATCGTTTTTGAAAAAAGAAAGTGAGATGATAATGAATGAACAGTCGAACTAGTTTTAAAAGAATATTTATAACAATATTAATGTTTGTGGTCATGATAAACCATTGTACGGTTATCCATGCAGAAGGCAGAAAAATTGAACCTGCCGAAAGCAGAAACTATACAAAGACCTTTGAGAACAATACAGAAGGCGGAATATTATACCTGAAGGATTCTAATGGAAAGACATTAAAAAAACTTGAAAAAGGAGAAAAGATATCCTATGATTATCCGAATGGTGAATCCCCGGAAGAAATAAAGATAGAAGCAATAGCAGATAAAGGCTATGTAGTAGAATCCTATCTTGCTATGTGGTTTTTAGATGGCAAAAGACAGGACACCTGTGAATCCATGTATCATATAAATAAGGGAACATATAAAAGAGGACATTTTCTAAAAACAGCAGAGTTTGATGAAGTATTCTCTGTTTCCTTTATAAAAGAAGAGGATATCGCTAATGCAGAAGAAGAGGAGAGTATGACAACATTTCTTGCATCTGCAAAACCGGATATTGATAATCCAAAAACAGGGGATGTTTATACCGGAACAGCAACACTTACCTATAATGGCAAAAAAACGGAGTATTATAATGGAACAGGCTATATTACCTGTACAAGCGGTGATTTTGAGGGCGACCAGATTACATTGCAAAACTGCGCCTCGGGACATGATTACTGGGCTCCACAGACAGGGCAGACCGGAACTTATAAGATAACAATAACAAAAATTGATAAGAATACTGGAAAAATTACCTGTAAGATAGAATGGATAAACAGCAAACACACGGAAGGATACCAGAACTTAAGCGGCTCATTCAGTTATTACCATTCCTTTGACGGAACTATAACGGTTTACAAAGAGATGGGCGAAATAGAAGGCTCATTTGTTATGACAAGCTCTTTGAAATCACAATTGGATTTCAGGGCAGGGTTTGAGATATACGGAGATAAAAAATGTACGATTAAACTTGGCTCATTTTCAACGGATTCCGGTGGTAGAGCTGTCTTATCCTTAGAGCCAGGAACATACTATGTCAAAGAGGTTGCTGCACCTAGAGGTTTTGCGCTTAATCCGACTGTTTTCACTTTAAAAGTAACGGCGGATTCCAGCAAATCCCTTACGGTAAAGGATAATCTATTAAGGGCAAAAATAAGTGGTGTAAAGATTGATTCACGGACAGGAAAATCCGTGCCTACAAAAGGCTTATCACTGGCAGGAGCGGTATATAACATCTATGAAGATAAAGACTGTACTATAGTGGTGAATACAGGTATATCAGATAAAGATGGAAATATTACCTTTGATAAAGAATATCTCGGATGGGGTGTATACTATATCAAAGAAGTAAAACCACCAACAGGTTATGAGATAGATCCCGTTGTCTATGAAGTAGTTATAAATGAAAAAAATGGATTTTACGAGGGAAGTACTTACCGTCTGAAAGATGTTACCTTTACATCTGAGGAAGAACCGGATATCGGAAAAGGCATGATTGTCAAAAAATCAGCAAATGAAACGCTGACTAACGGAAATAGCTGTTATTCTTTAAAAGGGTGTAAATTCCAGTTGACCAGTGTCACTACGAAAGAAGTATTACCAGAAATCCTTGTTACAGATGAACAGGGTAACACACAGGAGGTTACATTGGCAGTTGGTGAGTACACCATAAAAGAAATCGAAGCTCCAAAAGGGTTTGAATTAAGCAAAGAAGAACCAATCATCCGAATAGAAAAGAACAAAATAAAAATCATTGAGTTTTTTGACCAGCCATCAAATGATCCCGCCGGAGTTCGGCTTAAGAAGGTCGATGAGGAAACCAATACGGAACTGCCAACCGGAGCTGGTGAATTGTCAGGTGCAGAGTACACCTTTAAGTACTATGACGGATATTATACAACCAAAGAACAGTTAAATGATGTTGTTCCCAAAAGGACCTGGACACTGGTAACAGATAAAAATGGAGAGATTAATTTTTTGAATGCAACGAAAATTAGTGGAGATGATTTTTATTTTATTGGTAATATTAGAGTTATTCCTTTAGGAACGCTTACGATTCAGGAAACAAAACCACCGGAAGGCTATAATAAGAATGATACACTACATATTCAAAATATCTCTGCGGATTCCAAGGGGGGAATTATTGAATCGGATCAAATTTCAATATCACCTGAACCGGTTATCAGAGGAGATCTGAAAGGATTGAAAGTCTCTGGTGGAGACATGAAACGTCTTGCAGGAATACCATTCAAAATTACAAGTGTGACAAACGGTGAAAACCATGTAGTAGTAACAGATGCAAATGGAACATTTGATACATCATCCTCTTTTAACTTACACTCTACAAACACAAACCGAGGGAAAACATCAAAGGACGGTGTGTGGTTCGGTGACATATCAAAATTGGATGACAACATGGGTGCATTGCCTTATGGCTCTTATATCATTGAGGAACTGCCATGTGATGCAAATAAAGATAAAATATTGATAGAACCCTTTGAAATAGCTGTTACAAAGAATACCCCTGTGGATTTAGGAACCCTTGTTAATGAATATATCCCTGTCCCAAAGATTGGCACAAGGGCAACTGAAAAAAATACAAATTTACAGGTAGCATTTACAGACAAAGAAACAACAATCACGGATGAAGTGGATTATACTAATTTGACAAAAGGAGAGAAATATACAATAAAAGGTACTCTTATGGATAAAATCACCAAAAAACCTCTCATTGTAAACGGAAAACAAGTAACAGCGCAAAAAAACTTTGAACCACAGCGGGAATATGGTGTTATTAACTTAGAATTTACTTTTGACTCCGACAGCATGAAAGGAAAAGAGGTGGTAGTATTCGAATATCTGTATCTGAATGGTAAAGAAGTTGCATCACATGCAGATATTACAGACAGTCTGCAGACAGTAAGGTTTGCCAATCCGTCTATCAGCACGAGCGCAATGGATAAAGCTTCCGGAAAACGTACAGCTATAATTAATAAAAATACAACCGTTGTAGATGAAATTATTTACAAAAACATAATCCCAGGCAAAGAATATACAATAAAGGGGATTATCATGGATACGGATACAGGAAAGCCGTTTTTGACAAACGGAAAGCAGGTAATTTCGGAAAAGACATTTATCGCAAAAGAAACAAAAGGGCATAGCAATTTAGAATTTATATTTGATTCATCTTCTTTAAAAAATAAGGGAATTACCGTATTTGAATATCTATATTTTGGTGACACTCTAATTGCCAGTCATGCTGATGTTAAGAATGAAACCCAGACGGTGCATTTTTTTCCACCGGAACAGCCGCCTGAAAGACCAAAGCAGCCGAAAACCGGAGATCTCATGAATCATAAGCTGTTATTTGCATTTTTCATAATGGGAATAGTTGGAACAAGGTTGTTTGGTTTTAGGTTTAATAGAAACCAGACAATCGATAAAAAACGCAATTGTAAAAGAAAACTATAATGTCACAACAAAGATAAACAACAATATTGTAATCGTGAATATAATTGATTGGTAAAATATCAGATTTTGAAACACTGAGAGGTCATTTGAAAATTTAAAGAAAACGGCAGGTAATCCAGTAATTGGTTACCTGCCAGATAAATAGCAGTATATAAAAAAATATCCAATTATTCGCAAAACCCAGGTTTAACGAAAATTACACCAATGAACTACAGAGAATTGCTTGTGTTCAAAAAATCTATTATATCTTTGATATTTTACTTTTCTTTATCATGGGAGGTTTCTCTCAATGTAACCGCATCCTTTGCTTTCATTCTTTGCCAGTCATCGATGTCTGCATAATGTTTTTTGGTTGTGTTGACATCTTTATGTCCTAAAACATCTGCAACTAAATATATATCCGATGTCTGTTGATATAAAGAGGTTCCGTATGTGCTTCGCAATTTATGTGGTGTTATTTTTTTTAAAGGTGTTGTAATACTTGCATATTTTTTTACCATATTTTCAACACTGCGTACAGAAATCCGTTTTCTATGGGAACTTAAAAATAAAGCATTTTCATGTCCTTCAACGGCTACAATATCTTTCCGTTCATCTAAATAATCCAATAAAGCATCTTTGGCTTCGGAGCCAAAATATATGTATGCTTCATTACCACCTTTCCGTACCACCTTTATCCGGTCATAATCAAAGTCTAAATCCTTTATATCGAGTCCAACACACTCTGAGACACGGATTCCAGTTCCTAACATTAAAGTTAATAACGCTAAATCTCGTTTTCTGGACTTTTCGTGATAGGCATGCTGATGGTTGGTTAATTTATTACCAAACTCTACATTATCAAGGAATTGGGCAACTTCATTTGCTTCCATCCGAACAATTGCTTTTTGATGAATCTTTGGCATATCTACTAAAGTCGTTGGATTTCCATGGATTTTTTTGTTTTTATATAAATATAAAAAGAAACCCCGAAGACAAACTAATTTGCGTTTGAGTGCATTTTCATTATTTGTATATTGCCGGCCATCCTTTTCATAAATCTTTAGATAATCCATATATTCTTCAATATCTTCTGCTTCTAACTGGTCTATAATATCAACAGAGATATCAACTGGTTTTTTACCATGCAATGCAGGATTATTCTCACATAAAAATTCATAAAAAAGCTTTAAGTCCCTTGCATACCCTAAGCGGGTTCTGGGAGCTTTGGAATATTCAATGGAACGGAAATACGAGGAAACATACTGTGGCATTTCGGCTAGAATATTTCGCATAAGTAATATATTGCGTATTTCTTCTTCTTCATGATATGTTTTGTTTTTCATTTTAAACACTCCATCTATTGTAATAATTTAGAACAAACGGCAATCATTCGACCTGATTTAAATATCGGTATATTTTTTCAATAATTCTTGAAAATATGGTGGTAATTCTGAGTCAAATTCAATATATGCATCTGTATCTGGATGGACAAAGCCTAATACTTTTGCATGCAAGGTCTGACCTTCTAATCCCTTTATTTTGGGATTTTTAGGACCATATACATCATCCCCGAGTAATGGATGGCCGATTGATGCCATATGAACGCGGATTTGATGTGTCCGTCCGGTTTCTAAGGAGCATTCAATATAAGAATACTTGTCTGACAGGTTTTTAAGCACTTTGTAATGTGTAATTGCTTCACGTCCATTTTTATGATTAATCGCCATTTTCTTTCGGTCAACAGGATGTCTGCCGATTGGTGCATTTATAGTACCTTCCGTTTCATGAAAGGTTCCATAACAAATTGCATGATATTTTCTGGTTATCGAATGTTCCTTTAATTGTTCTGCCAATCGCTTATGTGCCCGGTCATTTTTACAGACAACTAAAATACCTGTTGTGTTTCTGTCAATCCGATGTACAATCCCCGGTCGGATTACGCCATTGATGGAAGACAATGAATCCCTGCAATGATAAAGAAGCGCGTTGACAAGGGTTCCATTTTCATGCCCGGCAGCCGGATGTACAACCATGTTCTTTGGTTTATTTACAATGACAATGGATTGATCCTCATATAGAATGTCAAGGGGAATCTTTTCTGCAACAACCTCCAATTCTTTTGGTTCTTCATAATATACCACAATCTGGTCATCCGGTTTACATCTGTAATTCGCTTTACATATCTTTTGGTTTACAAAAACTTTATGTTCCTTGAGTAATTGCTGCACATAAGATCTGGATAGATCAGGCAGTTGTTCACTTATATATTTGTCAATACGTTCAGAAGGAATATCAGGATATGTTAATGTATAATCCATAAACTACCTCTTTTGACTAAATAAGTCTTCAAAATCCTCTTCTTTATATTTAAAGAATACAATGAGCACTAATAAGATAAAACAAACCGTTACATAACAGTCAGCAATATTAAATACAGGGAAATTGATTAACTTAAAATAAAGAAAATCAATGACATATTCATACCGGATGCGGTCAATAAAATTTCCAAGACCTCCTGCCAAAATAAAAATAAGTAAAATACGGATATCATTATACTTTTCTAACCGGGTACATTTGTAATATACCGTAATTCCGATTACAAATATTATCACTGTGCAGACTGTAAATAACAGTTGTCTATTTGCAAACATTCCCCATGCTGCACCTGGATTTTGTATATAATGTATCTCAAACACTCCTTTTATGAGGGGAACAGATTCGTACAATGCCATATTTTGAATGACAATATATTTGGTTAACTGGTCAATTGATACCAATACAAGAAATGAAATGATTGCAGAAAGATTTCTTTCTGCAATCATTTTATTCTTATGGATAAGTTTATGATTCTCTAATTGTTTCATAACGCTTATTAGTTACTCCTATTTATTCTTTTTCTATAAGAAATCAAAGCCTTCACTGTCATCATCTGCATTACCGATTAAATTTGACTGATTTACTGGTTCTTCAACATCTCCAACTAATACATCATCATCCGGCTCATTATTGCGGGTAAAGGAATCCAAATCAATATTGAGGGATGGACCGGATGAAATAGTTGGAATTTCTTCTTCCTCATCATTGCCAACAACAAAATTAAAGCCCTCGTTTAAGTTATCTTCTGATTCCAGCATTGTGGCTTCGTTTATCTTATCTTCCACTTCCCCAGCATATGCTATATCATCGTTTTCCTCGTCAAATGCATTTAAAGAAGATGCAGCGGATTCTTTAAAAGGAGTACCGCTTTCTTCATTTTCCATAAAGTTGAAACCTTCATCATAATTATCCTCTGATTCTAACATCATAGATTCGTCAACCTTATCCTCTACCTCCCCGCTAATTACATCATCGGAGTAATCAGATGTGGAATTTTCCGCAAATGCTGATTCTTCTGATATTATTGTGGAATCGTCTGAAAAGTTAAAACCTTCATCATCGTCATCATCATTGCCAATTAAGGTGCTTTCATCAATCTTATCTTCTACTTCACCACTTACAACACCATTTTCTTCATTATTAACAGTATCAGAAGTTTCCTCCATAAAATTGAAACCTTCACTGTCATCATCATCATTACCGATTAAGGTACTTTCATCAATCTTATCTTCTACCTCACCGGCAATTACATTTTCCTTATGCAGGTCAGTTTTTACCGGCTGCGGTGCAGGAGCTGATTTAACAGGTATTTCTGTCTTTGGCTTTGCCTGAGAAACCGGGGTACCAGCCGCAACAGGCTGAGATTTTGGAGTTACTGGTCTGGCTGTGGCAGTAGCAGTTGTCGATGGATTTGGAACTGCAGTTGCAGTATTTGGAACGGTTGTCTTTGCCGTTGCAGTGTTTTTTGCTGCTTGGGCAGGCTGAGCCGCTTTCGGTGCAGCAGCAGCTGTATTTTTAGCAGCAGGTTCAGTTTTATGCGGAGCCTGTTCTGGCGTAGATACAGGTTTCTCCTGTCCTGCTGGATTAAAATTCTTTCTAACCTTCGTGGAACCTTTATCTGCGTTCTTAACATTAAGTGAAGATTTTCCATCACCAGATGAACCTGTATTTTTGCCTGCAGTCTTCTTGGCGGACGAACCACCAGTAAATCCCTTACCTGTCTTACTACTGAAACGACCTCCACCATTTGCAGCATCCGCAAATGGATCTGTATTTAAGAATCCCTGACCCGTATGTTCAAAACGATCATCAAAGGAGCTGGCACCGGTGTAGCCACCGCCTTCACCGAGAGAACCTAAGCCGCCTCCAAGACTTGAACCACCTCCAAAACCTGCGTCCTGAAAGTTCCCAATATCATATCCTTCTCCTAAATCAATATCTACAACCTTATTTTCAATTAATTGAAGCTGACCTTCCAGTATCTTCGTATATTGTGCTTTGAATTTAGCATGAAGCTGTTGAAGTCTATGTATTTCATTCTTTGTCTCTATCAGTTCCTGTTTTGCATCTGCAAGTAATGCTTCCGCTTTTTTGGTAGCCTCATTATTTATCTGTCTTGCTTTATCGTTGGCAGCAATAATCGTTTCCTCTGCTGTTTTTTCTGACAAAGTAAGTGCCTTTTGCATAGATTCCTCTGTCGAACGGTAATGTTGAAGGCTTTCTGTCAGGGTTGCAACTTTGTCCTTTAATTCAACATTTGAACGATATAACTGTTCATAATCAGAGGATAAATCCTGCATAAATGCTTCAACATCTTTTTTATCAAATCCGATGCCGCCTTTAAATACTTTGTTTTGTACGTCTACCGGTGTTAACATATGGCTTCCTCCTACCCTTATACATTATTCTTTATCAATTCCCTTATTAGAAACTATATGCAAGCAGCTGCTTAACTCGTTGCCTTGCGTAAACTAAAATGCGGTTAATTCAGGGGATACTGTAGATCCATTCAAAATCTCATCCCTTAAATCACCGGAGACATCAATGTTTCTTGGAGCTGCAATAAAAATATTTGCAGAAATAGCCTGTAGCGAACCATCTAATGCATAGCATGCACCTCCAATGAAATCAATAATCCGCTGTGCTGCATGGACCTCAATTCCCTCCATATTGATTACAATGGTTCGACCTTCCTTTAAATAATCCGTTACTCTTTGCGCTTCATTAAATTCCTGTGGTTTAATTACATACACTTGATTACTACTCCTATTACTATTACGGCTGTTAATAGATACTAATTTGCTTGGATTCGAAGTTTTTACAGGTTTTGACTTGGCTCTTTTAGTCTCATAATAATCATCTTCAATATCATCTTCATAGTATTGCTTTGCTGGTTTTTCTTTTATTTTTTTCTTTGGAGGTTCCTCATAATAATCATCATCCTCATCATCATCAAATAAATCGTCATCCCAATCATCTTCTTCAGGATCTGTCAATCTAAGAAAATCCATAAACTTATTCATACCGCTTTTTGCCATGATAAATCTCCTTTATATGTTATAGTTTCTAGCACCAAAAATGGCTGTACCAACTCGCACCATGGTAGCTCCTTCTTCAATTGCAACTTTAAAATCATTTGTCATACCCATAGATAAGACATTCATATCAATATTATCAATGTTTTTCGATATTATGTCAAGTGATAATTGCTTTAAAGCACGAAAATGTTTTCTATTTTCCTCTGGATTTTCGACAAATGGCGCAATTGCCATCAAGCCATTTACATGTAAATTGGAATATGTACTGATTTCTCGCACAAATGGCTCAACTTCTTTGACCCTCAAACCAAATTTGCTGTCCTCCTCTGCCACATTGACTTCAATTAAAATCTCTGCCGTACAATTCTTCTTAACAGCTTCTTTTTGAAGTTCTTTTGCAAGCTTTATTGAATCCACCGAGTGGATCAGACAGGCCTTGTCAACAACATACTTTACCTTGTTTGTCTGTAAATGCCCAATCAAATGAAAATGTACGGGAACGGAAACTTTTTCATATTTGTCACAAAGCTCCTGCACTTTGTTTTCTCCAAACTCCGATACACCAATGGTGATAAGCTCCTCAATATCAGACAATGGTTTTGTCTTACTGACAGCAATCAGGGTAATATCATCAGGATTACGCCCACAGCTAATTGCTGTATCAATAACCTGTTGTTGAATCACCTTGTAATTTTCTTTTACCAATACTAACACCTCTTTATCTTATATATTTTAATAACTCAATATACAAAGTATCTTATTTGATAATCTGATTTTCCTTTACCATAGCCTGATTTAGTATGAGACGGTCATATCTGGCAATGCTGTAATCGACATCAGCACGAACAATCGTGTATTCATTGTCCTGAAAAATCATGTCGATATATCGAAAATCTGTAATGCCCTGATTGACACAATATACACCATCGATTTCTGCTTTTTCAAGCTGGGATAGTGCAATTGTTTCATTTGTATCAGGACTCACCAAAACATCTTCAGAAGAAAAATCATTGGGATCTACATAACAAAAATCATCATCTTTTAAATAAATGGCTGGTTCTACCTGTTTTAATGTCACATCACCATTTTCATCTAATTTTTTAATGTTAAAGAACTTCTCTTCCATGGAATTGGAGCCTTTTGAGACGAAATTTTCTGGAATCTTATAAACTTTCTTTTGGGTAATGGCTGTATTTGGTATTTTTAAGCCATTATTCTGATCCTGTAATATCACAATATCAATATACCGTTCATTTATATAATTCACCATCTGCTGATTTAATGAAATAATAGCAAAATGCTTGCTATCTTTTGTAACTAATTCAAAGTTACAGGTTATATTTTTTGAACTGTTATGTATATTAATATTTACATGATCATTTTCTTTTAACTCTGCTGCTTCTTTTTCAGAAATTGGAGCAATCAGATACCAATTCTCCGATGTGATTAGTTTGTATACCGGATCTCCGGAATTTATGATTTCACCGGTTTTGAGTGTTCTCTTTTCATATGTATTCTTATTGATCTCAGATGCCTTGAAACTTTCAATATCAAAATTCTCATAGCCATCCTGGTAATATGTTACGATACCAGCCTCCTTTGTGTTGACCTTCTTATAGGTTGCAGCGTTCGTATCATTGCTATCCAAAGAAGTAAGCTGGTCAATCAAGGTTTCGTTCGTAAGCTCCAATACTGCATTCTCAATATCATACCGGAAATTATATACATCTGAGAAATCAGAATAATTAAAATAATTTTCAAAATTTGATATTCTCGTCCGCACCTCTTCTAATCCATCTTTTGACATGGTAAGGGAGTCGGAATTCAAATCTTTGAGCTTTTCATATACACTTCCTGTTTCATCAATTGTATAGATTGTCTTATCCTTGCCGATTTTTTCACCATCTCTTACATAATAACTTACATATCCGGATCGTTCTGCATTTACAAGAGTTTCCTCTCTTACAATTAATGCAGTTGTATTAATATTTGTATCAATATAGCTATTTTGTACTTCATATATTGCAAGCTTTTCTTTTGGTAGAGAAATTACAATCCGGATAATAATGTATATAAAGATCACGCTAAAAATTATGGTTCCTATATTAATGCGAAAGGTATCTGTATTGCCACCTCTTTTGTTTCTACTCAAAATAAGACACCTCCATTATCCTATTCATATCAATTTATTGTATCATTTTTGTAAAAAAACCACAACATTTATGTATAATTTTTCAAAATATTTCAAACACTATCAATATTCAAATGTATGCTTATGCATACAGAAAGGAGTATATTATGAAAGGTTTAGATTATACTGTATTGACAATTGTATTAATTGGTGCCATCAACTGGGGATTAATTGGATTTTTTGATTTTGATCTCGTAAGTACCTTATTCGGACAAATGTCAATACTTACCCGCATTATTTATGCAGTAGTTGGAATTGGCGGTTTATATGCCATTTCTTATTATGGCCGTATGAACAGTGAGGCGTAAAGCTTTACAATAAAAGAGCATCTGGTACGATTGCAAATGATCACACCAGATGCTCTTTTTATAATGAGATTACGACAAGTTCCTTTAAATACTGCGTCAAATCATCTTTGCCCATTGAAATTCCGATTACAAAATCAATCTCAAACTTTTCAGATATGATAGATAATTCTTTGATCATATTTTCCACTTCTTCCACTGTTTCAATACAGGAAATAGACATAAAATTGTCCAAAAACATACGGTCCAAATCATGATCCTGCGATGCAATGCCATAAACGAATCCTAAAAACATATCAGCAGAACGGATATTGTAATCCGGTACGTTTATTAACCGGACACGGTTGCTTAGTTCATACATATGCTTGTTATTGCGGTCAAGATAAACGATATTGCCACCTGTTACCTTAACATCATTATTTGCTTTTCCCATCAATATTTTTGTCTTGCCCTTGCCTTTTTCGCCTACAACTAACTCAATCATTATGCTCCTCCTTTTTCTAAGTTTGAACCTTTGTCTGCTGGTTAATATATCTCTTTTAACATGTCTTCTATATTCGTATAGAGTGATTCATGATCTTTTGCGTTAGAAACCAGACAAATATATTCTTCATTCGTATCATCATTTACAAATTCTAAAATGATACAGCTTCCCGCCTTGTCTGTTGTACCGGTTTTCCAACCAGTAATATGATATCCTCTTGGCATTTCAAAGGAGTTTGATAAGAAACCATTCGTTGGAATTAGATCCATTTGTATTTTCTCATCTTCCCGGTACATGGTAAGAACATAAGACTGTTCGCTGTCGATTTTAACAAGCTCATCCTTTGACAAAAATTCTTTAAATATTAAATATAAATCATAAGGCGTTGTATAATGATTATTGTCATGAAGTCCATGTGGGTTCACAAAATGAGAATTGGTCGCACCAAGCTCTGCGGCCTTTGCATTCATCATATCAACAAAATCACCCACGCTGCCAGCAATATAACGGGCTAATGCAACCGCACAATCGTTATAAGATGAGATCAATAATCCATGCAACAGATCATCCACTGTAATGTAATCGCCAGGCTCCAATCCTAAGATTATAACATTATCTTCATTGAATTCAATCTTTTTCTGAATGACAACGGTATCATTTTTTCCAATGGTACCATTCTCAATCGCTTCCATTACGATAATCGCAGTAAGGACTTTTGTCATACTTGCAGGGTATATCTGTTTGTGTGGATTCACCGCACAAACAACGGAATTCTTTGTCTCATTGATTAAAAGTCCAGCTTCATATTCAAAGGCGGCATCATCATATACATATGCATCATATGGAATTACAACATTTTCTCTCGCAAGTCCGAAAGGCCGTACAATCGGTAAATTCACAGTAGAACATACATGTAGTGGTGCATCGACATCATAGGCCGTGGAACTGCCACAACCAGACAGCAATGGAACCAGTAATACAATTATTATAGCCATACAAAACTTACGAATCTCATTATTTAAACATTTCACGCCAATCCAAATCTCCTCGGTCTAATGCTTTAACCAATAATTCAGCAGTTGCCAAATTAGTAGCCAGCGGTATATTATGCACATCACACAGCCTGAAGATATTGTTGATATCCGGCTCATGTGATTTAGGGTTTTGTGGATCCCTTAAAAAAATAACCATATCAATATCATTATGCTCTATTTCTGAACCGAGCTGCTGTTCACCACCGAGATGACCAGCTAAGTATTTGTGTACTGTGAGATTAGAAACCTCCTCAATGAGTCTTCCTGTAGTACCAGTCGCAAATAATTCATGTTTACTTAAAATACCACGATATGCTATACAAAAATTTTGCATTAATTTTTTCTTTGCATCATGTGCGATTAAACCAATATTCATTTTACCATACCCCTTGTTGTCAGTATTTTCTACGTTGAAGCGAAACATTTAATACTAAACCAATTGCGGCGCAAGAACTAACCAATGATGATAACCCATAACTAATGAAAGGAAGAGGGATACCGGTATTAGGTAATAGTGCTGTTGCTACACCAATATTGATAAAAGTCTGAAAACCGATTAATGTTGCAACACCTGTTGCAATATACATTCCCATGTCATCACTCGCTTTTCTCGCAGTTCTTATACATTGTACCACAATTAAACCCAATATTACAATAATAAGTACACTTCCAATAAAACCTAATTCTTCACCTACCACAGAAAAAATAAAATCCGTTTGCTGTTCCGAAATCAAATTAGCATCCTTAACGGTAGCAAGTGTTGAACTGTTAAGTCCCTTTCCCCATAATTGCCCGGATCCAATCGCCATAATAGAATTATCTTGCTGATATCTTGTGGTATTTGTATATTCATCCGGATATAAATGGGAAAGAATTCTTTCTACCTGATAATCCTGAAACGGCCATGGATCCGGTCTTTGGATATACCATATGAAACTTCCCGCCAAAGGAATGAAACAAAGAATTCCAATACCAATAATTTTATAGTTCAATCCTGCTACATACAGCATAACAAAAAGAATAACAAAAATATCAATCGTTGTGGATAAATCCGGCTGTGCAACAATCAAAAACAATGGAATTGCACAAAGAATTGCATAGGATGCCAATGTTTTAAAACTATTTATATCATCCTTATGCTGAGATAAAAAATGCGCTGCACAAATAATTAATATGATTTTCGAAAATTCGGATGGCTGAACAGTGATTGTTTCGCTGTTTCCAAGCCATCTTTGAGCACCATTTGCACTCGAACCAAATAACCGAACTGCAAGCAGTAAAAAAATATTAATAACATAAAGAATCCCATAAAATTTGTCTAAAAATTTGTAATCAATGAGTGAAAGGACGATTAGACCCATAAAGCAAATGATGAATCCAAATATCTGTTTTTTGAAATAAGAACTATCTGCACTTAAAATCATAACCGTTCCAAAAATGGCGGCACATAGTGTTAAAAACAGCAATTTGAAATTGTAATTTCGTAATCGGTAATTCCCTAACATATTACTCTCCTGCTGCAAAAATTCAAGGTTAAAAACTATTTCACAGATTTTGATTTTAAATCTTTGATTGGTATATTTGCATATAGCGCAGGAACCGTTCCATTTCCACCTTCTGATTCTGTCTGTGTAATCTGAATATCAAGGCCTGATGCATCAATCTCCATATATCTGGAAATAACTTCTATAATATCATTCTTGATCTGTTCCATGACATCCGGTGAGCAATTTGCACGGTCTGATACCAATAAAAGCTTAAGACGGTCTTTTGCATAATCACCAGATGATTTTTTCTTTGTAAATAAATCAAATAAACTCATAATATTCGCTCCTAACTCTTTGGTTATTATTTTTTAAACAGCTTTGATAACTTTTTGAAAAAGCCAGAATCATTTAAATCCAAAAATTCTACTTCTTCCCCCATTACACGTTTGCAAATATTAAAGTATGCCCTGCCTGCTAAAGAATTGTCACCAACTAATGGTTGTCCCTGGTTTGTAGAAATAACAATATTCTCATCATCTGGAACGGCACCAATCAAATCAATTGCAAGAATTTCTACCACATCTTCAATAGACATCATTTCACCGCGTTTCACCATATCCATACGGATACGGTTAACAATTAAATCAGTTTTTTTGATATCGTTAGCCTCTAATAAACCGATAATCCGGTCTGCATCACGAATCGCAGAAACTTCAGGTGTTGTTACAATCAATGCTCGATCGGCTGCGGCAATTGCGTTTTTGAATCCTTGCTCGATACCAGCCGGACAATCTAAAATTATGTAATCAAATTCCTTTTTTAACTCATCAACCAGTTTTTTCATCTGTTCCGGGGTAACCGAGGTCTTGTCCTTTGTCTGTGCAGAAGGTAATAAAAACAGATTCGGATAGGTTTTATCTTTGATCAATGCCTGCTTATAGCGGCAGTTTCCTTCTACAACATCCACTAAATTGTAAACAATGCGGTTTTCTAAGCCCATGACTACATCAAGGTTACGAAGTCCGATATCTGTATCGATTAATACAACCTTTTTTTCTAATTTTGCGAGCCCGGTTCCTACATTTGCGGTCGTTGTTGTCTTACCAACACCACCTTTTCCTGATGTTATTACAATCACTTCACTCATTTATTTATATCCTCCCTATTAGAATCATATTATATCAGAGTCAAACAATATTTTGACTCCTGTGTTATCTTATGTTTTGCAATGCATTTTTTGAAACAGGCTTCATAACAATTTGTCCATGTTCAATAAAAGCCAGCATTGCATCCTTCAAAGGCTGTGCATTTTGCTTCTTGTCAGAATATATGGCAATCACATCTGCAATCTTGATTTGAATTGGATTCATCGATAATGCCAGTACAAATGCATCCTTATTACCGTATGCGCCTGCTGTTACACTTCCCTTTAGTGTACCGATGATAACGATATTTCCCCCTGCAATCACGGTAGCACCAGGATTAACATCACCAACAATCACAAGGGAATCCTTAGCCTCTAAAGCCTGACCGGAACGGAGTGTACCTTTATAAAACATTCCTGTTCCATCGGCTGCCTGTGCTTTTGGATTTTCACCGGATAAATCTTCATTTTCTGCACTAAACAAAGGTATTACCTCTGTCAGTATGCTCTCTTCGTTTTGGGAATCAATATAATCTGCTTGATTGTGAGCATCCCCATCTTTATTTCTGTTTTCTTCGGAATGAATAATATCGAAAAATGTTGCTTCTAGCTCACTGTTTTCATCCATGACATACTGAATATTCAATTTTGAATTTTCTTCAATTACCGTTAAAATCTGATCCATTTCTTCATTTGTAAGTGTCCTGCCCTCAAAGGTTACTGCAAGCTGTTTCTTACTGTCAAAAAAGTCTTCTGCATTTTCTAATCGCTTTGCCAAATCCTCAATCAATTGAGGGAATTCCACTTTATCATCCAAAACAATAGAAAGACCATATTTGTTTCCTTTTATAATTACCGTATTTTTCATGAAACCACCTCTATTACTATATAACAAATTACAAAAAACAGCAAGTCAGTTCTCTTTAGTCAGAAAAACTTACATTACCAGTTAATGATGCATTTTCCAATTTCTCCGGGTCAAAATAATAGGCATATATCATTCCTGCCAACTCTTCAGCATTACCGGAAGAATAACCAAACGGAATAACAGTTGTTACAGAAATTTCTGGTTTTTTAAATGGTGCATAGGAGACAAAAAGTGCGTGGCTTGGACGAGTCAGGTTTTCTTCAGCAGTACCGGTTTTGCCTGCCACTTCCACATTAATCTGATTAATCAAAGCTTTTTCGTCTGTATGTTCTTTTATAACCCGGCGCATGCCATTATGAACTGTATTCCATAAATTATCACTGATATCTACAGTACCATGGATATTATGCGCATTTTTCCAGGTTATATTTCCTTCAACATCCCTTAATTCTTTAATCAGGCTTAAATCATAGCAGGTTCCACTATTTGCAACCGTTGTTACATACCGTGAAATCTGTGTCGGTGTATAGGAATTTGTACCCTGACCGATTGCACTCGCAACAGCAATCTCATCGGAAACTTTTGGCTTTTCCTCATTTAATTCAATACCGGAATTGGTATCTAGTCCAAAAAGAGAGGCATATTTTGATAATTTTTCCAAGCCAACTGAATCAGAAAAATTATTCTCCCCGCCACCTAGACGATATCCAACCTCATAAAAGAAATAGTTACAGGATACCTCTAATGCCTCCTCAATGCCTATTTCCCCATGCTTTTGTCCGGTTGGAGCAATCCAGCATTTAACCGGAGGAGATACCTTTTCGAAGGTTCCCTTTGCATCAATGATTGTGTCCAGTTTGATCACATCTTCTTCCACTCCCGCAATCGTGGTAAGCATCTTGTAGGTGGAACCAGGAGCTGTACGCTGTTGGGTTGCACGGTTATATAAAGGCTTTGTTTTATCTGCAAGTAATGCAGCATAGTATTCCGGTTCAACTGAATTTGTCAGCCGATTATTGTCATAACTTGGATAGCTTACCATCGCCAGAATTTCACCACTGTTCACATCTGTAATAACAACAGAGCCTTCACATGGATCAAGTGCTAACTGGGCTGGAGTGATTTCCAGATTGTAAATCTTCTTTCTTATAAACTGATATGCCGATATTTCACTATTGCAAAAATCAGCATAATCTTCATCCTTTTCACGATTTAATACACCTTGCTCAAACAAAATATGAATAATCTGATCTCCGCTGACAATATTTGATTTTATCATATATTTCATGATCAACTTGTCAAATTCCGTGTCTTCGGACAGGATGTTTCCTAAATAATCGACCAATGCATTATATACTTCCTGTGAATCATAATAGTCACTTGAAAGTTCAAAAGATGAAATATCAATTGCTCCCTGGTTAATGGCATATTGCAAATATGTTCCAAGGGAAATATTACCAGCCAAATATTCCTTATAAGTCTCATCTGTACTCGGAATCGTTTTTGTATTATAAATTCCATCTTCTGCCAGCAGGGAATAGATATATTCCATATAGTCTGTATATTCATTGTTCAAATTATTAAGAGCTGTATTTTCACGTAATAAAATGCTGCTAATCCGGTTTAAAACATATTCCCTTGTAGTATTTAAGGTGCCATTTACACTTGTTTCGTAAGCAGATGCATTATCGGACGCTAAGTGCATTATATCAAGTGCATTATTGTCAAACAGTGCATAATATACATTGGATATTGGTATCTGATTTTTGGTATTCTTTTCCTCATCCATCTCCTCTTCCGTAATATTTGCAAGGTATACACTGGCAAGCTCCTTTGCTAATGTATCGTAGCAAAATTTTTGTAATTCGGAATCGATGGTAAGATAGATATCCTGCCCCGGAACAGACTCCTGTTCATTGGTGCGTTCAATAATTTTTCCCAGATTGTCAACATAAATTTCCTCGATACCATTCTTTCCTCTGAGTGTACTCTCATATTTTTGCTCTAATCCGATTTTTCCAATCATATCATTACTGCTATATTGATTTTCCTCAGAAAGCTCTTCATTATAGGTTTTCATTTCGTCTGCGGAAATATTGCCAATATATCCGATAATATGCGCAAAATATTCCGCATTATTATATACACGAATGGAGTCGACAACTACATCAATTCCCATCAGCTCGGAGCTGTGTTCATTCAGCTCTGCCACACTCTCGTCACTAATATCCCTGGCAATTGTGACAGAAATATACTGTTGAAAACGATTTAGCCAGAGTGCATACCGGACCTTCATGATTTTTAGCTTTTCCTCTTTCGAGTATTCGGAAGATATATTAAAGTTCTCCTCTCCTGCTAAATAATTAAAAATATCTTCCGCAGACATCGCCTCCTGCTCTTTCGTCAAATCATCAGCAGAACCTTTTCCGTAAACCTCCGCAATAAATCTTAATTTTTCTGCATTAGAATCTGTGTTGAAACGAATTGCTCCACGTCTTAGTTCAAGAGGGAAATCAATACTAATCTGGTCTCCGTTTTTTTCTAGGATTTTAATTGTTTTTGCCACTACAGAATTTTTCAGGGTATTTTCCGTCACGCCATTTTCAGATGCTATTTCCGTAAGTTTATTCGTATTTTCAAATGTAACAGAATACGCAAGCTGGTTGTATGCCAATAACTTACCATTACAGTCAAAGATATTTCCTCTGGCAGCCTCTACTGTTAGTGTTTTTTTCGACTTGTAGGTGAAATTCTCAAGATGTTCCTCTCCCTCTATGATTTGCAGCTTAAACAGCCTTATAACAAGCATGGAAAACAGAACCAGCATCACCATTGACACGATAAATAACCGATGTGTAATATATTCAATTACATATTCTTTCATTGCACGAAATAGCTCTTTCATCCTATTCAGCCTCTTTTGCTTCTTTTAGACGTAAATTGATCTTTACCAATAGTTTGTAAAAAAATAAAGTTACAATAATGGTATATACCATTTCCGGAACTATGACCTTTGAAAGGTATCCTAAAAAATCAAGCCGGTTTCTCAGCATGAAAAACAAAATATAAACCATAATATTGTATGTAAAATCATTAATTGTAATCATCAGCATGGGAAGTAACACATCTTCTACATAGTAAATCCGATGAAAAAAGCCATTCACATAACCTAACGTCATATAGATAAATGCATAAGGTCCCATTACCCCACCAAAAAACATATCAACTAACAGACCGCAAAAAAAACCAACTAAAACACCTTCCCTGCGACCTCTCATCAACCCAAAAGACATTGTAACAATCAACAAAAGATTTGGCACAACACCCGCTAATTCAATAAAATGAAATACTGTGGACTGACATAAAAAGCATAAAATTATGATGATTCCGATTGTAATGCATCGTTTCATGGTTTATCTCCGTTACAAGTTTCATTTTTGCTAAAGACTTTCAAAAGTCAAACGAATATATCTACTCATTTTCTTCGGAAGCTACAGGGTTTCCTGATGTGTCTTCATTTCTATCACCATTATTGTCATCTTCCGTTTCTTCTTCCTGTGGCTCTGTTTGCATAGTTTCACTAGAGCCTGGTTCATTTTGACCTTCTGCTTCTTTTGAGGATTCACTCTCCGTGGAAGAATCCGTATGCCCTGTGTTTTCAGGAGCAGTAATGCTATCATAAATATTCTTATTCTCTGAATCGGTTTGATAATCCGCTTTCAAATCAAGTACCACTAAGACCTCCTGAAGATTGCGGAAATCTACAACAGGAATGCATTTTGCAGATTTTGTAAGATTATTTGCATCTAATTTAATCTCTGTAATATAACCAATTAAAAGTCCCGGTAAAAACAGATCACTTACATGAGAGGTCACCAGTTCTGCATGTTCGTCAATTTCTTCTGCCTTATTGATGTATCCAACATTTATATATCCGTTATCAATTGATTTTAAATCACCGGAAACCGTACATAAAGTCTCGTTTCCAGATATCGTTGCACTTACATTGCTGTTATCATCAATGATAGAACGAACCTTTGCATAATCATCTCCTGCTTCCGTTACAATACCAGCCAGTCCGCCATCTGCTAAAATATTACATCCAACCCTGACACCATCTTTCGTTCCTTTGTTGATAATAAAGGTTGAAAACCAATTGGTGGAATCCGTTGCAATCACTCTTGCCCCAATCGTATTATAATCCGCATATTGTTCCTGCAAATCAAGCAGTTCCTGCAGACGTTTGAGTTCGTAATTCTTCTGTTCGTACTCCTTAATCTGGGCAGAATATTCATCAAGCTTTGCCGAAAGCTCTTTATTTTCATCCATTAATTCTTTCTTTGTTTTTCTATTTGTGACATCATTATAGATAGTTGTTCCAATTTCATTAATTCCTGCCTGCATCGGTGTTATGATGGTGCTTGTCACTTTTTTCAGGGCAGTAAATTTGCTCTCAAAAATAACAGAAAAAAACAGTAAAATAAAACAGATTACTGCCAGGAATAGATATATATATTTGGGTGGAATCTCCTTTTTATCATGAAAATCCATATATTCACCACCTTTATATCAACCGGTAAACAATAATACCTATTATCAAACCTATCATACTTGCAATATTAATGGTAATCGTAAGGCCAAAGGTCACCACCAGAATACCTAAATCCAAAACAATTGGTGACGTAAGACCAAATGTATTGCCATAAGACAGCCAATTTAAGAAACTTACCTTTGAAGCGAGCTGTCCTAAGAAACCACCTAACACAATACCACATAACAATATAACCAAAAGTGTCCAATTATTTTTCCTTGTATTAGAAGCCATAATATACTCCTTTTATCCTAAAATACAATACTAATATACAAAAAAACTCATATTGGAATATAATAACATATTTAGACTAAATCTACAAGTTTGATTAATTTCTTCTTTTCAAGCTGCGCCAAAGACTTCATAATTCCGAATTTTGCATGATGGTAGGACAGCCCGCCCTGAAAGTATACGGTATAAGGTTCATGCATCGGTGCATCTGCCGACAATTCAATGGATGCGCCGGAAATAAAAGCACCGGCGGCCATAATGACATCACAGTCATAGCCTGGCATTGCCCACGGTGTCGGAGTAACATGGGAATCCACAGGTGCAGCATACTGAATTCCCTCGCAAAAGGCCGTCACCTTATCCGGATCCTGAAAAGTTACCGCCTGAATAATATCATGCCGCTCCTCCGTGGCATTTGGAACACAGGTAAAGCCAAGCTTTTCGTAGACATTTGCCGCAAAGATGGCACCCTTTAAGGCTCCGCCGACTACCTGTGGTGCCTGAAACAATCCCTGAAAAAAATCTTTATTTACCCCAAGGGTTGCACCGACCTCTCCACCAAGCCCCGGAGCCGTCAGCCGGTAATATGCATTTTCAACGCACTCTTTCGTTCCACAGATATATCCGCCAATTGGTGCAAGCCCGCCGCCAGGATTCTTAATCAGGGAACCAACAATCATATCGGCGCCCACATCGGATGGCTCCGTAAGCTCAACAAATTCACCGTAGCAGTTATCCACCATACAGATAATATCGGGATTGATTTCCTTTATAAAGGATATTAATTCCCCAATCTGTTTTACACTAAAAGTTGGTCTTGTGAGGTATCCCTTCGAACGCTGAATAGTCATCATCTTTGTTTTATCGGAAATTGCATTCTGAATGGCATAGTAATCAAAGGTACCATCCTCTAAAAGTTCAATCTGCTTATAGGTAATACCATATTCAGCCAAGGAGCCCTTTGACGGACGGATACCGATAATCTCTTCCATCGTATCATACGGCTTGCCGACAGGCGAAATCAGCTCATCTCCCGGTCTTAGGTTGGCCAAAAGTGCCAATGCTAATGCATGGGTTCCGCAGGTGATCTGCGGACGTACCAAGGCAGCCTCCGTTCCAAAGATCGTGGCATATACCTTCTCTAATGTCTCTCTGCCAAGGTCGTTATATCCATACCCGGTTGTCGGGGCAAAATGTGCCTCGGAAAGATGATGCTTTTGAAGTGCCTGTAACACCTTTAACTGATTATATTCTGTTATCTGGTCAATCGCTGAAAACCGTTCCTTTAAAGAATCCTCGATTTGTCGGCACAGCTCATAAACCTGTTTTGAAATTCCCATTTTTTCATACTGCTGTTGTAATATCTCACTCATAATGTACTCCTTTGGGTTGAACCCCTTTCAATAGTATAGACTGTGATTCGAGGGGCAAAGCACAGTCATATGATTTGTTTTGCCCTAAGACACGTTATCATATAGGTCAAAATGGCATCTGTGTCAGCAAACTGCGTCTTATCTACCCATGTGACTTCCTTTTCACGGCGGAACCATGTAAGCTGGCGTTTGGCAAAATGTCTGGTATCCCTTTTTAATATATAAAGAGCATCCTCTAAGCTGCATTCGTTTTTAAGATAAGGTATCATTTCCTTATATCCAAGTCCCTGCATAGATACCATATCCGGTGTACAGCCATAATCTAAAAGCTGCTGTACCTCTTTTATAAGCCCCTCTTCCATCATCTGGTCAATCCTTTTTTCTATTTTATCATATAAAATGGCTCTGTCATCATTTAACACAAAATATTCAAAATTATAAGGTGACTCCTTCTTACGCTGTTCTTTATTATGCACAGAAATGGGATAACCCGTATCATGATAAAAGCAAAGTGCCCGTATCACCCGTTTTACGTTGTTTTCATGAATTGTGTCATAGGACACGGGATCAATCTCCTTTAACTGTTCATGGAGTAAATGGGCGCCGTTTTCCTTGAAAAATGTATGAAGCTTTTGCTGGTAATCAGATTCCACGGAATCTGTTGTTTCTTCAAAATCAATATCATATAAAAGTGCCTGAATATAAAATCCGGTTCCGCCAACAACAATGGGGATTTTTCCCTTGACATAGATTTCATCCATTGCCTTTTTTGCCATCACCTGAAAGGTCACAACATTAAAATCCTCGACAGGGTCTAACACATCAATTAAATGATGCGGAATCCCTTCCATTTCTTCCTGTTTGATTTTTGCAGTTCCAACATCCATATACCGGTACACCTGCATGGAATCGGCAGAGATCATTTCTCCATTTACTGCTTTGGCAAGCTTTATGGAAAGTTCTGTTTTTCCTACGGCAGTAGGACCGGTTAAAATAATCAAAGGTTTTTTCTTTTCCATATCTTCACTATCCTGATATTCTTTTTATTGCATATGTTTATGACGGCCATACCTGACAACCCGCCTGTTTCTTAAGATTATTTTTCAATTCTGAATACGCTTGAATTTACGTTCCAGCTCGGTTTTCGTCAAAGCGATCATCGTTGGTCTGCCATGTGGGCAGTTATAGGGATTATCGAGAGAAAGCATCTCATCAATCAGTGTATCCGCTTCCATCGTGGTAATTTCTGTATTTCCCTTGATTGCCGCCTTACATGCCATGCCGGAAAGCTTCTCAACAAAGAAATCAATGCTGATTTTGCCAATATCTTCGGTAAGGGCATTTAACAGGGCATCAAATAATGCCTGCGGGGCGACTCCCATAATATCATCCGGCATCGCCCGTACAACAACCGAATCATCTCCAAAATCCTCTATATCAAAACCGGTCTGTGCAAATAAATCCATATGGGACATAACGGTAGTATGCTCCACACTGTCTAAATGTAATACTTTGGGCGGTAAAAGCTGCTGGGAAAGAACTTTTCTGTCTGCTAACTGCCTCATCAGACGTTCAAACATAACCTTCTCATGCGCTGCATGCTGGTCTACAATATAGAGCTTATTCTCATATTCAATCATCCAGTAGGTTTTAAATACCTGACCGATCAGGCGGTGCTTCTTTCTCGCTTCCCCGGAAATAAACGATTCCATATCCATAGAAATCTGTTCCCCTTTGACAGATGCCACATGGTCTGATGTCATATTTTGCGTGTGGGTGTCAACACCGCTGCTCTTTTCGATTGGCTTTATGTCAGTGATGTCCGTTTTTGGAGCGGTTTCCTGTTTAAGGATACTGTCTGAGATTTCGGCAGATGCCTGTCCATTTGTCTGGACGGATGCTGCTGGAATCTCTTGTATATTTGTAAACTTTACTGCTTCTGTAAATTCCTGCTTATTTGTCTGGCTTGGAGATGCTGCAATGTTTGTTTTTGTAATATTTTTTGATGTTGCAGCAGATTTTTTTATCTCTGTGCTGTCTGGACTTGTATCGCCAGGGACAGGAGACTTTGTATCTTCCTGCTCTTTTTTGTGTTCGGTGACTGCCTGCTGGTAGCGAAGTGCCCTTGCCTCCTTCTCAAAAGGCTCCGGTACATGAAGGGTGCTTTTTCGCTGCTGTTCAATCACAAGCTCCCGTTCCTCCTTCGCGGTCCGTAAGGAAACATCCTGAATCATTTCCTGGCTTAATAATGCCTGCCGCACGCTGTCCTTTACAAAGTCAAATAACTGCTCACCGTCTGCGTACTTGAATTCCATCTTTGTAGGATGGACATTCACATCCAGCTTATTACTGTCAAGGGTAAAATGCAAAGCCGTAAACGGAAATTTGTGAACCATGACAAAGGATTTATAAGCCTCCTCGATTGCCTTCGTCACAATATTACTCCGGATGTACCTGCCATTTACAAAATAGTGCTCAAAGCTCCGGTTTCCCTTGGAAACATATGCTTTTCCCACATACCCTTCCACTGCAAAATCATTGGCAGTGCGTTTGACTGGCAAAAGATTTGCGGATATATCTTTCCCATATATATGGTAAATCACGTCCTTCAGTCTGCCGTTACCGGATGTCGCAATCTTGTTACTGCCATTGATAATATACTTAAAGGATACTTCCGGATGGGACAGGGAAAGCCTTGTAACCAGTTCTGTGACATAGCTGCCCTCTGTCATTGGGGTTTTTAGAAATTTCTTTCTGGCAGGTACATTATAAAACAGATTTCGCACAATAATCGTGGTTCCGGTTGGTGCTCCGATTTCCTCACTGGAAATCTCTCTGCTTCCGTGAATTTCATAGCGGATACCGGTTAGGGCATGGGCGGTTTTCGTAATACACTCCACCTGGGAAACGGCTGCAATACTGGCAAGTGCCTCGCCGCGAAAGCCCAAGGAGCTTACACTTAACAAATCCTCGATGGTTATAATTTTACTGGTGGCATGGCGCACAAAAGCGGTTGGAACCTCTTCCTTTTCAATGCCGGCACCGTTATCGGTTATCCGAATCAGGCTGGTTCCACCATCTTTTATCTCAACTGTTATCGCCGTGGCTCCGGCATCAATGGCATTTTCCACTAACTCCTTTACCACGGAGGAAGGACGTTCCACCACCTCACCGGCTGCAATCTTATTTACGGTTGCCTGGTCTAAAACCTTTATCATGTGTATTCTCCTTTGATTTGTTATAGCCATCCGCTATATAGTTAAAACAGATTGTCGGTATGTATACCGGTTCATTTTTCATCTGAAATGAGATTCATATAATAATCTATCAAATCATATATCCAATCCTGTAAATTTGTAAATGAAAATCCCAAATTTTCTGCTTTAAGGGTTGAAATACTATATGCAGGTGTTCCGTTATAAGGTGCGGCATCCCCTGTAGCACTTAAAACAGCTTTTTTCTTTGTCTTTTTTTCAATATAATCAAGTATTTCTTTTATGGAAATGGTTCCAGTGGAACAGCCATTTACAGCCCCTCTATAATCCTGCTCTGCAAGAAATGCTAAAAATCTGCCCGCTTCATCGGAACGGATAAATCCCATCTGGCAGTCAATATTATCAATATGCATAGGAATCGCTTTCATGACATGTTCTACATAAAACATAAGCCGTTTGGTATAATCATCGGTTCCGATTACAAATGGATAGCGCACAGCAACCCAGTTATTTATAGGGGAAGTCTGACAAATCGCACGTTCTGCCTGTCTTTTCACTTCATCATATGAAAAATCTTCACGGTTACACCAGATAAGCTCTCCTTTTGTTCCATCAAACTCTTCCTCTTTTGTATCAAAGTGCAGTGGAGAGTATACTGCCGTACTCGACATGTGGATAAAACGTTCACAGGAAACCGCATCTAATACATACTTTATGTCATTAGAGCAATAAGCAATTTTATCAATTACTACATCGAAATGCAAATCTGCCAGAGCATTTTTCATGCTTTGCGGATCGGAATGGTCAAGGATGATTCTATGAATGCTGTCTCCATAATTATCCTTTGCATTCCCACGGGTTGCAACGGTTACATCATGTCCGTTTTCCAATAATGCATTTACCATAGGAATTCCGAAAAAACGTGTGCCGCCAATAACGAGTACTTTCATCATGATACCTCCTGAACCTTATAAAAGACACTTCCTACAAGCCTCTTCTTAATAATATTGTTTATAATAATTCTGCATTTTTGTAAGAAATACAGAAAATATATCTCCCAGATTAATTTCCTTCTCTTAAATCAAAAACGGTCAGATTCTTATAAGGATTCGTTTTTGCCAGACCGATATGGGTAACCTGTCCGGAAAACATTCCAAACTGGTGCTGCAGCACATAAAAGGCAGTACGCATTTCCTCCGGTGACAGCTTCTTTCCAATGGTGGTATGTGGAATCCATTGAAACGGCTGATAATGCGGGCGAACCGATATTCCATCCATCTGTAGAAGTGCTTCGTTAACTTTGACAGAAAGATGATGCAGGTATTCATTTAAAACCGGTGCAAGATAAATAACATACGGTAAAAATGTACCGATCGATGCCCATTGTAATGTACCCTGCTGTAACTGGCTAATCTCCTGTTCTAAAAATGCTGTTATCTGTCCTTCTCTATCCACATCAAATGCAGCAAGTGTGATATGCGGCGGTACACGACCATCCAGCATAAAGGTATTTCCGGTTTTTTTCGCAACCTGATTGATATATTCTTGGATTTTATCGGTTGTTTCTTTATCAAAATATGCTGAAATCAAATACATAACAGTTCCATCCTTGTTTCAGTAACATAACAACATATACGAAAGCCGCTTTATTTCAGCCGCTCCTGCAAATCATTTAGATAAAGCAGCGCTTTCATCGGTGTCATATTCGAAAGGTCAAGCGCTTTGATATCTGCTACCACACTGGATTCCTCCACATTCCCAAACAAGGACAATTGTCCGTTGGAATCCTTTTTCTTTCCTTTGCTGCCCTTTTTTCCGGTATCCTCTAAAATCTTTGGCATGATATCCGCTGCTGCGGTGACGGTAATATCGTGCTCGGACAGCTCATCCGCAATCTCCCGTGCCCTTGCAAGCACCACCTCCGGTACTCCGGCAAGCTTTGCAACCTGTATGCCATAGCTTTTATCAGCGCCGCCTTTGATGATTTTTCGTAAGAATACAATATCTTCTCCCGATTCCTTGACCGAAATACAGTAATTATTCACGCTTTCAAGCTTTCCTTCTAATTCTGTCAGTTCATGGTAATGGGTGGCAAATAAAGTCTTTGCGCCTAATAAATCCTTTGAGCTTATGTATTCCACTACTGCCCAGGCAATGGATAGTCCATCATAGGTAGAGGTTCCGCGTCCGATTTCATCTAAGATCAGCAAACTGTTCGAGGTGGCATTCCGAAGGATATTCGCCACTTCACTCATTTCCACCATAAAGGTACTCTGTCCGGAAGCAAGGTCATCGGAAGCTCCAACTCTGGTAAAAATGCGGTCCACAATACCAATATCTGCGGATGCCGCCGGTACATAGGAGCCAATCTGTGCCATCAGTACGATTAATGCTACCTGCCGCATATAGGTGGATTTACCCGCCATATTCGGACCGGTAATGATGGATACACGGTTCAAATCATTGTCTAACAGGGTGTCATTTGTTATGAAGGAATCGTTGTCTAACACCCGCTCTACTACCGGATGCCGCCCCTCTTTTATCTCGATTCTGCCTTCCGTGTTGATGGACGGGCGCACAAAACGATTCTTTTCTGCCACATAGGCAAGCGATGCCAGGGCATCCAAATCGGCAATGATTTTTGCTGCCTTCTGGACACGTTTCACCTCTTTTGCAAGGTTTTCCCTTACTTCCACAAATAAATCGTATTCTAAGCCAAATAAACGGTCTTCTGCCCCTAAAATTTTACCTGCAATATCCTCTAATTCATCGGTCGAATACCGTTCCGAGTTTGCCAGCGTCTGTTTTCTGATAAAATGATCCGGCACGAGATTCTTATAGGAATTGGTGACATCAAAATAATACCCGAAGACCTTGTTGAATTTAATCTTCAGATTCTTGATTCCGGTCGCTTCCCGTTCCTTAGTCTCCAAATCCAAAAGCCATTGTTTTCCGTCGGACTTGGCAGCCTTTAAGGAATCTACCGTTTCATGGTAGCCATCCTTGATGATACCGCCTTCCTTTACCAGAATAGGGGGATCTTCTAAAATAGAATCCTCGATCCACTGGTATAAATCCCGAAGCTCATCCAGCTCTTTTCCGTATTCAGAAAGCAGACCGGTATCAAACTCCTGTAAGATTGCTTTCACATGGGGTAAAATGCCAATGGAATTCTTAAAGGCGATCAAATCCCTTGGATTTGCCGTTTTTAACGTGATACGTGTCATTAGCCGCTCCAAATCATACACAGCATTTAAGTATTCCCGAAGCTCATCCCTTGTAATCATGGAATCATTGAAGGCTTCTATGGCATCCAAACGGTTTTCGATCATTTCCCTGCGGATACATGGCTGTTCCACCATGGCACGCAGATTTCTGGCTCCCATGGCAGTCTTTGTCTTATCTAATACCCATAGCAGAGAACCGCGTTTGTTTTTATCCCGCATGGTTTCACAAAGCTCTAAATTCCGTCTGGAAGCACTGTCTAACACCACATAGTCCTCTACGTGATAGGTGCTGATATGGTTGATGTGGTCAACGGAGCTTTTTTGGGTGTCCTTCAAATAATAGAGCAGACAGCCGACGGAACGGACGGCATTTGGATAGTCCTTTAATCCCAGTCCCTCTAGGTTCATCATATGGAATTGGTCTTTGAGCAGACATTCATTCATATCAAAATCATAATACCAGTCCTCCATCACGGTAATCATGGTATGTTCCTTTTCACGAAGATTCGAAAGACTGATACCAGTGCTTCCGTTTTCCTCCAACGAAACCTCTTCATTTACCAAAATCTCCACCGGTGCAAATTTGGATATCTCGTCCATTACTTTGGAAAGGCTTTCTACTTCTGTGGTAAAAAAATCACCGGTAGTGATATCTGCAAAGGAAATGCCATATTTCTCATCATAAAAAATACTCATCAGATAGTTATTCTTTGTCTCGTTAAGGCTTCCAACACTCATATTTGTTCCGGGCGTTACAATCTGGACAACCTCACGTTTTACAAGACCTTTTGCCTGTTTTGGATCTTCTACCTGTTCACAGATTGCAACCTTATAGCCCTTTTCCACCAGACGGTTCATGTAATTCTCATATGCATGATATGGAATCCCACACATCGGAGCACGTTCTTCCATACCGCAGTCTTTTCCGGTCAGGGTAATTTCTAACTCCCTCGATGCAGTAATGGCATCGTCAAAAAACATTTCATAAAAATCACCTAAGCGGTAAAATAAAATACAGTCCTTATATTCTTCTTTTGTTTTGCAGTACATTTCCATCATTGGTGTCATGTGTGTTTGCTCGCTTTCTTATAATATATGTCACCAATTTTCGAAGAAAATTGATGACCTGCTTGCGCATCAGCGTAATTCATTATAACATATTCTTATTCATGATTCTTTCATTTTTAATATCTTTGTTATCCGGATCGTTTTACCCTGTCAGCTGCTTAGCTCCCCAAGATAATAAAATCCCTTTGCCTGTACAAGTTTCACATCCTGAAAGGTTCCGATCAAATCTCTGCCCCCAGGAAAATGTACCAGCAGATTATTAGACAGCCTGCCTGTCAACAGATGTTCATCCTGTTCATCCACCCCCTCTACCAGCACCTCTAAAGTTTTTCCTTCATCTTTGCCACAGGTTTCCTTTGCAATCTCCTGAACCTCCTTTAACAAACGATCAAAACGGGACTTAATTTCTTCTTCCGTTGCCTGAAATTTCATAGTTGCCGCCGGAGTTCCGGTACGTTTGGAGTAAATAAACGTAAATGCAGAATCAAATCGTACTTTCCTTACCACATCTAAAGTCTCTTCAAAGTCTGCCTCTGTCTCTGTTGGAAATCCTACAATGATATCCGTTGTCAATGAAATATCAGGAACTGCATGTTTAATTTTTTCTACCAGTGTAAGATAATCCTCTTTTGTATAACGACGGTTCATATCCATAAGTACCTTTGTACTTCCTGACTGCATCGGTAAGTGAAGGTGCTTACAAATCTTTTGTGATTTTGCCATAACTGCAATCAATTCATCCGATAAATCTTTGGGATGGGATGTCATAAAACGGATTCGTTTTAATCCTTCTATCTGCTCTACCTGTTCTAACAATTCCCCAAATGTAATCGGTTCCTCTAAGTTCTTACCATAGGAATTTACATTTTGTCCTAACAACATAACTTCTACAACACCATCTGCTACCAGTTTCCTGATTTCTGCAATAATGTCCTCCGGTCTTCTAGAACGCTCCCTGCCCCGGACGTATGGTACAATACAATAGCTGCAGAAATTATTGCAGCCAAACATGATATTCACGCCACATTTAAAGTCATATTTCCGGTCACTTGGCAGATCCTCTACAATTTCCGTAGTGTCTTCCCATATATCAATTACCATTCCCTTGGAATTTAACTTATTCTCAATCAACTCCGCCAGCTTAAATACATTATGGGTGCCAAAAATAATATCCACATGGCGGTAGCTTTTTTTAATTTTTTCCACTACAAGGTCTTCCTGCATCATACATCCACAAACGGCAATCAGCATATCCGGATTTTTTTGCTTGTATTTCTTAAGCTGTCCTAACCGCCCATATACACGCAGGTTTGCATTTTCCCGGACTGTGCAGGTATTCATAATCAGAAAATCTGCATCCTCATCTTCCGTTTTTATATAGCCAATTGTTTCCAGGATACCCTCTAGCTTCTCACTGTCTTTGGCATTCATCTGACACCCAAAGCAAATACTGCAATAAGTAAGGGGACGTCCAAGTTCCTTTTCTCTGTCTGCAAGTCTAACCTTCAGGCGTTCCATAATTTCCCTCTGTTTTTGTGCCTCTAGTTCATTTATATTTTGTTCCGTTCTCATAGCTGGTCTCCGTTCTGTAAAATCTGCCATAAATGTTCAAATAACTATATCTAATATACAAAATAATCATTTAAAAGGCAATCTTTCTTGTATTTAAAATGATATGTTTTTCTAATGCTACAACGACATTTTGTAGCTTTTCCATAAACGTTTTTAATTGTCTTTTTTTCATACATTCAGGATTTCCCTGCTCTTAAAAAAATAAAACCGATATTCATATTCCGGATTTGCTGCCAGCAATATTCCGATTTCAAGCATACGTCCATTTAACCGGTGGTACATTATATCCTGTTTCCATGGAATGCCTAAAATATATTCCCTCTCCCTGCCGGTCAAATCCTGCAGCATCCCTTTCAGCATTTCACTATTCTGTCTTATAAGCCCTCCAAAAGGACAACACATGTATGAGTTTTCCTCACCATTTGCATGCATATATTCTGCAAGTAACTGCCGAATGACCTTTCTTTTTTTACTTTTGCACAAATGTACTTTCATATCTGCGTCTTCTACCGGCAGTTTTGAAAGCAGCATACCGGATTCTGTCATATACCGATACACTGTTTTTTCCACTCTTTCCTTCGGTGTTGGAAAATCCAGCCGTTCCATAATCTGGTTTACAGAATATCCGGACTCCACTAAATGACGGATTGCCCCACCGCTTGCCATATCATGTGTAAAATCAGACAATGCTTCTTCAAAATATCTTGGATGTTCAGCCATATTATTATCACCTTAAACTTATAATTTTCTCTGTACATTTCGTGTTTCACAAAAAAACATAATCCCACTCGCCTGACGTGTTAAAGTTTAACACTTTTTCATCCTATTTGTAAACATTTTTACCTGTCATAATATAAATCGATATTTTCTTTCGAATTCTGATAGCTATTTGCTCTGAAATCGGTTATAATGAATCTATTATAGATGCGTATTTTGAGTACTGAAGAAAACAAGGAGAATTACATTGGTCAGAAGAAAATTTATGAGCACCCGGATTCTGAAACCCGGCATGGTGATTGACCAGTCCATTGTCGATAGCACCGGCCGAGTTCTTCTAGGACGTAAAACACCTTTAGATGAATATTATATCAATGCCCTGCAAAAATTAGGGATTGGTGGTGTTTACATCCGTGAAGGGGAAGAGGAAGAAATTGAAGAGAATATCGAGATATCTCCAGAGGTTGTAGAAAAAATAGAAAAAATGAAAGTTGCGGATAAAGCAAAACTCAAGCTTTCAGAAAGCGTAAAGGCAAGGGTTTCCGAAGGAATACAATATCTTTACAGCAATCCTGAATCCGAGGGTTTTACGAATGCTGCCAGCAGCATTTCCAGTGACCTGATGAAGGCCATTACCGATAATGATGCAATTGCGATTGATATCAGTACGCTAAAGGTCAGCGATGAATATACCTTTAAGCACAGTGTGGATGTGGCTTCCATGTCTATGATTATCGCCAAACGATTCGGACTAGACGACAAACAGGTGTATCAGATTGGCATATCCGGTCTGCTTCATGACCTTGGGAAATCCAAAATTCCTAACGAGGTACTGAATAAACCAGGTAAACTATCCGATGAGGAATTTACTATTATGAAAAACCACCCTCTCCTCGGATACAATATTATAAAGGACAAATCTGATATTGCCCAGGAGATTAAAATGGGAGTACTACAGCACCACGAAAAAATCAATGGAAGAGGATATCCGCTTGGACTTGAAGGAAATGGAATTCACAATTATGCCCGGATTTTATCCGTTGCAGATATCTATGATGCACTTGTAACAGAGCGTCCTTATAAAAAAGCATTCACACCAAGAGATGCAGTGGAAATGATCATGGCAATGACCGGTGAACTGGATTTTGGCATGATTCAGAGCTTTCTTGACAGTGTTGTCCTCTACCCAGTGGATGCCGTTGTTACTTTGAGCACCGGCGAACATGCAAAAGTGGTACAGAATAATCCCGGTTACCCAATGCGTCCGAAGGTTGTTACACTCAGGACTGGTAAGGTTTATGACCTTGCAAACGATATCGCCTATGCAAATATTATTGTAGAATAATTCATTGACAAAATGGCAGAAGAAAATTCCATTTTCTTCTGCCATTTGTTATATAAAACACTATTTGATTGCTGCATGAATCTCCTGCAAAGACATCACTCCTATTTCCCCTTCTTTTACAACAGTACAGATTCCCTCTGCTGTGGCCTTCGCTGCAGCCATAGTCGTAAAATATGGAACCTTTGCCTTAATGGCTGTCTTGCGGATATAGCTGTCATCAAACAGCTTTTCTTCCTGTGCTGCAGGTGTATTGATGATAAGCTGGATATTTCCGTTCATTACCTCATCAACGATATTTGGTCTTCCTTCCTGCATCTTATTCACACGGTCAGCCTTTATACCATTTGCAATTAACAAATCATATGTACTGCCCGTTGCTAAAATATGAAATCCACATGACTCAAACTGTCTGGCAACTTCAACAACCTCAGGTTTGTCCTTGCGGCTTACACTAAACAAAACAGTCCCCTCCTTTGGCAGTCTGGTCTGGGTTGCTTCCTGTGCCTTAAAGAACGCTTCCCCTACGTTGGTGGAAAGTCCAAGCACCTCACCGGTAGAACGCATCTCCGGTCCGAGTACAGGATCAACCTCCTGGAACATATTGAACGGGAATACCGCTTCCTTGACACCGTAGTATACCGGTTTTACCTCCTTCATATTCACAATCGGAGAATCCATACCGGTAAGCCTGCTTGTCATAATCTGGGTTGCAAGCTTTACCATCTTTACGTTACATACCTTTGATACAAGCGGTACGGTTCTAGAAGCTCTTGGGTTTGCTTCTAAAACATATACCTTTCCGTCCTCAATTGCATACTGCATATTCATAAGACCGCAGACACCCATTTCCTCTGCAATCTTTCTTGTATATTCCTTAATCGTTGCTACCAATTCCTCTGGAATATTCTTGGATGGCAAAATACATGCTGAATCTCCGGAATGTACACCGGCAAGCTCAATATGTTCCATAACAGCAGGAACATATGCATGTTTTCCGTCTGCAATGGCATCTGCTTCACATTCTGTTGCATGACGTAAGAAACGGTCAATCAGAATCGGTCTGTCAGGTGTCACACCAACAGCAGCTGCCATATACTGCTTTAAAGATTCCGGCTCATTTACGACTTCCATACCGCGGCCGCCAAGTACGTAAGAAGGACGTACCATAACTGGATATCCGATTTTTTCTGCAATTTCTAATGCCTCTTCTACATCTACAGCCATTCCTGCCTCAGGCATTGGGATATTCAGTTTTTCCATCATACCACGGAACAGGTCCCTGTCTTCCGCCATATCAATAATCTCTGGCGAGGTGCCCAAAATGTTCACCCCATTTTTCTTTAAGTCTGCTGCAAGGTTAAGTGGTGTCTGTCCACCAAACTGTGCAATGACGCCAACCGGCTTTTCCTTTTCATAAATGCTCAATACATCCTCAAGGGTAAGCGGCTCAAAATAAAGCTTGTCGGAGGTGTCATAATCCGTTGACACGGTCTCTGGGTTACAGTTGACAATAATGGTCTCAAAGCCAAGCTCCTTTAATGCAAATGCCGCATGTACACAGCAATAATCAAACTCAATACCCTGTCCGATACGGTTCGGACCACCGCCAAGAATCATGATTTTCTTCTTGTCCGATACAGTAGTCAGGTCTGGTGCATTGTAGGTTGAATAATAGTATGCATTGTCCTTTGTACCGCTGACATGTACCGGCTCCCAGCTTTCTGTAATCCCATAGCCGATTCTTGCCCTGCGGATTTCTTCCTCCGGAATCTCAAGAAGCTTTGCAAGATAACGGTCGGCAAAACCATCCTTCTTTGCCTTCTCTAATATATCTTTTGCAGGAACCGAACCTTTGAGTGTAAGGAGCATTTCCTCTTCCTCAACTAACTCTTTCATCTGCTCAATAAAATAGTGCTTAATCTTGGTAAGGTTAAATAATTCTTCTATGGTTGCACCTTTTCTCAATGCCTCATACATGATGAATTGTCTTTCACTGGTAGGTGTAATGAGCATTTTTAGCAGTTCTTCCTTGCTCTTTTCATGGAAGTCCTTGGCAAAACCTAAGCCATAACGTCCAATTTCAAGGCTTCGTATAGCTTTCTGGAACGCTTCTTTATAGTTTTTACCAATGCTCATAACCTCGCCTACGGCACGCATCTGTGTTCCAAGCTTATCCTCAGAATCCTTGAATTTCTCAAATGCCCATCTTGCAAATTTGATTACCACATAATCTCCACCCGGTACATATTTATCCAATGTACCATATACACCACATGGAATCTCATCAAGGGTAAGACCGGAAGCCAGCATTGCAGATACTAACGCAATCGGGAAGCCTGTCGCTTTTGAGGCGAGAGCGGAAGACCTAGAGGTTCTCGGATTGATTTCAATGACAATGATACGGTCTGTTTCCGGGTCATGTGCAAACTGTACATTTGTACCACCGATAACCTGAACTTCATCTACAATCTTATATGCCTGCTCCTGAAGTTTTTTCTGGCATTCCTCTGAAATGGTTAGCATCGGCGCAGAGCAGAAGGAATCACCGGTATGGATGCCTAAAGGATCAATATTCTCAATAAAGCATACGGTAATCATATTCCCCTTTGCATCACGGACAACCTCTAACTCTAACTCTTCCCAGCCAAGGATAGATTCCTCTACCAGTACCTGACCAACTAAGGAAGCCTGAAGACCTCTTGCACATACCGTCTTTAACTCCTCCACGTTATATACGAGACCACCGCCGGCACCTCCCATCGTGTAAGCGGGACGGAGAACAACCGGATAGCCAAGCTTATCTGCAATGGCAAGTGCCTCCTCCACAGAATAAGCAACCTCACTTCTCGCCATCTCAATACCAAGCTTATCCATCGTTTTCTTAAATTCAATACGGTCTTCTCCACGCTCAATCGCATCTACCTGGACACCGATTACTTTCACGTTATATTTATCTAAAACACCGGTATTTGCAAGCTCTGAACAAAGATTTAATCCTGACTGACCTCCTAAATTTGGAAGAATTGCATCGGGACGTTCCTTTTCAATAATCTGTTCAAGTCTTGTTACATTTAATGGTTCAATATACGTTACATCTGCAATTTCCGGATCTGTCATAATCGTTGCAGGATTGGAATTTACCAATACAATCTGATACCCAAGCTGTCTAAGTGCCTTACACGCCTGCGTTCCGGAATAGTCAAATTCGCAGGCCTGTCCGATAATAATCGGACCAGAGCCAATAATTAATACCTTTTTAATGTCTTCTCTCTTGCTCATTTTTACCTCTCATTCCGCTGTATTACTGCAGCTTTTTATTACCTTTTTGCCAAAAGAAAAGCCAGTAACATATCTACCGGCTAAAAAACAATTATCATAATTCCTTTTTCGAGAAAATAGAAGAAACAGAGATGCTTGAAATCTCCCAAACACAAATAAAGGAACGTTTCGTTCCAGTTAACATAGGGTGATTCAGTTCTTGTTTCATAACCGCGCTCATCTTTTCTCCTATCTGTCTGCCCCATTGCAGACATACTCTTCTTTTTGCTTTTTTAACATTATATAAGAAAATTTTGTATTCGTAAATAGAAAAATATTAATTTTTTTAAGTTACTGTTTGAAACTTTATCTATATAAGTTTTTGATCCTCCACAATATGTCCTTCTTCCATGTTTCTTTGTAAAATGCCTTTCATATAATCCCAAAGCTTTTGGGAACCAAGAGCTGTACGCTCATTCCGCTTTAAAATCTGGGAAATTTTCACCTGATTTTCCTCCCATGCAAGACCATTTGATGCATCATTTAACATCATCGGCTGGATATTATCCATGCATCTTGCAAATTTTGCTTCGGGAGTTTCCTGTGCTTCAAATTCATGCCACAAATCATAGAGCTTTTCTGCCTGGTCCTTTGGCAGCATATGAAAGATACGCTGTGCTGCCATCTCCTCTCTCTCCGCCTGTGTTTCTTTTCCCTTCTCATCATAGGCATAAGTATCCCCTGCATCAATCTCCACGATATCATGGATTAGCAGCATCGTAATGGTTTTTAATACATCAATCTCTTCGTTGGCATATTCACTCAGCAAAAGTGTCATGACTGCCATATGCCATGCGTGCTCGGCATCATTTTCCCTGCGGGTTGCATCTGCGAGAAAAGTATGTCTTGTAATTTCTTTTTCTTTATCAATTTCCCGGAAAAATTCAAATTGTTTATCCAAACGTTCCAAATTATCGGTCTCCTTTTTTAAATCGTTACTAGGAAGCAGCAAAACTTACTATTTTCAAAATCTAGTTGTGCGATATTGTCTATATTGTACAACGAACAACTACGGTTTTTGAATCTGCAAATCCATTCTTTCGTTAAACTGTCTGGCCCATTCTTCTGTATTATAAAAAACAATACAGTTCTGCCAACCATCGCTTCCTGCATATAGGGCATTTTCAGGCTGTTCTTCTTCCAAAATGGCATTCAAATAGGATAAAATCTCTGTATCAAACCAGTCATATTCAAAACGCAGGGTATATTCATAGCTTTTTCCGTTACAGGAAAAAGAAAGACTACAATCTCCCTCACCAGCCTCAAACGTCTTTTCATCTACCACCTCCCTGATATCACGAAACGCTAAATCCCCCTTTGTCAGAGTCTCAATCTTTTCTAAAAAAGGACGATACATATCTCCCGGAGCATCCGCTTCCACATCAAAGGAATATACCTGTTCGGATTTCATAATATCAAACATCATTCCGGCAATCTCTTCCTTTTCCCAATCAGCAAGCATATCGGATGGCATTTGCAGGATACTGTTCTCTATTTCCTCTGCCTGGGCTGTCACATCGATTCCAAGCTCCTTTAAATCCTTAATACATCCCCCTATATAATTGTGTATATTTAGCTTTTCCATTTTAGGTTCCTCCTTAAATATACGTCCTGTCTGCATATTATAGTAATCCTCTTCCGTCATTTCGCTGCAGCCTGTCAGAATGAAAAACAATAGCAGACCAGATAAAACAATCCATTTTTTCAAAAAATCACTCCTTAAGCTTTCATCGTTTGTCTGTGTTTTTCCCTTTCATATTGCGGATAAATTTTCCTTACAATCCGATTTTTTCTCTTTTTACTTTGTCTTCAGCAGGTAGGTAATTGCTTCTTTTAAACCATCCACCGAAAGTGTATACATATGGAACAGCTTTGATAAAGCTGCCTCGGATTCCATCCAGTGAAAGGAGGATGCCATGTCTTTATGATATCTAGGATTCAGCCATACACATTTTTTGTATTTGCCATTCAACAGCTCACACCACTCATAGCCGGAAAGTCCGTCATTCGGTCCCCGGTAATTGCCATTTTTATCGAACAGCTCCTCCGGCGCCATCTGGGCATCTCCAACAATTACTACTTTGTAATCCTTATCGTAATGCCGGAACAGGTAATCCAAATCAACCCAGTCCCCAATCTCACATTCCGCTGTCTTATAAACCTTGGAATATATGCAATTGTGGAAATAATAGGTCTGTACATCCTTAAAATGGTTGGCTTTGTGCACTGCCTGAAATAATTCATTGCAAAGCTCCATAAACGGTATCATAGTGCCGCCGCAGTCAAATAAGAGCAAAAGTTTAACCGTGTTTTTTCTCGGTTTCTCAAATTCAAGCTGCAGATAACCGCCATTACCACAGGTTTTATCGATAGTCTTATTAATATCAAGCTCTGTCTTTGGTACATCGAGCCTTGAAGAATACTGCCGAAGTCTCCGGAACGCAACCTGAAACTGGCGCATATTTAAAACTCTGTCGTTCCGAAAATCCTGATATTTCCGCTCTCCCATGACAGAAAATGCACTCTTCATACCAGACTGTCCACCAACCCGGATGCCGCCGACATTTCTTCCGTGATGTCCAAAGGAGGAGCCTCCCGATGTTCCAATCCAGTGATTGCCGCCGTTATGCTCGGAATTCTGCTCAGAAAGCCGTTCCCGAAACATTCGTTTTACCTGAGTTGCATCCTTATCCTGCTGGTAGGCATAAAGAGCATTCTGTGAATCAAATTCCATTTCTTCTCCCTTGTCAAGCCATTCTTTTAATTTTGCAAGGGCTGCATCCTCAGACTGTACATCTTTGAAGTATTCCATAAATGCCATATCAAATTTATCATAATCAGACTCGGATTTTATGAGAATCATACGGCTTAAATAATAAAAATTAGAAAAATCAGATCCGTGAAGTCCCTTATCTAATGCCTCCATCAAGGTCAGCCATTCCGTCATGGAAATATCAAGACCCTTCGCTTTTAAAGTATAGAAAAAATCAATAAACATCTCTCTCCTCACTTCTTATCTAATACATAGGTGATTGCAAAACTATTTTAACTTTACATTACAGTTGTACAACATATACAATTCTATAAGCAGGTACTTTGGAGCCGTTGGTGCTTGCATGCCGTACTTTGGCATGTTACGCACCACTACGAGCGACAAGTAGCGCAAGCGTGCCAGCGTTGGATTGTATATGTTGTACAACGAAAGAAAGAAAAAATTGCGTTTCGCAATTGCCTAATTATCTAATACAGATTTGCCTTTTTCAGCACCTCTAAGTCCTCATCCTTTTTCAGCAATACGCCAATAAATGGAAGCTCCTCTCTAAGATGCTCTGTATCAATCCCGCTTAAAAGCAATGCACGAATCCAGTCAATCAGTTCAGAGGTGCTTGGCTTTTTCCGGATATCTTTGAGGGAACGAATCCAGTAAAAGGTATCCATCGCATTTTTTAATACATGCTCTTCGAGGTTTTCAAAATGGGCATTAACAATCTCCGTCATCTGTTCTCTGTCTGGAAAGCTGATATAATGAAAAATACATCTTCTAAGAAATGCATCCGGCAGCTCCTTCTCTGCATTGGAGGTGATAATAACAATTGGTCGTTCCTTCGCCTTAATGGTTTCTTTGGTTTCATGAATATAAAATTCCATTTTGTCAAGCTCCCACAATAAATCATTGGGGAACTCCAAATCCGCCTTATCAATCTCATCAATTAAAAGAATTATCTGTTTGTCCGCTTTGAAAGCCTCCCCAAGTTTGCCAAGCTTGATATAATGCCCAATATCATCCACTCCCTCTTCGCCAAACTGAGAATCGTAGAGTCTCTGGATGGTATCATACACATAAAGTCCATCCTGTGCTTTTGTGGTGGATTTGATATTCCATATAAACAATTCTTTATCCATAGACTGGCTGATTGCCTCTGCAAGCATTGTTTTTCCGGTTCCCGGCTCCCCTTTTATCAAAAGTGGTTTTTGCAGGGCTATGGCGACATTTACCGCCGCCATCAATTCTTCACTCGCCACATAATCCTTGCTTCCTGTAAATTTTGTTTCCATTTTGTATCCCTCTCTCTATTTGCTATATTGCCGCAAGTTACAATAATTTCTTAATAAAATCCATCTAATTTCGAAAGTATATACAACAATCCACACATAACGATCACAAAAATGATACCAGCTAAAATTTCTTTCCATGTATAATATTGTGCCATTGGATTTCTTCTTGCCGCCCATTTAGGGCTTAGAATTTTCATAGCACCATCTACATACTTATCTGATGCTTTGGAGGCATATTTATATCCGGAAAGCAAAGCCCACTGGAGCTTTTCATAAACATCCTTCGGATACTCTCCCTGTAATCGCTTGCTGTCATAATGTTCGGATATATATTTTGCAGCAGGCTTTGCAACCGGAATTTCTGACAGCATAGAACCAAACCGCAGCAAAAATTCCTCTTCGTATTGTACTTTTTTGAACAAATCAGATTCTATGATTTCCTCCCAGTTTTTTGGATGATTCTTTCCATCCGTTGCAAGGATTCGTCCAATCTGCTTTATCATTTCGTCAAGCTCATGTTGATACAATTTATTATCCATTTTTCATAACCGCCTTTCTCTTACTGCGAACGTCCCAATATTGAGGTCGCAAGGTAATATGAATAAACTTATCATAACTAATTAAATACTTCCCATTATTCAGACATTACAGTCTGGTCTGTCCTTCACCGTATATAATATATTTGGCTGTTGTAAGTGCCTCTAAGCCCATCGGGCCTCTTGCATGGAGCTTCTGGGTACTGATTCCGATTTCTGCCCCGAATCCAAATTCAAAGCCGTCTGTAAATCTTGTGGATGCATTGACATAGACAGCTGCCGAATCAATTTCATTTAAAAACCGCTGTGCATTCTCATAATCCCTTGTGATAATTGCTTCGGAATGTCCGGTAGAATTATGGTTAATATGTTTAATTGCATCATCGATGGAATCTACTACTTTGGCAGATATGATTTTATCAAGATATTCCGTCTTGTAATCTTCCTCTGATGCAGGAATTACAGAAGCATCAAATGCCTGAATGATTTCATCTCCACGCACTTCACACTCATTTTCATTAAACATTTCAATGATTGCCGGCATCACTTTTGAAGCAATTGCACTGTGTACCACCAGTGATTCACAGGCATTACATACACCAAGACGCTGCAATTTTGCATTTTTTACAATTGCAACCGCCATATCCACGTCTGCAGTCTCGTCAATATATATATGGCAGTTACCAGTTCCTGTTTCGATAACAGGTACTGTTGCATTTTTAACCACTGACTGAATCAAGCCGGCACCACCACGGGGAATCAGGACATCTATGTAATCGTTCATCTGCATCATTTTTGTTGCAGTTTCACGGCTTGTATCTTCTAGCAGGAATACTGCATTTGGTGTTACATCATTTTCAATTAGGGATGTTTTAATTACATCTACAAGAGCAATATTGGAATAGATTGCATCGGAACCTCCGCGTAAAATTACGGCATTGCTTGTTTTGAAACAGAGAGAAAATGCATCTACGGTAACATTCGGCCGTGATTCATAGATCATCCCGATCACACCTAATGGCACTCTCTTTTTTCCAATCATAAGACCGTTTGGACGCTGTTTCATAGAAAGGACCTCGCCGATTGGATCCTCCAAAGCTGCCACCTGTCTCACACCATTGGCAATCGCTTCAATCCGTTCTTTTGTAAGGCACAAACGGTCTAATAAAGCTTCTGGCATATGATTCAGACGTCCGTTCTCCAAATCCTTTTGATTCGCCTTAATAATCTTTTCTGCCTCTTTTTCTAAATTTGCGGCAATACTAAAAAGACATGCATTCTTAACCGGCTGGTTTAGACGTATCAATGATCTGGCAGCTTCCTTTGCAAGTTCTCCCATTTGTTTTAGTTCCATAAATCCATCCTCCATTTTCTGTAATAGCTAAGCAACTTTCCTCATAAGCTGCTGTTTTTATTTTCACGAAAAATCTAAAATATTCCCTTTTCTGTCACAATGTAATCCGGTAAAATATCATGCTCCTCATAAGGTAAATCATCATCCAGTATCTGGAACTCAAAACAAAGAGCTGCTGTCTTATGTTCCGGATGCTTGGCAAGATACCGGTCATAATATCCTCCGCCATATCCAATACGGTGCTTGTTACGGTCAAAAGCCAGACCAGGCATTAAAATAAGTGCTGGTTCTGATAACATCTGGCTTTCTTCTTCAACATCTGGCTCCATGATGCCATAGGCTCCTTTTACATAGCAGGTGGATTCATGAATCTGATAAAATGCAATACATTTGTTTTTTAAATCTGTCACCGGTGTATAGACCTGTTTTTTATTGTAAAAAGCCTCCAGACGTATTCTATCACAAAGTACCTCGCCGCGAAAAGCCTGATATATACAAACATGATGAAATTTATCATATAGCGGGCTTTTTGTAATCTGCAAAGCGATTTGTTCAGAACGCCATAAACGTTCTTTCAAAGACAATGCATTTCGTTTTGCAAGCATTTCTTCCCGAATTATTTTCTTATCCATATCAATCCCAACCCTGTTTGATTTATCATTGTATCTTTCGATTTTTCACCTTTTGTACTGGTGTAATGCTTCCATCCGGTCTTTGGATTTTTACACTTTCCAAGGTCTGTCTCATATTATTTCGTATAGATGCTATATATTCCTCGCGTAAAGCCTGCTGTTCTGCTTTCTCCTCCTCAGAAAGTCCCTGGTTTTTTGATTTATGATATAACGCATTAATTCTGGCAATCTTTTCCTCTGTCATATTATCTCCTCTTCTTTTTAAGTTTCATTTTTGTCTGCAAACACTTATAACACGTTAATTATTTTCATTTACAGGGCTTTTTTTCGGTTCATATTCTTTTATAATCGCCTCTGCCACTTTCATTCCGTCCAGAGCAGCAGACAGGATACCTCCCGCATAGCCTGCACCCTCTCCGCACGGATAGATTCCCTGAATATTTGATAAGTATTTCTCATCCCGTTTTATCCGGACAGGGGACGAGGTTCGGCTCTCCACACCGGAAATCACAGCATCCCCATCTGCAAACCCTTTTATCTTTTTATCAAACGCATATATTCCTTCACATAATGCATCACCTATAAAATCCGGCAGACATTTTCTTACATTTCCTAATACGTAACCGCCCTTTACTTGCGGGATAATTGTTCCAATCTCCTTTGTGGGTATGTTTTCACAAAAATCCTCAAACCGCTGGGATACTACTTTTCCATGTCCTTCGTTAAAAATATTCCGTTCTATCTGTCTTTGCAATTCTATTCCTGCAAGCGGATGTTCTAAACCAAAGTCACTTTGTTTTACGGTTACGATCAAAGCCGAATTAGAGTTTGTACCATTCCGTCCACTGTAACTCATGCCATTCACAGCAGTCATTCCCTCTTCTGAGGAGGCATTTACCACATAACCTCCGGGACACATACAAAAACTATAGACACCTCTGCCATTTTCAGTCTGGTGTGTCAGTTTATAAGGCGCTGCCGGCAAAAGCTTAGCTTCCCTTCCGTCTCCATACATTGCCTGCTGAATCCACTTTGCTGGATGTTCAATCCGTACACCCATAGCAAAATCCTTTGCTTCCATAAAAATTGCTTTCTCATAGAGCATGGAAAAAGTATCCCGTGCACTATGACCGATGGCAAACACTACCTGGTCACATGCTACCCATGTATCAATGCCTTCGTGCCGCAGGCAGATATCGGTGATTTTGTGATCCGTGATCTTTATATTTACAGCCTTTGCACGAAAGATAAAGGTACCACCATAGGATTCAATCTCCTTCCGGATTCCCTTTACAACATTCACTAGCAAATCGGTACCTACATGTGGCTTGTTATCATATAAAATCTCTTCCGGTGCACCATGGCGGACAAAAGTTTCTAACACATAACGGATTCTTCCGTCTTTATCCTTTACCTGAGTATTTAACTTACCGTCACTAAAGGTACCGGCTCCACCTTCTCCAAACTGGACATTACATTCCGGATCTAAAATACCATTTTCCCAGAAATCCGCTACTTTTGAAATCCGATCCTCCACTGGAAGACCACGCTCTGCGATAATCGGAATATACCCCTGTTTTGAAAGCTGTAATGCACAAAATAACCCTGCTGGTCCCGCTCCGATTATAAGAGGATGATGCTTCATTTTCTGCAATCCTGGTTTTGGAAACTGATATACCGTCTCGCTAGTTAACATAATATCTTTATTGTTAATCATTTTTAGAAAAGAAGGATTTTTATCCTCTAAAATCCCTACCGTATACACATAAAACACATGCGGCTTTTTTCTCGCATCAATCGAACGCTTTATTATACGGTATTGGGGAACCTTGCTTGTATGCAGTCTTTTTGTAATCTGCTGTTCTAAATGCTTTTTCTCATGTTCAATTGGAACTTTTAAATTACGTATTTCTATCATATTATCCTTCCTGTGAGATATACTCTTCATCTTTATTTATAGCAGACAATTTCAAAATTAAGCCTGCAAGTCTATCATGCGGGGCATAACCGGATATCCTTCTGTTAAGATAAAATGGAATGTGCCGCCTGCAAACCTGACAAAATGGCAAAGGTCAAGTTATAGCCTCCACATTCTCCATTTACATCCAATAATTCACCTGTAATATATATACCCTGATACTTTTTACACTCAAAACTTCCCACACTCACTTCATTAACGGATACACCGCCGGCGGTTGCCTGGGCTTTTTCAAAATCAATCCGCTCTTCCGGTGTAAAGGGCATTTTTTTGATAAGGGATACGATACGGTTTATTTCCTTTTCTGTAAGATGCCCAAGCGAAATCCTTCTTTCTATATTAAGCCGCTTCAAAAGATATTCTCCAAATTTTAATGGAAACAGGGCTTCTAACGTTAAAATAACGGATTCCTCCGGCATCTTTCCCTTTTGATTTTTGATGTACTCTTTCAGCCCATCCCAGGTCATAAATGGAAATGTATCAATCTGCAGGCATTCATTTCGCTCCGCCCTTGAAAAATGATTAAAATGACAAGATAGATTCATCATGGCAATGCCAGAGATATTATCCTCGTTTATCTGTAGCTGTCCCCGTTCCTTTTTTATAAGCTGTCCACCGTTCCGAAGGGAAATCACCGCCTCCAGCCGTACCCCTTTTGCCAGCTTTAAATCCGAATCCTTTACATACGCCGGTGTCAGTACCGGAACAATCTCTTCCTGTGCCAAAGAAAGCTTTTTCGTAATCTCGTATCCTGCATCCGTTCCACCAAGCTTTGGTGCTGCCATACCACCGGTACACAAAACCAAATGCTTTGTTTGGTATGTCACCGGTATATATTCCTGTTCTTTTTTAACTGCTCTTACTATGTATTTTAAGGTACTTTTTCCCTGTTTATTGTCTTTTTTTTCTGTAACTGCTGTGACCTCTGTCTGAAAATTGAATTCCACTCCAAGCTTCACACATCTTAAATATAAAATATCCGTAACCTGCTTAGCCTGATTTGACACCGGATAATAATACCCGTCTTTTTCATATAGGAGAATCCCCATTTCTTCAAAAAATGAGACCACCTCTTTATGACTATGCATTGCAGTAAATTGCTCAAGAAAATCTTTCTGCTTGGAATAAAAACATTCCATTCCAAATCCCTGATTCGTCAGATTGCATCTTCCATTTCCTGTGGCATTCAGTTTTCTTCCCGGAATCTTTTCCTTCTCAATTACCAAAATATTCAATTGATTGTCTTTCCTTGCAAGCTCGTATGCCACAGTAAGACCGGAAGCACCGGCGCCAGCTATAATCACATCGTAAATCACATTATATCCTCATCTTCGAAATTATTGTACCTATGATACCCATGAAAAAATCCCATACTCTCAACACAAAAATCTACTCTTAACTGGAATAGTTCTCTAAAAAACTATATAAATCTTCTTCATTCTCAATATAATATCCGGCATTTATTTTTTCCTGCATCTCTTCGGGAAGCGTATGAATCATAATTTGTGTATATTCATATACGGTTTTATCATCACTTTGCAAAATCACAATCGTCCCGTTAAAGGATCTGGCATAAAATCCGTTTTTTTCTTCCTTCCGGTAAGTTTTGCGCAAAGTAATTTGTGTATCGCTATATTCTGTCAGTTCATAAGAGGTAAGCCCTTCATCCTGCTCTTTTTTTGATAAATGCTTCATATAGTTGGATAGATACTGCTCCACACCGTCTTTATCGCATCCTAAAAGCATAGGAATCTCATCAACATGTTCTGATAACAGCCTTCCTTCTTCCGGATAATAGTACTCTATCACAAAACTTGTAACCTCATCAATAGGAAATGCGGTTCTTTTCGCTGCAGTTTCTATATTCACATATTCCCCGCTCTCCGTCTTTTCATAGCGTTCCGGATAAAAATAATGAAAACAATATACACTAATTCCGGATATAACTCCCACCAATAGCGCAAATACTGCAAATAGCAAATTCCTTTTCATATAACCCTCCTATTGCTTCGTATATGAAAAGTTTGTCCGAAATAATCAGGTTCTATTCATTTTTCGATAGTCTGAACCCGCAGGGAAGCAAATCGCTTACCTTGTAAGTAATTATCTTATTCCCCTCCTCTAACAAAATTTCTGCTTCCGGCATAAATTCATTCATAACCTGCAGGCAGATCCCGCACGGATATGCTGTACTGCCATCTTCTGCCACTACGGCAATCATACTAAATTCATGCACTCCTTCTGAAATCGCTTTGAATATTGCTGTCCGTTCTGCACAATTTGTCGCACCATAGGAAGCATTTTCAATATTACAGCCTGTATAAACCACTCCATCTACCGCAAGCAAAGCTGCACCTACATGAAAGTCAGAATATGGTGCATAGGAATTCTTACATGCTTCGTGGGCTCGTTTTATCAAATCTTCTCTTGTCATTTTTCCTCCGCCTGTTATATTTTATATTATATTTAAAATACTGCAAAAGGAGCTGCGGCGGCAGCCCCTCTTTTATTTCTTTGTTCTATTCAAATGCGATACCAGCATTCTCGCCATCCCCAATAATGGATATCCATGTTTTACCGGGATTTAATGAAAGGACTTCTCCGTCCTCTGTATAATATTCCGTTGGTGAACTGTTAGAAGTCTTTTTCCATGTAATCGGAATGGCTTTGCCGTTTGTGCAATAATATCCATTTCCTTCACCAACCTGAGTAAGCTCCTGTAAGTCATTTTCCGGATTAATACACTCATATTTTGAAATCATCACAATAACATTTTTAAATGTCAGTATATTATCATCCTCCGCAGCTATATTGTCAATCTGTGGTGCATCATATTCATATCTCTCATAGATTTTCTGATCTGCATTATATATAAGATAAGGTTTTGAATAATTACTGAAATTGATATGAACCGTATTTGCCTGTGTGCCATTTTCAAGCTCTTTCTCCTCCTCATTAAATGTTAATACCTTCTTATGGTCGGAATCATATTCAGAAGAATAGCCTAAATCCTTAATTGCATCCACGATTCTTTCTCCGGTTGTATAAGCATTATGTGGTGCAACTCTGTCATTATCCCTATAAAAGGCAGGATCATATACATATCCATTAACAACATCAATTGCGCCCTTGTCCAATAACTTTTTCGCTGGCTTTGACTGTCCGTAGCATACATAGATTGCGTCATACTCATTTGCAATATTAATATAATAATGGCGTGCACTTCTGACAGAACCAACTTTTTCTAATTCATCATAATCGGAATAAATAGCGAGTAATCTGGTAATTCCGCCCTCCACCATACATTCATAAATAATATCTGCCTGCTTTGTACTAGAGGATGGCAACGCCTCTTTTATGTTATTGATCATAACTGCGATCGGACGTTTACTTTCAAATTCTTTCGACCACACGCCAGTCAGTTCATTGTAGGTCTCACCAGCATGAGGATCCTCTGTTGTAGCCTCTGTCGTTACAACCTCTGTTGTAGCTTCTGTTGCAGGCTCTTCTTTTTTCCCACAAGCAACAAGCCCCAACAAAGTGATACTCATAATTGCTAAAGTTAATAATGTCTTTCGTTGTTTTTTCATGTTATCTCTCCTTTATTCTATGTCTCTTGTATAGCCTATACTCTGTAAAATTGCCTCTTGCATCTGCTCCATATGAATCTGTTCTTCTTTTTCCATATGGTCAAAACCTGATAAATGCAACATGCTATGGGCAAGTAAAAAAGCATACTCCCGTTTAATACTGTGATTATATTCCTTTGCCTGGCTTATCATCCGCTCTAAGGATATCATAATATCCCCGAGTAAAAGCTCCCCGCTGTCAGCATCAAAATAAGCAGTAACGTCCTCTTCTACAATCGAAAAATCCGCTTCTGACCGAAATGGAATCGTTGGAAATGACAGCACATCTGTCGGTGCATCCATTCCTCTCATGTGATGATTGGTCATCTGAATTCCAGCATTATCCGTCAATAAAATATTAATCTGGCATTCATATGGACATTTCACATAATCAAGCGATGCATCCACTACCTGTTTTGCTATTCCTTTGTAATCCAGTTCACAGTCAATATCTGCTTCGTTTTCTAATAGTATTGTCATATTGCCCTCATCATATAAGTATCATTAAAACATAATAAATATATTATATACGATATATCTTTATAAATCAAGTTTCACACGGTTATGCATCACTTCCGTTTTGGAGCATTATTTGGGGAATTGCTGTTTTTTCCTCTTCTTGCCTGCTTTGTTTCATAGTCGTCATAAGCCTTTACAATGCGCTGTACTAACGGATGTCTGACTACATCCTGGTTTGTCAGGGTGCAGACTGCAATTCCTTCCACACCAGACAACACCTTAAGTGCCACATCTAACCCGCTTACTGCATCCCTTGGAATATCTTTCTGGGATAAATCACCGGTTATAATAGCCTTTGAGCCAAACCCGATACGGGTTAAAAACATCTTCATCTGGGCAGGTGTTGTATTTTGAGCTTCATCTAATACAATAAATGCATTATCAAGGGTTCTTCCTCTCATATAGGCAAGGGGAGCTACCTCGATAAGCCCTTTTTCCATATTCTTCACAAAGCTGTCAGCTCCCATAATCTCATATAATGCATCATAAAGCGGCCGCAAATACGGATCTACCTTGCTTTGTAAATCCCCTGGCAAAAAGCCAAGCTTTTCTCCTGCCTCTATAGCAGGTCTTGTTAAAATAATTCTGTTAATCTCATCATTTTTAAAGGCGGTAATTGCCTTTGCCATGGCAAGATAAGTCTTTCCGGTACCGGCAGGACCGACACCAAATACTACCATATTCTTATCGATTGCCTTTAAATACTGTCTTTGTCCAATCGTTTTTGCCTTTATTGGTTTACCACTTACTGTATGGCAGACAACATCTAAGTCTAATTCCACAACTTTTTCTGTCTGGTGGATATCCGACAGGGAAAGCGCATAATCTACATTCTGTTCCGTAATCTGGTTCCCGCGCTTTGCAAGCATAACCAGCGAATTCATAATCTCTACCGTCTTTTCTACATGCGTTCTTTCTCCCATAATCTTTAACTGTTCCCCTCGCATGATCATGGTAACCTTCATCACCTTTTCAATCTGCTTTACATTGCAGTCAAATTCCCCAAATATATTTGCCACACAATCTGCAGGAATCATGATATTTACTTCGTAGCTTCCCATCTATTTCTCCTTATCCTCCACCGCTTCCTCTGTATTACCTGCGGCTTTCTTCAGTTCTGTGATGGACTCTGTCAAGGTAAAAGTTCCCGTTGCTGTCATTTTTCCATCCACTTCTTTTATTGTAACATCATTTTTTATGATTTCTACCCCTTTTTCCTTAAAACAATTTATTTTTTTATTGATCCGCTCATTTAATATTTTTTTTGCGTCCTCTTTTTCACGTTTTTTAAGCTCCAATGTATAGCATGTACGTTTCATGCTTTTATATCCAAATGGAAGATAAAAATAGTCAAAAATCCGCGCCTTATGAATTTCTGTATAAGTATCATAATCCTTCGACTCCGCTTTTGGTGTATACGGTGTAAAACAATAGTCTAAAAAATAAAATGTAATATATGTTTGGGATTTTTCACTGTATTTTTTTTGATAATACTGTAAATCCACATAATCTTCATATGTATGAACTGTTGTACCATATACATCGCCGTCTGCCGCAATATAACTGGTTTCTAATACCTCATTGTTATCATCATATATATATATGGTTCCTGAGATGAGAATATCTCCCTTTTTGACAGAATCCTTTACCTTTGCTACCGGGGTTCCTGCCCTTGTAATCATTTTTGTGATAACCGCATCCTTTGTGGCAACGATATCGCCGGTTTCAATATCTGCACTCTTTTTTTGTGGTGCCATTCCCTCCTCTAAATAGACAGTAAGTCCGGTTCCTTTTAGCTCACAGCTCACCCACGATATTTCATCAAAATCCTTGCGAAGCTGTTCTTCTAACTCAGCGCAATTAACATCTGTTTTTTTTGTTCCCAATGAGACATATTTTTTTTCAATCTGCTTTAAAATACTCTCTGCAACTAAGTGGTCTTCGCCTATAACCCTTACTTCCCATATAAACAACGACAGAATGTATAATAATATACCTGCCAAAATAAATCCAGCCAGAAAAACAGCCCGTTTTCTATTTTTCTTAAAAAAATAGGGCAATCCTCTTTTTTCCAGAATTTTCAATTTCACATTCGTTTTTTGAAGGTACTGCCGCATATTTAAAAGATTTCTCCGCCCGGTATAAAATATATATCCCGTTTCCGTATGCTCCACATCCCAGACTACAATTTCATTGTGAATCAAAAGATTCATGAGACGCTCCGGTGCAAAACCATATACCTCTGCTTTTACATATCCAAAAAAATAGCGCAATAATTTTAACAGCATAATTCTCCATTCGATACATATGTTATTGTTTCAATTTCCCCTGTAACTTTCATATCTGTTCCTGAAAAATAATGAATATGCAGATTACATCCATAGATTCGCAGAGTTACCTTCTTACAGGCAATGACAACCTCTTCATTGGTGTAGAGTAAAATACCCTTATAATTTTCTATAATCGCCTGTCGGTTACCGGAAAGTCTGATCAACACATCTCCATACAGGACATCCTTTGGAATTTCCAACGCTGCACCACCTAGAAGTTTTCTATTAATTATATGAATCCGTTATATGAATTATTACTCTAAATATTATGGGAGAAATGATATGAAACAAACAGATATAGAATTAAACTATTTTATAGTTTAAGAAAGTCCCTGTCTGCACAGACAGGGACTTAATAAAGCCTAATATGACTTATTTGAATTTTCTTTTTCTAGCTGCCTCAGACTTCTTCTTACGTCTAACGCTTGGTTTCTCGTAATGCTCTCTCTTACGAATCTCCTGCTGAATACCAGCCTTCGCACAATTTCTCTTGAAACGACGAAGAGCGCTGTCTAAAGTCTCGTTTTCTTTTACTACAACATTTGACATCTTCTCACCCGACCTCCCTTCAGTTGCATATTGTGTCTACCATACAACCTTGGGTTATTTAAAACACAAGTTAGATTATAACATATTTTCCCAATACGTCAAGCATAAAATGTAGACTTTATAGGGTTAATAAAACTTTTTATTGTATCTACCATACAAATCATGTTCTGCCTGGCTGCTGCTTCTGCTTTTCTTATCCTATCCAAGCTGTGCCGCTGCTGCTTCTCTTGCTTTTGCCACCGCATCTGCCACACCGGCAGGATTCTTACCACCAGCCTGCGCCATATTAGGACGTCCGCCACCGCCGCCACCGACAAGTGGAGCAATCTCCTTAATCAAGTTGCCTGCATGGGCTCCTTTTTTAACAGCTTTGTCTGTGGCCATTGCAATCAGATTTACCTTGCCATCATTTGAGGAAGCAATCACAACGATTCCTTCTCCCACCTTTGTCTTTAGCTGATCACCAAGATCACGGAGACCATTCATATCCACACCTTCTACTGCAGTAGCAATCACCTTATAATCACCGACTGTTACCATATCAGAGGTTACATCTCCTAAAGAATCCTGTGCCAGTTTTGCTTTGAGCGATTCATTTTCTGACGATAATTCTTTCACCTGAGCTAATGTATGGCTGATTTTATCTAAAAGCTGTTCCGGACTGGCTTTAAGGAGTGCTGCAGCCTCAGACATCTTTTTCTCGATATCCCTATAATAGTGGAATACACCCTCACCAGTAAGTGCTTCGATACGTCTTACACCGGAAGCCACACCGGACTCTGATATAATTTTAAAGGTTGTGATAACACCCGTATTCTTGACATGCGTACCACCACAGAGCTCTACAGAAAAATCTGACATATTAACAACACGGACTACATCACCATATTTTTCACCAAAAAGTGCCATTGCACCTGTTTTCTTTGCTTCTTCAATTGGCATCTCTGCAATATTAACCGGCAATGCATCCGCAATTGCTTTGTTGACAATCTCTTCCACCTTCGCAATCTCCTCTGTCGTCATTGGAGAAAAATGTGAAAAATCAAATCGAAGTCTGTCAGGCGTAACCAGGGAACCCTTCTGCTCTACATGGTTTCCAAGTACAGTCTTTAATGCCTTTTGCAGTAAATGGGTTGCACTATGGTTCTTGCAGGTAGATGCTCTTCCCTCTGTGTCAATGCATAGGTTCACTGTGTCACCAACCTTGAACATTCCCTTTGTTACCGTTCCAACATGACCATATTTTCCACCCTTCAGCTTAATGGTGTCTTTTACCAAAAACTCCGCATCAGCCGTGGTAATCACGCCAGTATCACCCTGCTGACCACCCATCGTGGCATAAAATGGAGTCTTCTCTACAAATACGGTTGCCTCGTCTCCCTCCGCAATTGCCTCAACTACAGCATCTGTCGTAAGTACTGTAATCTTTGACTCATAAGTATCCTGATCATATCCCACAAATTCAGTGGTAATCTCTGCATCAATCTCATCATATACGGTTGCATCTGCACCCATATAGTTAGTCGTCTTTCTTGCATTACGGGCATTGACACGCTGTTCCTCCATACATACCTTAAAACCTTCCTCATCAATGGAATAGCCCTTTTCCTCTAAAATCTCTTTGGTAAGGTCAACAGGAAATCCATAGGTATCATAAAGCTTGAATACATCCGCCCCTGCCAATGTCTTCTTGCCAGCCTCTGCAAGAGCCTCCTCCATCTCAGCAAGAATCGCCAATCCCTGGTCTATCGTCTTATTAAACTGATTTTCCTCCTGTGTCAGTACACGGAAGATAAACTCCTTCTTTTCTTCAAGCTCCGGATAACCATCCTTTGAGCCTTCAATAACGGTTTCGGAAAGTCTTGCAAGGAAAATGCCATCGATTCCCAATAAACGGCCATGACGCGCTGCACGGCGGATTAAACGTCGAAGAACATATCCCCGCCCCTCATTAGATGGCATAATACCATCCGAAATCATAAAGGTTGCAGAACGGATATGGTCTGTAATCAAGCGAATGGAAACATCCTTGTTCTCATTTTCCTTGTAGGTTGCATTTGCAAATTCACAAACCTTGTTGCGAAGCGCTTCAATGGTATCTACGTCAAAAATAGAGTCCACATCCTGTACAACAGAAGCCAGACGCTCTAATCCCATTCCGGTATCAATGTTCTTATTTTCAAGTTCTGTATAATTACCCTTACCATCGTTATCAAACTGGGTAAATACATTATTCCAAATCTCCATGTAACGGTCACAGTCACATCCAACGGTACAATCCGGCTTACCACAGCCGTATTTTTCACCACGGTCATAGTAAATCTCGGAACAAGGACCACAAGGACCGGAACCATGCTCCCAAAAGTTATCTTCCTTTCCAAAACGATAAATACGATCTTTCGGAATTCCAATCATTTTATTCCAAAGCTCAAATGCCTCATCATCCTCCTGATACACAGATGGATAAAGCCTGTCCGGATCCATCTCCAGCACTTTTGTTAAGAACTCCCATGACCAGCTGATTGCTTCCTTCTTAAAATAATCACCAAAAGAGAAATTTCCCAGCATTTCAAAAAATGTACCATGTCTTGCCGTCTTGCCAACATTTTCAATATCACCGGTACGGATACATTTCTGGCAAGTTGTTACACGGCGTCTTGGTGGAATTTCCTGTCCGGTAAAGTACGGCTTTAACGGCGCCATACCAGCATTGATCAACAATAACGAATTGTCATTATGTGGAACTAAAGAAAAGCTGTTCATCCGTAGATGGTCTTTGCTCTCAAAAAATTCCAGATACATTTTTCTTAATTCATTTAAACCGTATTTCTTCACGTTCTCGTCCTCACTTAAATGTTAATATAGTCGCATATATGCAGATTCTTATTCCTCTGCCTCTAAAGAAGTTGTATTTTCTTCATCTGCCTGTTTTGCAAGCTTATTTTTTTTATACTTTGCACCAAGCATTACACCTAATACCGCAATAATGCCTAATACGACATACTTGATTAAATAAGTTACAAATTCATTCAAAAACAACATACTCATACCTCCATATATTATATTAAGTTTCTGATTATTATCAGATATTTTATTTCATAATCTAGTCCTTCCAAAAGCCTTTACGAGACTTATACGCTGGCAAGCGATGTGAAAAAACAGGTCGGATTTCCTGTATGGCAGGCCGCCCCAATCTGAATCACCTTTGCAAGAATCGTGTCCTTGTCACAGTCAATAACGAGCTCCTTCACATATTGAAAATGACCACTGGTCTCCCCTTTTAACCAAAGGGACTGCCTGCTCCTTGAAAAATAAGTCATGTAACCGGTTTCTAACGTTTTATAAAAGGATTCCTTATTCATGTATGCCAGCATTAATACCTCATTTGTCTCCACACTCTGTACGATACATGGAATCAAACCGTTTGCATCCAGTTTGAATTCATCAAAATCCACAGCACTTACTGCACCTGCAACTGTCGTAATCTCACTCATATATAACTATCCTCTCGTCTCCTGCCTTATTCCAAAATACGGTTATTTTTATATGTATTGGGTCATGTCACAGAATTTTTATAAAGTACCTTTTGTCGAAAGCACTGCATCTTTCATTCTTGGATCTATCTGGGTCGCCTCATCAAGAGCCTTTGCAAAAGCCTTAAAGGCTGCCTCTATAATGTGATGGTTATTACTTCCATCCAACTGCTTTAAATGCAGATTCATTCCTGCTGCATAAGAAACTGCATAGAAAAATTCCTTTACCATCTCTGTATCAAAGTATCCCACCTGATCTACAGTTAAATTCATATCATAGGAAAAATATGGTCTGCCGGACAAATCCAGAGAACAAAGCATCAACGTTTCATCCATTGGTAAAATACGCTGTCCGTAACGCTTGATTCCTTTCTTATCTCCGAGCGCCTTCTTGATCGCTTCACCAAGCACAATTCCGGTATCCTCAATCGTATGATGGGAATCCACATATAAATCCCCCTTCACCAACAGCTTTAAATCAAAAAAACCATGTCTGGCAAAAGAATTCAGCATATGGTCGAAAAAGCCAATTCCCGTATCAATCTTCGTCTGTCCGAAACCGTCAATATGCAGCTCCAGCTTAATCTCTGTTTCACTTGTCTTACGCTCAACGTATGCGATTCTGCCTGCCATCCTGTACTCTCCTTATCCATCCAAACATAATCGTTAGTATTCTAACACATTTTCAAAAAAAATACTATATCTTGTCATAAATTTTTCAATAAATAAAAAAAGCCGATCTATCAAAATAAACCAGCTTCCTTCATCTAACTTTCTTAACTATTATCTATTTTCCAAATATGCATCATGGATGCTGTATTCTGGCATCCTATTATGCGGTGCACATTCGTCATTAACTCCCCTTTTATTCAAATCTCACCTTAATCGAATTCGCATGCGCCGTAAGCTTTTCACTGACAGCAAAATCCATAATATCCTGATGGATAGGTTCTAGTGCCGCCTTAGAATAATAAATAATACTGGATTTTTTTACAAAATCATCTACACTTAACGGTGAAAAGAATTTAGCCGTTCCATTCGTCGGCAACACATGGTTCGGACCTGCAAAATAATCTCCTAAAGGTTCCGAACTGTACTCTCCAATAAAGATAGCACCAGCATTTCGGATTTTCATCATAACCTCAAACGGATTTTTTGTCACAATCTCTAAATGTTCACTGGCGATATCATTTGCTGCTTCAATCGCTTCTTCCAGGCTGTCCGCCACCAGAATATATCCATAATTATCAATAGATTTGTTTATAATCTCACTGCGGCTCAATTCTGCGGTAAATCTATCTATCTCTACAGATACCTTTTCTGCTAATTCTTTAGAGGTTGTTACAAGAATTGCGGAAGCCAATTCGTCATGTTCTGCCTGGGAGAGCAAATCTGCTGCCACATATCTTGGATTTGCACTTTCATCTGCAAGCACCAAAATCTCGGATGGACCGGCAATGGAATCGATACTCACATACCCATATACCGCACGCTTTGCAAGTGCCACAAAAATATTACCAGGTCCTACAATCTTATCTACCTTTGGAATGGATTTTGTACCATAGGCAAGAGAAGCGATTGCCTGAGCACCGCCCGCCTTATAAACAGCATCAACACCTGCTTCATTTGCTGCAACTAAAGTCGTTGCATACACCTTCCCTTCCGCATTGCATGGAGTCGTCATAATGATATTCTTAACACCTGCGACCTTTGCAGGCACAATATTCATCAATACAGAGGATGGATATACCGCCTTTCCGCCTGGTACATAAACCCCCACCGACTGCAGGGCTGTAACCTTTTGTCCTAACATCGTTCCCTCTTCTGTCGTATCAAACCAACTGTACTGCTTCTGCTTTTCGTGATAGGTCCGGATATTGGAAAGTGCCTTTTTAATAACTTCCAATAAATGCGTATCAACTTCTTTATAGGCTTCTTCTATCTCCTCTTTCGTTACTTTGATATTCCTTTCATTGATATCTGCTTTATCAAACTTTTTTGTATACTCAAATAATGCCTTATCACCATGTTCCCTCACATTATCTACAATTTCCTGTACAGTGCCCGCATATTCTGTATAGTTATTTGGGCTCCTCTTTAACAGGTCATTTAATAGATCCTTTTTTGTTTGTGCTGTTAATTCTACAATTCGCATGATTATATCATCCTTTCCTACATTTTTATTATCCACTGTTTTTTCCAATAAATTTTCGGTCCCCAAAATTTTTAACGCTGATGCTATTCATAAAGCAATGTTTTTAAATCATTTACAATCTGCATGATTCTAGCCTGCTCCATTTTTAGGCTGACCTTATTTACCACCATACGGCAGGACAAAGGACAAATTTCCTCTAATACCTCCAAACCATTCTCCTTTAAGGTTGTTCCTGTTTCAACAATGTCCACAATCACATCCGATAAATCCACAATTGGTGCAAGCTCTACCGAACCATTCAGCTTGACAATCTCAACGGTCTGGTTTTTCTTTGTATTAAAATATTCCTTTGCAATATTCGGATATTTGCTGGCAACACGGATAATTTCGTTCTTCTGTAAAATCTCTTTTGCTGCAGCCGGACCACAGACACACATTCTGCATTTACCAAATCCTAAATCCAGTACCTCATAAAGATTATCTCTTTCTTCCTCTAAAATAGTATCCTTGCCAACCACACCGATGTCCGCTGCTCCATACTCCACATATGTCGGCACATCTCCTGCTTTTGCAAGGAAAAAACGGAGTTTAAGCTCTTCGTTGGTAAAAATAAGCTTTCTGGTATCTGGATTCTTCATTTCATCGCAGGTTATACCAATTTTTTCTAAATATGCCAAAGTTTTCTTTGCCAGACGTCCCTTGGCAAGTGCAAAAGTTAAATATCTCATAATTTCCCTGTCTCCCCTTACATAATATCTTCAATCTTTGCTTCATCCGTATTATCTGTCACAAAATCATACACCGTGACCGCTATGCTGGAAGTCAGTAAAAACATTCCGGAAAAATGATTCTTTCTGCCATAGGCAGCATAATCTTCTACCGTCTTTTTCTTTGATTTACGAATCAGTTCAATCTTACGTCCGTTCGCTCTCAAGCTGTTTGCCATTTTAATTGCTGCTTCCTGATTATCAATTTCGTATAAAATGATGCTGTCAGAATTATCAATATGTACATCTATCTTCTGGCGGTTGATTGCCGTCATCAAATCATCAATATAAAAAGCAAATCCAATAGCAGGTGCATCTTTTCCGTACTGTTTTAACAAGTTATTGTATCTTCCACCTTTTACTACTGCATCTCCGGTTCCATAGGTATAACCCCTGAACACAATACCAGAATAATATTCATAGCGGCTAAGCAATGAAAAATCAAAACTTACATACTGCTCATACCCTGAATATGTCAAAGCCTTATATACCTTTTCCAAACGGCCAATTGCTTCCATGGATAATGGGTTTGATACAAGACATTTTGCGTGCTCTAACATCTCACATCCACCGAAAAGCTGGTCAAAGCTAAGCAGTACTTTCTTAATATTTTCATCTAAATCAAGTTCTTTGATAAATGTCTCTAATCCAAAAAAATTGCGGTTGTGGATATAGTCCCTGATTGCACTTCCTGTTTTTTTATCCAGATTTGCTTCTTTTAGAATCCCTTTAAAAAAATCTACCTCACCAATTTCAATCTGAAACTCTTTCATTCCTGCTGCAAGAAAACAGTCAATCACGGTAGAAATGACTTCTGCATCTGCTGCAGAAGAATCATCGTTAATAAGTTCCGCGCCTAACTGCGTCACTTCATTTAATTTACCCTGGTGATTTGGAGTATTAAAAAAAGTATTCCCCTGGTAACAGAGACGGATTGGCAATTCCTCATCCTCATAATATTTTGCAGTACACCTAGCAATACTTGGTGTCATATCCGGCCGCAAGACTAAGGTGTTGTTTTCCCTGTCAAAGAGCTTATACATCTCATTGGATGCTGCAGAGCCCTTGTCCTGGTTAAATATATCAAAAAATTCAAAGGTTGGTGTCTCAATATCATTATAACTGTAAAGGGACAATACATGATGCATTTTTTGAAGAACCTTTCGTTTTTTCTTACATTCATTGTCGTAAATGTCCCTCACTCCCTCTGGAGTATGTAACAGTTTTTCCATTTTCTGCTCTCCTTTATTTTTATTTCTTGATTACTTTATCGAATTAAAGTGCTACTTCAATAATTCATGAAATCAAAGCTATTATATGAGATACATTGATTTCTGTCAACAATAAAAGAGAAATTTTGCCATACTGGCTGCTTTTTCATACCTCGCGCAAAAAGGACATCCCATAAAATGCACTACTTTACACAATAGAAAATGCATTCTATCAAGATGTCCTCGCATGAAATTCCAGTCCAAACCTTACAAATGGTTAAATTATTGCCTGTTGGAATATATCTACTGCTCCTGATATTTGGCAATATGGCGGGCAATCAGCTCATCATCATCAAAATAATTAATCCGCATTGCAGCTTTGACATCACTTAATGTCTGTGCAGCGACTTTCTCAGCTTCCTCACTGCCCTTCTTTAGTATATCATAGACATATGCAATATCTTTCTGATATTCTTTTCTGCGGTTACGGATTGGTTCAAGCTCTTCCTGCAGTACATTATTAAGAAACTTCTTAACCTTAACATCCCCAAGGCCACCACGGACATAATGATCTTTTAATTCCTGAAGATTTGCATAATCCGGTAAGTACCGTTCAAAATGCTCTTGTCTGCTAAATGCATCCAGATAGGTAAATACCGTATTACCTTCAAGCTTTCCAGGATCTGTAATCTTAATATGGTCTGGATCTGTGTACATACTCATGACTTTCTTTTTTATCTCCTCCGGCTCCTCTGCAAGATAAATACAATTTCCTAATGATTTACTCATCTTTGCCTTGCCATCCGTACCCGGAAGTCTTAAACATGCCTCATTATCCGGCAGGAGAATCTGGGGATCCACTAATGCCTCACCGTATACCGAATTGAACTTGTGTACAATTTCTTTTGTCTGCTCAATCATCGGCATCTGATCTTCGCCAACAGGCACTGTAGTTGCCTTAAATGCTGTAATATCGGCAGCCTGGCTGATTGGATAGTTAAAAAATCCAACCGGGATGCTTGCCTCAAAGTTACGCATTTTTATCTCATTCTTAACGGTAGGATTACGCTGTAACCTGGACACCGTAACCAGATTCATATAATAAAAGGTAAGCTCAGTAAGCTCGGGAATCATGGACTGGATAAAAATCGTAGACTTTAAAGGATCCAATCCACAAGCCAAATAGTCAAGTGCAACCTCGATAATATTCTCCCGAACCTTGTCTGGATTATCCGCATTATCTGTAAGTGCCTGTGCATCTGCAATCATAATATAAATCTTTTCAAATTCACCGGAATTTTGTAACTCTACACGTCTTTTCAAGGAACCTACATAATGTCCTACATGAAGTCTGCCCGTTGGCCGGTCACCAGTCAGTATAATCTTTCCCATATTTAAAACTCTCCTTAGATGTTATTCACTTATTAGGTGATTGCGAAACTCCTTATTTCCAAAACCTAGTTGTGCAATATAGACAATATCGCAAGCAGGGTACTTTGGAGCCGTTGGTACTTGCATTTCGTACTTGGCGAGGTTCTTTCGAGCCTAGTACGAAAGTACACTTGCACACTTAGTGAGGTTCTTTCGAACTTAGTGGGCATAGTGTTACACTGCTTATGTACCATTACGAGCGACGAGAGCGCAATGCCTGAATACTTAGCGAGGCTTTGCCGAGCTTAGTAGGAAGGTATGCCTTGTGCTGCGTACCCAGCAGTAATTTGTCTATATTGTACAACGAACGTTCTGAAAAGCAGAGTTTCGCAATTGCCCATATTCACTTATCCTGTGCAGCGGGATATACGCCACACCAAAACACTGTGAAACATTATACTCTATTTCACAGGGATTTGTAAAGTGGGAAGAACCTGTCATACGGCATCTGTTGAAAAACATGCAATAACAAAACTTTATGTGATTTCCATGTCTATGCTCTTATATCTCTGGAATAATAAAAAGATATCTGTTATGATATGGATAAGATTTGATATGGAGTGTAATCAAGGATGGATACTCAAAAACTTTTAAGTTATCTAAGACAATGTATACAAAAATATAATATGATAAAGACTGGAGACCACATCGCAGTCGGTCTTTCCGGAGGCAAAGACAGTATGACACTTCTTTATGGTCTTAAACAGTTGCAGCGGTTTTACCCCGAACATTTTGAATTGAGTGCTATTTATGTGAATTTGGGAATTCCAGTTCCAGATACCCCGATTCATAAACCACAGACTTTATCGGATGCCGTGACAATACTTTCCAACTACTGTAAAGGATTAGAGGTTCCATTTTATGTCGTTGGCACAGATATTTACCAGATTACCTTTGAAGAACGGAAGGAAAAAAATCCCTGCTCTCTCTGCTCTAAAATGCGGAAAGGCGCCCTAAATAATCAGGCGCTGGAGCTTGGCTGTAACAAGATTGCCTATGCGCATCATAAGGACGACTTCATTGAAACCAGTCTGATGTCACTGCTGTTTGAAGGACATTATTACTGCTTTCCACCCGTCACACATCTTGACCGAACAGGCCTTACTGTGATCCGTCCTATGCTGTATATCGATGAAAGGGAGATTTCCGGATTTGTGAAACGCAAGAAAATCCCAGTTGCAGCTAATCCATGTCCTGCGGATGGTGTGACAACACGACAGCAAATTAAAGAATTTATCCAAAAAAATGCTGCACAATTTCCGGATATCCGAAAAAATTTAAATGCAGCACTTCTGGATTACTTTGAAAAGAATCCACAGTGAAATATCCCGCCCAAAACAGATGTCCATTAAAATTTCCAAAAAGGCAGGGGATTATGCTTCTTTCCTATTCTTTCTTTCAACCAAATCGGTATTAATTCCCTCTAAATAATGAAGCAGCGCAGGACCTTCCCTGCCAATACGATACTTTTCCTCAAGCTCATCTGCCTGAAAATACTTTGCATGTCCTTCCTCCGTCCGCTTCAAAAAAAACTGAAGAGTTCGCAACGGAAGGTAGTAGCACTCACTTCTTGCTGTAAAATAAACCAGCAAAAAGCTGATACCGCCCTGCACCTCAAATTTTTCCATAAAATCCACCTGATGTCTGTGGATATTTTGCAGTGGAAATTTATCTACACTGCATTCCTTTGCATCAAAGCATACCGGAATTCCCTGAACAGCTCCGATATAGTCCACCGTGGAATCCTTTTCAAAATAAGCCTTTGTAATCTGTCTGCTGTTTTTATCAAACTCCACCGGAGTAATAGGAGTTGGAATTTTCTGAACCAATGCTAAATTCCGTTCCCTGTAAAAATCATTTGTCATGTTTATTAATTCTTCCAAGGCAGAGCCCCGAAGACCTCTTGAATTCCATGTTGCCATCTGCTCTCTCCTACTTGTCAGACTTATATTTCAAATAATCGTTCCTTTATCTTTCCAAATTCTTCTGGCAATTCTGCACGAAAAACCCTGCCAGCCACAGTCTGTGTCAGTTCCGGTTCTATCTGTCTATCCGGAAACTGCATCTCATATGCATGTAAAAGCTGGTGCTTTAATCCAAATTCTTTGCGCAATCTGTCATTTACCGGCTTATTACCATATTTACCGTCCCCTATGACAGGATATCCTGCTGAACATAAATGCGCACGGATTTGATGGGTTTTTCCAGTGATAAGCTTCACTTTCAGAAATGTGAATTCCATATTCATAAAACACCCATACGCAAGCGGCTCATATTTGGTCTCTATGTAAGCAGGTTTTTTCGTTCCTGCCTTTTTGGCTTCCTCCATTGTCTTATAAATCACAACCTGGTTGTGATTTTTCTTTTTTGTAAGAAAGCCTTTGATAACAGAAGTTTCCCTGACTTTCCCACAGACAATTGTCAAATAATATTTCCCAACTGTCCGTTCCTTTAATATCTTTGAAAGCATTCGAGAACCTTTTAAAGACATACCTGCTAAAATAATTCCACTGGTATTGCGGTCTAAACGGTTGCAGACAGATGGTATAAACAAGGTTTCCCCTTTATGCTTTTCCCTATAATAATCTACAATCTGCTCATTTAAAGAATAATCCTCTGGCTGTGCCTTCTGCGACAATACGCCGGCTGGCTTATTCAATATAAGAATATCCGCATCCTCATATAATATTTCAACATTTTTTAACGGATTACGAAATGTGCTCTTCTCTTTATCACAATCCCTTACAGTCTGTTTCACGGATTCTTCAAGTAATGGTACTTTCCCATCCTTTCGGAACTTTTCAATGGTTTGATCCGTCATATAAATAGTAATGGTATCACCAACTGATAAAATTTCATTGCCATTTGCCCTTTGGTCATTCCATTTAATATTCTTTTTCCGTAACATTTTGTATAAAAAGCTCTGGGGAGCATCATCTAGATATTTACCTAAAAATTTGTTGAGACGCTGTCCTGATGTATCCTCTGATATGATAATCTGCTGCATGTTTTACTCCCGAAAATATAATTTTACTTTCTGTAATATTTATTATTTATCCTGTACCAGACCAAGCACGCTTAAAACTACGCTGCTCGGCAATAACTTCCCTGCTACATGAACAGCTTTCATCGGAAGCCCATATACAGAAATTCCTTTCCCATTCTTTGCATCTCGAAGGGCTTTCGATACGACCACATCCGGACGGACCATTGTAAACTCCTTTAATGGATTCTTAATTCCAACTCCGTTTGAAATCTCCAAAAACTCCGTATCTACAGGTCCCGGACAGACGGCAGTCACCGAAATGCCTTTATCTTTCAGCTCAAAGCGTAATGCCCTGCTAAAGTTCAACACAAAGGCTTTTGATGCTGCATAGGTTGCAAAACCTCTCTGTGGCAGAAATCCTGCGGCAGAAGCCATCTGAATAATATTACTCTTTTCCTTCATATAAGGAAGCACCATATGAGTAATGGAAACGAGTGCCATGTCATTTAAAAGAACCATATTCTCTGCCTGTTTTCTCGTAATTTCATCAAACCTTCCAGCCTTTCCCACACCGGCCGAATTAATCAATAACCGTACCCTCGGCTGCTCCTCTTCTAAAAGCTTTTCTAACTTGTCAAGATCATCCCTCTTACAGATATCCAGCGCAAGGATACGCAGATTTAAATGCTTCACTTCCTCCTGCAAAGCCTTAAGCCTGTCCTCCCGTCTTGCAATCACCCATACCTCTTCTAAAGTTCTTGTACATGTATCTAACTGTCTCACAAACTCTCTCCCCATACCAGAGGAAGCTCCAGTAACAACTGCAATTGTTTTTTTCATATCAAACACCTCTCAAATCTGATTTAAACATTCACCTGACTATTCAAAGTCAGTCGCTAACACCTGTACTTGTCCTCCGTGTAGCTATTCTGTCACATCCAGCGCCAGCCCGGAAGATATTTATTCTTCATCGTACCACGATTCAGCTTTCCAAAGCCCAAGGAAAATCCCTCCACACAGATTAAACAGATTCCATCTTTGCAGATTTGTTCCTCCCTACTGTTAAGTTCAATTGTCTCTCCCTTTAAATATTTGACAACCCGTTCATCCCATACCGGCAAGTCTAAAACGTTCGAAAAATGTTCTTTCTTCAGAAACATTGCAAGCGACTGACTCGGCTCAAAACGGTTTTTCTTCATATCTCCCAGATAAAGCCCGCAACGGAGAATCCGCAATCCCCCTATATCCGGCATCTGTTCTGGAATATAGAATACACGTTCCTTTTGAACATCTATCCTTGACATATCAAACGGATATCCCAAATTCTTTATAAAGCTCTCTGCCTCTTTACTTAATCTTTCCTGTGAAAATGTATACGGAGCAATGCTAATAAGACAATCAGATGCTCCTTTTTTTTGAACCATAGCCACAAAATGCCCCTCACCCTCAATGCGGTGCGGCCATAACCTCCGGCACTTTACAAGCTCTTTATTTCCAGTAAGTCCCCATTCAGGATGTCCATGATCAAAACCATCAAACAGCGGAAGCTCTACTAGTTCCAATGAATTATCTAAAGACAGCAGATACTCAACGGACTGCTCATTTTCCTCTTTTGAGAAAGTACAGGTGGAATAAATAATCGTCCCCCCTGGCTTTAACATTTCGACAGCTTCCTTAAGGATCGAACGCTGTAAATTGGTAAACAAATCCACCCCGTTACTTTCCCACGCCCTGATCATATTATTCTGCTTACGGAACATTCCTTCCCCAGAGCATGGAGCATCTATCAAAATTTTATCAAAAAAGGCTGGAAACCGTTTTGCAAGCTTGTTTGGTGGCTCACTGGTTACCAACGCATTAGAAACTCCAAATATTTCTATATTCTTAAGAAGTGCTTTGGCACGGGAATTGCTGATATCATTTGATACTAACAGTCCTGTTCCGTGAAGCTTTGCTGCAAGTTCGGTAGATTTACCACCGGGGGCCGCACAAAGGTCTAATACAAGATCTCCCTCCTCAATCGGCAGAAGACTCGCCGTTGTCATTGCAGAAGGCTCCTGTATATAATATAACCCTGCAAAATAGTATGGGTGTTTTGCAGGTTTTTCATTCTTATCATAATAAAAACCGTTCTGACACCAGCTCACAGGCATTAATTCATAAGGAGACAACTTTTGAAAAGTATCCGCAGACAGCTTGGCTGTATTTACCCGAAGTCCCTGATATGCATCCTGTTTGAAGGATTCCAGATACTTATCGTAATCCTCTCCTAACATCTCTTTCATTTTTTCTTCAAACGCTGCTGGTAAATCGATTCTTTTATCCACGTTTTCTTTTTCCTTTAATATTTAATCACTGGTTCCCATAACTCTCTTTCCAGTTAAAGCACACTTTTTATCGTAAGCTCTGCGCCTTATAGCCCTCTGAAATGATATCAAGCTGTTTTGAAAACCGCTCAAGCTGTTCTAAATTTTCAGTCTCGTACACCTTAAAAAACTCATCCTGAATCTTAATCACCTCTCGCTTGCTTGCCACCTTAAACAGATTCTGAATATTTACTAAAATATCAGCCACAAGCTGGGCCTTAAACTGGAAAATATTCTGTGCATCCATAATTTCATCCCGGACAGTGCTCATCTCCTGGTCAAGAATGGTAATTGCATCTGAAGCACGAAGAAGTTTCTCTTTAATATGCTCTGGCATATTTCCCTTATACTTATATTGCAGAGAATGTTCAATCGTAGCCCAAAAATCCATTGCCATGGTACGAATCTGAATTTCTGCCTGAATCCTCTTTGTCCCATCTAATGTATAGACATCATAATAAATGATCAAATGATAGCTCCGGTATCCACTATCCTTCATGTTATTGATGTAGTCCTTTTCCCTTACAACCTTCATATCGGTACGGCTGTGAATGATTTCAACTACCTTTTCGATATCCTCTACAAACTGACACATGATACGAATTCCTGCCATGTCTGCAATCCTGTCTTCAATCTCTTCAATTGCAATATTCTTTTTCTGCATTTTATCCAAAATACTAGATATTTTCTTTACGCGTCCTGTAACCTGTTCAATTGGTGAATAAAGTCCTGCATTATGATATTCTTCAATAATATGAGTAAACTTTACCACCAACTCATCTACAGCTAAACGATACGGATCTAATATCTCCCTCCAAAGCTGAATTTCCATTCCCTTCACTCCATTTCTTCAAAACTGTCATTTAAAACCCCATATTCATTCACTGATGACAGCTTTTTCTATATATTCCCACAAAAAACACAATATATAATTATTATATCATATGTCACCAATTTTCAAAGAAAATTGATGACTTGCTTGCGCATCAGCGCAATTCATTATACCATATGTCACCAATTTTTAAAAAAAATTGATGACCTGCTTGCGCATCAGCGCAATTCATTATACCACAAATATTTATAAATGAAAAGTAATCCATCCCCAAACAACCGTTCAATGTTCAATCTCCTTTAAGTATGGATAAGGATTCACTGTCTCCTCACTGCCATTCCCTTTTATGTATATTCCAAAATGTAGATGTACATCAAACTGATCCTTTGTTCCTTCCTCACCCTCCCCAGTATTTCCCATAAACCCAAGCAGTTCTCCTGCCTTTACGTCCTTCCCCACACACATATTCTCTGCATAGGAATCCAAATGCGCATAATAGTAATAAATACCGCTTTTCGATGTGATTCCGATCCGGTAGCCACCAAGATACAGCCAGCCAAGATTTGTTACACACCCATCTGTAGCGCTTACAATAGGAATACGTCCCGCCTCATTTTTTAAATCCATTAGATCACAACCCACATGGCTTCCACTGGCTCTACCAGCTCCATAAGTATCCTCATATATGATCTGGTCTATGTATTGTTTTGCAATCGGAAAATATTTTAACTCATCACGGACTGCTACGGATTGGTGTTTCATATCTTTGCTGATATCGTCATTGGATTCTCCCTTCCATAAAAGAAAACTGCTTATTCCTGCGATACAGGCTGCCGCTGCTATAAGAAATACAAAAACAGTAAATATGTACTTTGTCTGCACTCTCATAGAAGGACCTCCACACCATAACAGACACTATTTAATTATATGCAAAGATATATCCAAATATTACATAGCACATTCGATTCGCCTAATGATATAATTCGCTTTTTCATATATATTTAGCGGATTCAAATTCATCTGGTATCTACCGTTTACATAGATGATTTTTCCGGCAATCATGGTCATAATCACATTATCATTACTGCCACTATATACCAGATTATTTATAAAATGATTCATCGGTTGCATATTCGGTTTTAGTAAATCAATCATAATGATATCTGCCTGTTTTCCAACTGCGATACTATCACATTCTGACAGTCCTAACATTCTCGCTCCATTGACACAAGCCATGCGAAGCACTTCAAATGGTGCAAGCGCTGCAGCATCTTTGTATTTTACCTTTTGCAAACCGGCTGCTAAATACATTTCTTTAAAGAAATTAAGGCTGTTATTACTCGCCGGTCCATCCGTTCCAATCGAAACCTTTATTCCACGCTCTATATATTCCTTAAGCGGCGCAATTCCACTGGCAAGCTTCAGATTCGAAGACGGATTGGTGACTACATAAACATTCTTTGCCTTTAGAATCTCCATATCCTCTTCATTGGTATAAACCATATGATGGCCGGCACCACCATATTCAAAAAGTCCAAGTGCATCCATTAACTGAACCGGCGTTTTTCCATATCGGTCTATACACTCTGTAACCTCCCGTTTGGTCTCGCTGTTATGCATATAAACAGGTTCTTTTAACTGACAGCTTAAAGCCGCAATCTCTTTCAATAAGGTCTTACAGCAGCTATACTCGGAATGAAATCCCAACTTGTAGTCCACTAACGGATGATATTTATGAAACTTCTCATAATCAGTGGTTAGCGTATGAACTGCTTCATCCACCGGCTCGTTCGCACCAAACACTGTACCGGAAATAACAACCCTGAACCCCATATCTATACATGCTTTTGCAATCATTTCAGGGTGGAAATACATTTCAAAGCTTGTGGTAATGCCGCCTCGTACATATTCCAGCACAGCCAGTTGCATTAATGTATAAATGTCTTCTTCCCTAAGCTTTGCTTCCGCTGGGAAAATCTTTTGATTTAACCATTCCTGTAATGGCAAATCGTCTGCAAAAGAGCGAAGAAATGTCATCGGTCCATGGGCATGACAATTTTTAAAACCTGGCATTAACAAATTACCCATACAGTCAATCTGTTCATCAAATACCTGTCCACTGATATCCGCTGCCGCCACTCCTCCATCCTTTGCTCTTATAATCCGTTCAATTACATCTTCTTTTATCCACACTTCTCCTTTAAAAATATCTTCCTTTTCAACCATAGATAAAATTCTTGCATTATATAGCCGTATTCTCATTTCACCACCTCAGCTTTCCATTCACATAAAATTATCTTCGTACATTTCTCGTATTTATCTTTAAAATATTACATCCTCAAACATACTCTTACATGCAAAAATGGTTTGCGCTGATCACATCCTGGATATAGCAAGTTTCACCAGTGCCTGAAATTTTGGTGCTACAGCATCCGCTGCTGCCTTTACCTCTTCATGGCAAAGAGGAGTTTCACTGATTCCGGCAGCCAAGTTTGAAATAAAAGATATCCCACAAATTTTCATCCCCATATGCTTAGCGGCAATCGCTTCCACCACCGTACTCATACCTACAGCAGACGCTCCTAATATCTTACACATGTGAATTTCTGCCGGCGATTCATAGCTTGGACCAGTAAACTGCAAATATATTCCTTCCTTTAGCGGTATCGAAAGCTCTTTTCCGCATTTTATAAGAATCTGCTGTAAATCCTTATCATATATTTCACTCATATCAGGAAACCGCACTCCAAAAGCTTCCTCGTTCTCTCCTATCAAAGGATTCTTTACAAAACTGCTGATATGATCCGTAATCAGCATCAGGTCACCACACTGAAAGTTATCATTAAGACCTCCGGCAGCATTGGTAAGAAACAGCGTTTCGGCCCCTAACTGTCTCATCAGGCGGATTGGCAAAACCACATCTTCCATATCATACCCCTCGTAATAATGTATCCTTCCCTGCATAATCACAACCGGTGTGTGCTCAATATAGCCAAATACAAAACGACCTTTATGCCCGGCTACTGTGGACTGTGGAAAACCCTCAATTTCTGAATAATCCATAGTATAAGCTATCTCAATCTGTTCCGCTAAGTCTCCAAGGCCTGAACCTAATACCAACGCAACTTTCGGAACAAAATCCGTCTTTTTTTTAACACACTCTAAGCATCTCTTTACACGTTCATACTTCCTGCCCATATAAACTTCTCCTTTTATCTGTATTATAAATAGGTGATTTCGATATTGTCTATATTGCACAACTAGTTTTTAGGAATAAGGAGTTTCGCAATTACCTAGTATTATAAAAACTGAGACCATTACACTTTTTAAAACATTATAGTTTTATCACAATTTTTCGTATAACAGTCTCAGTTTATTTATTTACGATTTTCATTATCCCAGAAATATACAATAACCGGATCCCCTATTTCAAAATTTTCATATATTGTTGATGCAAGGTCATATGGGAGATTTACACAGCCATGAGAGCCGCTATAATAGTAAATACTGCCACCGTACTGGCTTCTCCAGCCTGCAGCATCATGAAGACCGATTCCTCCATTAAATGGCATCCAAAAGGTTACCGGTGATTCATATTCATACTCATATGTTGTCTTTTCAACCGTAACCTTTTTCCCTTTTTTCTTTTTTGTGATCGTCTTTGTTACAGGCTTCTTTTCTCCTCTTAACACAGCAGGACTTTGTTTTCCCTGTATCGCATAAAGTCCGATACAAGTTCCATGGCCTGCAGATTCATTACCGGATACACAGTCACCTTCCGCAATTTTCCTGCCATTCTTATATGCATAAACATGCTGTTCTGAAAGGTTTACCTCAACATAAGTATCTCCGATATCATTTTCACCCTGTAATGTATATCCCTTGCTGTCAAAAAAAGCCTCAACCGTTGCAGGCTTCTTCGCTTTTAATGCCATGCTAAGTGCTCTTGCCGTCTGTTCCTGGTTCATAACATAACCTAACGTTTCGCCATGTGTTGTGATCTTTCTGTCATTCCATGAAGTTGTAAATGTCCGGTCTGTGTCAAGAGTATCATATTCCTTTGCCAAAGCTTCCACATATTTTTCGACCTTCTTATCTGAAACCTCATACTGATCGCCATTTTTTTCTAATACATCTTCATAAAGCTCCATACCAGGCTCTAATGTCAAATCATCTAACTGTAGTTTTATATCATTCTCTGCATACTCATTCTTTGCATCAAGTTCCGCCTTCAATTCATCACTGTCCTCATAGACAGATGGCAGCTTATAGCATCCACTATCTATCAGGTTAACCTCTGCCATGACGGTCGAAAGCCCCTCCTCTACAGACTTCCTAAATGCTTCTTCAATAATTGTCGTACCCATTACTTCTTTTACGATGGCGAATTTACCATCTACAACACCTACATATGCATCCTTGGGACTTTCCATGTTATTCTTTTTTAATATATCCATAGAATCGTAGATATCATCTAAAGCAGCTTCATCATAGACGCTATCTGCACCAATTGTAAAATCATAATGTTCAAACATCTTCACAAACCACAAAAATGCTTCCTGCTCCTTAAAGCAACGTGAAAATTCATCCTTTAATGTGATTGCGGCGGAAATATCTTTTCCATCAATTACTTCTTTTGATCCATCAACCAGAACAAGCGTCAGTTTATAGTCCTTGTAAAAATTATCAAGCACCTGTCTGGCATTTTCCTTATTCATTCCCGAAACCTTTATGCCATTCACTGCTACATCCTGATAAAAATGACTGGAAAAATATACAAATCCTGCAATATAAACAATTAAAAGAACACCGAAAACAGATGCAAGTGCAATCCATAAACCTTTTTTACTCTTATTGGTCTTTGAGGATTCTAATGCATTCTTTTTATTCTCATCAGAGGATATATCTTCCTTCTTTTCTTTTGCAGACTCCTGTTTATCCTCAATTGTATCCTGTTTTGGATTTTTCTCATTTTTATCCGAATCTTTTCCAGTTTCAGATTCTTTTTCACTCTTATCCGAATCTTTCTCCGTTTCAGATTCCTTTTTCCCCTTATCCAAACCCTTCTCGGTTTCAGATTTCTTTTCACTCTTATCCGAATCTTTCTCCGTTTCAGATTTCTTTTCACTCTTATCCGAATCTTTCTCCGTTTTAGATTCTTTTTCGCTCTTATCCGAACCCTTCTCGATTTCAGATTTCTTTTCGCTCTTATCCGAATCTTTTCCAGTTTCAGATTCTTTTTTACTCTCATCCGAATCTTTCTCGGTTTCGGATTTCTTTTCACTCTTATCGGAATCTTTTGGTGTACCTAGGTCGGACTCTTTCCCTGGTTCATCCGTTACCTTCTTAGAATCTGCTTTTTCTTCCTTTGATTTATCAGAATCTAAAACTGTTTCTTCTGCTCCTTTTTCATCCTTTTTACTGTTTTTTGACACCTCAGTCATTTTTTCAGATTCTTTTTTGTCTTCTTTCATCAAATCATCGGATATGTTATCATTCTTTGCCCTTAAGTCCTCAAAATCGGTAACTTCTGTATTGTTTTCTTTTTTCATTTTTTCTTCTTTTGATTCATTTTTCTTCTCGTTCATTTTTGCTCTCCTAATTTATTTCGGGATTAAGCGTTACTGACACAATTTCCGGCAAATTATTTATTCGGAATTTGAATGTATGATTGCCAAGTCCGCCGCTTAATATCATATATTTACCAGAATGCTCAAATAATCCTTTATCATACCTTGGAAAAAAATGCACCATTGGTGACAATACACCACCAAGAAATGGAATTTGAACCATTCCACCATGCACATGACCGGAAAATGTCAAGTCTGCACCCCAGTCTGCATATTGGATAAAATAGTCCGGATTATGTGCCATAAAAATATGATATAGCCCATCTTCACATTCACCAAATATACTCGTTAAATACCCTTTTTTCATCGGCGTATGTTTAAACCGTTTATAAAGCTCTGGTGTCAAATCAAGCCCGCAAAGTGCAATTACTTTTCCCTCATGCTCGAATAAGATCCTCTCATCCCGCAAAACAGTAATCTGCTCATCGAGCAGGTCAACAAAATCCTGCCACATAGTTCCGTAAGTGTCTGTATATATGCTGGCTCGAAGCTCATGATTCCCCAGGCTCATATAAACCGGTGCAATGGATACCAGTTGGTTCATAGTAGCGGCTGCAAAAGACACATCTTTTCCTGGTTTTCCCACAATCATATCACCAGTAACTAAAATCACATCAGGAGCAAGCTCTTTTATTTGCTCCATTAAATTTATGTTATTTTCCCCAAAGCTTCCATTATGCAAATCCGAAAGCTGTACGATATGAAAACCCTCAAATGCCTCCGGCAGTTTTGTAGACCAAAGTTCAAATCTCGTCACCACCAGCCTTTGATTTTCAATGTAGCTTATAACACACACTATTACAAAACAACCAACAATTAGTATACTAATAATTTGAAATATGTTCAAGCACAAATTCATTGGTAACTCCTTAATTTTTAATAAATGTTTATATATTGTTCAAAAATCCTTCGCAATGCATGATGATACTCCTGTTTATCAACATTTTCTACCGCTACAATATCCATGCTTCCTAACTCTTTTCCATCTTTGGTATATACTGCCTTCGCTATGACATCGCCTTTCTGCACCGGTGCCTGGTCCTTCAATATTTGAATTTCCTTCTTGATGCCGTCTTCTTCCTTTCCATTGACAAACACATAGCGGAATGATGATTTTGCCTCCACCAAAACTGAATTTTTTACTCCATCCTTTATCATAATCTGATTATTGCCATCTAATACTTTATTATCCTCATAAATACTGCAATTCGCAAATCCATAATCTAAAAGCTTTGCAGCATCTGCATAACGGATATCCTTCGTCTTTGATCCCATCACAACCGCAATTAATGTGGTTCCGTTTCTTACTGCAGTAGCTGACATGGAAAATCCTGCTGCAGATGTATATCCCGTTTTCAAACCGTTTGCCCCTTCATATTTTTTCAAAAACTTGTTGGTACTTGCCAGACCGAATTCAGATTCTCCACGCTTTGTCTTATGAATAATTGTATCCATCCAGATTGTAGTGTATTCCGTTACCTCCGGATGATATAACAAAAGCTGTCTTGACAAAATCGCAATATCCCTGGCACTCATCTTGTGTCCTTCCGCCTCAAGGCCACATGCATTCTCAAAATGGGTATTCTCCATTCCAAGCTCCTTTGCCCGTTCATTCATCATAGCGACAAAACCTTCCTCACTGCCTGCAATTGCCTCTCCAACTGCTGTAGCAGCATCATTTGCAGATGATATAATCATACATTTCAGCAAATCCTCAAAGCTTTGCTGTTCTCCCTCCTCCAAATAGACCTGACTACCGCCCATTCCTGCCGCATTTGCAGAAATTGTAATCATATCGTCAAGCTTCAGCTTTCCATTATCCAACGCTTCAAACGCTAACAACATCGTCATAATTTTTGTGACAGAAGCAGGCCTCCTTGCAGTATCGGGATCTTTTTCATACAATACCTGCCCACTGTTTAATTCCATCAAAAGAACAGATGGCGATTCAATTTCAAGAGTCCCCTGGTTTGTCTTGTTGTCCTCTTTTGCCTGTGCACATATCCCTGCAGCAGACAGCATTGCTATTATCAGAAAGAATGTCATTATAAATACAAAAAACTTTTTCACAAAAATGTATCCTGTCATCCTATTTATTATTAGTGTATTATAAACCCTTCCCAAATATACCTCTATAACGATTCAGAAGTTATCACCTCATAGATTACCGGGTTTTTTTGAGGTTTTTCCAAAGACAACGTATAAGCATTTATAAAGCGCTGCTTTGCAGTCCGTAACCGTTCCTGGTCATTTCCATATAAAATTGCAACACAATCATCTTTTTTTATGCTGTCACCTAAATGTCTGCTAAGATGAATTCCCACTGTTAAATCAATCTTACTTTCCTTTGTTTCCCTTCCACCGCCAAGTAAAAGGGATGCCATTCCGATTTCCTGATTATTACATGCTGCCAGATACACCTTACCGTTATGACTTGATAAATCCGTTTGATCCATCAAATCCTTTCCTGAAACCTGCATTATATGCCTTGCCCTGTCAAATTTTTCAAAATAATCCAAATACTCCGGATCTCCACCCTGCGCCTTCACAAATTCCTTCATTTTATCAAATGCCGCACCGGACTTTAACACATCATCTACCATTTTTTCTGCATCCTGCAAAGAAGATGCCTTCTTTGCAGCTATTAACATATAATATGCCAATGTCTTAGAAACCTCTAAAAGACGGCTTTCTCCTGTTCCTTTCAGACACTCTGCCGCCTCTTCCACCTCCAAAATATTACCAACCGTATTTCCTAACGGCTCGTTCATATCTGTAATTACCGCAGTGGTCTGCTTTCCTGCCATGGTACCAATCGCAACCATTGTCTTTGCAAGCATCCTTGCATCCTCAACACTCTTCATAAAGGCACCTGTTCCTGTCTTCACATCCAGTACAATTGCATCTGCACCGGCTGCGAGCTTTTTACTCATAATACTTGCTGCAATCAGGGATACATTATCAACGGTTGCTGTCACATCACGCAAAGCATAGATTTTCTTATCTGCCGGTGCAAGATTTGCAGTCTGTCCAACGATTGAAAGCTTAATATCATTGACCTGGCGGATAAACTGTTCCTCCTCTATAGATGTCTGAAAACCGGGAATCCCCTCCAGCTTATCGATTGTTCCTCCGGTATGTCCAAGTCCTCTTCCACTCATTTTTGCTACCGGTACACCTAAGCTAGCTAAAATCGGTCCCACAATCAGGCTCGTCTTATCGCCTACACCGCCAGTGGAATGTTTGTCTACCTTAATCCCTTCTATCCCTGATAAATCAAGCCGGTCACCGCTATCTGCCATTGCCATGGTAAGCTGCGTCGTCTCCTCATGATTCATTCCTTTAAAATAAACTGCCATCAGGAAAGCTGCCATCTGATAATCCGGTATCGTTCCCTTTGTATAGCCTTCCACAAGATAACGAATTTCCGTTTTCTCAAGTATGTGTCCATCCCGTTTTTTCATAATCAAATCATATGTATTCATAATCAGCACCCCTTTCTCATGTTCTACTACAAGTATTTAGAGTACCCATACCACTTAACTGTTATTCATGATATAAGCTTCTTTTTCACACTCGTTCCAATTAGTAATTTTTGTACTCCAAAATTGTCCGCAATCGTTGCACCAATATCTGCAAAGGTATCAAGAATACCCAAATTCACTCCTTGTTTCATTCCCTTATGGTACATAAGCACCGGCACATATTCCCTGGTATGATCCGTACCCCGAAAAGTGGGATCACAGCCATGGTCCGCATTGATAATGAGAAGATCATCTTCCCTCATCTTTGAAAGGATCTGCCCTAACCGGTCATCAAAGTCCTCTAAGCCCTGGGCATAACCCTCCACATCCCTTCTGTGCCCCCATGTAGAATCAAACTCTACAAGATTTGTAAAAATCAACCCATCGTGCTGTGTCTCCATAAAATCTGCTGTTTTATCCATACCATCCAAATTACTTTTTGTATGAACAGCATCTCCGATACCAACACCGGAAAAAATATCTTCAATCTTACCAACCGCTGTTATGCGGTATCCGGCCTCTTTCATATATACTAAAAGGCTTTCCTTAGAGGGTTTCAGGGAAAAATCCCTGCGGTTCGCTGTTCTCACATATTTTTCACCCTCTTTTATAAATGGTCTCGCAATCACTCTTGCAACTCCATGTTCTCCCTGTAACAGATCTCTTGCAGTTTTGCACATCTCATATAAATCCTTAAGGGGAATTACATCCTCACAAGCTGCGATCTGAAACACGGAATCCGCTGACGTATAAATGATCGGATAACCGGTATTAAAATGTTCATTGCCGAGTTCATTGATGATCTGCGTTCCACTGGCTACAATATTGCCAAGAAATCCCTTACATTCTGTACGTTTCACAAATTTCTCCATAATCTCCTTGGGAAAACCGTTCGGATAAGTTGGAAATGCCTGTTTTGTGTGTATTCCTATCATTTCCCAGTGTCCAATTGTAGTATCTTTGCCATTTGAAATCTCCTTAGCCTTTCCATAAGCTCCAATTGGTACCACATTTGTTTTCGGAAGCATTGTTCCATCAATTTGAAAAAGCCCCAGGCGTTCCATATTCGGAACCCGCAAATGACCTCTTGTTTTTAAAATGTTCCCAAGCGTATCTGCACCCAAATCCCCAAACCGGTCTGCATCCGGTGCTTCACCGATTCCAACACTATCCAAAACAATCCAAATTGCTCTCTTAAACATACCTTCTCCTTTCCCACCCTAATTTGCCTGGGTGATTGCAAAATTCTTTATTTTCAAACCCAGGCCATGCAATACAGGCAAGTGCAAACGTGTCTAACTGTAATTTTTCTATATTACACAACAGACATTCTGAAAAAACAAAGTTTGCAATCACTGTTTTTTCCCCTCATGCTGCATACTATATACATATTGTCCATCTAACAATGCCCCATACCGAAACCTGCTGCATGCAGATTCAAACAGCATATATATACGTCCATCATAGAACAATATTTCCTCTGCCTTTGGAAGAATCTCCCTTTTCTCAACCAAACTTGCAAAATCAGCATAATAAAGCGGTATTTCTTCCCCACGGACAGCCAAACTGCCCCGAGGTCCCTCTAATACATGTTCAAAATCATAATAGTAAAGCTGTGAGCCCTGAAATATACTAGAAGCAGACAAAACCAACTGTCCGTCATCTGTCATACACATTCCCTGTATACGGCCTGTTATAGATAGTCCCATCTCAGGAAGCTTTTTCACTCCGTTTTTTTCATGGTCATCCAATGCAAACACCGTTATGACAGCATTGTTTTCATCACCACAGGGTGTTGTCAGATGGTGATCAAATCTCGTTACATATTTGAATCGGTAATAGTATTCACCCACATACAAATATTTATCATCTGCATAACAAAAGGAAGCGGTATTACCCGTTTTAAACTCCCCTGTAATAAATATTTTAGTTTCTGCATCATTTAATAAATCTGACTTGTTAAACACATAACATTTTCCATTGCCTCCAGCCAGGTATACATATTCTCCATTTTCACAGATTCCTCCAGAATGACTGTGCAGCACATTCTCATCATCCCGCATCACTGCAACACACCGGTAAGCACCGTCTGGCTTCACCACATATATCTTTGATTCATTGCTCTTATATATATATCCACTGATAAGGAAAACCTCCGCTTCCTCACAATATGTTAACCCTTGCGGTACAAATTCCGATGCAAATTCCGGTAACTCAAATACCTTCTGTGTATCTTGATAAAATGGATAATAACACAGCTTGATGCCATACTTGAAAATCCCTATCATTGCAAATAAAGCGGACACAATTTCCAAAAAAATTAAGCAGACTATCCGAAAATACCACATAGATTTCTTTATTTTTAAGTGCCTCCCCGTCATCTGTAATCCTTTCTGTTTTTTCTCTTATTTCCAGGCGGGTAAACGAATTTTTCTGTTCTTTGCCTGCTTCGTATATTATATCAAATTTTCTTCCCTTTTTGTAGTGTGAGTTATATTTGCTTTCGTTTTCTGATACAAAATTTACTTTTCAGAGATTCATTAACCGCTAATTCATCCGGTCAGAGGGCAAAAAATCACATAAAAAATGGTGGCTTCTGCCACCATTTTTTCTTTCTACAGTAAATCTGCCATTTCAAGCAGCAATCTCTCTGATTTTTCCCAGCCGAGGCAAGGATCTGTAATCGATTTTCCATAACAGCCTTCACCAACAGCCTGATTACCGTCTTCTATATAACTTTCTACCATAACACCCTTTACAATTCTGTTTACCTCATCACTATGCCGCATGCTGTGAAGAATTTCTTTTACAATTCTAGGCTGTTCTTCCCATTTTTTGCCGGAATTGTTATGATTTGCATCCACGATAACAGCCGGGTTTTTAAGCATATCAAACTTCTGATAAGCCTCTGAAAGCAGGATTAGATCCTCATAGTGGTAATTTGGCACGGACACACCATGACGGTTTAGGGAGCCTCTTAAAATACAATGTGTCAATGGATTACCATCCGACTTAACCTCCCAGCCTGCCGTCATAAATGTATGCTTTGACTGACCTGCAACACATGAATTCATCATAACAGAATAATCTCCGGAGGTTGGATTTTTCATTCCAACCGGAACATCAATACCAGATGCCGTCAGACGGTGTGACTGATTCTCTACAGAACGTGCGCCTACTGCAACATAAGACAGAATATCCGACATATATGGCCAGTTATCAGAATAAAGCATCTCATCTGCTGCTGTTAACCCTGTTTTTTCAATGGAATCAATATGCATTTTACGGATTGCCTTAAGTCCCTCAATAAAATTCGGCTTCTCTTCCGGATTTGGCTGGTGAAGCATTCCCTTATATCCAGAGCCATTGGTTCTTGGCTTATTCGTATAAATTCTTGGAACAATGATAATCTTATCCTTTATTTTTTCCTGAACCTTTGCAAGGCGGCTGATATAATCAATCACTGCATCTTCATTATCTGCAGAACATGGTCCGATAATTGCCAAAAGTTTATCCGATTCACCAGTAAATACCTTGGTAATCTCGGCATCTCTTTCTTCCTTTACCTTTATAAGCTTAGGGCTCATAGGGAATAACTCTTTAATTTCCTCTGCCGATGGTACTTCTGAAATATAATGTAATCCCATTTTTAACACTCCTTCGTATTTATTTAATCTTTACAACCACATGTGACAGTTTAGCACGTTGAATTTAAAAAATCAACCCATAAGTCCCCCTGGCATTTTATCCAATATAATGGTTCCTGCTGTTCACACCCTGGTCAGACATTTACCCTTCCATTTATAAGCTGCAAAAATACACACTTCCATCATTTGATGATCCGAAAATATTGTTTTGCAATCTGTTCTAACACATATTGATAGGTTATCTTTGTCCGTGCTTCATCTGAGAAAAGCGGAACAACCTTATAGACGCTGCCATTGACACGAATCGTAATCTCTCCAATTGTCTGGTCTTTTTTTACGGGAGCCGATAACTTTTTTGGCAGTTTGACATCAAAATCCACCTGTTCATCATCTTTTAAGAGCAAGGAAACACATTCCTTTACATATGGTGTAACCGGAGACTCCTCTATGC
>CAMWYJ010000009.1 GCA_947178445.1 uncultured Clostridium sp.
TCCGACTCGTTCGCGGGCTTCTCTTCCCAGCCTTGCAACTCGTCTTCGCTTTGCTCCGACTCGTTCGCGGGCTTCTCTTCCCAGCCTTGCAACTCGTCTTCGCTTTGCTTCGACTCGTTCGCGGGCTTCGCCCTATGAACGGTAATACGAAAGCTGCTGCTCTTATGCCAGCATAATGCATCTGCTTTCGTATTACCGTTCGCACGGCTCATTGCCAACCGAAAATTCTTTCCTATATATCTTATTTGTGGTCGGGTATATTTTCCCAAAACCCACATCCCGAATAACGATGGCACCCATCCGTTCATCAAACAGCTCCACTTCTAATGAAAGCTTTGTCGTTTTAGGTGGACGTTTGGGTAGTCCATGTATCTCAATAATCTCTTTCTGAACCTTCTTTGTTATCTTGTCACGATACACCATGTTAATCCGGTTAGTATCATCTAAAAACAGCGTCACTTTTCCTTTCATGTTATACCATTCCCTGCCGCCTAATGCAATGAGCTGAAAATAATTTCTTGCATCGGTATCGCCTATATTTACACCTATATCAAAAGGAATACTTCCTTCTGTACAAAGAATGCAGTCCTTTCCTGTCTCATAGGCGCCAAGCCTTGCATGATAGCAGGCACCCTTTGTATATAAGTTCTGCCCCATGAAAACACGTCTGCCATCGCAGACAACTTTCTTCGATTCCTCAATCCAGTTATCATTAAAACCGGGTCCTGTCAAATATACCGTAGAAATATATGTCTCCTTCATTTTCACCCTGCCAAGCTCTGCAAAATGCCGGTCTAGTTCCTCAACATCTCCAAACAGCATAGAATAACTCATCTCTTCCTTCATATCCTGCCGGCTTAAATAGTATATCCATGTATTTCCCTGATGCTTTCTGTCAATCCGGTAATACTCCATTCCCTCAAATCCATATTCAAACATTGCTACACTGTTATTGCGGAGCCTCTCATCCTGGTTCATTACATACTGGAAAAACGCATTCTCATGACTCATAATATAAAACTGCTCATCTGACAGAGAAAATGATTCTTTTAGTTTTTGAAGCACTGCATACACCTTTTCATGATACTGCTCTATCGTGATCGTAAGTCCGCTAAGCTTATACTCTTCAGACCGGGACAAAAACTCATTTATATGTATCTCTAAAAGCAGCAGCAGCAGTTCCTCCGGTGCATATACATTATCATTCACAATCGTGGAAACATCTGAATCAATACTACCTAAAACGTCTTCAACCATTACTCCTTCTGTCTTAAACCGAATGGTACTGACACTGTTGCCCACATACCACCTCTCCTCCTCTAAAGAATAAAACATCACATTCGGAAGCTGATACGTCTCCATATTATTCAATTGGAAAATGGACTCCGGCTCCTGCTTATCCTCTCTGTAATAACTCATCTGAATATTCTTTTTACACAGATCCAGTCCTAAGTATATCTCTTTCATATGCGTTCCCTACTCTATAATTTCTAAATTCTCCTCTATAATGGCAGCTAATTTCAGATATCTGTCAATTTTGTTGATTAGCATCTGATTTTCCCCAATCTCCTGGTTTAGCAGCATGGAATTGAGCATCTCAAACCGGTTTTCATATTCCTCTGCCTCGCCCTTTGCCTTCATTGCCTCGCTCTCATATACCTTCGTGTGTTCTGCATTTTCCGCATCCATTTCATAGAGAAGATTCTCTCCGTGGAACAATACAAATTCTTTCATATAATAACCAGGCAGTACCTCCATCATTCTTGCCTGCTTGCTGCATTCCGATTTCTCCACACCAGTCTGGATGCCATAACGGAAGGACAAATGCCTGCCCGCTTTTTGCTTTGTAACCACATAGGTCATTAAAAACAGATCCTTTGGTAATTTCACATAGCGTTTAAAGCTTCTGAAAAACGGTAATAAAATACCACGCTTTATAAAATACTCTAACTGCTGCTTTACCCATTCCACCTCTTCCGAATCCAGTTTTACTTTCCTGCTGTAATAAAGAAGCTGGGCTGCGAACAACACATCACCTGAAAGTCCTTCTGTAACCATCTGTCTGTAAAGTGCAGTAAAAAATGTCTCTGGCATCTCCACATCCTCCACAAGATATGCAAAACATGCACGTTTGAAAAATGCCTTCATCACCATACCCCGGCGTTTCTTATCCGCATATTCTGCAAACACCCGGAACACATCTGGATTCCACTGTTCAATATATAAGGTCTGACAGATAATATTTTCCTCTAAAAGCTCTAACCTCGCCAGTCTTTTATTCGCACGCTTCCACAGCTTCAACATATTCTTCACGCCACTCTGGTAATAGTCCACCAGATAGGCAAGAATACTTGGTGTCTCCTGTCCCGCACGGTAGAGATAGACTGCCACTGCAATCAATTCCTCCTCCAATGCATACTGGGAATATTCCTTCATCCGCTCTGTCAAACGGATAAGTCCACCCGTTTCTACACCCTGGAATCCAAACCGTTTCACTGCCTCATAGGCCTTTTCATAGTAATCACATTCTAACAGATAATTAACAAACTCACTTCCTACCTTTGGATCCACATAATCCATATCCACACGTGTCAAATAGCTTCTTAAGATATCGGTGTCTAAATGCTCATGATAATATTTTACAATACCATAAATTGCCTGTTGTTTTGTCTCTTCACTAATCTCCTTAAACCCCAACAGGTCTCTTGCAATATTTACTTCCTTTGCCTTCTTCGCATCAAAGGCACCTAATGCATCATACTGATACAGCACATAGCGGTAATCATCCGCTGCATAATGGGAAAGAAGCTCCATATACTCCCCTTCATTTACAAGTTTCTGCAGCTTGTATGGAACCGTGCTGACAAAACGGTTCTGATCTTTATCCACAAGGGATACCACGGCTGACTCTGTAATCATGTCAAGATATGCCACATGGTTTACCACAGGATAAACCGTCTCTGCCGCTAACTCTCTATGTGACACCACAACCGCCACAATATTCTCATTGGTGACCGTTAATTTGCGCTTAAAGATAACCTTCGTAAGACTGCCTGCAAAGCCCGGCCTCACGGTCTGTGGTTTTAAAAATTCACTATACAGTACACTCAGGTCATCCGATATATCACCCTTTACAATCTGCCCTTCCATAAAGGCTTCCATATTGGGCAGATACTCCTCATACTGGGCAAGATACTGTCTTTTATTTACCACCACATTTGCATATAGATATGCATAGTCACGTTCGGAGAGAGAACTCTTATAATTAAAATATCTGAGGACGGAATCCGGAATCAAATCATACCGGCTCTTATCCATGCTATAAAGAAAATGCTCCTGTATTCCTACCAGTTTATAGCCGCACTTAATACCCTCTAAATAGTACGGATAGAATCTGTTCTCTGTTCTTCCTCCCTTTAAGAGCAAACCGCATATAATCTTAATAATTTCCGGTTTCTTTGTCACTTCATATATCATTCTAAGCAGATCAAACACCTGCGGACGAAATTCTTTTTCCCGGGCTGCCAGTTGCAGAAATTCCTCCTGCACTTCACCGGACAAATAACGGTTTTTAAGACCAAACCGGATTGCCGAAATCTCTACCTCTGAAAGCTTACGGAGCAGTAATGGCTCTGCATTAATCAGATCACAAATCTCAATGGCAAGAACCGGACTGTTATAGCCCCCTATCATAAGTCCTTCAATCTGGGAATACATCCACTGCTTATCCTTCTGGTACCGCTCATCTAAATATAGCAATAGCCAGAAATAAAACAGTTTATCCTCTTCCTTGGAGAGCGCTTCTTCAATGACTTCACAGGCACTTACCACCTGTCTTACCTCACCGGAAAGCAATGCTTTCAGATAGAGATAGTAGCAGTGTTCCCGCCTGCCCTCCATCGCCCTGTCCATATCTGCCTCCATACGCCGGATTTCTTCTCTTGCAATATCCATCTTTCCTGCAAGAATACTCATATGCAAAAGCCCTAATTTATAAATTCCCGTCTCCGGTTCATAGGAAATGAGTGTATTGAGACAGCGTCTTGTCTTTTCGATAAACTGTTCTAAAGAAAGAAGACCTGTGCGATAGTCCAGATAATTATGTATAAGTGCTGCTATCTCCAGTTTCCTAAGCCGTCTGTCATGGTCCTTATGAACTAAAATCCTTGATGCTTCCTCAGGCTTTTTTATCACGATCTCCACAAAAACTGTCTGATAGGTACTCTCTAATATAATATGTCCGGTCTGCATCTCATTTTCATCCATAAATTCCGGATCCAGTGTATAGCCCACCACCCCACTGTCACCTGCAAAATCCAGACTGCAGATTGTTTCCTTATGTACAGTAATAAACTTCACATCACTGCGCACTTTCATATTACAATAGCCCCATGTATTTTTATGAAGCACAAGCTCATGTTCCTCCCGCATTTTTGGGAATCCAAACTGAAACCGGTTATGCTCCACCTGCAGAGTCAGGGCACGTTTTTTATGAATGTATACTAAAAACTCTTCCAAAGCCAGATTCTTATTAAGAGAATCCTTCAAAGACTGGTAAACGGTCACATACTCTGACCGATTTGCAAGAATCGTCCTCACAAACTCGTCCGAATAAAAAATGGAAAGTGCCTTCTCCCAATCCTCTTCCGCCAAAGCGCTGAACTTCATCAAATCCTCTAATGCAACACCATTCACATCAATAAATGGTGCCACAACCTCTATATTATATGGAATATCTTTTTCCATTCCGTTGCCAATCACATGGATATTCCCCTCGTAAACCGCACCACGTTTTTTTCCTGTGGCATCAAAAGTATACCGGATTTCCCCCCTTTTTCCCACCAGGCTATGATCTTCCAGATGCAGCAAATAAGCATCGTCATATACCATCATTTTCATAGCCACATCATTACCTGATGTAACCATAATACTGCCTGTATAAACGCTGCCTGCCTCAATTTTTAATTGTAAGTAGCTTTTTGAAAACTTTACTTCCGGATACTCCACATAAAAGTCACCCTTGGCATACTGTTCAACCTTACTCTTCATATGTACTCCAGTCCACACTTCAGGGGTTAGCCGCCTGACCTATTATTTATGGCATTATCTTCTATTATGAATCTGCCATATTCTTATTAATGTCTTGATAGATTCCCACATCCAATGCTATAATGGAACTGGAACATCAAAACAAAAAGATAAGTACATTATAGCAAATTTTCTTTCACATTGAAAGACTAATGTTCTTTTTCATATTGTCAGATGTTACTATAAAACCCTATTATAAATGCTATGAAAAAGAAAGAAGGTATCGTTATGGTAATTGCAGATGAAGCCTTTCACGGCAGTGATCTGGAAAATATTGCTGCCCGTTATGATATAAATGTTCAAAATATTGTTCCTTTTGCATCCAATGTAAATCCCTTAGGTATTTCACCAATGGCACGCCAGGCACTCATTGATAACATAGATGCAATCAAGACATACCCGGACCGGAATTATGTATCCTTAAAAAACGCTATTTCCAAATATTGTAAAACCGAACCGGATAAATTGATACTCGGCAACGGAACCTCTGAACTAATCAGTCTGACACTTAAGACAATCAGACCTGCAAAGACGATTGTCATAGGACCGACCTACTCAGAATATGGCAGATCTGCCGTTGCAGCGGGAAGCGAAATTGAGTGTTATATGCTGAAAAATTTAGATGACTTCGAATTGGATGTGGAAACATTTTTAAAAACATTGCAATCCAATATCGATTTGCTCATAATCTGTAACCCCAATAATCCAACAGGGAAGGCAGTCGGCATGGAAGACATGGAACAGATTGTAAAACAGTGTGCCAAGCTTCATATCACCGTGATGGTAGATGAGACCTATGTGGAATTTGTAAAGGACGTGAACCAGGTTTCTTCCGTATCGCTGACCGAAAATTATGACAATCTGATTGTCCTGCGCGGAGTTTCTAAATTCTTTGCCTCCCCAGGATTACGACTTGGATATGCAGTCACCAGCAATTCCGCCTTTTTAGAGGCCGCAAACAATGATAAAATTCCGTGGAATATTAATTCCTATGCCTCTGTTGCCGGTGTCATGTTTGAGGACGAGCATTATATTAACCTGACAAAAAGCTTAATTCAGACCGAGCGCAACTTAATCTACTCTGCCTTGTCTCCAAGAAAGACAATCAAGGTATTCAAGCCCGATGCAAACTTTATTTTAATCAAACTGCTAAAAGAAAACCTGACTGCAGATCAGGTATTTGAGCACTGTATCAAGAAAGGACTCATGATCCGGGATTGTACCGACTATGAAGGTCTGGGAAACAAATACATCCGTTTCTGTTTCATGAGACCGGAACAAAACGATGATGTGGTAAACACAATTTTGGAAATTGTGTAAGTGATACAAGATTTTCACCCGCATTTCATATGCAGCCATTAAGGTATTTTAATCATGCACTATCACGTTCGAAAGGAGTATACCACATATGAAAATAAGAAAAACATATCCTGTTAATATCATATTTTTTACATTTCTCCTCACTATTTCCCTGGCAATGGGAACCTGCATTATTGCGCATGCAAAAAGCCAGGATCCCGGTGAAGGACGTTTATCCGGAAAATATATTCCAGATGGATTTTATGATACCGAAGACAATAAGGAACTGCCATCTTATGGAATCAGCCGCTATGGAAGTTCGCAATCTGTAAGCCCTTATACAAAAAAGACCTATACACATCAGGATGTTTTTGACGGGCGCATCATCTCGCACGGAATTGATGTCAGCCAGTGGCAGGGTAAAATCGACTGGAACAAGGTAAAAGCAAGCGGTATTGACTATGCATTTATCCGGGTTGGATTCCGTGGATGGGGCTCGGTCGGAACATTGGATTCCACTACAATGGATTCCTATTATGAGACAAACATGAAAGAAGCAACAGCCGCCGGAATTAAAGTCGGTATTTATATTTTCTCACAGGCAATCACAACGGCTGAAGCCGAGGAGGAAGCCCAGTATATCCTTGACCGTATTGGAACCTATGATATTTCCATGCCTTTGATCATGGACTACGAATATGCATCTGACTCCCCAACAGGCGGCCGTATCAAGACAGCCAAATTGTCAAAAGCAAATGCCACAAAAATCTGTATGGCGTTTTGTGATGCCATTTCAAATGCCGGCTATACTCCAATGGTATATGCCAATAAGAGTATGTTAGAAAGCCAGTTAAACCCAGAAAGCCTGGTCGAAAAAGGCTACCGGATCTGGCTTGCAAACTATGTGAATTATGATTCTAAGGGAAAAGAGACTCTGAACAAAAAAGGAACCAGTTATGCGGGCACCTATGATTTCTGGCAGTACAGCAGTTTAGGGAAAGTAGACGGCATTTCCGGTTCAGTAGATATGAACTTTTACTATGTTCAGGATGGGGATAATTTTGTTCAGGATGCCATTCCGGTCACTGCAACTTCCATATCTGCCATCCCAGACCAGGCATATACAGGAGGAAACCTCAAACCACAGCCAGTCATCACTTATGACGGTGCGCCTCTTACATTAAACAGTGACTATAAAATAACCTACAGCAACAACAAAAAAATCGGAAAAGCAACTGCAAAGATTACAGGTACCGGAAAATTCAAAGGTGTAAAATCCGTTTCCTTTAAGATTGTTCCAAGTACCGTTACCGGTTTGAAAGCCAAAAAGAGAGCAACCAATTACATTACCTTTTCATGGAAGAAAAACACAAGCGGCTCCGGCTATCAGATTTACCGTTCCACAGCGCTGAACGGAACCTACAAAAAAATTAAGACTATCAGTAAGAACAGCACTACCTCCTATAAGGATACAAAACGCACTGCAGGCCAGTGTTATTACTATAAAATCCGCAGCTATAAGAAGGTTGGCAGCACCACCTACTATGGTGCTTTTTCAGGAGTAAAAGCCATTTACACAAAGATAAGCTATACGAGAAATGCAGTTGTGAAGGGGGACACGGCGAATCTTTATACTGCTGCCAGTGATACCTCAGATATCCTTTTTGCACCTGCCAAAAATCAGGTCCTGCCTGTCACTTACTACACATTGGACGAAAAAGGCAAGGGCTGGTACTATGTAACCTGTAAGACAAACGAAGCATCCTATAAAGGCTTCATTCCTGCTTCAAAGGTAACAATCACCCAGGTTGGAAAGGTGGTAAAGACAAGTACGGTAAATGTCAGAAAATCCTACTCCATCCAATCTAAAAAATTAACTACACTGAAGAAAAATAAGAAAGTAACCATATTATCCACGAAAAAGAAACACGGTGTCACATGGTATAAGGTTACCTTCAAAAAAGGAAAGAAATCATATACAGGTTGGATTTCAGCTCCATATATTAAAGTTTTGTAACGATTTAAAGTGCTTATTTTTCACAAATTACAGGATTTTTGGGTTGACTTTCCTACCACGTTAGGCTACAATCGGATTTAGATTCGAATATGATATGCAATGACGAGGACAGTAGATTTCGGATTGATTTCCAGAGAGGGCTTTACAGGCTGGAAGAAGCCCATTTCAACCTTAATTGAACACCACCTCCGAGCAGCCGTTAATACCGGCCGGTGACTCCGATATCGTCACAATGAAGTGCCTGTTACACAGAGTATTTCAAAATTGTTCTCCTTAAGAGCAGCTTTGTTTACTTTCTTGTAGCTGGAACTGGGGTGGAACCGCGAATGAATTATCGTCCCTGGCAAATAATAAGTTTGCCAGGGATTTTTTTGTGCAAAGCCTATCATAATCAGAAAAATAGATGATTGACGTGTTATATTTCACAATCATCTAATCAAAATTAAAGGAGGATACAATATGAATATTTTTAAGACCGTATGCGACACTGTGACAGATGCAAAGGATTATGTAGTGGACTATTTTACAGAGGATACCACAACAACGCGTAAGAAAATACTTATGTTGGGGACCATTTGTACTCTGGTTGGAATTGTGGTCGGTTTTATCTTTTCTCCAATCAAAAAAGGAATTTACATTAATATCAGTAATAATAACAGCAACAATGGCATGTCACCAGAGGATGAGGATTAACTCTCTGCAAAAAGGTCAAAACCGTTGACGTTATATTTTAATAAAAACAAGGAGATGGAACAATGAAGATTACTTTAAAGGATGGCTCCTCAAAAGAATATGAAGGAGCAATGAGTGTGTTAGATATTGCAAAGGACATCAGCGAGGGCTTAGCCCGTGTGGCATGTGCGGGTGAGGTTGACGGTAAAGTAGTCGACCTGCGTACAATGATTTCGGAGGATTGTAATTTAAGCATTTTAACCTTTGATGACGAGAATGGCAAAAAGGCATTCCGCCACACTGCAGCCCACATTTTAGCACAGGCTGTAAAAAGGCTTTATCCGGATGCAAAATGTACCATCGGACCAGCCATTGATGATGGCTTCTACTACGACTTTGATATGCCTTCCTTAACTCGGGAAGACTTAGACAAAATCGAAGCAGAGATGAAAAAGATTGTAAAGGAAAATATTCCGATTACCTGTTATACTCTCTCCCGTGAGGAAGCTTTAAAACTCATGACACAAAAAGAAGAGCCTTACAAGGTAGAGCTGATCCATGACCTCCCGGAAGATGCAGTCTTAAGCTTTTACGAACAGGGGGATTTTACAGACCTGTGTGCAGGTCCGCACCTTATGAGCACAAAACCTGTAAAATTTTTCAAGCTCACCTCCTCTTCCGGTGCCTACTGGAGAGGTAATTCCGACAACAAGATGCTGACACGTATTTATGGAACGGCCTTTACAAAGAAGGATGATTTAAATGAGCGCCTTGAGTTTTTAGAAAACATCAAAAAGCGTGACCACAATAAGCTGGGCCGTGATCTTGAATTATTTACCACGGTTGATGTAATCGGTCAGGGACTTCCGCTCCTTATGCCAAAGGGTGCCAAAATTATTCAGACGATGCAGAGATGGATTGAAGATTTAGAGGATAACGAATGGGGCTACGTAAGAACCAAAACTCCTTTAATGGCAAAGTCCGACCTGTATAAGCTTTCCGATCACTGGTATCACTACAAAGAGGGAATGTTTATTTTAAATGATGACGGAAGTGATGATATTAACCCGGAAGAGGCTGCCCAAAATGGAGATGCACTCGATGCTGTTCAAAAGGGCGAAGCAGCCAATGCAAAATCCGGTAAGGAAATTATGGCACTTCGTCCGATGACCTGTCCATTCCAGTATTTCGTATACAAAGCTAAGCAACATAGCTACCGTGATCTTCCATACCGCATGGGTGAAACCTCTACGCTTTTCCGCAACGAGGATTCCGGTGAGATGCATGGACTTACCCGTGTAAGACAGTTTACCATTTCAGAAGGACATTTAATCTGTACTCCAGAGCAAATGGTTGAGGAATTTAAAGGATGTCTGGCACTTGCAAAGCACTGTCTGCAGACCTTAGGTGTGGAAGAGGATGTAACCTACCACCTCTCAAAATGGGATCCTGATAACCGGGAGAAGTATCTTGGTGAACCGGAAGTCTGGGAGGAAACCCAGCAGCATATGCGTGAAATTATGAATGAGCTGGATATTGAATTTACGGAGGATGTCGGTGAAGCGGCATTTTATGGTCCTAAGATTGATATCAATGCAAAGAACGTGTATGGCAAAGAAGACACCATGATCACCATTCAGTGGGATGCATTGCTTGCAGAGCGCTTTGATATGTACTATGTTGACAAAAATGGCGAAAAAAAGCGGCCATACATTATTCATAGAACCTCCATGGGATGCTATGAAAGAACTCTGGCATGGCTTATTGAAAAATATGCGGGAGCCTTTCCTACCTGGTTGGCACCGGAACAGGTTCGCATCCTTCCAATTTCCGAGAAATTCCATGACTACGGTCATGAAATTCTAAAAGAGCTTAAGAAAAACGGTATTCTTGCCACCATGGATGAACGCGCAGAAAAGATTGGATATAAGATTCGTGAAGCGAGACTTCAAAAACTTCCTTATCTCTTAGTTGTAGGTGCAAACGAAGAGGAAAGCAAGACGGTTTCCGTCCGCAAACGCGGGGAAGACGGTGACCTTGGTTCTATGGAGCTTAATACCTTTATCCAAAAGATATGTGAAGAGATTCGTACAAAATCATTGACACAGATGGATGCCTAAATAACAAATCGCTGAGAAAGGAGCTAACGATGGAACCAATTAACAGACCTTTATTAAAAGAACATGCAAAACAGGCGTTAAAGCGCAATTTTTGGATGGCAATGCTTGTATGCTTTGTCGGCATACTGCTTGGCGGCAACTGGACCGGACTTAGTAATGGCAGTACATTTTCCGGCTTTGGTTCATTTTCACCCTCTGGAAGTTTCCAGGACAATTTTGGTAACGACTTTGATTTTTCAAGTGACTATGGCTATACCAGTCCAAGCACAAACGCTGCGAAGGAAATGCTTGATGCCATCGAAGATATTATTCAGGAGACCGACAGCGGACAGAATTTTTCTTACGATTATGATGATTCCTTATCTGATTCTGACAATATAATGGCATTTTACCATAAAGTCCTTGACCACTATCATCTTACCGAAGAATCGTTGGCACAGGGATTTTTGATAGGCATTGGAATCTTTTTGTTTCTATTTGTAGTAATATGGCTTATCAGCACAGCAATCCGGTTTGCATTAGGCTCCTTTATTGGTGCTCCAATCGGTGTCGGTTTGCGCAAATATTTTATGAAGAACCGTTTAGGCAAGGCTTCCTTTGATGACCTGTTTTCTGCCTTTTCCGGAGGGCACTATATGGATACTGTTAAAACCTTGTTTGCCACGAATATCCGTATCTGGGGATGGAGCCTGTTATTCTACTTCCCAGGGCTTGTGAAATACTATGAATATTTCTTTGTTCCATATATTATGGCAGAAAATCCTACGATATCCAAGGAACGTGCCAGAGAACTAAGCAGCCAGATGTCAAATGGCCATAAATGGCAGATGTTTGTATTAGAGCTTTCTTTCCTTGGCTGGATGATGCTTTTTGTTGCAGAAGAAACATTCTTAGCCCTAATTTCCTGCGGTCTGCTCGCAATCCCGGGAATCCTGCTTATGTATCCACTTATTGCTTATATCCGGGCAACCTATGCAGAGCTTTACGAGGAGCGCAGGGAATATATGCTTATGTGTGGTGTAGCAAGACAGGAAGAATTGACCGGGTTTTAATTTGAAAATCTTATTATATACTATAATGTGATAACCAAAAAGGAGCAGCGGAAAAAACCAAAATACTTTTGTTCCGCTGCTCCTGCAATAATGATATTTCTTTTTCTACTCACTCATATAAAGCTTAATCGAAGTATTTATGGAATTCATATAGTCATCCATGCTGATATCTCCATTTAAGTATGACTCAAAGTCCGTCAGAACAATTTCCCTGATGATAGGATTTACGGTAACCGGTGTATCCAGCCCTTTGAAAAAGTCCATCACATAATCTTTTAGCTCATCTGTCGGGAACGTAAATGTTATATTATGATTTTCGCCAACCATGCCCATGCCTTCATAAATTTCCAGTTCAGGTTCGATATTTAATGCCTCACCTTCTTCTGCATAGATACCTTGTGCATCATCCTCAAACAGCTCCTCTACAAAGCACTGTGCTGCCTCGGAATATTTTGTCTGGCTGTTGATGCCCACTGTAAATTTTGATTGGAAAATATGGTTTCCATCATAGCTGAAACTTTCAAATGCATATGAATCATCTACCTCATTCATAAGAGTAATCAGATTAAAATACTGTATCGGAAAAAGGAATTGTGTTATGGCTATATCCTGTTCGGATTTTGTTCTGTCAAACAAATTGCCTGTCTTATAGCTCAAATTGTTTTTACATACAGGCAATTGCTCGTCCACAGACTCCTGTTCCGCAGCAGTAGTCTGCTTTCGCAGAATTTCCCAGATTTGCTTCATATCTTCCATAAAGGTTTTGAGTTCATCCGGATTATAATCTCCTGCAGCATTAAATATTTTGTCTGCATATACTGGATAGAATGTATCATATAATTCATCAGCATAGTAAATCTCTAAAGCATTTCCCAGCGGATAATCCTTTCCGGTGTCTATCAGCTCCACAATGGATGCAGCATCCTTAATCGCTGGCAGAACATCTTTTTGTGCCACAGCTACAGGTGCGGAAAATCTGGCAGGAAGTGCGTAAATTGTTCCGTCCTCTCGTCTGTAAGCATCCAAAATATTGAGAAACATATCCGGGTGGCTGTCCTTCACCGCATCATGCACCGCCGACAGTTCCATCAGTATACCATTATCTGCATAGGTATCCACATCAAGACCTGTTAGAACCATTACATCAGGACCTTCCGCTGATAACAGCTTCGCATTCAATGCTTTAACGGCATCATTTACCGAGATTCCGCTTTCTTCCTCTATCCCTATTTCTATGCGAACCTCAACATTCGGATACTTTGCAGTAAATAATCCGACTACCTGGTCTAACATTTCACTTGGATATAAGCTGTATATAGTAAGTGCTGCATCTTTAAGCTGCGCTACGGTCTCTTTTTCTACATTGGTAACAACTTTATCAGCATCGGCGGTGGTATATCGGAGAACCGCTCCCTTTGACAACAGCACATAAAAATCTTCTCCGGTCAGAAGAAAATCACACATTCCTTTTCTTCCACCTACAAAGCTTGTACCTACTTTATCGACGATATGTTCAATCAGGTTACTTCCTAAACGGTGGCGATATATTCCGGAAGAAAGCATAATATATAGATTATCCTCATTGTCAATCTTTAAAGCCCCATTATAAACTCCGATAGTCCCGTTCGTTGTGCTTTGAAACTCTGTCAGCTCATCAAGCAGATTATCTGACAAAAGGGTATCGGTATCCGTCAGCTCTCCTTTTTTGGAATATTTGTATAATGCAGTTGTTGTAAGAAAAACAATACTTCCATCTGATGCTTCACAAAAATCAATACATCCCGGCACAGGATATGTTACAGATAATGTGCCATTTCTGTCATAGCTCATAACCGAGCTTCCTGTGTCGACTAAAATATTTGTTCCGTCTTTTGAAAAACGAACATTCTTTGCATTTTCTCCAAGCGTAAATGTATTCTTATTTCCTGTATCATCAATTATCACAATCTCACTGTTTGATGAGGTCGTCATATCTCTCATAACAGAAAATGCATATTCCCCCTTCTCATTTATATCAGCCGCATCAATAAAACTATCTGAAATGGCAGACGACACGTTCTCCAAATCCTCTGACTGCTCCCAGTTAAGCCCGTTATCCTGAGATTTGTAAATACATATATTAGCCTTTTCGTCATTGCAGATAATTGTCAGGACATCATTATATTGTTTAAATGCGAATATCCCTATATCTTTATTGTTGTTAAGACGGCTTATCTCATATTCCTTATATCTGCTGTCTGCATCGGCTATTCCACTTGCTTCAGTATCATCTCCGATATGCCTGCCGCAGCCTGTAACACATAACAGACATATAAAAATAATAAATGCGGTTATTTTCCTTTTTGTGATCATATTTTCTTAACCTCCTGCGTTTTTGTTAATATACAAATAGCTATAAAATTGACAATACACACGATAAACAATAACAGCCTTGCTTTTATCCTTTCCACAAATATACGGAAATGATACTGTTCTATAATGTCTTTATCTCCATACAGTTTTCGCTCTGTACGATTTGAAAGCTCCTTTCCATAGTCCTTCCAAAACTCAAAATCAGACCATTTTACAGGTGTTTCAAGCCTGCCAATAAAGCTCATATAGTCATGTGTATAATATGAATCTGATACATCTCCCTCCTCGTAAGCATTATGAAATTTTTCAGCTGTCTGATTCCGGTACATTTCCTCGGAGACATCAAATATAATACCATCCAGCGACAGATCTGTGTAGGGAACGGTGACTTTGTCATACTGTATGATTACCATGTTTTCCTTAGTATCAATAATTCCCCGTACAAGATAATCCCTTCCGCCAAATGTAAGCTGCTGTCCAAGCTTTGCAGTTGTTCCAAACAATTCATACATAGTATGGCTGCTCAAAATACAGCCTGCGGTATCATCTGTGTGAAGCTGGTTTGTTGCTGCAAACAGTTTTGTAACAGGAAAATCCACAATTACCACGTTTGTTTCAACAGATTTCGATGTCCCTGTCATTAAAACCTTCTGCTCTTTAATAATTTGATAACCGCCGATTATGTAATCCTCATTCATTTGCTCTAACATGTTAAACGTAACATCCGCTTTATCATCCAATGTCAGAATGCCGACATCCTCCATCTTTTTATATGCTTCGCGTTCATTATGCAGCATATACAGGCAGACCGTCAGTACGATTGCCGAAAGACTCACTATAAAATATTTGAAAATAATTGATTTTCTCTGCTTCATCCCTAATCCCTGCTTTCACGCACCACATCTCCTGTTTCTATCTGCTTGCTGGAATTGCAGACAACCCGGTCATCCACCTGTAATGCAGCACTGTTTACAGCCGCATATTTTGAATTGGAATCATCCAGTGTCACGCTTATCTTTTTTGTTACAAGCTCTTCTCCCAAAATAGAGTTCTTTGTACCAAGTATAAGGATATAATACTGACCGCCATTGTCTCCCCGCAGGGCTTCAATCGGAACACAAAAATCATAAGGCTCCGAATTATGGGAGAATGTAACCGTAACCTGCATTCCTATTCTGTATGTATCGCCTGACATAAATACCTGCACAATATAGTTTCCCGGATTGTTTTTGTCTGACTGTACAGATGTAACAGGAAAGTACTCCTGAGATTTATCTACTGTTACCTTAGCATTTTCTCCTTCTACAACATATTTTTTTTCTTCCTCAGTAATGGTAGTTTCAAATATATATCCCTTGCTGGCATCCGTCAGCACAATAACGGCGGATTTCTCGGTCACCTTACCGCTTGATACACGTACCTCTTTGATTTCGCCAGCAATATCTGCTTTCACAATACCGTTTCCTGCAGTCAGCTTTTCAAGCTGTTCATATCCTGTACGGCATACTGTCAGCTTATGGTCTGCCTGTTGGATTGCGGATTTGGTATACGCATATTTTCTGTCTGTTTCCAGCCCTGCAAGTTCAAATCCTTTTTCGGTATACACCCGCTGCAAATCATCCATATTAAGCTTCATCAGGGTATCTCCCTTTTCTACAATATCCCCTGCCTGAACCGATACCGTGTCTGTCATAATGCCGTCATATACATAGATCGGGACTTCTTCGCTTCCCATAAGGCTGCCGGTTTTCGTGACCGTATGTTCAATAGCCATTTTGGATGGCAGGCAACACTCCACATATGGTGTAATGAGAGCACTTGTAGCTCTGGAAATAACCGTACATATTAATAGTACCAGCAGAAAAACACCTGTTATTCTGACAGTTTCCGGAGTACGTTTTTTAATTTTCCTTATCAGCCTTCTTAATTTTTTCATCATTCATCACCTCCTGATATTGCAATTCCGTCTGCCAGTATATTTCTGCCAAGTGCAAATACGACCAATGCCGGAATAATACTAAACATCGAAAAAGTAAAGGCACGCCCTATCATATCCGCTTCAAATTCCGGCAGATAAACGGACAGCGGCCATTTTTTCATATCCTCTAAAAATACTACCGGCTGCTCGACCATATTCCAATACTCCAGAAATCCCAAAATCATAGCAGCCAGAATTCCCTTTGCTCCAATTGGAATTGCCATGCTCAAAAAAATCCGCATTTTCCCTGCACCGTCAAGCTGCGCTGCCTCAATAACCGAAACAGGCATCTGCTTAAAGCAGCTGTATATAATAAATACTGGAAAGGTAGAAAATACCATAGGTACTATCAGGCTAAGCTGTGTATTTATCATAGACAGACTATTTAAAATCAAATACTGCGACAGCATTGTAACCTGAAACGGCAGCAGCATACAGAAAATATATATCAGAAATACTGCTGTGGTCCATTTTTCCCTGCTTTGTGCAAATCCCCATGCTGCCGGCACAGCAAATACCATCTGCCCCACAAGAATACACACAACTATTTTTATGGAATTCCAAAACAAAACATAATATTCAGGTGTATCAAAAAGCAGCTCCACAAGATTTCTCAAGGTGGGATAAAGCGGAATAAAATGCCACGCTGCATATCCTTCTTCTTTTATCAAAACCGGTGACAGAATCCCCAGCAGTTCTTCATTTCCCATAAAAGCACCTGTAATTATGAACAACACAGGCAAAACACATATAATTGCAAGCAAAACAACAATACCCTTAGCAATCAGCTTCATGTTCCGAGTCTCCCTTCCTTTTCATATTCTTGCGTCTCCTGCCCTTACGTTCATAAAGGGTAATCTGCTTCATGATGAGCAGCACTGAGAAAAAGCATATTGCAGTAAGCACCGCACCTGCCGCCATCCTCCCGATACTAAGCTTCGTAAACCAGTTATTAAAGATATGCTGCAGCATATAAATATGATCATCCGGATATGTACCTGATATCAGATATGCCTCCCTGTATACCTTAAAGGAGTTAACAAGGGATAATACCCCCGCAGTAAAGGTTGACATCTTCAGGTTTGGAAGTATCATTTGCAGCATAATTCTGATTTCTCCTGCTCCGTCAACCCTTGCTGCTTCGCTGATTTCTTTTGGAAATACACTCAGTGCAGCGAGCCAGATCAGCATATTGTAGCCTAAATTCTTCCACACAAAGGTTCCCACAAGGAGATAGAATACTGCATCCCCGGAAAAAAAATTTACTGGCTTCATATGAAATGCTGCCGTCAGTATTCCGTTCACAATTCCTGAATTATCAAATAGTATCTTCCAGATAATCGCAACCGAATTGGACGGGATTGCCATCGGAAGCAGAAAAGCGAATTTTATAAAATGGTTCTCCATATTAAAAACGGCAACAGAAATCAAAAATGATAAAACCATCAGCAAAGGCACACTAAGCAATTCAAACCGGATCATATTTCCGGCTGCCAGCCTGAATGCATCGTTACTTATGACCTCGCTGTAATTAGCAAAGCCGACCAGGCTGCCACTTCGTCTGTTCTCAAAGGATTTCAGAAAAACATCGAATAGTGGCAGCAGTACAAATACCAACACACCCAAAAGACTTGGCAAAATAAAATACAACATATTTTCTTTATCGTTCTTGAAATAATGCTGTATCTTCAAAATACTCTTCTTTCCCACTATGGTCTTCCTCCTGTCATGCACTTATTATAAGTCTAAATTTCTGTGCCTGCTTCTAATAACTCTCTAATTTCGACAGATAAATATCTAATTTTTATCTAAAGATGCTCTATTTTTTTTCTAATTTTCTGTAGTGGATGATTTTTAAAAATAAATGTGGTAATCTTAATTATGAAAGGTTGTGAAATATATGAAAATACTATTAATTGAAGATGATTTTTTACTCTGCCAGTCCCTCCAGTTTCACTTCGAAAAAAAGGGAATTGCGCTTACGGCATGTAATGACGGATTATCTGGATATACGACTGCGGTAAATAATTCCTTTGATCTGATTATATTGGACAGGATGCTTCCGGATATGGACGGACTGGCGATTTTGAAAAACCTGCGAAACCGCCAGATATCTACACCTGTTATATTCCTGACGGCATTGGATTCCCTGGAGGATAAGGTCACAGGACTCAATTGTGGTGCCGATGATTATATGGTAAAGCCTTTTGAATTCGACGAGCTTTTGGCACGCATTCGCACGCTGCTTAGAAGGATACAGCCAAAGTCTACACAGGATTTTACTTTTGACAGGTTGAGCTATGATTATATCAATCACCAGCTTTCATGGGATTCACAGACTGTCCTGTTGTCTAAAAGGGAGGCAGAGGTGTTTGAAGCATTGATCAGCAATCTGGGAAATACCGTATCACGTGACCAGTTGATTTCCAAGGTATGGGGCATTGACTCCGATATCGAAAATGGAAATCTTGACAATTATATTTATTTTTTGAGAAAACATCTTGCCATGATAAACAGTGAGATGAGCATACAGACAGTACATGGTGTTGGATTTAAACTATGCAAAAAGGAGTAGCCGCATGATTCGTACCCTTCAGAAAAAACTAACAGTATATTGTTCTATCTTTATCATACTTGTTATTTCTCTGCTATGTGCAGTCTTTATATACATCAGCTATAATAACCTGTCACAAAGCTATTTCTCTATGGCATTAAACGATATCAATAACATTTATACCATTCTTTATGAGGACTTACATGACAGTAATATTATCAGCTATTCGGAACTGTCAAAATATATTAAAAAGGGGTATTGTATTTATATATATGAAGACGACTCCCTTATCTCCTATGAAGGAAGCACAATATATGGCAGTTCGGAAGATTTGATAGATAAAATAAAAGAAACTGCCAAAACAAAATATGCCTTTCCTTCCTCAAATAAGATTTCAGGTATTTCTCATGTGAAGTTTAATTACAAATACACGGATGGTAGTCATTTTTATACCAGTGTAGGAAAGATAGAATACAAATTTAAGGAATTAAATACCATAATTCTGCTTCCGACAGACGAGCTGCTTAATGAAATCATGCGTACTGCCATTTTATTTATCTGCATTTGCATCCCTGCCATTGCGGTGTTGTGTATCGCCTCATACATTTTTATAGGCAGACTGCTCATTCCCATAGAGTCCTCCAAACGCTCACAGACAGAATTTATTGCTGCCGCCTCCCATGAGCTCAGAGCACCTCTTACTGTCATTATGTCAAGTATTCAGGCCCTTAAAACATCAGATGAAGCAGAGGCAAAGCACCACACAGACGTAGCATTGTCCGAATGTCTGCGTATGTCTGATCTGATTAAGGATTTATTAAATCTGGCAAAAGCAGACAGCCATGCATGGGAGATGCAGTTTGAATACTGTCATGTTGAGGATATTCTGATAGAGTGTTACAGTCATTTTGAAGAGCTTGTACTTAAAAAGGACTTAGCCTTCAATATACAGTTTCCAGAGAATCCACTGCCCATGTACGTTTTGGACAAGAACAGAATTCTTCAGCTTTTAATCATATTAATAGACAATGCCCTTTCTTACACTGAAAAAGGAAGAATAACTTTAGCTACCTATGAAAAGCACAGTACCTTGTATTTTTCGGTAGCAGATACAGGTATTGGTATTCCTGACGAAGAGAAAACCCGTATTTTTAACAGATTTTACAGTATCGATCATTCGCATTCCAACAGGAACCACTACGGTCTGGGGCTTAGCATCGCAAAGGAAATCGTAAATGCCCATAACGGGAATATCCGTGTTACGGACACTCCCGGTGGAGGCACTACCTTCACCATAGAAATCGACAGTCAAATACCCCGCCGCAAGCAGCGGGACATTCAATTTGAAACACCTTAAAAGGCAGGAGATTTGACCCTCATGACAGTGTGCTAAAATCAAGCGGCTTGATCCTAGCACACTGCCATCACGTGAATAAATAAGAACTGCCGCATTTTGCCTAATGACAAATCCCCGCCTATCCGTTATAATAAATAATATCTTTGCACATCTTACGCATGATGTGCTGCTTACATCTGTCTCATCATATTTTTTAGATGCATCAGAAATTATATGATGAAGCAGCAAGTACTAACGTAAAAAGGAGGATTTTCATGTCCGAGAAAAAGATAATGCTTGGTAATGAGGCAATTGCCCGGGGCGCATATGAAGCAGGTGTTAAAGTCTCTGCTGCATATCCGGGAACACCAAGTACAGAAATCAGTGAAAATATTGTCAAATATCCAGAGATTTACTGTGAATGGTCGCCAAATGAGAAGGTCGCCATGGAAGTTGCAACAGGTGCATCTATAAGTGGAGTACGTGCTATGGCTTCTATGAAACACGTCGGTTTTAACGTAGCTGCTGATCCAATGTATACAGCAGCTTATATCGGTGCACATGGCGGTTTAGTTGCAGTTGTCGCTGACGATCCTGGTATGTACAGCTCACAAAATGAGCAGGATACCCGTCAGATCTGCCGCGCGGCGCAGGTTCCTGTATTGGAGCCATCTGACTCACAGGAAGCAAAGGATTTCATGAAATTGGCATTTGAGCTGTCTGAAAAATATGACACACCGATGGTACTTCGTACCACCACCCGCCTTGCCCACTCCCAGGGTGTGGTGACCTTAGAGGAGCGTGTCGTTTTGGAGGATAAGCCTTATGAGAGAAATATTGCAAAAAATGTTATGATGCCAGGAAATGCAATCAAACGACACATCTTCGTGGAGGAACGGTTAAACCGCATGGCAAAGGATGCCAACACCTTAAAGGTTGCAAAAGAAGGCATTTCTAAAGATATTCCTTTAAACCGCATGGAGATAAATGATACCAAAATCGGTTTCATTACCAGTGGTATTCCTTATACATATGTAAAGGAAGCTTGTCCGGAAGCCTCCGTACTGAAGCTTGGCCTGATACATCCACTTCCGAAAGACTTAATCTTAGACTTTGCCTCTAAGGTAGATACCTTATATGTATTTGAAGAATTAGAGCCGGTTATCGAAGAACAGGTTCGTGCATGGGGTATTGAGTGTATCGGCAAGGAAATCTTTACGGTACAGGGTGAGTACAGTGCTAACATGATTCGCAAGGCCGTATTAAAACAGGATTTGAATCTGAATGAACCGACACAGGTGGCAGGCAGACCTCCTCTCCTTTGTCCAGGCTGTCCGCACAGAAGTGTCTATTCCATTCTTAAGAAGCTGAAAATTCATGCTGCCGGTGACATTGGCTGTTACACCTTAGGTGCAGTTGCGCCGTTGAGTGTTGTCGATACCACCATCTGTATGGGTGCTTCCATTTCCTCCCTACATGGGATGGAAAAAGCCAGAGGCAAAGAATATATCAAAAACTGGGTTGCTGTTATTGGTGATTCCACCTTTATGCATACCGGTATCAATTCTCTTATGAATATGGTATACAACCAGGGAACCGGAACCGTTATCATTTTGGATAACTCCACAACCGGTATGACGGGACATCAGGATCATGCCGCAACAGGCAAGACTTTGATGGGGGAGACGGTCCCTGCCATCAATATTTACCATTTATGCAAGTCTCTTGGTATTGAACATGTCACCGAGATCGATGCATTCGATACTACCGGATTGGAAAAACTTATCAAAGAAGAGGTACAGCGGGATGCGATTTCTGTTATCATCACAAAAGCTCCTTGTGTACTGCTTAAGGAGGTATCTTTCCCGAATGTATGTAAGCCTCTTCCGGATAAATGTAAAAAATGCGGCAAATGCCTGCAACCTGGCTGTCCAGCCCTTACAAAAAATGCAGACAGTACGATTACTATTGACCAGACTATGTGTAACGGCTGCGGCTTATGTAGACAGATGTGTCCGTTTGATGCAATTGAGGAGGTGGCTAGATCATGAGTGATACAAAGAATATTATGATTGTCGGTGTTGGTGGACAGGGAACCCTGCTTACCAGCCGTATCCTTGGCGGTATCATGGTAAAGGGCGGCTATGACGTCAAACTATCTGAGGTACACGGTATGTCACAGCGTGGCGGTTCCGTTGTAACCTATGTGCGTTATGGCGAAAAGGTGGCTGAGCCTATCGTGGAGGAAGGACAGGCAGACGTATTAATTGCATTTGAGCGTTTAGAGGCACTCCGTTATGCACACTTTTTAAAGCCGGATGGTGCCTTGGTTGTAAATGACCACAGAATGGATCCAATCACCGTTGTGACTGGTGCTGCCAAATATCCGGAAAACATTATTGAAAACCTGTCAAAAAAGTACAAGGTATATTCCATCAATGCGGCAGAGGAAGCCTTAAAGCTTGGCAACTCCCGTGTATTTAACAACATTGTGTTGGGACTTGCAGCCCAGCATATGGATTTTGGCAAAGAGGAATGGCTGGAAGTAATTGCGGATACCGTTCCACCAAAGACGATTGAGATTAACCAGAAAGCCTTTCTGGTCGGATATGAAAGCAAATAAAATAACTTCTTTATTATCAGAAAAGGGCTGCGCATATAGGCGGCGGTCCTTTTTTATTTTTCCTCACACCAGCTCAATCCGGTATTTTAAAAGCCAGTAATTTACCTGCAGCAAATATGCCAAAAGCTGTGGACCAGCCATCAATTGCCCATAAAATGGTCTTCCATAATCAGTTGGACTTTCCATAAACTCGATCACTTTCTTACGGTCAAGCAATGCACAGATTGGTTCATTGCCGTTTTGAATAAGCTCTGACATGGTATCCCTCAAAAGCTTTTCGTAAGATGGATCATAGGTCTTCGGATATGGACTCTTCTTACGGTATAGTACATCCATCGGAAGATATTTTTCACCGGCTGCCCGGAGCAAGCCCTTCCCTGTCCACTTTGGCTTTCATCCCCGGATAAGCCAATAACCCTTTGATTTCTGAAGAAAACACAATACCATTATCCCGCATGGTATAAAATAACGGTTTGATTCCCGACCGATCACGGAACAGATAGAGGCGCTCTCTCCACTCATCCCAGATTGCAAAGGCAAAAATACCATTTAACTTTTTTACAATATCTGTACCATAATGCTGATAACCTGCAAGAATTACCTCTGTATCACTGTCGGTATCAAAATACACGCCTCTTCCCTGTAATTCACACCGCAGTTCCTTCATATTATAAATTTCTCCATTATAGACAATCGTGCAGGTTCTTCCCTCACGTTTTCTTATCATAGGCTGCTGCCCTGACTGTAAATCAATAATCGAAAGCCTTACATGGGAAAGTCCGCAATGGGGAACCAGATAGGTTCCTTCCTCATCCGGTCCCCTGTGCTTTTGTACCACATTTATATCATTTAGAACCTTCTTCCATTTTGCCGAAGCCGGCATATAATCCAATGTGAAATTACTAAACCCTGCTATGCCGCACATAAATCTTTCCTTTCTACTATATTGAATCTGTCACTGGCAAGCTCCACCTGGCAACGGCATTAAAAACAGCCAGATTTATCCCCTGTATATCCTTTGGATTTGTTTTCCCCATACCCTTAAAAATAATCCCTGCTTTTAAAGTATGATATAAAATACAATGTGTGCCCGTCCTGTTTTTTCTTTATCATGTAGTAGCCAATTTCTAAATTTCGTGATATAATGTCACCAATTGGAGCAATAAGTGCGGGTAAGCGCATATTATTATAAATATGATTAATGTATAAGTATCAGGAGGTTTTTTCATGAACAGACAGTTTATCGAAATCGAAGATATTCCAAAAGGCTATGAAAATAAAATAAAGCAAAATCTTAGTTTCAAAACGGGAAAATTTGTATGGCGCTGCCGTTTTACCACTGCGCTTGATCCTTCCACCGTGAATTCAGATAACCTTTATGTTACAAGTGAATCCGGCTCCCGTATTGCTACCAAATTTACCTACAATGATGCGGACATGGAAATCGAGCTTGAACCACTGGAAGCATACGCACAAGACACTGACTATTTTCTACATATCACAACAAAAGTAAAATCCAGAGGAGGACAAAACTTAAAGGAACCCGTTGAAGTCAAATTCCGATTGTAATACAACAGGGGGGCTGTATCATACAGCACCCCTAAAATTTTCCTTCCTGGCGGTTTGGATTCTCACTTCTCTTTGGTACGGTACTTTTCCCGGTATTCCTCCACAAAACCCTTAAAAACCTCCCAACGGTCTTCATGCTCCACAAAATATTTGGGACAATTTTTACCGGTTACATCATAATGCCTGATTAAATGATCCATATCCAAATGATAATAATTCATAAGCTGTGCCACTAAATATACGCAGTTATTATAGGTGGCATCATTAAAGTTTCCTGTATCATCCGGATGGCACATTTCAATCGAAACACAAAATTCATTATAGCTGTTAGAGCAGTATGCTATTTCATTGCACGGTACACACTGCACAATCTCACCCTCTAAACCAATCACAAACTGGGCACTGGCATAGGTTTGTCCCGTATCCTTGAGATTTTCAAAATAGTTGCGGTTTGCGTGTGCAGTGGAACCTGGATTTGCTGTATAATGTATCACAATATACTGCGGCGTAGTTGTCAGGGCAATTCCTGGTCTGGAATACTCATTCACCGTCAAAAACTCCTCGGAAATCGGCAAATCAGGAAACAATGCTGCTGCCCCTATAATGGGATCCGGCTCCGGCAAGGGTTCCTCTGTAACCGGCTCCTCCCTCTGCTTTATCTGCAGATAAAAATGCCGAAATGAAAACACAACTGCCCCTAACACAAGCAGGCAGGAAATACTAAATATCCCAACCGTTGCAAGCCGCTTTTTCCGTTCCTTCATCCTCTTTTCATTTATACTCCTGCTTCTTAGATTCCTTTTTTCATTTGTATTGTTATAAAATCTGTTGTACTGTTGTTTCATGTTTATGCTTCAGTCCCTCTTCAAATTTGAGATAATTCATCCATAATCCGTCTGCATTCCTGCCTTACCTTCTCTGACATATCATTAAGCAGCTTAAGCTTGTCCTTCCTTTCCATCTGCTTTACCGCATACTCCCTTTTCATAGCCTCCTGCCGTGTAGCAAAAACCTCATAATATACCAGTCTCACGGGAAGCCTTGACCTTGTATATTTTGCACCTTTTCCCTCATTATGACACTTTATCCGCTGTTTTAGCCCCTTCGTCCATCCGGTATATAAGCTGCCATCCCCACATTCCACAATATAAGTGTATGCTGTATCCTTCATTTCCTCACCCGTTTTCTCTTATAATAAAGCCTTTGACCACAATGCACCGCATAACATGTATCTTACCCAGAACCCGAAACCTCCACGGGGAAATACCTTGCGAATTCCTCCCAGAAATGGGAGTTTTATCCGAAAAAGTAAGCCATTTTGTAAGTCCGTCAAAGACGAATTTTCCTTATACATTACTATATTCATATGGGAACAATGTGTGCAATAAAAAGGCTTAAACAAAAGGAACCATCAGCCAAAAAGGGGATTTCCTGCTTCGTCTTATACATGTCTAATGTACAAATATACTTATCACAACCAGCGCTAAAACCGCCAATGTTATTACAACCAGTACATCCTGATAAGTCCCCTTCTTCTGAGGATTATACCATACTACATTTTCACTTTTTGTTTCCGGCTGCGGGTTTTCCTTTTGCACTGCAGATTTTTCTCTTGCAGGTATTTCCTCCATTGCCTGTACCTGTTCGCTTTTCTCTGTCTGCTGCTCTGATTCCGTAATCGGAGAAGTGGTATTTTTACGATTTGACTCCGTATCATTTTTTGTATTGTCCTTCACCGGCTTCTCCTCATCGGATGGCACTTTCTCCGTTGATGTCTCCTGCTCTGGTTTTACAGAACCTTCTGTTGTCTTCTCTTCGGAATTTGCTTCAGTTCCCTCTGTTGTGGAAGCCGGAATACCATCTCCATTCGTATCATAGCCAAGCTCTTCATCAAATTTTCCATTCAGGTAGTCCTGATATGCCTGACTGGCTCCACCCATATCCGGTGAATATCCATGTGCCGAAAGCCATGCTTTCGCCTGTTGCTTTTCCTCTTCTGTATATGCATTCGCTGTAAGTGCCAGATTTAACACCACAACCAGCAATAATATCAATGTTCCCAGTACATATCGAATCTGTTTCATTCTAAATAACTCTCCTTGAACAATCTTTTGTCATATCTATATAAATTATTTTATCATGGATTTTTAAACTCAACAACTATATATTCACTTACACCTTGTCCAAGTCACTGTCAAGTAATCGTTGGCAACTTTTTTTCATACAGATTTTCTTATGCCACCGGATCTCACTCCACTTGCATTTTGCCGCCTAAAATCCGGTCATTGCAAGTAGCTTTTTGCGGTCTCTGCGTATTATTCCTTCCAATCCCACCATATATCTGGTTACCGGGTATTCATATCCTTTCCTGTCTTTCCCCTGAAGCCTGACATACACACCATCTGCCTCTTCTTCACAGCCTGATATGTGGGTAGGGGGCTCCCAAGGTAAGACACTAATCTTTCGTTCCACAACCTCTTGATTTGCAACTTCAGCTTACGTTTACTATTAGGGCTTTGGTTTGCAACCTTACCCACCTAATTGCCTTATCAAGTTTCTGTTCGTAGGCTCAAGAACTTTGCTACACCACTTCCTTCATCTATACCATTACTGGTACCGACTTGTGATTTACTACACTTGGCGGTAAAAACCTGTGACTGGACTTACACCAGCTAGATTAGTGCCATGCTTGGCACACAAAGCGAAAGGCTATTTAAGATATATCAAACACATCTTAAATAGCCTTTTTCCTTTACACTAATTATCAAAGTTATGTCGAATTATACAATAACACTCCCTTGTAATACCTATCCACATCAAATTCTAATATCATCATTCAAACTCTCAATATAAGTCACCTCTTCAACTATATCTTCCTCACTTATATTACAATGTAAATTCGAAGGTAAAGCAATCTGATGTGATTTCACACAATCACAAATATATACAGCGATATTAGCTTTATGCTCTCCAATACCTTTAAATAACATCAAATTATTGACAATATTGTTTCTATCAACAAACACATTGATAGGATTCCCATCAAATTTATTTTTTACAGTTACTAAAGACTCTGCTAAATATTGTGACATTTTTTTTGGAAATCTATGTAATACTGTTGGAAACGTCATTGCAATATATATATCTTCGTAAGAAAAAAATTTAAAGTTTTTTTGGACCTCTAATCTATCTAACAGTACAGAAACATTTCTAATTACAACTTTACTATTTTGGGATTGATTCATAATAGTGACCCACAATAACACCAACGACTGTACAAAATTTATTTTCCCCACCTTCTTTCGATATTTATCTTTTCTTTTTCATAAATCGCTTCATACAAATTAACTCCAACCAAATTACTTAATGCAATTAAAACAATTAAAACATCCGCTAATTCACCCTTAACAGAATCATAGTTTTCAACCCTGCTATAATCGATGCCTAATCCACTTTGTTCCTTTCTTACTGCCTTCGCTAATTCTCCTACTTCTTCGACTAACAATAATATTTTATCTTCAACACTATCACTTTGAAACCCTCTAAGTGATAATACCTTATCAAAATACGTTTGAAAATCAGACAAAGTCATTTTTGCATTCATACTATCAAACAGCATATGTTGTTCATTATTATATACCTTCATATTTTCACCTCCTCGTATCATTATTATTTTTAATTATCCATATTTACTCAATACTAACAAACAATTGCATTGTTTGGTTTGTGTCCAGACCTGGTGAGATTTTTAATTGTCATTTTCTCCAAAATATAGTATAGTTAGTTCAAAAGACTAGGGAGGTTACCCTTATGCTTGAAAAAGCCATCGAGATTGCAGTAGAAGCACATAGAGGACAGATTGACAAAGCTGGGAAAATCTATATTCTTCATCCAATGCGGGTCATGCTGCGTGGACAGAATGAGACGGAACAGATTGTTGGAATTTTACATGACGTAATAGAGGATACTCCCATTACCATTGAAATGCTTCAAAAAGAAGGCTTTTCCAAGGAAGTATTATCCGCTCTTTCCTGTATCACTAAGGAAAAGGGAGAGGAATACGGACATTTTATTGACCGGGTGCTGACCAACCCGCTGGCAACCCAGATAAAGCTATATGACATTGAAGATAATTTAAACCGTGACCGTATTCCATTTCCAACGAAAACGGATGAAGCACGGTTTGCAAAATACCAGAAATATCATGCAGTGATCATAGACAAGCTGAAAGACTTCCAGAATAACGGTATCTACACAGTCAATTTATAACGTTGACCGAAGTTACTGTATTTTAAGCAATCGGTTAAAACAGCACCATTTTTTGCGCAGCTATTTCTTATAGAAGCTGCCTCTCTTTACCGCATCACTTCCAAAACGCTCCCGTATGGAATCTAATGCATGATCCAGATTCTTAAGCTTCTCATGGCTTTCCATATCAAAGAGATTCAATTGCCGCACACCGGCATCTGTTACTTTATTTGCAGTCACACCAATCAACCGGATTGGCGAACCATCCCATAGCTCATCAAACAGCTCACATGCGATTTTGAAACATTCGTCCGTCACATCTGTCGGTGACAGCAACGTTCTTTGATGCCTTTTTACCACAAAATTACTGTCCTTTAATTCCACAGATAACACCACTGCCTGCACCTCATCCTTTCGCATTCTTTTGCATACCGATTCACACAGGCTCATTATCGTATGATAAGCATCCTCCGCATCCTTTATATCGTAGGGAATCGTTGTGGAATTCCCATATCCCTTCTGCACACTCTCCGTGCGGTCTCCTAATGTCAGATCAATACCATTGGCAAAATTATAAATGACCTCCCCATGGCTTTTCAAATGGGATTTTAAGACATCCAAATCACTTACCGCAATATCCCCGATTGTATGAATCCCCAGGTCATGCAGCCTATCTGCCGTGGAGTGCCCTACGTAAAACAGATCCTCCACAGGAAGCGGCCACATTTTTTCCTGGATTTCCTCGGGAAACAGGGTATGCACCTTGTCTGGCTTAGTAAAATCGCTTGCCATTTTTGCCAGCAGCCGGTTGGAGGAAATACCGATATTTACTGTAAATCCCAGCGTATCCTTGATTTCATCCTTAAGCTTACCTGCAAATGCAACCGGCTCCCCATACAGGGCATAGGTTCCTGACATATCAAGAAACGCCTCATCAATGGAATACTGGTCCACCACCGGCGCATATTTTGAAAACAGCACCATCAGCTCCCGGGAGCATTGCCGATAATAGCTATGATGCGGCGTATAGGATATCAGAGTCGGACATTTTTTCATGGCTGACACCACCGGCTCCCCGGTTCGTATGCCGTATTTCTTCGCAGATTGAGATTTTGCCAGTACCACGCCATGCCGTTTTGAAATATCTCCTCCAATAATCGCATCCTGCAAGCGGATATCTTCCGTCTCCCCTAATTCACGCATACGATATAACGCCTCCCAACTCAGGAAGGCGTTATTTACATCAATATGAAAATATACGGTATTACGTTTATTCATTTCCATTTCATCTCCACATATATCATCCTATAAATATTTCGATGCATAGGTTAAAATTCCAGCCACCGTCTTAGCATCCGTCATTTTGCCCTCATAGATTAGCTGTTTTAAGTCCTCGATATCCCAAACCTCCACATCCACTTCCTCATCGGGATCTAGATTTTGATGTGTCTTTGTAAGGTTCCTCGCAAGATATAAATCAATCTTCTCGTTACAAAATGCCACCGTGGTATTAACGGTAAGCAGATACTCAAAATCTTCCGTAAAATATCCTGTCTCCTCCTCTAATTCCCGTTTCGCACACTCCAGAGTCGGTTCTCCCGGTGCATCCAGCTTACCGGCTGGAAGCTCTAAAGTAAAACGATCTAATGCATTCCTGTACTGTCGCACCATCAAAAGCTTGCCTTCCTCATTCACGGCCACCACGGCAGCAGCACCGTCATGATGTATGTAATCCCATTCTTCTTCAATTCCATTTGCAATCACTGTATCTTTATAAAGAGTAAGCACCGTACCCTTTGCTCTTACTTCTCTTTTTAAACGCTTTACCGGTTCCATTTCATATCCTCCTTCAAAAATTGATATTCGATATGCCATCCATTCTATAAGTGTTCCTATTATACTCTATTTTGCAAAACATGCCAATATAAAAACATGGATTTCCTGCAGAAGTGTTTCCGCTTCCAATGCTTATGCCTATGGGAATAACACGCAGCAAACATCCAAAAACAGCAGCTCCAACCTCAGTATTAAAAAAATCCATATTTTCTCTTCACACGTGAGAGCTTCTCCAAAACCGGTCCTGCGCTAACTAACAAAAACGCAGCCGTTGATACGCCATGCACTGCATCAAACGGCAGTCCCGCAGCACAAGCAGCTGCTAACATCGTTAAAGTGACATTATCTTGATACATAATAACGGAGGCAGGATTCATAATTCCACCATATAAGAGAACCACCGCCAAAAAACCAAAAATGCAAAGTCCCACTCTCTTTTGCCATGTAACCGGTGTGTCCTGCCGGAACAAAACCCCTGCCACCAAACCAAGCATCCCCATCGCAAACATCTGCCATGGTGTCCAGGGACCCTGCCCAAAGAAAATATCAGATACCATCATTGACATAGCGCCTACCAAAAATCCTGTCTCTCCTCCTAAACCCACACCCGATAAGATTACCAACGCTGCCATTGGCTTCACGCTTGGAAGCATATAAAAGGCTCCCCTTGCCGCCACCGTAATTGCCGACAGCACCGCCACAACCATAACCTCACGGACTTTGGGACTGCGTTTTTCAAACCCGAGGAAAAAAGAGGCAAGCGCTTCAAATAGGAGCAGCATGGCAATAAAATAGTATTTCCGCTGCTGCAAAAGAGTTTCCCCAATGTAAATCGTAACCGGCATTAAGATCAGAAAAATGAAAAATGAAAGTCTTTCCGGTTTTGCCAGTCCGCTCTTTTGCTCTTCCCCTTTTGGGAAATCTACCAGTTCACTCGCCTGTTCTTCTCTCTTTGGGGAACCTACCAACCCGCTCTCCTGTTCTTCCCTCTTTTTTGGTTCTGCCAGCTTATCCTCCCATTCCCTGTGTTCCTCCGATGCTATCACATCCTCCATAACCACCGCCTCTGGGATATATGTCTTGCATATTCTGTGAACGCTTGTGGTGTAAAACATATTCTGCGTAAGAAAGGCACGTTTTTCCTGTAGGGCAACGACATATCCATCAAAAAACATTCCACAGATATCCGCATACCGGGCTGCAAATTCCACATCATGGCTCACGAAACAAATCGTCTTCCCCTGCCCGGCAAAGGACAACAAAATATTTCCCAGCTCCTCTTTTGCAGCATAGTCAAGCCCCTTTCCCGGTTCATCTAACAGTAAGACATCCACATCCGCCAGCCAGAGTTTTGCCAAAGCAAGCCGCTGCAGCTCTCCACCAGACAGATCAAATGGATGCTGCATTAAAACACCTTCTAATCCACATGCTTTCGTGACTGCTCCTAATTTTGCACATTGCTGCATATCAGTCTCCCCAGCACTTTCCTTATCACTAATGCCAACAAAACCTGATTTTCCGGCTGCCGCCTCCAATTCCTCTTTTACAGTTTTTCCTGCAAACATCGCCTGCGGATTTTGCGGCATCCATCCAACCGTCAAATCTGTATTTCTAACTTTTCCCCGATATGGCATTAATACCCCGGCAAGCACCTTCAAGAGAGTGGATTTACCAGCACCGTTTCCCCCAAGAAGGGCTGTGATTTTCCCCTGCTCCAATGCAATATCACATTCCTTTAAAATATCTCTGCCATTCCTCTCATACCGGAAACACAACTCTGTTCCGGATAAAGCAGTTTTATCTGTCTGCTTTCCCGTTTTTTTGCCTGCATGCTTTCCCGTTATCTCTTTTTTTATCTCATTACCTTCGGTTTTTGCTTCCGGCTTTGCATAAAACCCTGCCATCCACTGACTGCCTTCTTTTACATTCAGCGGCACCTGTCCTGTTCCCGCAAACTCACAAAACAGCTTTGCTGAAGTTGGAAGCGCCTGATACATTGGATGTCGGCTCTCATATAGGTAAGTCACAGCATCACGAGGTGTACCTGCAAACACAATCTCCCCTTTATCCATAACCATTACACGGTCACAAAGGGAAAATACCTCCTCTAACCGATGTTCTGTCATAACAATCGTAGTGCCGAGCTCTCTGTTAATTTTCTGAATCATCAAAAAGAACGTAGCTGCTGCAATCGGATCAAGCTGGCTGGAGGGTTCGTCCAAAATCAAAAGCTCCGGATTCATCACCATAACAGATGCCAGATTGACCAACTGCCTCTGCCCTCCTGACAATGCGGATATGGATTCCTGATAAATGCCGGACAATCCGAAATATTCCGTAACCTCTGCTATCTTTTGCTGCATAACCTTTTGTGGATAGCCCAGGCTTTCCAATCCAAATGCCAACTCATGCCAGACTTTATCCGTTGCTGCCGCCGATTCCGGATTCTGCCTTACATAACCAATCTTTGCTACCTGGTCCCATGGTGTCATATCCTCCAAACGGATATCTCCATAAAAAATCTCTGCATTCCCGCTTCGGAAACCCTGTGGAGAATACTCCGGCTTTAAATGTCTTAGCAGTGTCGTCTTTCCACATCCTGATTGCCCAATTACCAAAAGAATCTCTCCCTTGATTACATCAAAAGACAAATTTTTTAAGCCGAAGCCTGACGGTTCACCATATGCAAATGTTAAATTGCGGACCTTAACCTGTTCCATCTTCTCTCCTCAAACAGCTCCATAAAAACAGGAGTTAAACACATCACAAAATATACCAAATACACACTTACCGAATATATGCCAAAACCAGCCCCTTCGATATATGGATAATAATTCCATTCCACACCACCCAAAATACCGGCAGCCACGAGATAAAAAATCTCAAATCCAAGAACAATACACATTCTCCCATCCCGCCTTGTAAACCGGTACACGGCAAACACAGTCCTTCCCTCTAAGCCATATCCTCTTCCCTTCATGCTGTCAGCAGTTTCCACTGCATCCTCCAATGCCCATGTAATCAGAACAGACAGGTTTTCAATTCCACTTTTGATTCTCTGCAGCTGCGATTTAAAAATACCCTGTTGCTCCTTAGAGGAATGCCTTCTGGCAGAGCGGATTTCCAAAAGCTTTCTTTGCGTTTTAGGAATAAACCCCAGCACCATAGACAGCAGTAACCCAAACACTGGAAATGTCCTTCCAAACAGATACACAATCTTGTCACTGGTTATCACCTCATTCATACACCGGAACCAGAGTAACACGGCTCCTAACATACAGGCGGCACCAATTCCATAGCAAACGGATTCCAATGTCAGTACATTTCCTGTTGGCAGATAGGCTAGGACCGTAACACCCTGATGGCTGAATGCCGGGTTTAACACAGCTGTAAATACCATCAGCCCAAACAGTCCGGACATTCTCTTCCCCGCTCTTTCCCAGCCAAACAATAAAACCGTATACGTCCCTGCACCAACCATGCTGATGATCAGGCACACGGGATGATTCCAAAACATTCCCAGTCCGATTACGGCACAAAAAAATATGAAATTCACAACTGGATGATATTGCTCCATGTCTCCGCTCCTATATCAAACATACGATATCCCGGTCTATTCCTTGAAATAATCTCCAACATCTTTCCCATGATCACAGGTATAGAGCCATTTTATCACGTCCCCGTCCTTTACAGTATAGGAAGAACAACTATATCCCATGAATTCACCATTGATACTGTACATCCAGCCAGACAACTCTCCCCCATCAAATGTGTAGAGATTCCCAATTCCTTCAATATAATAACTTTTATATGCAGGTGTAAAGCTATACTCCAGATGAACCTTGTTCGCCTTTGTCACATTACAAAGCACATCAAATGCCGAGCTTCCTGCCTTTACCTTTACTGTCGTAGTCTTTAACAGGATTCCGTCTGCCGGAACCAGTTTCCTTTTACTCTCCTTCAACTCGTCCATATGGTCAAGTAATGTAGCACAGGAAATCGATACCTGGCAGTTTATGGTATCTGCATCTGCCTGTGCAGACTCATCTCCACCCTCTTTTGCATCTGTCGCCTGGTCACCCTGGATTTTGTCGTAATCTGAAGATTTCTTATTCTTTTTAGAAACCTTTGTTTTCGATTCTTTCTTTTCCTTTGCGGACTGTTTTTTATTGCTTTTTTCCGCTTTATCTGCCGCCTTATTTGCATTTTTCTGAGCATTTTTGTTGTTTTGCAGATTGGAAGCACTATGAGAGTTGCTCTTCTTTTTGCGGATATGCATGACGATTTCTGAAAATAGATTCTCTTTTTCTTCCGGTTCCTCTATCTTTGCCTGCTGTGTTCCGCTATCTTCTGACTCAGATTTTGATACTTCCTCATCCGATTTTTCATCCTCTATAACTGCTTCCTCAGACAGTACCTGTTCCTTGCTTTCTTTACCAGATACCGAAAAACCATGTAACGAATCTGCACCACCACCATACCAGAAGGTAAAAACCAACAGCATTAAAACACTACATGCCAATACTATTTTCTTCCATTTTTTCCTTCCCATTCCAACACCCCTCCTTCTGTTGGGCAATTGCGAAGCTTTCCAGTTTGAAAATGCAAGCCCTGCGGTCCTCCTGTTACGTTTTCGTGGAAGGCTTTTTCACAACAACCTTCACGGTTGCCTTTGCGCCATTTTTTGTTTTTACTGTAATCCTGGCTTTCCCCGGTTTGATACCCTTTAATACACCTTTTTTCGATACCGTTACAACCTTTTTATTGGAACTGCTATAGCCTTTCACTGCATCAAATGTATTTAAAAGTGTACACCTTGTGCCAAGCGTTTCCGCAACATATAGCTTATAGGAACTCTTTTTAAACCGTACACCGTTTTTAACCGGTTTCTTTTGCACTGTCACTTTGCATTTTGCAGTCGCACCACTCTTCATAATAACGGTAATCGTTGCTGTTCCCGTCCTCTTTGCCGTAAGCTTGCCTTTCTTATCGACCGTCACAATCCTCTTTTTTGATGATTCCCACTTTGATACCTTGTCCGTGTCAAGCTTTTCAACCACCTTAAGTGCCGTGGTTGACTTCTTTACCTGAAGCTTCCCCTTCGTTACACTCAGCTTTACCTTTGGCGTCTTTACATAGACCAAAACGGTTGCACTGGCTCCACCGGCAGACTGTGCCGTTATCTTCACCGTCCCCGCTCTTTTTCCCTCTATCACTCCCTGCTGTGATATCGCAAGAATCTCCGGATTCGAGCTGGTATATTTTACAATCCAATCCTTCGTATCCTCACACTGGATCTTTAATGTTAATTTTTCCGTTGCATAAATGGTATAGCTGTTTTTTTCAAAAGCGATTGATAGTGGTTTCACCAGATCAACACCCTTTCGATCTGTCAGATCCCAATAGGAGCTGCTGCCTGCCTGATACCGTCTATATGCCGTATATGCCTGCAAAACCTGTATTGTTACCATGCTGTCAGGCTTCTTTTCTCCCAATGCGTGCACAAACCCTGCCGGCTGTTCCAGATAATACTGATTCAGATTCGTAATAATATTCTGGTAAGCATCACAAAAACCTTCCTCCTCATCCAGTACGTCTTTGTCTAGTGCTGTCAACGCAAGCAATACCTGTGCCGTTGCCTCTGGTGAACCAAAACCACAATCTGCCTGTTGAACGTTTTGAAGATATGCTATTCCTTTTGCAACTGCATCCCCTGCCTCTTCATCTGTCTTTTCATATCCCGCCAATGCCTGAAGTGCCATGGCCGTTACATCAACACTGGTTGTCTTATTATCTGTAAGCCCAAAGCCGCCGTTTTCATTTTGATACATCAGCAATTTTGTTATCATTTGCTCCCGTGACCATTTCGCTCCAACTGGAATCTCTGTCTTTCCTGCATCCAATGCCAGCAACGCATAGATGAGTTCATTCGAACCGCTGTCCAGCTTCGGGCTATTATATATCATAGCTGCCAGATTCACACCCTCTATATTGGTAATATCCTTTCCCAGAATTGAAAAGGCAAGAGCTGTCCGCTCTATATCTGTCGGCTTTTTGCTGCTGTCCCATTTCTTTATCTCACTCACCGCTGCGTAATAGTAGGAATTGATCTGTGCCTGGGAAACCGTCTCCCCTGACCGCAGCAATGTATACAAAATCCATTCGTATCCATACTGGAAAGTCTCCGGATATTCCTCTTGCAGATAGGACACAGCACCCTTTGTTCCTTTATCCAGTATCCCCCGAATATCAGACGAAATGGTTACTGCCAGCTTCGTTCCATTTGATGTATCCACCTTGGCACCAGCAGCAGTAACCGTTCCCTCCTGCAAAACAAAAGGCAGAAAAAAAGCCAATATTAAAAATACGATTCCCCTTTTATAATGCAATCTCACTCTTTTTCCCTTTCTACCGCAATTTTACTGATTTCTTTTTTGACCAACTGCTGTATTTCGTCACATTTTTTCCGTTTATTTTTACCTTCTTATAAGTACGCACCCGAACATAATACTTTTTCTTTGCCTTTAAAGACTTCTTAATTGTTTTACTGGTCTTCTTTGCACCTTTAACCGTATATGCTTTGGTCGCTGACTTCTTAAATTTGGAAGAAGTACTAATCTGAATCTGATAACCGGTAACACCGCTTCTTTTTTTCCAGGTAACCTGAATCTGCTTCTTCTTTGGTGATTTTACATTCTTGATGCTGGTTGCCTTTGGAGTTTTCTTCAATGCCTCTTCCGATTTTTCTAATACCTTCTGTGCATTCTGTAACTCTGCCGCAGTAGCATCCCAATCCTCCAATGTTTGAATAGCTGTTTTATATGCAGCATCTTCTTTGCTTCCCACATAATCTGCCACATCCTTTATCAGCGCATCCTTATCCGCAAACGTAATGAGCGGTGTTGCATATTCAGAAGGGGTAATGTTTAAATCCCCATAGCTTAAAGAAAACTGTACCCGGATAACCGAACCATTATGATAGGTATCGGTCTCTTTTTTATCGCTATATGCAACCCCTGACATTCCTACATTTGTAAATGCATTATCCACAGAAAACATAAAACCTGACCAGTTCACGTAATCATTTTCGGTCAATGTATTGCTCTTTGCACGTTTGGAATCCTTTGTAAGCGAGCTTCCAAGTACCTCGCAGATTTTTGATGGAATCTTTGCCGTTGTCCAGTCTTTCGGTTCACCACCATCTATATAAGCAGAAAGATAATTACCTCCAAAGCTGCTTGCTGTAAATATCATTTTGTCTCCAAGATTTCTCTTTAAGATGTCTTCCACGCTTTCTTTTTCATAATAACCAACCTTCACCGGTTCCTCAGCAAAACCCTGTCCTAAGGTAAACCGTTCCACTGTCACATACACATAACCATCATAGCTTTGTGCTGCATTTGCCACCTCTTTGCATCCTGGAGAAACTAAGGCAAGCACCATAACCAGTGCCAATATCCAGGAAAATACTCTTGTTTTCGTTTGTCTCATTCTTCCACCTTTCCTTTCTTCTCCGCCACATTCATCTTTTTTATTTCTTTTCGTCTTTCATTTCTTGTTCTTTTTGCTGCAATCCGTTTCTGTTGCCTTTTTTGTTTTTTATCAATCTCCCTTGGTTCTTTTACCCCCGCAGCCTCTAAAGCCCGCGGCCATGGACCAAAAAAGGATTTGATCATTGCTACCTCTTCTTCTGAAAAATCCGACTTCTTTGGATAGCGGTCAGCCTCCATCTGTTTTCTTCGAAGCAGTAATATGCAATCTTCTTTTGTTAATTTCATATAGCTGTCTCCTTATCACTGTAATAACAAAATAGGCGTTTGCGAAACGCAATTTTTTCTTTCGTTGTACAACATATACAATCCAACGCTGGCACGCTTGCGCTACTTGTCGCTCGTAGTGGTGCATAACATGCCAAAGTACGGCATGTAAGCACCAACGGCTCCAAAGTACCTGCTTATGGAATTGTATATGTTGCACAACTAGGTTTCGTAAATAGAGAGTTTCGCAATTACCTAGTAATAACAAAAAAACGCTTTGCTCATTGTCCAAAGCAAAACGTATACCAAAAAAAGACATCCTGGACATGCCAGAACGAAAAAGCATAACTTTTCCTTTACCCAAAAGCGAAAATCTTTGAAATATGCGAGTAATCTGACTGAAAGGCAGCTGGTTCACAGCTCCTTAACACAGTAATGGCGGTTGCACCGGATTCTCACCGAATTTCCCTCTAATCTGTCAATGGACGCACCTCTTCATTGTATGCTGCATCCATATGCAGAGCAATATTTCATATATGCAATTGCACCACCTATTGTAATGTGAAAAAAATAAAATGTCAACAAAAGAAAGCGTTAACGATAGTAAAAAATGGGATTGCCGCACAGAATTAAAATATCTTGATACGGCAATCCCAGCTCTGAATTTAACAACAGTACAAAAAAGGCAGCCTGTATACACAGGCACAAATAACCCTTATTTTCTATAATGGTGAGGGATAGACACCATCCTCCACAAGCTTCTTGAAAGAATCAATCACATACTGCTTATCCTCTGCATAGGTGACACCAAACCACTTATCCTGTGTCTCTAATACCGTTACAGAAACCTTACCTTCTTTGATTAGTTTATCAATAATAATCGGAAGCAGATATTCTGCCTTTAATGGATTATCTCCTAAATTGTCCAAAAACTCAGAAAATCCCTTATCTAAAATATCCATAAACTCTGGTGTCAGTCCCCACATATTCATGGAAACATGGGAGTTTGCATCAATCGGCTGATTCGATCCCTCAATTGCTGCCCCACCAGCGGTCTTGACAATATCAGAGGTTTCATTCACATCCACTAAATGTCCACTTTCATCCACCTTGCACACACCACGGGTTACACCACCATTTTCACTTAAAGTGTTTACTAGAATAAACCCTGCCATGCAATAATTGCATTGGTCATCCGCATGCTCTACCAGGTAGTCATGAAGCTTCACAAAGGCCTCCTTGCCATAATAATCATCCGCATTGATTACCACAAACGGTTCCTTTACAATACCCTTACAGGCAAGCACTGCCTGACCGGTTCCCCATGGCTTCACTCTTCCCTCCGGTACAAAATATCCCTCCGGAAGATTCTCCTTTTCCTGAAATGCATATTCCACCTTGCACTTCTTCTCTATACGGTCACCAATTACCCTGCGGAATTCCTCCTCGATTTCCTTACGGATAATAAATACAACCTTATTAAAACCTGCCTCTAATGCATCATAAATAGAATAATCAATGATAATCTCTCCATTGGGTCCAACCGGTGTAAGCTGTTTGATTCCTTCTCCAAAACGCGAGCCAATTCCTGCCGCCATTACGACTAATGTTGTGTCCTGCATCAATCCTCACTCTTATCCTTTCTTTAAACTACACCATGCATCTTCCCACATATTAAAATCCCCATGCTCTGCCTCCTGCTTCGCGCAGGACTGCTATAGGCAGGTATTCTTTGTTGCTGTATCCTCTCCCTACACCCATCAGAGAATTTTACAATAATCCTGCTCTTAACTGTTCTCCGCTCATTGCACTCAGATACGCCGGTGCAACATCGAATACCGTCTTGCATCCGGTCTGACCTTCCTTTGAAAGCCTATAGGCTGCTCTTGCATAAGCGACCAACACGCATGCTGTAAATTCTGGATTGGAGTCCAACTTCAAGCTATACTCAATCACATGACTATTCTCCTCATCCCATCCAGTCTTCCCGGAACGAATCACAAATCCACCATGCGGAATTCCACTATGATCCCTCTTAAGCTCCTCCTCATCAATAAAATGTACTGTCGTATCATAGTCTGCAAAATAATTCGGCATCGTCTTAATCTCTGCCTCAACCTTTGCCGCATCTGCCCCCTCTTCTAACACAACAAAACACTCTCTTGTATGCTTCTGTCTGGTTGTAAGCTCCGGATTCTCTCCATTTCTTACGGATGCGAGTGCTGCATCTACCGGAATCGTATACTGCTTTGCGTCCTTAACACCCTCAATACGGCGGACTGCATCGGAATGTCCCTGACTCACACCCTTCCCCCAGAAAGTATAATCCTTACCCTGAGGCAGGATTGCTCCCGCATACATTCTGTTAAGAGAAAACATTCCCGGATCCCAGCCTACCGAAATGATACCGACCTTACCTGCTTCTTTTGCAGAAGCATCCACATTTGCAAAATGCTCCGGAATTTTTGCATGGGTATCAAAGCTGTCTACCACATTAAACATCTTTGCAAGCTGCGGTGTCTGCTCCGGTAAATCCGTTGCGCTGCCGCCACACATGATCATAACATCAATCTTGTCCTTCCACTGCTCTGCCTCTGACACATTCAAAACCTTTGCGCTGTCCGTCATAATCTTCACCAATGCCGGATCTCTTCTTGTAAATACTGCTACCAGCTCCAAATCATCATTCTGCTTCACGGCACATTCAATGCCACGACCTAAATTACCATAACCGTATATACCAATTCTGATACTCATAATGTTACTATCTCCTTTAAAAAGATTTGTAAAATTCTTTTTTACATGTTACCTATTATAACCATATTACTTCCCAATCGCAAGCAAATACATGATTGGGGAGATTATTTTTTTCCTCCCGGATAAATGCATTTACTTCCGGCTAAGATAGATTACCCCTAACCGGTAATATCCCTGCATTTGCTCCTGTTCCATTCCTTCCATTACTTCCCTCACAATATCCTGAAATTCCTCATTGGTAAGAGTGGTATCTGTCCGAAATACTGCTTTATCTCCTAAAGAAAGCTCTTGGATAAATGCTCCTGCAATCTCCGTCTTATCATAATATTTCCCCGCTAGATGGTAATACTCAAACTCCTCCGTGTCTGCGGCAAAATTCCCTAAACTTTCATCACAGATATAATGCGCATCTTCCTTTAACAAATAATCTGCTGTCTTATCTGAAACGTTTAACAACACATTTCCAATCTCGTCACTATCATTGCTGGTCACATCTACCACACACCATTTTCCATCAATTTTAACCTTATTCCATGCATGCTTCTCGTTTCCATTTAATGTTCCGGTTACAACAATACTATCGAGTCCCATTTCCTTTGCAAGCAGTTGAAATGCACCTGCATAGCCAAGACAAACACCTTTGTGATTGATAAGAACGCCATAAGGTGTCATAGAATCCGTAAATATTCCTTCTTCCGATTGTTCTGCGGCCGTCATATCATACGCTACATTATCACACAGATAGGAATTGATGATCAGCACCTTGTTGACATCCGACATTCCTTCTTCTTCCAACTCTCCTGCCACAAAGTTCACCTTTTCTATCAGTTCCTTCTGTTTTCTCTTTCTTTCCGCAGCAGTTTCCTCATAAGATATCGATATCTCTGTACCGGATTCCGAAATATTTATCTCCTTTACTGCCGGAATAAGAGGATTTTGAAAATATGCTTCATAAAATGCGTCTGTCAAGATTTCCTTATTCAAGTCTTGCTCTACATCCGCAACGGATATGAATTCCTTTTCCTGCAAAAGACCCGCCGCAAGATAACGACTTAATTCTGTTGTTCCATTCGGACTATCTACAACAGCCTTTGCATCTTCTGCCTCTTTACCTTTTGTCTTAGCATTTTCTTCCACCTTCGGTTTTACCGTAGTCTCTATGTTCTCTAATATTCCCGTCATCTTACTTTTTAAAATATTTTGACGCTCCTGTAATTTTTTCAAATCCTCCGGATAGGTATTCTGATCAAATTCCTCCACATAGAAACTTCCTTCAAAATCTGTTCCTTCAATTATGTATGGAACTGCCAGCATTTCCTTTGGCTCCTCTTCCCAATCTGTAATATTTACAGGTTCTGCCTCGTCAACACCGTAACGGATTAGATGCTGCGACATCGTTCCGTCACAAAGTTGTATCCAATGATATCCAGGCAACAAATCAATACTTTTCGCAAATCTTGCAGATGAAGCTTCTCCCTCAACTCCATTTTCTTCTTTGCAATATGGCAAGCGCTTTGCCATCTCCCTTTTTGAAATCAGGTTACTTACCATTGAAGTTCCTTCCTTCCCCACAGCAAGCACACCATAATAGTACTCCCGATCCTCCTCCGTATCATACACTGTCTGAAACTCCCCATTCATAATGTCTCCCTCTGTTTCTGACTGCCACCTGGTATCCGAAGTTTCTGCGACAATATCACATTCCTGATAAAACCCACTAATTTCTGCATTCTGTGTTAAATAAGTTGCCGAAATTATTAAATATCGTTCCGCCCCTTTCACCGGTTCCCAAAAAAGAGTTCCATTACCATATTCCGACACTTCAAACTGAAAATTCCTTGGGGCATCCAGTTCCCCTTTTATTGTAATTTCTGTAACTTCAGGATCAGCAAGCCTTCCTCCGTCCTGTAAATCCAACCATTTCACCAGATACATCTTCCCCAGATTACCCCAGTCATTATTCGCTCCCTTTTCAAATAAATGATAATCTGAATGTTCGAATTCATGCATCAGGGACTTACTTGCAAAGGTGGTAGATACATTCAAAAGAGGATACTGCGGTGGAAGTAAAGAAAGCGTTTTCTGTTCTTTATCCCAGTCATATTGACAGTAGATCTTATGATGAAGTCCTTTATCCTGATAAAGCTCCACTACATCATCAAAATACTCAATTTCCCTTGCTTCAAAATCCAGTTCTGTTTCCAAAACAATAGCTGCCGAACGGTCATATTCGGGATGCTTCTTCCCGGTCTCTTCCATTTCTCTCTGACTATTTTCTGTATTCATTTCGGTATCATCACTCTTTTTATCAATGGAATTACAGCCTGCCATATACAATATCGATAATACCAACAGCAGATAACAACACCCTCTTTTTATTCTTTTCATATTCTTTATTTCTTCTCCTCATAATCTTTGATTAAATCTTTGATATATGATGTCATTTCTTTCTCTGTTACATTTTCCCCTTCTAAATAGTAATGGATATCTTCTAAATCAAATGCTGCATACAGACGCTTTTCTTCCCCGCTGCCCATTTTCCCTAAAAAGACCTCTGTATCCTTTAATCTTTGCGGTTTAATCTGATACAAAAGCTGGTTTCCTGCAATTTTCACAATTCCGGTCTGTACCATAATACTTCCCTTGCTAACCTTTACCTCCGTTCTTTCTGCGTCCTTATCAAACACATAAAGATACGACGGAGCAAAATTTAGATAGGAATTTCTCTCCTCTCCAAATTCTTCTTCTCTTTTATCTTCATATTCACTGTCTTCATCCGGCGAAAATTCTGTCACCAAATCCATATATACAATATTCAACTGTGTGTTCCAATACCATAAACCTGCTGTCAAGCAGAGCACAGCAAATACCGCAATACCATATTTCCACTTTCTTTTACTTCGTTTCAAAATATTATCTGTCTTTGTAATAAAATCTCCGTTACCTGAAGTCTCTGTCCGTTTTGATTCCTGCGTTTCCTCTGCAAGTTTCTTTGCTTTGGAAATGGTCTCTGCAAGCAAATCTTCTGACGGATGCTGCTTATCCATAAATGCCCTATAATTCCGTTCCATCTCCAAGCTCCTTTCCCAACTTCTTTTTCAAAAGCAACCGCCCCCTGGCAAGCTGTGATTTAACCGTTCCCTCTTTCCTGTTCAGGCATTCACTGATTTCCCTGACAGACATTTCTTCATAGTAATATAAATGTATGATGATCCGATACTTTTCTGGCAAGCTTTTCACTGCCACATATACCTTCCATTCCAAATCAGACTGCTCTGTTTGCTCCTTTGCCACTAGCATCTCATCTAAAGGCAGCACCTGATTCTTCCTTGCTTTCATTCTGTGGGTTTTCCCACAATTCACTGAAACACGTATCAGCCAGTTTCTGACATGCTCTATACTTTCTAACCGCTCCATATACCGAACAAGACGAAGAAAGACCTCCTGAAAAATATCCTCTGCATCTTCCTTCGTCCTGCCATAACACATAGCAATCCGGTATACCATATCACTATATTCTTTTATAATCCATTCTATCTCAAATCCCTCTATGCTATTCACCACTGTTCTCCTATTGTTTTCAGCATGCTGTTTGCAGAAAATCTTCCCCAAACACACTGCCAGTAATCTTTCGTGAACTGAAGATCACTACTAGTGTAATGATTTTGTAATAACTAGATTTTATCATCCACAGAAGAACATTGCAATTGTAATTCTTATTCCGGTATATTCTCCATATCAATGCTACAGAGTGCATTCTGTTCAAGGTCAACCCAAAACTCCAGCTGCTGATAAAAATCTTTGCGGTATAGCAAACTGGTATAATCTCCTTCATAAGTTTCATCCGGTTCACCATAGGCAGCAATGATATCATCCACAGAAGAAACCGCAAGCTGTATTCCTTTTGGCAGAATAATTTGGGGATAATCATCACCCGTCTTCTCTACATAAAACTGATCTACGCCAATGCTAACTGCAGAACAGTTCTCTATCGGTTGTACCTCTTCTGTCATATTTATAATTCCTACAAATAGAGTAATCCCTCCTTTTACAAATTCCTGTCTGACCAAATAAAGCCCCGGATCCAATTCTTCCTTATCCGGTTCGCTGCAAACATATCCCTTGTCCACAAAATCCTGATAAGTAGTTGGAATTTGAAATATATCTTCTCCTACCTGTATCTGGAAAGAATATATATCATCTGACAATTGGTCTGATACCGTTGCTGTTTGCTTTTCCTCTGTTGTTTCCTCAGCCTCCGTTTCAGAGTTTTCTGCTTCAAGATCCGCATCTATATCTTCAGAAACCTCCTCTTCTTTTTCAGCCATTTCTTCCTCTGTTACTACGGCTTCTTCCGTTTTCGATTCACCAGCTTCTCCGCAGCCAGCCAAACAAAGCAACATTAAAAAAATGCAACCCTTTACAATCTTCTTTCTCATATGTGTGTTTCTCCTCTCTAAAAATAATCTCACACATTAATACTCAAAGTATTTGCGTATGGTTGCATTTTTTAAGTTGAATGCAATAGATATTATTTCTTTGTCTTTACACTCTTAATCTTAGACCAGTCTGAGTAGTATTTCTTTCCCTTTACAGTCTTATAAGCTCTGACTCGGACATAATATTTTTTCTTTGCCTTTAATTTTTTAACCTGGTATTTCACAGTTCCTGATTTCTTTATCGTCTTTGTTACTGCCTTTTCCATCTTTTTGTTGTCAGCGTATTGAATCTGATATCCCGAACACTTAACCTTTTTCCACTTCACAACAAAAGACTTCTTTCCTCCGCTAAGCGATGTAATACTTGTTTTCGGAGGATAATTACTCACCGTGCGCATTTGTATTGTATATTTGTACTGTTCACCGTTATAATTCCAGACATAAATGTAATGGTCTCCCGTATAAGATGCGACATAATCCTTTCCTGTATCGTTCGTCTTAAAGAAATCGTCTTCCGCTGTGGATTTCGTCCCCCAGTTACAAATGGTCACTCCCTTCACTCCCGTTGTAACTAACCGATATTTTTTACCCTTCACAAGTTTGACCTTATATATATCATAACTATCATCATATGAATCCGTTACAGAAAATCCAGAACCAAGATATCCTGTATATGTAACATCCGTTTGAATCGGAGTTGCCGTTTCCTTCGTATTGTTATTCTCTGCTTCCATATACTGGTTTGCTGTAAATCTAAATGAATAGGTTGTAGTCATTCCCTCTGCATAACTTACATAGGATGGCTCTATCCATACATAATAAGTACCGGCATTCAGACCGACATAAAAGGACGGATTGCTATTTTTCCCTTCATCCCGACATTCCCAGACAATCTTTCCAGTTGCATCATATACTGCCACATTCATCTCAAGCATACCAAGTGTATTATGAGTTACCTTTGATGCAGTTATTGTTAATAGTCCTTTCTTAGCAAGAGAAATTTTGTTTACATTCGAAACACCATCCTTCCATGTTACTGTATAGTTCTTTCCCATATCTACATTTCCGGCTGAGTTTATCTCCCCCGTTGTCAGTTTTTCCTCTGCTGCACACACCTTGATCCCGGCAAATCCTATAACAGCTACTATCATGATTGCCATCATTAATAATCGCTTCTTCATATAAATCCTCCTTTATCTTTTTATTGCTACTTCTTAAGTCTCAAGCTACATAAATGTAATCACATTATACAAAAATGCGATTTCGCATTCAAGCACTTAAAACTGCACGTTAGATAAAATTTCTCTGGGGCAATACATCGTTTCTTTTCTCTTTGTTTAGCACAAAAGATTATGGTATAATAAATAAGAGCGATAAATCGTGAGTTGCAGAGGAGGATGTGCCATATGAAAAGATATATTGCTTTGTTAAGAGGAATAAATATAAGTGGAAAAAACAAGATATCCATGTCTGAATTAAAAAAGAGCTTTGCAGAACTCGGTTTTGCAGAGGTTACTACATATCTTAATAGTGGTAATGTTGTCTTTTCATGTGACACTGATGATAAAAACGTGATTGCAAATAAAATAGAGTTAATGATAAAAGATAGCTTTGACTTAAATATACCGGTTTTTATTATTTTGCAAGAAAAATTACAAGAACTATTAAAGCATGCTCCTGATTGGTGGGGAGATGATAATAAAGAAATATACGACAACCTTATATTTATTATGCCACCGCTATCTTATGATGAGTTCTATGATGAAATCGGTAATCCTAAAGAGGAATATGAGAAAGCTCATAATTACAAAAATGTTATTTTCTGGTCATTTAGTCGAAAAGACTATCAAAAGACAAATTGGTGGTCAAAGACTGCAAACTCAAACATAAGTGACAGGCTTACAATCCGAACAGCAAATACGGTAAGAAAGATAGCAGAGATGTAATAAGATTAAGGAAAACAATGGGGTAATTAATGTCACCGGGTATGCTTTACGGTGGTATAGATTTAGAAACGGCAAAACATGGAAAATCAAGATGCAGAAATGCAGCAATTGCAGAAGCTTTTTATTATATGCACATTATTGAGGCTTGGGGAACTGGTCTGCCTAGAATTATTAGCCAATGTAAAAAATATGGTTTGCCGGAACCTGAATTTGAGGAATTAGGAGATGGATTTAAAGTAAAAATATTTAGAAAAGTAAGCAATGCCTCTGAAAAAGCAGTAAATATTATGTTTGATCAATATATGTGTTTATTAGAGAAAGAAAACGTTACAGAAACATTTATATTTAATATACATCAGGTATTTGAACAATGTGGTGTAGATATGCCTTTTGGACAAAAAAATGTCATGCAATGGTTAGATTGTTCCAAATCTAAGGCAACTAATATTATGAATGCAATGAAAGCGGCAAAAATTATTGAGAAAGTAAATGGATTAGGGGCTGGCAGGTATAAATTTATAGAATTGTAGAATCAATAATGAGTTTTTCGCGATGCAGACTGTCAATTATTGGAAGCTCCTTATATGGTATCTGTGATTACCATTCCTGCTCCGAACAAAAGAGGTGCAGCCATGTTTACAAGCCAAAGTAAATTGGATACTGTAATGAAAGAACGTATTCAGATGATGTTAAAAATTGCTGCAGAAAATGAATAGTGGAAAACGAAAAGATACGCTTGAGGCTTTTTTGGCGGCTTTTGAAAATAATTAGAAGAGCATCGCATCAATTTTGACGGTTTCTCATATATTCGCTAAATATAGTAGTAAATTCCATAATTTAATGATATAATGTCACTAATTAATAACAGGTTATAATGAATTGCGCTGATGCGCAAGCAGATCATCAATTTGTGCAGATAACGAGCCAAGCGTAGATACTTGTATATACATTTGGCGACTATTGCAACAAACGAAGTTTCTTTGAAAATTGGTGACATATGTTACAATGAGGAGGAAAATAATGAATTTAATAAACAAAACAAATTTGAAGAATCATCATTTAAATAGCAAACGGTATGAACTTAAAAAGATTTTCTTTTTACTTTGTCTTTTGTGCTGTATGATAGTTGTTAATGGGAAAGTAGCATCTGCAGCCTCAAGCTACAAAAAAATATTTCCAGCTACATACAATTCAGGTGACATTGTAAAAAACGGAAAATATTATTTTAAACTTGTTTCCGGAAAAGTCTATATGAGTCAGTCAAAATACGGCGCGTATGTTAAAACACCATTAGATTATAACGCATACAGCAACGGAAGCCATTCATATTACATAAATGCATCAGGAAAGACGCTATATCAATATACCTTCAAGACAAAAAAGTCGAAAAAGATAAAAAAAATATTAAGCAACAGTAAAGCACTTTTTGCAAAGGTTAGAGCCATCTATGGCAAAAATATTTATCTAAGCTGCGGCGGAGAGGAATATTGGCGCTATGACACATACGTATATAACATTACCAAAAAGAAGGTCACCAAAAAAATAAAGGATTGCAATATTGTAATAGCCAAAGGAAAATATGCCGTGTCAGAACCCGCTTATCGTACTGACGTTTCAGGCAGTCCTATTTTCCTTTATCAATTTACCTCTTCCGGACTTAAGAAAATCAAAAAACTTAGCAACTACGGCTGGACAAATGGCTTTGTAGGAAATAAGCTTTACTATACCAATTATCCGGTTAAAAGTGAGGATGATGATTTTTATTTAATGACGAAAGCAGAGCTTTACCGCTGCAATTTGAACGGAACAAGCAAAAAGAAAATAGCAACCATTGAAAGCAAAAATTCATATGACCAGATTATCGTTCAAAAAGTAACTTCAAAATATTGTGTCTATTGGTGTAACTCTGGTACATATAAGTATACATATAAGACTAAAAAAATCAAAAAAAATTTCATCTTAAACTCGGGACTTTAGAAGGAACGTCTGCAAATACAATTCTTCTATGACAATGAAGGGTGAAAGGCTTAGAAAATAGCCTTTTCACCCTCGTTTTATATACATTCCATAAAGCGAACCACGGTTTCTAAACTTTATACCAAAATTTACCTCACAACGATATTGCTAAGAAACTGCATATAAACGTAACAATTGCACATACAACAATCCACTTATCCTTCCAAAAGGAGTATTTTTTTCTTTTTACTATCTGCCAGATAAATCTTACTACAATATAAATCACAAGCGTATATGTACCAAAATATGATAATAAAATAAACATTTAATCCTCTCTTTCTATGGTGATTCCATTTTCATTATTCTTTTCCTGCCCTCCAACACATGAAATCAGAATGGACTTCTGTATATCTCAAAAAGACCATTACTGTAGTCTTTGTCCTCTATCTTCATTCCTTCCGAAGTTTTTGCAATATAGTAGTAATCCTCTGCTTCCTTACAAAAAATATGTATTTCTCTACAGTCTACATCATATAATGCTAATTCCTCCGTTAGACTTGCATATATTTCTTCTAATTTTTCCCGATTACAATCAAATACAGTCTTTTTATCCCAATATAAAATTATATGAATAGGAAACTCATGAAGATTATCTCCTGTATACTTATTCGTGAACAATGTATCACCCCTCTTTGCACCGTCCCCGAATAAAAAATACGGTTGGATTATTTCTCTGGAAAATTTCCAGCTAATCCGATCAAAATCGGAAATTGTGCTGTTATATCGAACAACATCAATCGCATCATCCACCAGTTGATACAGCTCATCGGATTGTGCATTGTCCCCATAAAAATCGCCATCATCCCCCCAATCTTTTGCATATATGAATTGATATTTTTTGCCATTCAACTTAAAGCTATACGTATAGTCCCCAAAACTTCCACTATTTAGTTCAGACAGGGGCAACCTCTCATTATGTACGTGTATATGCTCTCCATATTTTTCTTTCAAAAATTTATCTGCGAATTCATAATATACACATTGGTCATAAAAAGCCGGTAGAATAGACTCTGCTAACGGTATACACCACCACCATATCAGCAGACATAATAATACAAACCCTAATTTAAATCCTTTTCCTATTTTTTTCGCTATTCTTTTTATTCTTTTTCCCATCCTGCTTCCTTTCTTAAATAATCATACATATGATCGGGAATGATTTAAAACTTTATAAGATTTTATTTTTTCTTTCTGCGGAAGCTGATAATTTCCTTTTCGAAAGAAATGCTCTTCCCATAAAATATATAAGAGGGCACATGTTTAGCAATTACAAGTAATATAAATCTTAAAATTAATAACACACCTATAAATATATATCCGAAAGCAATCACTTCTTTATATGCTGTCCGATAAAATTTTTCTGGCTGCTGTTTTAAATAATAGATTTCTTCTGTTTCTTCAAATGATGTTTCATTTGTAATGTCATCGGAAATATCATTTAAATATTTTTTGCCATCGACTGTGTACTCTAACATGAGCCGACTATTCTCTCTATATTTGAATGCAGTATTTTTAACTCCATTATTGCAATAATATATATCTTTTACCTGTATATACGCAGTGACACAAAACACAAATCCTGCCATGCCAAAAACAATTATACTCAGTACAATATTAAACAATTTATAATTAATTTTATCTCCCTTTATCAATTCCATCTTACCACTCCTCATTATAAAATCCTGTTTTAGGTGATTGCGAAACTCCCTATTTCTAAAACCTAGTTGTACAACATAGACAATATCACAAGCAGGGTACTTTGGAGCCGTCGGTACTTGCACTGAGTACTTGGCGAGGTGTTTTCGAGTCTAGTACGAAGGTACACTTGCACACTTAGCGATGCCTGAATACTTAGCGAAGCTTTGCTGAGCTTAGTAGAAAGGTATGCTTTAGCTGATTCTATCGAGCTTAGTGGGCATAGTGTTACATTGCTTAGTACCGCTACGAGCGACAAGTAGCACAAGCGTGCCCTGCGGTGATTTGTCTATGTTGTAAAACGAATGTCTTAAAAAGCAGAGTTTCGCAATTACTTTAAACCCTATTTAAAATCCCTTTCATCCAAATAATATACGGTATGTTCCCCTTTACTATCACCATGCATTCGATAAATTGCCTTAACAAACTCCCAGCTTTCCACGTTAAATATTTCACTCTCATACTTACCCTTTAGTAACAGAAAATTACGATAATGCCGATAACCATCTTCACCTGCCTCATCCTCATATACCATCTCATCTAAAAACTTATCATAATCCTCCCCAGGATAATTTCCAGATAATTTAACTTGTTTCGTTAATACCTTTAAGTCATCAGGTATACCATCTTCACATATATACCAGTAAATTTCTCCATTTTCTTTCTTTGGTGAGACAAGTATATACCCTGCTTCATTATTTAAATAATACTCTGCTTCAAAATAGTACAAAGCCTTATCTCCTATGGTATCCGGAATAAAATCTCCACGTTCCACATCATAATCATCTATAAAATTTTTGGGATATAGATATCGATGGTCATATTCATCTATATAAGCTCTTTTGATAGGATAAATGATATCCCACGATTCCGCTTTGATGATTGTCTCCTCAACAATATCCTTATATTGTTCTTCAATTTTTCCCTTTACTAAGAATTGATTATCTGCAGCTCCACAAAATATTGCTGCATTACCATTGAAGCTATGCATATCAGTAGGATCTTTCCCCGTCAAAATAACAGGTCCCCTCTTTTTTCCATCAAAATAGTAGTCTGTTGCAGCATCATCAAAAAAACCTTTTTTACAATAAACGATATAATAGTCATCCTCTGTATATACTTTTACCAATGCCTTTAGATAAGAAATAGCTTCTACGCTTACATTCTCCCTGGGAAAAATGTGGTTAAATAACATATTCTTCCCCATCCATGTGAAATTGACCAATGCCAGTATAACTAGTATTACCGTCAATATCCTTTTCTTTTTCATTCTAATCACACTCCTCAGGATGAAAGTCTTCCTAAGTAATTCAGGCTTATCTCTGCATTTCTAGAATTTTTTCAAATTCCTTTCATCATTTAAACTGTTTTGATTACCTCACAGCACCTCCTGCCATATAAGCGGTTGGGTAACTGTAGCTTTGTCCATTTTCTTCCATGAACACCGCTTCACTGTCCCATATGTAAATCTGACCTCAGTGAAAATAGTACGGCCAAATAAACTCATCTGCATTTCCTGTTTGGGACCAGATACATTTCCAACTATCTAATATCCATTTATCATCTACACGTTTAAAATGATACATAAAAGTCGCTGACACTTTTTTCTTATTTGGGTTAAATGCTTCATAATAAACTTCTGCCTCATCATCAGCATATCTAAATACCTTATAAAGAGAACAATTTTCTATCCATCCAGAAGCATTATATAAATCTTTAAAGTGCATGCCATATTTGTATGTCAATACTTCTACGTTTAAATATGAAGCACAGATAAACACTACGAATAAAATCAGAACTATTTTTATTTTAGATTTTATAAAGCGTATATATTTTTTACTATTCATACAACATCTCCACTCTTATTCTAATAAACAATTCATCCATTCATAATTATTCTTCGCAAAATCAGCCAACATTCCCGGTTCAGGAAAAGAATGTGGCTCTCCAATGTATAACCAATAAAGTGTCTTTACTATAATGCAAATAATACAATTTGTCACTACTAAAATGCTACTGCCTCTCATTCGTCTTTCTTATATGTGTATTTTCAAATAATCTGAATGGCGCAACCATTCCAGAAAATAGATTGTACCATAACAAAAAGGCAGGAACTCCAGAACGGAATTCCCACCTTGTCACGTTTCATATTTGTTTTTCAACAAACCCTCTGCTTACGCAAGCTTAACGGTATTAATCTTTACGCCAGGACCCATCGTAGAAGAAAGAGTTGCACTCTTAATATACTGTCCTTTTGCAGCAGCCGGTTTTACCTTATTAATCTCATCTATTAACGCTTGGAAGTTGTCTGCTAACTGCTCCTCTGAGAAAGAAGCTTTTCCAACTGGCACATGTACGATGTTGTTCTTGTCAAGTCTGTATTCAATCTTACCAGCCTTGATATCCTGTACAGCCTTAGTTACGTCAGGAGTTACAGTACCAGCCTTTGGATTCGGCATTAAGCCCTTTGGTCCAAGTACACGACCAAGACGTCCAACAACACCCATCATATCTGGAGTTGCAACAACAACGTCAAAGTCTAACCATCCATCATTCTGGATCTTTGGAATTAACTCCTCGCCACCTACATAGTCAGCACCTGCCGCTGTAGCCTCATCAATCTTATCGCCCTTTGCGAATACCAAAACCTTAACAGTCTTACCGGTTCCATGAGGAAGCACTACAGCACCACGAATCTGCTGATCGGCATGACGTCCGTCAAGTCCCATTCTTAAATGAGCCTCAACTGTCTCATCAAACTTTGCACTAGCTGCCTTCTTAACAATGGCAACTGCTTCTGGAATATCATAAACCTGTGTCTTGTCTACAAGCTTTGCAGCCTCAACATATCTTTTACCTTTTTTCATATCTAATATAACCTCCTGTGGTATTATCGGGAGCGACCCTCCCACTAAATTCACTATCTAACATAAACTCCATCCTTCGCACCGCAAAATCCGGTCATTAACCTCATTCCGTACCGGGATGGACTTTCATACTAAGCTCAAACTTCGCCATTGGCTCGTTTTCACCAAGTTCTCTTTCATCCACTCCACTAAACTCCGACTTCGTCTTCGTTAAGTTTCGGGATGGACTTTCATACTAAGCTCAAACTTCGCTTTCCGCTCGTTTTCGCTAAGTATTCAATGTCAATCTTCTACTACGATTCCCATAGAACGGGCTGTTCCGGAAATCATGCTGATTGCTGCCTCAATGCTGCCTGCATTTAAGTCTTTCATCTTAAGCTCTGCGATTTTCTGAACCTCAGCTTTTGAAATAGTAGCAACCTTCGTCTTATTCGGAACGCCTGAACCCTTTTCAATCTTACAAGCTTTCTTTAATAATACTGGAGCCGGTGGAGTCTTTGTGATGAAACTGAAACTTCTATCAGCATATACCGTGATAACAACAGGGATAATCATTCCATCCTGATCTGCTGTCTGAGCATTAAACTGCTTTGTAAATTCTACGATATTCACACCGTGCTGACCTAAAGCCGGTCCAACCGGTGGTGCAGGAGTTGCCTTACCTGCAGGAATCTGTAATTTAATATATCCTTCTACTTTCTTAGCCATTTTAATTTCCTCCATATTCATGTGGTCAAACGGGTGATACCCTCCCACTATTTGTAATTTGCACTGCAAATTGAAATGCGGTCAATACCGCTTCGTCCTTATCGGACTGCTTATCACTCAATCTTAGTGACATCCATAAAACTAATCTCCACAGATGTGGCACGACCAAAGATATCCACCTCAATCGTTACGGACTGTTTGCTAGTATTGATATCGGTAATGGTTCCAACCGTACCCTCCCAGGCACCTGCAACAACCTTGACCATATCTCCCAGCTCAACATCAATCTCCATCTCTGGAACCCGAATACCAAGATTCTTCATTTCAGATTCGGTAAGCGGTACTGGCTTTGATCCAGGTCCCACAAATCCGGTTACACCTCTTGTATTACGAACAACATACCATGTGGCATCATTCATAATCATGTTAAGGAGTACATAACCCGGAAACATTTTCTTTGAAACCTGTTTCTTTGTACCGTTCTTAAGCTCCACCACATCCTGCAGCGGAACAAGTACCTCAAATATCTGATCCTGAAGATTCCGGTTCTCAATTGTCTTCTCAATGTCCGTCTTTACCTTATTCTCATATCCGGAATAAGTATGGACTACATACCATCTTGCTTCATTTTCTACTGCTTCTGACATATAATCACCAACCTTATCCTACAATGAATGAAAGACCAATCTGCATTACCCAGTCAACTGCTGCAATAATACAACCGATTACGATCGCAGCGATAACAACTGCTACAGACTGTTTTCCGAGAAGCTTCTTATTAGGCCATACAATCTTATGAAATTCACCTTTGAGTTCAGTGAACTTAAATGTTGATTCATTCTCATTTCCCATGATCATAACCTCCAAACCACAATCCCTATGATTGTGCTGACTGTCTTGTGCTTTCCATATCACCTAGACAGTAACCGCTTTGTTCATCAAACACAAATGATCCATGTAAAGATTATTTGGTCTCCTTGTGTAATGTGTGTGTTCTACAGAACGGACAAAACTTCTTCGTTTCCATACGCTCTGTGTGAACTCTCTTGTCCTTTGTCAGATTGTAATTACGCTGTTTACACTCTGTACATGCCAATGTAATCTTAACTCGCACAACTTCCACCTCCATATTTATTTTTAAGGCCTTACGGCGGACTCTCTTTTCTCTGCAAACTCAAGCGTTAATTCGAAAATTTGCACACAAAAAAAAAGCCCCAACGAGACGTTGCTTTCATACAATATCAGAATATGTATAAAAAGTCAAGGAATTTATGATTTTTTGATAACCTTTCTCCATATAAATGACCACTGGTACCAATTTCCGGAATCATAATATTCATCATCTGTGCCGGGAACAGAAATGTTCCCAGCACTCCTCCAAAGCAATGACTTTTTCATATTGGAGTAATCCGGGGGGAGCCCGGTTATTATCCGTGCTTTCATGAAATCAGCCTAACGCTCCATTTTCCAAAAAGAAGCAGAGTAAGGAGGCAACTCACTACCACCTCCAAAATCATGAGGTTTCCCCGTCAGCAAATCCTCTGCCATGCCACATCCCGCATCAAAGTGTGCCATAAAGGACTCTTCTGATGCATTGATTGCTATCAATATTCTCTCACTCTCACAGGCACGCTCAAAAATACATTGACGATTGGTCAGTATAATCGAACGGAAACCGCCATAGTTCAAAGCTTTACTACTCTTCTTAACCTCCGCCAGTTTTGAAATCCACTCTGCCAATTCTCCAAATTCCGGCTTATCAAAGCTGACACGAAGTGCCGGATCTCCCTCACTCTTATTTGCCTTTGTTCCCCATTCGCTGCCGTAATATACACAGGGAATACCAGGCATGCCAAAGCACAGGGCATAGATTAACGGCAAATGTTTTTCATTATTGAGAACGCTTGCAATCCGACTTACATCATGGTTGTCCACAAAATTCAGCAAATGCATTCCTTTATACAAAGTCCATTCCTCCGGCCCATACTGCCTTAGAAGGGAATGACAGATTTCAAACATATTCATACTGTTAAAACTGGAATGCATTCCATGATAACATTCATAGTTTGTGACAGAATGACACATCTCATTATTTGCCCATTGCTTATAGTCCCCATGCAGTGTTTCACCCACCAAAAAGAAATCTTCTTTCAGGGAATCCGTGAATTGACGCAAGCGTTTCAGAAATTCTTTGTCCAAACAATATGCCACATCCAAACGCAGCCCATCGATGTCAAAAGTCTCTACCCAATATTTCACCGCATCAAAAATATGTTGAATCACTTCCTCATTCCGAAGGTTTAATTTGACCAAATCAAAATTACCCTCCCAACCCTCGTACCAAAGTCCATCATTATAATTTGAATTTCCACCAAAATCAACATGAAACCAATCTCTATATCTGGAATTTTCCCGATTTTGTAAAACATCCTGAAATGCCCAGAACCCTCTGCCTACATGATTAAACACGCCATCCAGTACAACCCGGATATCGGACTCGTGCAGTTTTTCACACACTTTTACAAAGTCATCATTTAATCCCAGTCTACAATCAAGTTTCCTATAATCCCTGGTATTATACCCATGGGTATCGGATTCAAAGATTGGCGAAAAATAAACAGCATTGACTCCCAGTTTCTTAATATGTGGAATCCAGTCAAGCACCTTTAAAATCCGGGATTGTTCTTTCCCGTCATTTTCAAATGGTGCACCACAGAATCCTAACGGATAAATTTGGTAAAATACGCTTTCATATGCCCACATTGTTATGTCCTCCTAATTCTTTTATGAAATCTGATATACTACAAGACTCCACAATTTTTATGATATTCCATCCTCTTCATAAATTCAAGAGTTTTCTGTACCCTTGTCAATTTACTGCTTCTATACTATAATATGGCTAGTTATGTACATAGGAACTTCCTACATTAGACACCATACGAGTCATTCTTAAATCTGGCGTGCATAAGGTAATAAGGATAGGTAATTGCGAAATTAAGCTTTGAAAACGGGAGGCGCGCAAATGCTTATTAAATAAGAAGAAAGAAGGATATCGATATGTATCAAATTGACTTCACCAAGCCAATCCACATTCATTTCATCGGAATCGGTGGTATCAGCATGAGTGGATTAGCAGAGATTTTGTTAAAGGAAAATTTTAAAATCAGTGGCTCCGATGCCAAAAATTCCGATATCGTAGATAATTTAATTGCCATGGGAGCGATTGTCAACATCGGACAATGCGCTGCTAATATTACAGACGATATTGATTTGGTGGTCTATACAGCCGCCATTCACGAGGATAATGAAGAATTTGCCGCCTGCAAGGCTAAAAATATCCCTATGCTGACCAGAGCACAGCTCCTTGGACAGATTATGAACAATTACAAGTATTCTGTTGCGGTATCCGGAACACACGGAAAAACCACTACCACTTCTATGCTGAGCCAGATTTTTATTGAAGCAGACACAGACCCTACCATCAGCGTTGGTGGAATACTCGATTCCATCGGTGGCAATATCCGGGTCGGAAAATCTGACTATTTTGTAACAGAAGCATGTGAATATACCAACAGCTTCCACGCATTCTATCCTTATATTAGTATCATTTTAAATGTGGATGCCGACCACTTGGACTTCTTTAGCGGTATTGATGAGATTATCGAGAGCTTCCACACCTTTGCAACCAATCTGCCAGATAACGGCACGTTAATTGTAAACGGTGATATGGACTGTTTCGATCGTGTGACAAGAGACTTGACCTGCAGCATTTTAACCTTCGGCATGAAGGATACCAACCGCTATTACCCAGCAGACATTGAAGCAGATGAGAAAGGGCATATGGATTACACCCTCATGACAGATGGCAAAGCCTGTGAACGGGTGCACTTAAATATCGGTGGAATCCACAATGTCTGCAATTCCCTTGCTGCCATTGCGGTAGCGGATTTACTTGGAATTGACAGAGAATATACATTGCTTGGCTTAAAAAGCTTTGGCGGTGCCCACAGGCGGTTCGAGTTAAAAGGAAGCCTTGGCAATGTAACAGTGATTGATGATTATGCACATCACCCAACCGAGATCAAAGCAACCCTTGCAACTGCATCCGACACCCCTCACAATGAGCTTTGGGTTATATTCCAGCCACATACCTATACCAGAACTCATGCGCTGTTTGAGGAATTTGCAGATGCCTTAAAAGGCTTTGACCATGTTATTCTAGTGGATATCTACGCTGCCAGGGAAACGGATACAGGCCTTGTCCATTCCAAGGATTTGGCAAAGCGTATCAAAGAATATGGAACAGATGCAAGATATTTCAGTTCTTTCCGTGCAGTTGAAAATTATTTATTATTAAATTGCAAAAAAAATGATTTGTTGATAACCATGGGCGCCGGAGACGTCTATTTGATTGGTGAAGAGCTTCTTGGAAAATAGTTATGCACATTATCCACAGTCTATTAAATTTTGCTTGACAAGAATAGATTGTGGATATTTTTATTTACATAATTTATTGGTACAAAATGCCAGATAACCCACTTTTACGATTCCCTATTTTGCAATTCGTATTATGTTAACTATTTTTCCACATTTTCCACATTTTCCACACTTTTTGCCCATAGCAGAAAATGAACGCATGTTCCATTTTCTTTTTATTTTGGCTGTGCTATAATCCATTTTGCTATGAGACAAAGAATTGGAAAAAGGAGGGAGAAAACGTGGAAACGATTACAATATCAACTGAAAATCATGAAACATATTCCGCAGTTTCTAACTTCTTTATCGATTACTATATGACGGAGGCAAATGGCGAGTTTGTGAAGGTTTATCTATATCTGGTGCGCCTTTTAAACAGCGGTCGTGCCGTTACCGTTGCTGACATTGCAGATCATTTTAACCTGACCGAAAAGGATATCTGCCGTGCCATTCGCTACTGGATTAAAGAAGGAGTCCTTCAACTGGAATATACAAAAGGCAAGCTCCTTACCGGTATTACAATGCTTCCACTATCTGCCAAGAATGCCACAGAGGGAAAGAATGCCTCTCTTCTTGCAATGCTGGGCATAGAGGAAGAACATGACACCTCTTCCAACGAGGACACATCCAGCGGACATATTACAGCCCATACGAAGAAAGCTAATTCTGTTGTTATGGAAGACACACACATTATCAGTTTCCCCGAAACCAGTGAAGACGCTGCTGTAAGAGAACCTGACACAATCAAAGAAATCACAACTGTTCCAAAGAAAAAATCCTACAAGGCTTCCGTTTTGGAGGAAAAACAACAGGATGAAGATTTCGGCAATCTGCTGTACCAGACGGAGATTTATTTTGGGAAACCGCTGACTCAGAGTGATATAAATTCTCTCTTATATATATATGACACATTATCATTTTCCCCAGAGCTTTTGGAATATCTGGTGGAATACTGTGTATCAATTGGCAAAAAAAGCTGCCGTTATATTGAGACCGTTGCAATTGACTGGTACAAAAACGGTATCACCTCCGTTGAGGATGCAAAGGTTGCATCAAAGAATTATAATTCCATTTATGTTGCCGTATTAAAACAGTTGGGAATTCCAAGAAGGGTGCCAACCCCGACCGAGACCTCCTTTATCGATACCTGGTATAATACATATTCCTTTAACAAAAACATTATCATAGAAGCCTGTAAACGGGCAATCACTGCCAACCCGCACTCTGCTAATTTTCATTATGTAAATGGCATACTGGAAAGCTGGCACAAACAAAATGTGCATAAACTTTCTGATATCGAAGAATTAGACCGGAAGTGGGCGGCAGAGAAGAAAAAGAACCGGACAAGTAGCAAAGCAGCAAATAACCAGTTTAATAACTACGAAAATTCTACCGATGAAAATATCGCAAATGAATTTGAAAAGTTATTCCTGCAGGAGAGGAAACAATAGACATGGCATTTACCAATTCCCAGTATGACGAATTAATGCAGACATACTATCAAAACCAAATAAATAACCAGGCACTTGCAAATTCCAGAAAGGAAGAAGTCTATGCAGCTATTCCACGCATCATGGAAATTGACCAGCTCATCGCCATGTCCTCCATTGACGCCGCAAGAACAAAACTGAAACAGAAAAAAGATAACACTGCTTCCATTAAGGAACAGAATAAACAGCTGGCTTTAGAGAAAACCAGCCTGCTGAAGGCGCATGGTTATCCAGAGGATTATTTGAAGCCAATCTATACCTGTCCGCTTTGCAAGGATACTGCAAAAACTGCCGATGGCTATTGCACCTGTTTTAAGCAGGCAGCTATTTCTTTCTTATATAAACAGTCAACATTAGAGCATATATTAGAAACTGAAAATTTTGAACATTTTGATCTGTCATTTTATCCAGATCTCACAGACAGCAAACATCCGGGGGAGCCTACTCCATATGAGAATATGCAAAAAATTCTCACAGACAGCAGAGAATTTATCAAAACCTTTGAACAAAACATTGATAATTTCCTGTTTTATGGAGATACTGGACTTGGGAAAACCTTTTTATCACACTGTATCGCAAAGGAGCTGTTAGACTCTGGTCATACTGTTCTCTATCAGTCTTCTGTACATCTGTTTGAAGATGTATGTGCAGAGGTTATCATGAAAAAAGGGCAGCTTCCAAACAGTCAGGAAACTTATCGGTATTTATATGACTGCGATTTGCTGATTATTGATGATTTGGGAACAGAATATACAAATTCCTTTGTATCTTCTGAGCTTTATGATATACTGAATACGCGTTTACGCACACAGAAATCCACATTGATTTCAACCAATCTGAATCTGCAGGAGTTAAATGAGCGTTACTCCAGCCGGACTGCAACCCGGATTTTTGCAGAATACAAAGTATGTAACTTCTATGGCAGCAATATCCGCTTAGCCAAAAGAAGTCAAGCAATACAGCAAAAATAAGTGAATCATTTTAACGGAGGAAGAATCATGCCAAACGACAGTAATTTATTATCAACTATTCCAGTAGGGCCATTAGGCATCATAGCCTTAGAAAGCTGTACCTCTTTAGGGAACCGTGTAGATTCCTATCTTTCAAAATGGAGAGTCGCACGTAACAATGCAGAAAAATCAACAATTGCATTTAACGGATACGAAAAAGACTCTTATCTTGTCAAGTCTTTATGCCCGCGTTTTGGTTCTGGCGAAGCAAAGGGCGAGTTACAGGAATCCGTACGTGGAAAGGATCTCTATATCTTAGTGGATGTGACAAATTATAGTATTGAATACACTGTATGTGGCAGAAAATCCCCAATGTCTCCGGATGACCACTATTCAGATGTGAAACGTATCATTGCTGCCTGTGGTGGCAAAGCCCGTAAAATCACAGTTATTATGCCGTTCCTTTATGAAGGCCGCCAGCACAAGAGAAGCGGCAGGGAATCACTCGACTGTGCTCTGGCCCTGCAGGAGTTAGTAGATTGGGGCGTTGATAATATCATTACCTTCGATGCACATGATCCGCGGGTACAGAATGCTATTCCTCTTCACGGATTTGAAAATATTCGTCCTACCTATCAGTTTCTGAAAACATTACTTTTATCAGAACACGATTTAGAATTAGACAGTGATCATTTAATGGTAATCAGCCCGGATGAGGGAGCGATGAACCGTGCAATTTACTTCGCAAATATCCTAGGCGTAGATGTAGGAATGTTCTATAAACGCCGCGATTATTCCACGGTAGTAAATGGCCGTAACCCAATAGTTGCCCATGAATTCCTTGGTGACTCTGTAGATGGCAAGGATGTAATCATCATTGATGATATGATTTCTTCCGGTGAAAGTATGATCGATGTGGCAAAACAGCTTAAGAAACGAAATGCACGGCGTGTATATTGTATCTCAACCTTCGGTCTCTTCACCAATGGTTTAAATGTATTTGATAACGCAAACAAAGAGGGTATTATTGAAAAGGTGATTACAACGAATCTGACTTATCAGACACCGGATCTTCTTTCCCGTGACTGGTATATCAGCGCTGATATGAGCAAGTATATTGCTTTACTGATTGACCACTTGAATCATGATGCCTCCATCTCAGATATACTCGATCCGACCGATCGGATTCAGGACCGGATTAATGAATACCGTCAAAAGCATACCATACGTGAGAATTTTTAATCTATATAAGGAGCCTGTTACACAAATATCAAGTTTGTGTGACAGGCTCCTTTTCTTATTTCATATAATATAGGTAATTGCACCCCGTACTTAGCGAGCTACGAGCGACAAGCAGCGCAAGCATCTGCTTTATCCATCTGTTGAGGAATCCTGCGTTGTTGGCGCTTCTGTTGTCGGTGCCTGCGTTGTCGGTGCCTCTGTTGTCGGTGCCTCTGTTGTCGGCGTCTCCGTTATTACCGGCAGCTGTGTAGTTGTCTCTGTTGTCCGAGGAGTTTGTGTCGTTTTTTCCGTTTTCTTCTTTTTCTTCTTCTTTCCCTTATCATCGTCTTCCGTCTCGGAGCTGGAACGGGTATCCTTCCAATCCTTTGTAGAACGAACCCACTCATAGTCAGGGAATTTAATATCCTTAAGACCTTCATGTATCTCCGCCATAAAATCATGCCAGATTCTTCCAGGGTACGTGGACCCCCATAATCCTCTGGTTGACTGCGGTGTATCATATCCTACCCATACGCTGGTTGTATAATACGGTGTAAATGCGCAAAACCATCCATCTGTATTGTTATCTGTCGTACCGGTTTTACCTGCGCAGGACATACCGGAAAGGCCTAAACCACTTGCGGTACCTCCCTGAAATACACCTTGCAGCATAGATGTCATCATGCGGCATGCATTCATTTCATAAACCTCTTTGGATTTAACCTTGTCCTCCACGATTGCATTTCCCTGTGAATCCGTAATTGACACAATACAGGTCGGTTTCCGGTACTCGCCATCATTCTCAATAGTAGCATAACCGGATGCCATCTCGACAGTGGTTGCACCATAAGTCAGACCACCTAAACAGGCTGCCATATTCTGACGGTCCTCAATCGTTAAGTAATTAAAATTCATATTTAACAAATAACCAACACCAACTTCTGGTGTCAACTGTCCAAACAACCGGTATGCCACAACGTTCTTTGATGCAGCTACAGCCTGTGCCAACGAAATCATGCCGGAATAAGAAAGTCCTGAATTCTCCGGCATATTTGCCTCTTCAAATTTGTTATCATCTACCCGTGTTGCCGGGGTATATCCCCTCTCCAACTGTGGTGTATATACAACCAATGGTTTTATTGTACTACCCGGCTGTCTTGCACTCTGATATGCCCGGTTCAGGCTATATCCCTCAATCTCACTCTGGGTACGTCCACCTACAATCGCCACAACGCGGCCATTTGAATTGTCAATACAGGTTGCAGAACCCTGCAGGTTATAGATTCCTGTTTCCTCATTCTTTTCCTCGTCTACAGCCAGCGTTTCGTTGATCGTCTTCTGCAAGGTCCTCTGCTTGGAAAGATCAATTGATGTATAGATCTGATATCCACCAGTATACAAGGACTGGTAAAACTCATCATAGGCTTCACGGTATTTTTTATTATACTCATGCTGTTCATCGATATCATCAAACTTATACTGAAATTGAAAACCGGAAGCTTCCATCAATGCCTCTGTCGCACAGAAATTTGTAAAGGTTTCCACATAGTCATGGCTTACCTTTTTCACATCTTCCAGAACAATCTCTTCATTCAATGCCATTTCCAGTTCCAGGTCATTAATATAGCCCTGCTCATGCATATCATTTAATATTTTGTCGCGGCGCTCAATCGTATGTTTGTAATTGACCCTTGGATCATAATAGGACGGACTGTTCGGAATCCCGCATAAAAATGCTGCCTCTGATGTTGTAATCTCATCCAAATCCTTGTCAAAATAGCCCTTCGCTGCTGCGCCGATACCATAATATCCATTTGCAAAGAATATGTTATTCAGATAAAACTCCAAAATCTGCTGCTTCGTATATTTTTTTTCTAGTTCCCATGCAACAAAAATCTCTTTAAATTTTCTTTTATACTTATCAGCCTTCGTCTTCTCCTCGCTCACCTCATTGGTAAGAAAAATGCCCCTTGCCAACTGCTGGGTAATCGTACTGGCTCCCTGTGTAATGTCCCCACTATTTTGGAACAAAATATATGCAGCACGCATAATACCCTCATAATCCACACCATTATGCTCATAGTATCTGCGGTCCTCCACGGCGACCATTGCCTCAACAAACGGCGCTGGAATCTCATCATAGGTCTTATAGTACACCTCTTTCTCACCTTTGATTTCCCGGATTTTCTTTCCGTTACAATCATACACAGTGGAGGTCTCATCCCGGCGGAAATCATCAATAGAAGAATTACTTACAATTTCAATTGCCTGATCCCTGTATTCCAGCACATTTTTCCCAAACTTCTGGTAAACAGTATACCCACCAATCACACACACCAACAGAAAAATGGTCAAAAGATAGGTTAAAATAATTCTTCGAACCTTCCGTCTCTTTCTTCTTCTCTCTTTCTTTTCTCTTCTTTTCTTCTGCTTCTCTAACGCCTCTGGCGACTTTTTCTTCTCTTTCGTATTGCCCGAAGCTGCATTACTCTTTGTCTGGCTGGCAGACTTTGCAGTGGTCTGTGGCTTCTTTGCATCTGTCGTAGACTTCTTCTTATCAGCCATAATAATCCCTCGTTTCTAGCTGTTTCATTCCATTGGTGACCTTAGATTGCAATGTAATTACATGCGATTCCCATATTGGCAAACATATCCTTAATACCAGGATTCGTTGCAAATATAATAATCTGTCTATCACTATAATCACCTAAACAGCTTAATGTTCCATTTAATCTATGATAATCATAAGTGACAAAAATGTCATCCATGACAATCGGCAATTCCTCTGTCATTAATACACCCGCAATCGTCAGACGGAGAGCTAAATAAATCTGTTCCACTGTACCGGTACTCAGATACTCCATATTTACAAAGGAGTTACCTTTTTTAACCATAACACGAAGCTGGTCATCTATTTTTACTTCTGTATATTTATGGTCTGTAATCCTGCTGACAATCTGGGATACTTTTTCATTAAGTACACTTCCAAAGGAATCGTAAATCTCCTCAGATAAATCCTGAATTGTCTCAATTGCAAGATCAAGTGCTGCAAGCTCTGCTTCATTTTCTGCCTTCTTTTCCTTAATCTCTGTAAGCTCCTTTAAATACTGTTCCTGCGCCACACGCTCATTTATAATATGTTCCTCTTTTACCTTTAAATCGGACAGCTTATTCACATACTCTTTCTGGCTCTCGCCATCAAAAGACTGCTTTGTCTTTGCTGCCTCAAAGCCCTTTTCAATTTCAATCTCTTCTAACAACCTATACAACTTTGCACGTTTTACAAAAACCTGTATAACGGTAAGCAGTGCAAAAACAATACCAAATCCCATGATTCCCATTTTTATTTTGGGCTCATTCAGTGGAATCAGAAACGCAGCCAGGTCAAACAGTGCAATACATAATAATCCAATAAACAAAATGATAACCGGATTATCTAAGAAACTCTTTGGTCCCATATTGCGAAGCATCTTAATCTGCCGCTGCTCCTTCGTCAATTCCTCTTCCTTCTCTGGTACATTTTTTGGTTCTTCATTCTTATTACGGTTTCCATTAATCGGAGAGAACTTAAGAGATTCTTCTTTCTTTCCACTCATAGAGTCTTCAATCTTTTTGTACTCTTCTTTAACCGCCGCAATCTCCGCATCAAAATCCCGGTCTAACGAAAGTTTTGCAGTAAGCTCCTGCTCTTTCTCCTCTAAATCTCTATTAGAAAACTCTTTCTTTTTGTTCTTAAGCTCCATAATGGCACTTACGGCATCAATATCGCCAGTCTTTGTAGATGCCATATTTACAATATAATTATTCAGCCGGTCTGCAATCTCCTTGTCCGTTGCAGCGCCTAACTGTCCAATACAAAGAGTATTCAGATACGTATTCTTATCCGTATTAATCAATGTTCCCTGTAAATCATTTGGTTGCTTTAGCGGAAGCTCTCTGCCGGTATCAAGATCCCTGACGGTGGTCTTCTTCTCTGAACGGGCAAAATTCCGTTCAATCAGATACTGTCCATTCTCTGTAGTAACTTCCATCGCACCGGAAAATGCAGAACCATTAATCGGCTTTTTCTGCTCATAGTGATCAAAGCGGGCAGCCGTCCCCCTTGCCTTATCGATTCCATAAAGCATGTCTACAATAAAATCTTTTGTCGTAGTCTTTCCAGCTTCATTGGCTCCATATATCAGATTAATTCCAGGAGCCAGTGAAATATCCTTGTTATGAAATTGTCCAAAATCCTGTAAGTGTAGCTTGTCAATTCTCATCTTACTGTTCTCCTGTCTTCAATAATACATCTAATCCATAATGCATTGCCTTCTTGCAAACCTCATCACTATAATAATCATCCGAAAGATGCCCGATAAAACGCCCAATCAGATTCTCCTGATTTTCTGCCAACAGTTTATTCAAATCATATTCTCCGGCAATCTCCGATACAACTTCATAAATGTTAAATTTCTGGGTAAGCGGTGTAAAATCAAACACATCATGATTATGATTATGACCTTTTACTAAAATCCGGTATATATGCTGTGTTCCAAGCTGACGGATTTGCCGGTCTACCAAATCAAGAATCATTCCCGGTGTATGATCCGGTTTTATGTTAATCAGCAGATTCATGTAACATCTTTGTGCTACCGGAACAAATTCGGTCTTAATAATCTCATTCTCCACCTGTCCGTAAATATAACCTCTCGCACCTGTATCTGTAAAGTCAATTGGCTCTAAAGAACCTGCCATAATCACAGCATTTTCTTTAATAACCTCCGGTTTATGAATATGACCTAACGCCACATAATCAAAATTAGACTCTTTAATATTCTTTCTTGTAAATGGCAGATGCTTTGCATCCCCACCATGCGCAAGCAAAATATTAAATGCACCCTGCTTTGCGGGTTTGATATGATCTAAAATATCATCATCATTTTCCTTGCTACTGTAGGAAAACCCCGTCACACAGACGTTCAAATCCTTCATATAGACATTACTAATCTTATCTGAAGCAAGACAAATCGTCTTTGAAGAGAATTTATAATTTGCAAGCGGACTATCCGGCTTCATATAATCATGATTGCCCGCAATCATAATTGTTTTCGTCTGTGTCAGCTTCGAAAGAATATAATCCACGTCCCGAATCATTCCTTCTGACGGCGGCATATGAAACAAATCTCCCGCAATCAACAGCAAATCTACCTTCTTTTCCTCTGCATCCTCCACAACCTTCACGAAGGTTTCCTTAATTTCCCTCTCTCTATCCTGACTCCAAGGTCTTCCCTTATCCGGCTGAACACCCAAATGTGCATCCGCCATATGTATAAATTTCATGCTTACACCTGCCTCTTTCATATATATAAATTTGTAACTGCTCTAAAATAGGACTGTATATTTTCGGTCTTACATGAAAACATACAGTCCTATTATATTAGATTTCTTCAAGAAGTGCAAATATTCTTTCAAACAAATAGTACTTTTATGAAAATTTTAAGTTTTTCTTTTGTTTTTCGTAAGAATGTCCAGCATCCGAATCACATCTTTTCGTGCAGGTATTTCTCCCTTGTCGCCATTCCTCCCCGGATATGGCGCTCTGACTTATTTACATCTAATACCTTCCGGACCTCGTTCGCTAGAGCCGGATTGATATAAGTAAGTCTTTCTGATACATCCTTATGTACCGTACTCTTACTGACACCAAACCGCTTAGCAGTTTGTCTCACTGTAGCGTTAGAATCAATAATATACATTCCAATCTCAATTGCTCGTTCTTCAATATATGCTTTCAAGGTAATTCCTCAGATAACTTGTTGTTACATTCTTATGCAAAAAATCCAAGGAATATGATGTCTTCCTGCCAAAACTTATATCAAATACCTGTCATATAAATAAACGTATAAGCTTCAACGCCACACGATATGGAAACGGCTGCAGCTTCTTTCTGGCTTCCTTTAAATGCTGACGGATTGGCAGATGCTGTGGGCAATGCTGTTCACATTTCCCACATTCTATACATTGATAAGCATCCTTCATTTCCTTTTGCAGCGCTGTTGTCTGTGCGTACTCAAACCTTGCCGAACGTTTCTTTTTCTCCGTATACATTTCATTGTAGCAGCGGAAGGTTCCTGGGATATCCACTCCCTTTGGACAAGGCATACAATACTGGCATCCGGTACAGTTTACCTTAATCGTACGGTTTATTTCCTGTTTGATGCCCTCAATCATCGCCCGGTCTTCATCCGTAAATTCATGCGCGGTAACCTCTGAGGCAATTCTTATATTCTCCTCCACCATTTCCATAGAATTCATACCGGACAACACACAGGTAACTTCGGGCTGCTCCCACAGCCAACGCAAAGCCCATTCTGCAGCAGAACGCTTCTTTGGATTTTCTGCAATAAGCTGTTTTGCACTCTCCGGAAGCAAATCTACCAGTTTCCCACCGCGGAGCGGTTCCATAATAATGACAGGAATTCCCTTTGCAGCAGCAGCCTGCAGGCCTTTTCTTCCTGCCTGGGAGTTCTCATCCATATAATTATACTGTATCTGGCAGAAATCCCAGTCATAAGCCTCTAATATCCCCAAAAACGCTTCCGTATTACCATGAAAGGAAAACCCGATGTTTCGAATCTCACCGGACTCCTTCTTCTTTGCGATCCAATCCTCAATACCAAGTCGCTTAAGTTTTTCCCATGCAGCTACATCTGTCAGCATGTGCATCAAATAATAATCTGCTTGTGTCAAGTAAGGAATAAAAAAAATAACCTATTTTTTAAAATTCCAATTCATACAAATAGCGGCATAATCTTCATTACAAATAAGCTTTTTTTAAAAGTTCTGAAATATACTCAAAATCGTGTAATGATATTCTATGTTCCAAATTAAGCTCTATTATCTCCTCTTTTACTCCTTTTGCAAAATGAGAAGTTGTCGCAATAATACCTCCTGTCGGCTTTCGTTTATTCATACCCAGAACACCATACATATTTCTTATTACTTCTATTCCAACTGGTCGATTTGACGCATAATGTTTACATTCTACTAAAAACAAAAATTTTCCTATATTTGTTTTCTCAGCTATGTAAATATCTACACCTCCATCTCTTGTCTGTTTTGTAAGTTCTACTTCATACCCCAATTTTTCAAACAACTCTGCAATAATTATTTCAAACTCTCTTGAAGACAGTTCATGCATACTCATCGGTTCTTCCGCAATATAACGCATCAAGCTATCATTTATCTGTAATACATCTTTCTTTATACTCATTAAAGGTGCACTTATAATATTTTTATTTGGAAGAACAATTTCCGACTTACCAATAGAAACATGCTCATATAATAGCTTATCAATAGCATCAATACCCAGATTATCTATAAGTCCAATCATACATTCTAAAATAGCAGGATTCCCATGTGTCATCAAAGAAACCTTTTTTATTTCTTCAAATTTGATGTCAACATGTAAATTCTCCATTTTTTTTATAAACAAAGAACACATCTCATCTAGTTTTAATCCACTTACTGAAAAATAAGCATATTTTCCCTTATCCAAAAAATGATTTATATTTCGTCCAAGAACTAATATAAAAGACTGTGCATTACACATTACTATTTCTTCTAATTTATCTGGTTTTAAATCATCTGCATCATCAACAATGATAAGAGAATTTTCTTCTACACTCAAATGTTTTGGAAGTTCCCATGAATACCATAAATAAATTTTCTCATATCTATCCCTATTCGCTTCCGCATACATTCGTGCCAATGTTGACTTTCCCATCCCTGCATAACCACTAATCAGCACTACATGATTCTCATTATTTCTAAGCATATATTCTAAATGATGCAATTCTTCTTCTCTTTTAATCATGTACCTATTTGATTTAATGAAAGTATCTTCATAGTGCGATTTTATTAACATATCATCAAATATATTTTTTATATTCATAACGCATCTCGTTCCCCTTTCATTTCTCATTTTTAAATCAGAACAAATTGTTTTTACCTAACTCTATGTGTGCCAAGTAATAAATTTTATCTTTTATAGATTCCAAACGATGCCCATAAATGACGTTTCGTTAGATTTGAAAAAGCTGTTGGCGCCCCGACAAATGTAGCCATTGTAGCAACTACCTCCATAGGTAGTAAGATTGGTGCGAGAACTGTAGCTATCACTCCGCCAGTTGCACACACTTTTCCTACGTTTTCAATAATTCCTTTAAATTTCATGGCTTTTTGGGCTTTTACAATATCATCTTCTATCATTTGCATATTATCATAGTTCTGTTCGGAAATAGCAGACATCCACTCATCTACTTTTTCTCGATATGCTTTTGCCTCATCTGTTTGGACCAATTTAACATTATCTTCCAATGATGAAGCTGTGTATATTCTGTCCAATCTTTTAGATGTGTATTTTAAAATTTTAATTGTTTCAGCTCCTTCTATAACAGGAACTTTTTCGCTAGCATAGGACGAAGCAGCCGTATTAGAATGCGTAGCGTTAATCACTGGAGATAATAAATCATTATGATAGGCTATATTGAACAGCTCTTTATATTCTTTAAGTACTTCAATAACAGGATTATGATAAATAAAATCTCCTAGTTCTATGAAATGGTCAATATCAATGCCAGTGTAATCTCTTTTCGGTTCAAATTTAAATGCTTTAAGAAGTTTAACCTGACTGTAACTGACATCGTATTGCCTCTCAAACTCTAAAAATTCTTCAACTTTTTCATTCCATTCATCATATATCTGCCTGATTCTTTCTACCGTATAATACTTGATATCAAGTCCTTTTTCTGCCATCATCCATTGAACCGTATCTATGTCAAAAGTGAAAAAACCTTCTACATCATCCTCACATTTTTGGTATGGCATGATAATTTTTTTCTCAATCAGTTCCCCATCCATACAACCATATGTAAATGGATCTACATAAACTGCACCAGCAACTGTAAATTGTTCAAGAATCATTCGTGCAAACCATGATGAGGGTGTATGACGTGTCACCATGTCAAAAACCCCATCTGTCATCCCTTTTTCACAAATCAACCCCTCCTGTGCCGCCATTGACAAAAAGGCATTTCTTTGCATTTCATCTAAAACAATCCCTTTATACATCAATCACTCCTCCTTAACAAAACCCGGCTTGTACCAAATAACCAAGATATTTTATTTGAAAAATCTGTTTACATATCATCCACTTTATCCCAAAAACCTTCAAAATCCTTTTGCTCTATTTTTTCAACTTTTACCTTATTCTGTATATCTAAAACCATTTTCATCATTTCCTCCCTTGAATGTGGGCTATCTTCCAGCACTTTATCAATGTTTATTCCTTGATGTTTCATTTTTATCAATCCATCTATAATATGGGATGTATGTTCTACAAACACTTCTTCCAAAATTGCATTTTTGGTCTTAGCGTCTGCTCCATCATACTCATCATAATATGCACTGATATACTCTGCAAACTTCTTTATCTTTTCTGGTGATTCCAAAAAACTGGTTAATACATCATCCTCATGATTCTTTTTACTTTGTCGAAGGTATGAACCAATTTTACTGAATACTTTTTTAACAACATCGGTTGACAAGTTTCCTATTATTCCACTTGCAATGGCTAATGCAACAAAATTTAAGATTTCCCCACACTGCTCTGTATAATAGCGTCTACCATCATCTTCATGCTCATATTCTATACGACATGTCCAGCCCCGAAAAACAGCCTGCCTAATATTCTTCATTACTTTTTCATACTCTGATAAATGTATAGTTTTACCACAAACAGGGCAAGTCAATATTTCTTTATCCTCTTCCTCATATACAGATGCACAATTAAAACATATTTTTCTATAATCATTTTCTTTGCGTTCCATTTTTTCCTCCTCAATACATTTTACATTAAATTAAAACATATTATTTTTGCAAATAAGAGCCATAGGCACTATGCCTATAACTCTTATTTTACCAGTAAATCCCACAAAATGAAATGACTTTTTTACTGCCCCTTTATCCTTGCAAATGGATCATCTACTTTCCATACAATCTCAATGCTGTCCTCCCCATACACCAGTACCTTATCTATCAACACTTTTAATCTGTCCTTGTCAAAGGTATCCAGTGTTGAAAACTCCATCAATGTTTCATCCGGTATTTCCTTTTCATTTGACACCGGTTGAAACATGCTGTCAAGTTCTGTCAGTGCCTCACTTCTGGTACGCTCCAGTTCCGCTGCCCTTATCCTTCCCTTTTCAATTCTTGCAATATAATCCTCTCTAGTAATGGTCCCTGCCTTATACTGCTCATACAAATACACTTTTGTATCCTTCCACCTTGCCAATTCCTTTGCACAGTCAGCAGCCGTTGTTTCAAGAAGTGCTTTCCTGTCATTCCTATGGGCTTTTCTGCGAATATTTCTTGTTTCCATCATCATATCTGCCATTGCCTTTACCTGACAAAGCACCGCATCCTCAAGCTCTTTCTGGCTGGCTTTAACCCTCTGGCAGTCATTTATTATCTGCTGTGTAGCACTTCTACAGTTATACTTCTTATTTTTTCTGTTTTTAAGTACCAGTCCTTTCCCACAGTACCCACAGATAAAAAAGAGAGTTTTCCTGCCCGTTGCCCTGCCACTCATATCACGCCCAACAATGTTATCATTCGCCTTATCAAAAAGTTCCTGTGACACAAGAGCCTCATGCTGATTCTTTACAACAATCCATTTCTCCCGTGGCTGCTCCACCCGTTTCTTGGCGGTATCCATCCCACATTTTGCCCTGTTCCATAACATTGTTCCTAAATATGTTTCATCTGTAATGATGTCTTTTATCATAGTATTGTCCCATGTTTTTATCCTAACGTGGGGCTGCTTATCTGGAAAGTTATCGCCTTTTAACTTGTGGTACATATACCTTGTCGGTATTTCTTCCTCATTAAGCTGCCTTGCAATCTCTGCATGGCTTATCCCATCAGCCGCCATATGGAAAATTTTACGGACCACCCATGCCACATTTTCATCTATCAGCAGCTCATGTTTGTCCTCCGGGTTCTTTTTATATCCATAGGGAGCATACTGTCCGATAAACTCCCCTCTCTTTGCCCTTGTATCTCTGGCAGTGCGGATTTTCTTTGACAAATCAGCACTATACATTCCATAGACAAGGTTCTTCAGTGCAACACCCATGCCGCCGGTTGCCCCAAGTTTATCATCACTATCGTAACCATCATTTACGGACACAAACCGTATCTGCAGGATAGGAAAAATAAACTCAAGAAACCTCCCCACTTCCAGATAATCCCTCCCAAAACGTGAGAAGTCTTTGACAACAATCATGTTAATATCCCCGTTTTTTGCCGCCTCAATCATTGCCTGCACCCCCGGCCTGTTAAAATCAGTGCCGGAATATCCATCATCACAAAATTCTGTAATGCTGTATGGCTGCCCCTGCATAATCCCCTGTATATGGCCAGTAAGAAGTACCCTTTGTGCTGAAATGCTGTTGCTTTCCTCCGTACTTTCTTTTTCTTTATCCTCATTGGAAAGACGGAGATATATGGCAATTATAATCCTGTCCATTTACACCGCCCTCCTCTCCTCACACAGATTTAACAAATCCCTCAGCACATCATCATATTTCAGATGCACTTCAAGCCTTGCATTTTCGTGTACCACAACCTGCTCCACAAATGCCTCAACCATCTCTTTTGTCAATTTACGTTTGTTAAGGTATTTATCCACCACTGATTTCCAATCTTCATCAATATGGTATTCACGGGAATATTCAGCCTGTGCCCTCAGCATTTCATCAAGCCTTGTTTTCAGTGCATTGATTTTGCCGGCATACTTCTCACTGATCTGTATATACTGTTCCTCGTCAATGAGTTTATCCCTGTAATCCTCAAAAATCCCTGCCTTGATTTCAGTTGTTTTTTGAAGCTCCTTCCTTATCCTGTCCGCCTCTTTCCCATAAATATCATATTTCTTCATTCCCTCTGTCCGGGCATTCATCCGCTTTACTGTTTCTTCCGCATCTATACAGATTTTCATGTGTTCATGGATAGTATCAAATACAGTTTTATTTACATCCTCTAACGATACTTTATGGTTCGTGCATTCCCCATTAACTGTATTGAGATAAGTTTTACACCGATAAAATCTTTTATCATGCTGTATCCCCTCTGTACGGAATCCCATAATTTTTCCACAATCCGCACAGACAATCCGTTTTCCCAACAAATTAAACCGGGCATGGTTAAAACCATTTTTTCCATGTGTCGAATGAAACTGTTTGACATTTTCGGTAAGTTTTTCTTGGACTTTATCAAAATCCTCCCTGTGGACCAGCGGTTCATGGGTATTTTCTATAATAATCCATTCTTCCCTCGGCCTATTAACATCCTTTCCTCCGATCCTGCCCTTCCTGTTATGGACACTTGCACCGACATAAACATAATTGGTAAGGATAGTCCTTACAGTTACACTGTTCCATTCCTTATTCATGCCCTCTGGAATTTCATGCCCAAACTGTTGCAGCTTATACGTTTTTGGATTGATTGCTTTCTTAGTGAGCCGTCTTGCGATTTCTTTCATAGAACAATCCTGCAAAAACAGTCTGTATATCTCCTGCACAATTCCTTTGACCTTTTCATCCGGGTAAAGGTGTCTGTCCACATTGATATACCCATATGGAACCGAACCGGAAGAATACTCTCCATTCTTCCAGTATGCCCGGTGGGCTGTTTTCATCTTCTTGCTCAAATCCTTTACATACATCTCATTCACCATGTTTTTTAGCGGCATGAGCAGTTCCTCGCCTGACTTGTTGGAATCATACACGTCTGTCACTGCGATAAACCTTACATCAAAGAATGGGAACACCCTCTCAATGTAATTGCCTGTCTCCACATAATTCCTGCCAAGCCTTGACAAGTCCTTTACAATAATGCAGTTAATCCGCCCGGCCCTCATATCCTGTATCATTTCCTCAAATCCCGGTCTTTCAAAGTTTGTGCCGGTACATGAAATGTCAAAATATTCTTTTTCTGCCACCATATCATTATTGTCTGCCACAAACCTGCGTAATAGCTCCATCTGCGTTTCAATCGTTGCCCTCTCTTTATTGGCCTGCGTTTCTTCCGACAGCCTTGCATATAAACCAGCCTTATAGCAGATATTCTTTGGAACAGAAGGCGTTGTGACGGTCTGCTGTCCCATGCTGCCTGCATTGACATAATCAACTTTCTTTGATTTCCTTGCCATATCACACAGCCTCCTTCCACTCAAGATGTATCCTGCCATGCCCGTCATACGATGCTATACACCCCGCATGGTGCAGGCTGTTCAGTATTTCCTGATAGCAGTCTGAAAAACTGAACACCACTTCTATCTCTTTTTTGTCCTTTACCCGTACACAGTCTATCAGCTCAACCACAACATTCCTTGTCAGGCTGCCGATATTCTGATGTTCCGCAAAGTAATCAAGCCACTGGTACTTTCCGGTATTGGAAGTCAGTATATCCTTTATCTCCTGTTTCATCTTCCTCACGGCATCCTCCGCCAGTGCCCGTTTCTCCGTGTATGCCTCATGCAGCTCCATATAGTCCTCTTTGGACACAATGCCGTCTTTCATATCCTCATAGAGCATATTGCGGAGCTCCCTGCAGCGTTTTATTTCTTCCTCTTTCCCCTCAATGCGTTTTTCCAGTTCCTTTATATCCAGTTCCTGAAAGGGAATGGAAGTAATTTTCCCCATAATCCTCTGCAAATCAAGAACATTGCCGATCTGCACCTTTAACAGTTCCAAAACTGCACCCTCCAGTTTATCCGCTGCTATCCTGTGGCTGCTGCACTCCTTTGTTTCCTTGTTCCGGGAACACACATAATAAAGATATTTCTTTCCCCCGGCACTCACATTTTTCCTGACCATTGCCGCACCACAATCCGCACATACAATCAAGCCGGACAGCGGGTATACCTCTTTCTGGTTAGGGGAAATTCTTGTATCCAGCCCAAGCAGCCGCTGTACAATGGCAAAATCCCTGTCCGATATGACCGGCTCATGGTTCTTCTCTATCCTGATCCAGTCACTTTCCGGCCTCTGGACTGTCTTTTTGACCTTATGGTTAGGCGTTGTCTGCTTTCCCTGAACAAGATTTCCGATATACACCTCATTTTCAAGTATTCTCCTGACAGTTACGGAACCCCAGACAGCCCTCTCATTCGTCTTAAAACTTGTACGGTAATTGCTGCCCGTGGCATTTTTATATTCCATCGGGGATAATATCCCCATATCATTCAGCCGGTTTGCTATGGCATCCTGACTGTATCCATGCAGTTTCATTCTGAAAATGTCCTTTACCACACCAGCAGCATAAGTATCTATGAGCAGACTGTTCCGGTTGGTTTCATCTTTCCTGTAACCGTAAGGCGCAAATGCACCGATAAACTCACCATTCTTCCTTTTCACTTCCAGATGGCTCCGTATCTTAATGGAAATGTCCCTGCAGTATGCGTCATTGATTAAGTTCTTAAAAGGGATAATAATTTCATCTGACTGGTCTTTCCCTTCCAGACTGTCGTAATTGTCATTGATTGCGATAAATCGCACACCCAATGCCGGGAACAGACGCTCAATGTAACGGCCAGAATCAATGTACTCACGCCCGAACCTTGATAAGTCCTTGACGATGACACAATCCACGATACCCTTTTTGATGTCCTCCAGCATCATCTGAAATGCCGGCCGATCAAAATTGGAACCGCTGTAACCGTCGTCCACACGCTCTGAAACAACGACAATATCCTCTTTGTCCTTCAGGAAATCCCTAATGAGATTTTTCTGGTTAGAAATGCTGTTGCTCTCTGCCTTTGCCGCATTCGCAACGTCGCCATCCTCTTTCGATAACCTTACATAGATGGCGGCATGATAGATTTTTTTGTTAATCATATAAAACCACTCCTTCTATTGAATTATCAGAAGATAACGAAGTAAAATCTTCTATGTAATAGAAAGAGCCGCATTAGATTTAGTCCTGTAACTATTGTAACACGTCTCTTTCCGTTTGTCCGCTGCTTTTTTCTGTTTTCTTCCTATACGGATAAAAGCATACTTTCAAATGCCTCCTCCATAGAAACGCCGCCCTCTGCGAACCTGACTTTTACTTTCATATTGCCTACCCGAACCAGATAAGGATTACCTACCTTTTTAAGATATTGCTGTCTGCGTTTTTCCAAAGGCTGGCCTTTGTCTATCCTGAGTCCGGATATGTCTGTAAGGCTGCCAAGTTCCACATCCCCAAAATCCACAGCAAGTAACGCCCTGTATTCCTCTGCCGTCATTCCCTGCTCCTTTCACGCTGCCGCCTGCTGCCTGTCCTCATGCCACTAACCCGCACTGCACCTTAACGGCATGGCCGATCTCCGCCAGCTTTCTTTCACTTACCCTGCCTGCCACCTCCAGAATATCCGAATAGGCAACGGAAGTAATCTGCTCACAGAGGGCAAGGCTGTGTCGGTCCAGTCCGGTATTCCTGTACCCATTCAAGAAAACATGGGTTGGCAGATACTGTTTTTTCCGTATCTTTGAGGTAAGCGGCACAACCGTGATAACCGGGCTGTGCTTATTTGCCATGTTGTTGCTCATCACAACACAAGGCCGGATTCCCGACTGGACCGATGTTTCATGCTGTCCCAAATCCGCAATGATAATATCGCCTCTCTTAATCTTCACTATCCATCCCTCCATTTTCAAAAGGGGAAACCACCGGCTCCCCCTGCAATACTTCCTCTATATATTCCCATGCCTCCTGCTCAGTAGGGCAGGCCACCACTTTGTTTCCCGCACTGTCCACTACCATATGCCCCGACGGATAAGGAATAATCTGGTATTTCTTATTCCCCATAGGCACTTCCGACAAACTCGCCCACATCTGCCAGATATACCTGCACTTCCATGTCTGCCATATCACTAAGGAACTGCTCCCAATCGGAATCATCCTCTGTGACATCATACTGGTTGCGGAGTACCAGAACTTCATAGTCCCTGTTTGCAATGGCATTGACAACCGATTTCATCCCCGGCCTGTCCATATCCATGTCCCCGATCTGGTTATGCTCCACCGCTACATCTTCCACGAGAATGTTTCTCTTGGCGCACTGCACTTTTATCTGCATTACCATCTGCTCCACATTCTCCTGACACTTCATGCTGCTCATAAACAAAACACCCTTAGCAATCGGGTTTTCTTCGTAACTCATCATAAATGACCTCCAATCAAAAATATCTCTTTCTTGTTCCAAAGGGAAAAACTCTGCCGGCTATGTTATCCTCCCATATAAATGCTCCCGTCCCCACAAAGCCCTGAATATTTTGTTTTGCTGATACTTCTTTGAGGCGAAAGCATTTATATCAGAGGACAACCGGCTGCATACGCAGCCAATCATCCCTCCAGGTTTGATATAGTTTCACTTAGCATGGTGCTTTCATGCGTTAGTGAAACTTCAAACCCTATCCCCCAGCCGGGTTACACACACGGAACCGCGCCCGCCCCCACTGCACTTCCACCAGCCCATCCAGTTTCATGTGCAAGTCGCCACTCCCACGAAAGGATCATCTTCTGCAATCGTGGTGTCCGTATAATTCATTACCTCCAGACGCTGCTCTGGTAGGCCTAAACCTCTGCTCCAATCCTTCACGGGCAACATAGCGATTTAAGAACCGCTTAACAATTCGCAGAATCGCCTAAGAAGAAACTTCGTTCCTTCCAAAACAATCCACAGAACACTATGCAGGATTATCATGGCACGAAATGGGTTCCGGCCACTCTGCCATAAGGCAAAGCGAAAATATATCGGAATGTGTGTTTGTCCTATTCAATTTGTAAAACCATTGTATAATCTTTTTTTCAAAATTTGGAGTACACAGTTCGGGTACTTTTGTATCCGTCCCACGGGTACCTCTACTGAAATTTTTTCAAATTCTCAACAAGATTTGCCATATTTGAGCGTACAATACACTTCTGTTTCTCTGTCAATCCGTTCAGTAAACTGCTTATGTAATCCTGCTTTTCTCCATAGACAAGATAATCAAGGGAAACGTGGTAAAATTCCGCAACCAGAATCAGACTGTCCACACTCCCGCCATTCAATCCCTGCTCTAATTTCCGGTAGCCACCTAAAGAAAATCCCATTTCTTCGGCTGCCTCATTTTGGGTTAAACGCCTGCTTTCCCTGAGTTTCCTTATCCTTTCTGCGCTTTTCTGCACATCATAATACATACTTTAACCTCCTGATTTCCTTACTTTCCTGTTCTTGTCTGAGTAAAAAATCAGAAGGCCGTTGGAGAACGGCACCGCAAAATCCGGCTGTTTATTATCGTAAATGGAATTTTAGAGAAGAATATTGGAAAAGATAAAAGAAGTTCCAAAGAATTTGTCGAAATAAAAAATACCATAATCCCCTTGAGGACTATGGTATGTAAGATAATCTTATTCTTTTGTCTGTATCGTTTTTTGCACCGTTTCCAATGCAGCGGTTCCGGCTCCATATCATTCCCTTTCCGGGAAAAGAACCATAAAATACATTATATTTGTACTTTCCCCATCATATTTTGTAGATAAGGGAATTATATTAGATAAAAACGAGGAAACGCCGAGGATTTACCGAGATTTTGACGAGGAATATCGCAAGTTTAGACAAAAAATCAGCCTGGTTTTACCCAGACTGTTATTATTCTGATTGAATTTCAAAGCAGTATCCCACTTCTCTGGTACATTGGACAGAAAAAGATGGCACTTTGCTGAGTTTTTTTCGCAGATTACGGACATGAAAACCAATCGTGTCATTTACCTCACCAGAGGGAAAACCACCCCATACATATTGATAAATCTGTTCATAAGTCAATACCTGTCCTTTATTTGTGGCAAGCAGGCAGAGAATATCAAATTCCTTTGTGGTCAGATGGACTTTCTTGCAATTACAATAAACCGTCCTTTGTTCAGGACTGATTTCCAAACCGGGAAATGATATGATGTTTTCATTACTAAATGACATCTTTTCAAAATGAGGAAAGCGTTTCAAATATGCGATTATTTCCTCAAACTCCTGTTTATCATCATCTGTAAATTCTATCAATAGTATTTTGCCCATAAATCCACCTGCTTTCAAAAAAAGTGACGAGATAATTCCCGCCACTCTAGCCACATTTTTGTGATTATTTTATCTGTTTCTTATGCCATATTACACTATAGTTTTTCAAGCCTGTCTATAAAAGCCTGATAAAACTCCTTTTCTTTCATAATCTGCTGCTGCACTTGCAAACTGCGCTGACTGATTGGTTCTAATGGGTTTTCCAAATCATAAAGAAGTTTCTTGGTTGCCTGTAATGCCGACTGCACGGAATTACCCAAAATGTCGTTATAGTTTGGTTTGCCCTTAAGTTGGTTGGTAAGCCGTTGCACCATCATCTGGGATATATGTCCCATCATTCCATTTTTCTCTCTGCCCATACCATCTATGCCAACCTCTGCTGCCGCCTCCATCCATGCTGTCTTTACTTTTTCCGGTGCGTTTGGTGCAACAGAACGAAAGGCTTTTTCGGCATGATCGTTTTTATCTATACTTTCTTTTTCAGCTAATGCATCCATAAACTGGTTTTCAGATACATTCCGTTCTGTTCTCCTCATCTCTGATCCAGTCGTTGAATAGCTTGTTGCTCCTATTCCGCTAACGCTCATTCTTCGATACCTCCATTATTATCAACTATATTTAATCGGACAACTACTCTATCAGTTAAAACCACTTATTAAGGATACCAACCTTTAATAGTTTATCGTCACTCATGTGTGCATTATTTATATTTTTTTGCACTATTTAATCTATTTGCATATACAGTAAATACAATGAATGTCCCCATTTTACTGTAAACATCCACAATAAATCTGCTACTCAATTTTTTCATAAGTGTTTCAAATTCTTCCAAAAACTCAGATTAGCAGCTCACACTATGTGGCTTATTTATTGTGATATGTAGTTGTAGTTTTTATTTCTTGCTCATAAAATCCCAATATGCCTGCATACTGTACTGATAATATGCTGCCGCCTTTTTCTGGCTCAACAGCCTCATATCACTTATGGCGTTCTTAAACATATCCATGAAATCCCGTCTATCATTCAATCCCATGTTCCCTGCTTCCAACGGAAGAGAGGTAAATCCTCCCAACTTTTTTACGCCCGTATGTGCTTCCAAAGCCCTCATTTCTACAACGGTTGCAGATTTAGGGTTTATTTTGTTGATATGTATGGTTTTTTCAAATTCATCCCCATTCTCATCCACTCCCTTTGCAATCACTATCGGATCATCTTCTGTTGAATTTTCCGCATATTTGAGATAATATGACAAGCCTGTGCCATTCCCACCAGACCACAGCATATCTTCTTCTGAATAAATCTGATAAGTTTTTGGTGCACTTGCCACATTGTTTACCTGATTTGCAAAACTCTTTTCGGTCGTATTCTGCTGTACCTTTCTTGTTCCGTAGTATGCAGGATAACCTGCTCCTATTCCACTAACACTCATTTTTCATAACCTCCATCAAAATCCTGTTACTTCTGACTTACCATAACACTTTCGCTGAATGTGCTGATATTGTTTTCATATGCCATTGCCGCTAAAGCACCCATAGCTGTTGCCTGAAAATTCATCATATCCGCACCGTCCTGAGTGCCAACCGAAAGAAAATTCTGTAATCTCTGTTGACTGGCCATACGGCTGTTCAGAGAACGCTCCTGCTCAAATGCCCTCTGTGCCTGTGCCTTTTTCATTGCCTTCTTTGCCTGTTCCTCCATCAGTTCTTCCATCTTTTCATGGCGTTTCTCCCACCATGATTTTTCATTTCCAGTAATATTTGAACTGCTGCCCCCTGCTGGACCTGCATAACCATAACATTCCTCCGGTGATGCTCCGATCACTTCGTAGCAGACATTATTGGGGCCGATAGGCAGACTGCTCACCGAATACATTGAGCGGATTCTGTTCAAAACATATTCTTCATATTCTGGATCATTTTTCATTCTTTCAAATGCTTCTTCCTTAATCACTAACGCCCCTGACGAAAAAGACGACCTAACCCATGAACTTACCGGCATCTCTGACATCTCATTCATGAACCACTGCTTGTATTCGTCCATCGTCATTTCTTCTTTAGGCTTATTTGAAATAGAACTGTCATAAGTAAAACCATTGTAATTTGGCGGTTGCGGAACAACCATGTCCCCTTCCCATGCGGAAGAACCCGTTTTTCCTGCTGTTCTTTTGTCCTCCTCCGCTTTTTGTACCGCCCCTGCAAACTTTCCTGTTTCTGCTGTTTTCCTACTGCTGTTTGTGCAAGCATACGGATTAACTCCCATGCCGCTGTTACTGATTCCATTAACACTCATTTTCCTGATCCTCCATTGTTATCAATTATTTTTGATAGCGGCTCCTCTGTCAGTCAGAGCCGCCCCTGCTCCCTTGCAATAAGTCCAAGCAGTCCTCAGAGGCACCCCTTTAAGTACCTCTGCCAAATAAGTGTACGAGATATTCAACACGGTATAAATCCTGTCACTTTCGGCTTTCCATTACACCCTTGCTGAATGTGCTTATATTATTTTCATACGCCATTGCAGCTAAAGCACTCATACCGGCTGATTGAAAATGCATCATATCCATGCTAACCTGAGTGTCATCTGAAAGGAATTTCTGTAATCTCTGCTGACCAAGCAGACGGCTGTTCAGAAAACGCCCCTGCTCAAACGCTCTCTGCGCCTGCGCTTTTTTCATTGCTTTCTTCGCCTGCTCCTCCATTAGTTCTTCCACCTCTTCGTGGCGTTTTTCCCACCATGATTTTTCATTTTTAACATTATCAAAACTGCTGCCAGGACCAGATTTTCCAATATCCTGCCCGAGATGTTCTTCAATAGATGCACCAAACTTCTCCACATAAACACTTCCCGATGCACCCGACCATCCGAAAAACGGATTACGCACAGACCTGTTTTCTACCGTATATCCCAATACCCACGCCTCATAATCCGGATCGTTCTTCATCTGCTCCCATCCTGCGTCCGAAATGGAAACGATTTCCCTGTCATATATTCTGGTGGCGTCAAATGGTATGTTGTTCATCAACCCATTTATAAAGTCCTTATATTCCTCCATCGTCATATCTTCTCTGGAAACATTGTCTGCACCGTTTTTTGCTATTACAGACCTGCCAGCCCGTACCTGTCCATCCACGCGTAACACGCTTTCAGGATGTTCTCTTTTATACTGTTCAACAGCACTTTCACTTTTTTCTGCCATCTTATCAGCGAAAGACATTGTTTCCACTTGTTTGCATCTTGCTTGTTTGTTTACTGAATTACTATAAATCCCTGTCGTGTAATTCGTGTTGATTATGTTGCTCATATCCACTTGCCCTCCTTAATAATATTTTTGGTTATTATCTTAATAGGGGATACTTTATAAATCAGTGCATCTTATATTTCCTTATGATGATACAGTCACATAGTTTACTTATTCAAAAAATCCCAAAACCTCTTATAATTCAAATATCCCTCTAAGTTCCCTGCACGGTACTGCATCTGCATAATATCCTTAACAATATCCTGCCAGTTTTCCTTATCAAACAGGCTGCCACTGCCATTTGAACCGTTATAGTTGGACTTAGCCCCCATAAAGGCACCTTGTGCATCAGGACATTCCCCTGTGGCAGATAAATGACTGGAATATGCAAACATATCTATTTCGTCACAGTTCTTAGGATCAACCTTTGAAATATCAACCATCCTTTCGGTTACATTTCCGGCAGCATCCCATATTTTCACTTTATACACTGGATTTGCCGGATCAAAATCCTTTGTTTTATATACAGTAACAGAACTGTCATGGTCTGCCATTGCACCAATCGACTGTCCATCTTCTTCATTTGAGATATGTAACGTAAATCCTGTATTCCCAGTGCTTTTTACATTCCCCATACTTCCCGCAAAACCCTTGTCTGCTGCATTATTTCCTGTACGCCTTGTTTGATACCCTGTTACCGGGTAGCCTGCTGCTCCAATTCCATTAACGCTCATCTTTATTACCTCCATTATTTACTAATATTTTTATGTGTGGTTCTTCTGTCATTCAGAACCAACTATGCCCTCTTAATACTAAGTCCAGGCATTCTTACTTATTCAGAAACCCTAAAAACTTCTGCCATTCCATATAGCCTTTCAAATCCCCATAACTATACTCTGACTGCATAATATCCCTGACAATATCCACCCAATTCATCTTTGCCACAAAACTCCAAGAGCCGGAACTTCTCTGCTCTGCGTTTTTTACAGCTTTTGCAACTGCAGCTTTCAGCACTGTATCTTCAAAACTGCCTTTTCCACTTTCTTTCAGATTGGAAGTGTACGCATACATTTCAGCCGTATCACAGTTTTTCGGATCTACCTTAGAAACATCTATCATTCGTTCTGTAACATTTCCGTCTTTATCCCACGTTTTCACTTTATAAACTGGGTTACCCGGATCAAAATCTTGTGTTTTATATACAGTAATAGATGAATTATTTAGCATATCAACACCAGAACAAATTGCAATATCCCCCGTTTCCTCATCAGAGCCATGCAAAATGGCTGTTGAAGTCTGTCCTGTTGTCTGCGCCGCTTCTGCCACTTGTTTTGCAAAGTTTCCTCCTGCAACATTTCTTTCTGTCTTTCTTGTACCATCCCTTGCTATCGGATAGTCTGTTGTTCCAATTCCACTAACACTCATTTTTTAATTCCTCCATTGTTATCATCATTTTATTGGTAGTTCCTCCGTCATTCAGAACCACCCATGCCCTCTTATGATAAGTCCGGGCCTATTTCACTCTTTCAAAATACCTGCCACCTTCATTATGTTATTTCTTCAAAGAAGAATTTCTCTATTTTTATAAAGAGGGACTAAGTAAGGGGCAATATTTGTATAATCTACTTCTTCAAATCTTGTTATAGTATTTGCTACTTCCTTTCGTATAGATTTTGGCTTTACTGTCTTTACAACTGTTTTCTGTGGTGCTTTGCTATATGTTCTATTTGTATCATCTGATTTGTGGGTATCAATACCGCCACTGACAACAGTATAGTTTTTAACGTTTCCGTCTCCGTCTAATTGAATACAATAGCTTTTTGTCATTTGGTACAATATAGGATCATCACCATAAGAAGCAGCAACGGCATTATCCATTCTGTCATAATCGGCTTTCCATTTTTGCAACTTCTCTGTAATCTCCTGTGCATACTCTGGATTAGTTTCCATTTTCTTTTGTAAACTTTCTGGAAGCATTACCACTATCTCCCCAAAACCTATTTTTTTAAGTTCCTGTTGTATATAGGATTCTGCTCCCGTCGGCTCTGCTTCTGTCGGCTTCCAATTATTAAGACTACTTACACTTACATCATCTTGAAAATACTGCCAAACTGGAAAGTCTTTTCTCTCCCAAATCTCATTAGCTATGTCACAATTTCCGACTTTTACATTTACATCATTTGTAGGATATGCTTTGGAAAACATATCTTTTGCAGATATTTGATTTGTTCCCATTGTTTCTGAAAAAATTTGGGGAAATGACAGGTTATTTCCTTTATTCACTTTGGTATTGATATTAACTTTTGCTGCAATACTGCTCAATATTCCAAGTGACTGTATATCCATATCTTCAAAACCTCCTTTTTTACTAAATATTTTTCTCTTTACACATAGAACTACTCTTGTGCATCCCATCCCGCCAAACTCTTATAAGAAAAACATTGCAATATACTTTTACTTCAATCTGACAAATATCATATAATTCTGATGAATAGTCCCTGCCAAATTCAAAACGCTTGAGAACTAGCTGCCTGTGCAATTTTTTGATTGCCAGACTGCCCATTGCCAGATATGAATATGGGAACACCGCATAGCGGGCAACTTCCATCCGCTTTAATCATGGAGCCGCAAAGCGAACAAAACTTATCTTCCAACTCTGATGTTTCGCCAATATCCTTTTGCAACAACTGTCTTATTGAATTTTCATTTACAATTTTTTTGCTTTTTTCACTTCCTATTTCATTCGGATAACCTTCAATCCAATAGAGTGTTCTACCATCTGGATATACAATCATGCCTGCGCTTTTCACAGGCGGCTGTAAAGCTCTTATCGCAGCTTGGTTCTCTGGACTACAAAACTCCTCTATGTCATTCAACACCTTTTCTTTCAAAACAGGATTATTTTCCATTTTTGACAAAGCAGCCGGAGAAATTATGACGTGGTTTGTACCTCTCAAATCATTCGTTTCAAGAAACTGGTCACAATTTACTACGTTGCCTACATTCAATGTTACATCATAGTTATCACGAATTTCTCTTGCCAACTCCCCTCCTGTGATTTTTTCAAATAATTGCCTAAAGTTGCTTTCTGCATTTTTTACTGTTGTAGTGTTTCCTTGAATCGTGGCATCTTTTAATATCCCAAGCGACTGTATATCCATATTCCTCAAAAACCTCCCTTTTTCTTCTTAATATTAAAATTTGCCCCCACCAAAGAAAGTAAAACCTCTGTCTGAAATCCCGCATGGTCAGATTCATCACATGCCGAAATATTTAGATTTTTTATTTCTGAACTATCAACGTACAATAACATTGTTTTTTTTGACTTTGGTTTTTCTTCTTCATCATCTTCCCAACCAAAATCCAAATAGTAGCCTCCTGTACCATCTTCATGTATAAACACACCATTACTACCTTTTCCAGTGAATTTACCTGACCACGGTATATCCTCGATTGACTTATACACCTTCTGCCTGAAGGCACTATCCTTTTTCATCCTTAATAAGGATTTCTTTGAGATAATCACATTCCTCCCACCATGTAAGTCATATTTTTCCAGCATTGCGGTATCATACATTTCTGCCTCTGTATCTGTTTTTCCACAACTGTAATCTACAACAACCGTATTGACATTAAACTTTTCGTCCAGAAATTTCTTCATTTCTGCAATATCTTCGTTTTCATTCACCCGCTGTAAAAGTTTCTCAAACTCATCTCCACACTTTATGCTGTTACTCGATATATTCACAGCATTATTGATTTGTGGCAAAATTGCCTGAATATCCATACTACCAACCTTTCTGCATATGTTATCAATTTTAATCCGGCGGCTCCTCTGTCACTCAGAGCCGCCATGCCCACTATAGTAAGTTCGGGCATATCCTGTTTTACTCCAAAATACCCGCTGCTTCCATAATGTTCTGTTCATATGCCGCAATCGCAGACCCCATAACTTCTGGCATAGCCGTAAATGTATACATGTTTATATCCATTGTACGGTTAGCAAGAGCCTCTGCCATAGTCTGCTTTTTATAAGCTATCTCAATCTGCCGTCTCCGTTCCTCTGCTGCTTCATGACTGCGTTCCAGACTTGCTTTCCGCTGTGCCGCTTCTTTCTCCCGTTTTGCTTTATTGATTTCATTAACCTCCCTTACCCGTTCTGGTGAATCACTGCAGCCACAGATATACGTTACGCTTCCATCTTCATGGACTACCACACCGCCCGGTTCATAGACAAGTCCCTTTGCCGCAAACGAAGCCGTCAACATTGGAGTGGCATTGAAGAAATCATCTATCTTGCCCTCATAATAAGCTGCCTTTTCCGAATCATTTGCCATCTGCTCCAGAATATTTGGTGCAATCACAACATCACTTCCACTCATACTCTTTCCAATTCTGTCAAGACTTTGCTGATCTTTCCCAACACTCTGGATTCTCACGTTACCATACTTTGACTTTAAATATTCTGTATAGGCATCTACCTTTGATGTGCCTGTTTTCTGCAACTTGTCTATAAAATTGGTCCCATTTGTATCTGCTTTATTAACATCTTTTGACACTGCATACTGATATGCACCTGCCAAAGCTCCATTCACTCCAAAAATGCTCATATCAAATTCTCTCCTTTACAATCAATACTTTCTGTTGCGGTTCCTCTGTCAGTCAGAACCGGCTACGCCCCCTTAATAATAAGTCCAGGCATATAATTTCTTATTCTAAAGTATCTGCTGCCTACATGATATTTCTCTCATAAGCCGCAACTGCCGCACCCATAATCTCCGGTATCTCCGGTGTACCTATATATGTAAACTTGCTCATATCTGTAGTATGATTAGCAAGAAAGCCCGCCATACTTTGTTTCTTATAGAGCAGTTCCATTTGTTGTTTCCGTTCTTCTGCTGCTTTCTGGCTACGTTCCTGATACTGTCTTTTCCTTTTTGCCTTTTCTTCATCCTCGGCTTTCATTTTGGCCTCTATCTTTGCCCTTACTTCCGGTTTTAAGTCACCACTGATATAGTGTGTTACAGTACCATCCGGATGAATGACTATACCAGAGGAATGAATTTCATGCCCCATTGCTGAAAGCTCTGCCTGATACCTCGGCACTGAATTAAAATAATTCTGTATCTTTCCTTCGTAATAGGCTGCTTTCTCTGGATCATTTGCCATCTGTTCCAAAATATTCGATGCAATCACAACGTTTCCAGTTCCTGCTGTTCCTGCACCAATGCGGTCTATGCTACTTTGGTCTTTCCCTACATTCTGAACGGATACACCTGCACCGTATCTCTGTTTTAGATATTCTGTATAGGCATCTACCTTTGACGTACCTGTTTTCTGCAACTGGTCTATAAAATTTGTCCCATTTATATCTGCTTTATTGACATCTTTAGATGCTGCATACTGATATGCACCCGCCAAAGCTCCATTTACTCCAAAAATACTCATATTAAATTCTCTCCTTTACAATCAATACTTTCTGTTGCGGTTCTTCTGTCAGTCAGAACCGCCTATGCCCCCTTATGCTTCCACAAAGTTCTTCTCATAAGCCGCATAAACCGCTTCCCTTGCTATGCTAGTCGTCTTATAATATCTTTCATCTTCCTGCTG
>CAMWYJ010000010.1 GCA_947178445.1 uncultured Clostridium sp.
AATGCTTTTTTATTCGATTATTAATTTGATTTCTCTTTTTTTTCATGTTTTATTGTTTCCAGTATATCCTTAAAATTAATCGGTTCCAAAGCTGCCTCTTGTTCCTTTATTTCATCTGCCGAAAGTTCTGTTAAAACTGTCACACTCTCCTTGCATACTGCAAGTGCAAGATATTTTTCACCAATTTTTACAATTTCTATCACCTTATTATTGGATAAACGAAACACCTCTACTATTTTGATATTGCCTCGTTTATTCATAACACCAGATTGAAAACTTCCTGCAATTCTAGCTGCCAAATATGCCAGAAAAAGAACAAAAAGAAACAATAAAATTGCACAAATAAGCTGTCCAATACTTTTTAAGCTGGAAGTAGACTGTATAAGATTCATATCTACTCGATAGCCTTCTTTACAGCCTCCAAAACGCGGTCTGGCTGGAATGGTTTAACAATAAAATCTCTCGCACCAGACTGGATGCTTTCGATAACCATTGCCTGCTGTCCCATAGCAGAACACATAACAACACTTGCATTTGGATCACTCTCTTTGATTTTCTTAAGAGCCTGGATACCATCCATCTCTGGCATAGTAATATCCATTAACACCAAATCCGGCTGGGTCTCAGCATATTTTTCAACGGCTTTTGCACCATTTTCAGCCTCACCGGCAATGCTATAACCATTCTTTGTTAAAATGTCTTTAATCATCATTCTCATAAAAGCTGCATCATCACAAATTAAAATACTCTTAGCCATATCATATTCTCCATTTCATAAAACTTTATTGTTTAATGATATCAGTTACCCTGATACCAAAGCTTTCTTCAATTACAACAACCTCTCCCTTTGCAACAAGCTTACCATTTACCAATACATCGATTGGTTCACCTGCAATCTTGTCCAGTTCGATAATTGTTCCTGGTGCAAACTCTAAAATCTCTTTAATCGACTTACTCGTTCGTCCCAATTCAACCGTAACCTCTAACGGAACATCCATAATCAAATCAATGTTTTCCTGCTGGGTTATCGGATTAAAGGATGCATTAAATGGTTGGAATTGAACAGGTTGTACTTGCACATCCTGTACCGGCGGCGCATAATTATATGGCATCCCCTGTCCCATCATTGGCATTTGTCCCATTGGTGGCATCTGTCCCATCATCGGCTGTCCCATTGGAGGAACCTGTGCTGCCATTGGTTGACCTTGTGGTGCTCCAGCATCCACTGATGGTGGCGGTGTTGCCGGTGTCTCCTCCTTGACATCTTCCTTCGCCTGCTCGTCTTCCTGGTTGGAATCAAATATTGAATATAATTCTTTTGCCAACTCAATTGGATATAGCTGCATGATTGAACTGTCAACCAAATCTCCAATTTCCATTTTAAAGAAAACCCTAACAAACGATTCTGTTTTCGTAAACCCTACCTTTGATTCATCCGCTTCATCTGAGAGATCAACAAGCTCTGCAGAAGGCGGTGAAATATCTACCATACGGTTTAACATAGAAGATAATGATGTTGCAGATGAGCCCATCATTTGATTCATGGCCTCACAAATTGCACTTAAGTGAAGCTCAGACAATTCATCTACTAAATTAGTGCCATCTCCTCCCATCATCAAATCTGTTATTACTTTAACATCATCTTCGCGAAGAATCAAGACATTATTGCCATCAATTCCTGCTTTATAAGAAATATTTATGAAGACACAAGGTCGTTCATATTCAGCCGCAAGCTCGTCCCATGTACTTATCGTTACAGTCGGTGTCGTTATTGTAACCTTCTGATTCACGAGGGAATAAAGTGTTGTAGCAGCAGTACCCATACAGATATTTGAAATCTCGCCAATTGCATCACACTCATCCGCACTTAAAGGACTACTACTAGAAGAACCTGGGGCTGTATCACCCGCATCGCCACCCGTATTGCCAAGCAATGCATTTATTTCTTCTTGTGATAACATTCCATCCATGTTCCTACTCCTCTCTTATTATTTCTGTTACCTTCACAGCATAATTTTCATTGCCGGAACCCGGTAACGCTTTAAATTTAACAATATTACCAACATACACATCCAGTTCTTCATCAACATGGGAATCCAGTTTAATAATATCGCCAACTTGCAAATTAATAAAATCCATAACCGAAATACTGCTTTTACCAAGCAGGGTTTTAATCGGTATCTGCGCTTTGTTGATGATGGTTTCAATAGCCTCATCATAAGCCTCTTCATCCTTTGTCTGCATCGTTGAAAACCAGTACTTGGTATTCAATTTATCCATAACATCCTCCAATGTCATAAACGGCAGACAAACATTCATCAGACCTTCCACATTTCCTATTGTAACATTAATCGTTATGATTGCAATCATTTCACTCGGTGATATAATCTGGGCAAACTGTGAATTCGTCTCTATCCGTTCCAACCTTGGATGTATTTCTATTACATTTTGCCACGGTTCGCGAAGTAAATCAACCAAAATCGTAAAGATTCTTTCTAATACGCTTAATTCAATCTCCGAATAGTCACGTGGTTTATCAAGCGGTTCCCCCATTCCACCCAACATACGGTCTATAATCGTAAAGCCTAAGTTGGAGGCTAACTCAATAATAATCGTTCCCTGCAGTGGGGAAAAATTGACAATTCCAAGCAAAACCGGATTCGACAACGCATTTGAAAACTCAGAGTAAGTAACTGCTTCCGAATTCATCACATCGATCTGAACATTTTTACGAAGATAAGCTGGAAAATTACTGGATACCAGTCTTCCGAAATGTTCAAAAATAATCTCCAACGTCCTTAAATGTTCTTTTGAAAATTTGGCAGGTCTTGCGAAATCATATTCTTTAATTTTGACGGCTGGATCATCATTCATCTCTTCAACGTCTAACTCACCAGAACTTAATTGTTTGAGCAAAGCATCAATCTCATTTTGAGATAACACATCTGCCATTTCCTCACCTCCAATAGTCTAGTCATACATTTCTTCTATATATACTATTGAAGTGTAAATTTGCTAAATGAAACACTGTATATACAGTCTGTAGCATACTTTTTCTGCAAATCATCCAAAATCTTTTCTTTAATCTTTTCCTGTGTTGCCTGATCACTAATCTCATCATATGTGTAGGTTTGAATAATATTTCTCGCCTCATCAAACACAACACCAGATGCATCTGTCAATGCGACATTCAAATCCTCATAATCCTTCGAAGCACTGTTCAATCCAAGTGTTAAACCAACCTGTACAAAATGCTTATCACCGCTTCCATCGTCCTTTAGATTCACAACCTGTGCGTCCACACTATAGGTTGCCATATCCTTAAGTGATACAGTAGGTTGTGCATTGTCGCTTTTCAATTCCAGACTCAATACAGATGCAATATCTGTAATCAGGCTGTTTACCTTCTTTGCCGATGGCATACAGACAAATACAATAATGATATTCAATATCAAATTCACTACACATAATGCCAGTATAATAACTGTAATTAAATTCTTTCTCATATCCTTCTCCTATTCTATCATCGTTTCTGTATCAGAATTCAACTGATTATATATCTTTATGGAAACTCTACGGTTCTTTGCCCTGCCCTCTTCTGTATCATTTGAGGCAACCGGACGATTTTCACCATAGCCTGCCACTTTCATATTCGCTTTTTCCAGATTTGTCTGCTCCATAACATATTCATACACCTTTGTTGCCCTAGCAGTGGAAAGATAAAGGTTGCTTTCATACCTCGAATTGTGAATCGGTATATTATCAGTATGCCCTTCTATCTCAATCACACATTTTTTATATTTTCCAAGAATCGAGGCAACCTTTTGCATAAACATCCTTGCATCTTCCCGGATTTCTGCCTGTCCGGCATCAAAAAGAATTGCACCATTCAAATCCAGCGAAACATATTGTGAATTAAAATCCATCACAACCTTATCTTCAATGTTATAGGATTCTGTCATTTCTGATATTTCATCATACATCTGCTCCGACTGCTCTAAGCCATACATATCAAGCTGTTCCTTTAATTCATTCGTAGAAAGTTCTTCTTTTCCCTTATTCATGGAACTCTCATCAAGCACTTCCTCCGTATTCGGTTCAATACTGTCAGGCTGATTCGAACTGTCACTGGTTCCATCATCTGCACCCGTTGCAGATAAATCCTGATTATTTCCTTTTACTTCAGACGACACACCAATATGCTCTAAAAATGACTCAATACCCGGGAGCTGTGTTACGCCACCCGAAACAATCGGTCCTGCCTCTAAAGAAACCGACCCGGCTTCCAAAATACTAAAACTCATATCATTAAAAGAAGCCATAATCTGCTGAATCTTTCCTTCATCCATAGTAGAACTTGCAAAAAGCAACACAAAGAAACACAAGAGCAGATTCATCAAGTCACTAAATGTAGACATCCACGCCGGAGAGCCTTCGTCTGGCGGCGTTTCCCTTTTTTTTGCCATAATCATTCACCATCCTCTGTCATTCCATCTCGCATGCTAGGATCTAAGAAAGACTTTAATTTTTCCTCAATAACACGAGGATTTTCACCTGCCTGTATTGATAATAATCCTTCTATCATAATCTCTTTCAACTGCATTTCAGAATCATTGTTAAGCGCTAATTTACCAGCTACCGGAGCACTCAGCCAGTTTGCAATAAAAGAACCATAAAATGTTGTAATCAGGGCCACCGCCATATTCGGACCGATGGAATCCGGATCTGACAAATCTTTAAGCATCAAAACCAAACCAATCAATGTACCAATCATACCCCAGGCAGGTCCCATGGCACCAACCTGTTTCCAGAAAGCAATATTTTTTTGGTGTCTTGCATCTGTGTTTATCAGTTCTGCCTCCAAAATTCCCCTGACAAGCTCTGGATCCGTACCATCTACAATCAGCATAATTCCCTTTTTCATAAAAGGATCTTCCAGGTTATTTGCTGATTCCTCCAATGCCAGAAGACCTTCCTTTCTGGCAATGTTAGACAATTCTATAATCTGCTTGATCGTTCCCACAACATCATAGTTCGGAACCTTAAAAATTAATGCCATTGACTTAATACCGGCAATAAAGCCCTGCATAGGGTAACTCGCCATAACCGCACCAATTGTACCACCAAAGGTAATCAATAACGATGGAACATCCCAAAAAGACATAATCTTTCCAAAATCAACTCCAGTGTCTTTACTATATACCATACCAAATATCATTAAAGCAAATCCTAATACTAAACCAACTATCGATGCTATATCCAATGTCTCCACCTCACTAAACTATAATAAATCAAGGTTTCCTTAAAAAAGAACCCTTTTCAAAATAACCTGTATAATTGTATCACAATTCAAAAAAATATTCTACATAAATTTACACAAGAATACAATTTTTATTATAACTCATGTTCTATACCTGATTATCCCATGCCCGATAGATTTCTCTCTTATAAGATATTACTAAATTTGCGACCTCTTGTCTACTCTCTTTCACAATAATTTTTTTACCGGTAGCAAGAGAAACCACTGTGTCAGGAGTTTCTTCCACAAATTCTATCAAATCTGCATTCACCGTAAATTTCATTTCATTCAATTTTGTAAGTTCAATCATCCTTCTACCTCTACTGTACAAATTTCAATAATATCATTATAACAGAAAAGAGACCATTGCACAATTGTATTTCAATTCCAATTACAATGGTCTCCCTAAATATTATCTTTTCATATTATCTCTTCAAATTAACAAGCTCTTCAATCAGGGTATCTGACACCGTGATAATTCTGGAATTTGCCTGGAAACCTCTCTGCGTTACGATCATCTCTGTAAATTCCTGAGATAAGTCAACATTGGACATTTCCAAAACACCCTGTGTCATAGTTTCACCGGTATCCGCAATCGTCTGTCCGATTCCGTCAAACTCTCCGGAGGCCTTCGTTTCCTTATACAAATTGCCTCCAATCGCCTCAAGACCAGCCGGATTCACGAAATTTGCAACACAAATCTGTCCGAGAAGCTTATTGATACCATTATCATAGATACCATAAATCCTACCCTGTGTATCGATACTGACATCTGTCATCTTGCCGACCTTACGACCTGCCCCTAAAGCGGTATTATCCTTTGCACCTCTGTGAGTCTCCGGATTACTTTCTCCACTCTTTGATGCATACATATGTAAGGAAGAACAATCTATTTCAATACTCATAACAGGCGGATCCTGAGTCGGATCCTGGAATACATTACCATCTACCGCTGGGTTTTTGCTGGCGATAGTTAAATTCGTTGCCAGTGCTCCTACAATGCCTCCCATACCGACAAAATCACCGGAATTTCTATCAAACTGAATAGTTGTATTCGACAGTGCTGCTGTATATTTACCATTGGTCGGATCAATAATATTAACATTATTCACATCCTTAATCGAATCAACTGCAATATTATATGCGCTCGGATCACTCGGTGATTGCGTGATTTTAAGCTTAACGGTATAACTGTTACCCAAATTATCATAAATAGATACTGTCGTTGAAACGCCATCTGCTGTTGTCAATCTGGCATCCGTTTGAACAATATTACCTGTCATATAGGTCTTCGATGTCATTTCCGGCGGCGCCGTCTGATTTTCAACTGCTTCCGGCCGTAATGCCGAAACCGTATCTCTACGAATTTGTGTAGGATCATCTGGGTCAACCTGCCAGCCCATTACCAAATCACCGGAACCATTTACCAAGTTACCGGCATCATCTGTATTAAATGCACCAACCTTCGTAAAATAATTGACACCATTACGGTTTACAACGAAAAATGAACTGCCGTTGATCATCAAATCATATGGATTATTCGTTGACTGTGCAGATCCTGCTCCCTGTGATACAGTAATCGTTGCCACATTTGTACCTAAACCAATCTGTTTTGCATTGGTACCACCGCTTGTTGTCGTAGATGCCGTTGCGGATTGTGTTGTCTGATAAAGTACATCCTTGAATAATACTGAACTTGATTTGAAACCTACCGTATTTACATTCGCTATATTATTACCAATTACATCCATTTTCGTCTGGTGTGTCTTAAGTCCCGATACACCAGAGTAAAGTGATCTCATCATAATTTTTGACCTCCTAATTTTTTGATGTTTATCCCATCTGTCATTCCGGGATATCTAGCCTCCCAAAGGTCCAGCTATACAATAACTGCTCCATCAATATTTGTAAACACATTGCTGTCATTGGTATCTTGATCCATCGCAGTAATTACCGTATTGTTTTTAATGTTAACAATAAATGCAATGTTGTCCATCATGACCAATGATTCTTTAATACTCTTTTCTTTTGCCTGCCTGATACCACTATTAAGTCTCTCCATCTGCTCATCATTTAAATTGATATTCCTGCTTGCCAGACGAGCATTCGCATGCTTTGAAAATATTACTTCATCGGAAATACTGCTTTCACTTGCCTTGATAAGCATCTCTTCAAAAGATATCGTTGTTTTTTTCTCAGCCTGCCTTTCAGTTTTATAGTTCATCAGGTAGGTATCTTTCATCTGCTCAATTGACACAAATGAATTCTGTAAACGGTCCATGTTTATCTCCCCTTTTCCATAAGGTTATACATTTTCAGTTCCATCTGTTTTATTCCCATCACCGTTATTTATTTCAGAAGAACCACTTCCTTCTGTCTTCCCGTTATCTGTTTCAGAAGAACCACTTCCTTCTGTTTTCCCGTTATCTGTGCTTGGTGTCTCAGAATTTCTGGAAATATATTCAAGATAATCCAGACTGACAACCGAATCCAGATAATCGGAATCATAATACTGATCTTTAATGGAAAAATATGTTTTGCCTCCATTAATTGTAACGTAATCCACAAGACCACTGATTTGGTTAATATTTCCTGCAGTATCCGGAACATTTAAAATCACATACTGTCCTGCTAAGTTCAGTGCACGGTTGTTAGAGAAAGTCTGATTGATATTCTGTAATTCTTCTACACTTGAAAACTGTGCCAACTGTGACATATACTCCGTATTACTGGTCGGCTCTAATGGATCCTGATACTGCATCTGTGCAACTAGTAACTGCAAGAAAGCATCCTTGTCAAGAGAACTATTCGATTTTCCACTGCTCTTGCTTGCTGCCGCTGCCGCCTTCGTCGTATCAATTGCTTTTGTGTTCGTATTCGTTGTGTCTGTTGAACCAATACCCATTGTTGATGCCATACGCATACCTCCTTTTTCTTTACTGTAATGTATATCGGAAACACGACCGGATTGCTTAACCCTTATGCCGTATAACTTACACTGCTTCCCGCATACTTCATTTTCTCAAGTTCCGCTGCCTCTTTCTCGTCTTCATCCTCCTGCAATTCCGATAAGCCAGACTTTTTACCTGAATTAGAACTTTGCTTGCGTTCATATAAACTCTGTTCCTCATTGTTGCTCTCAAATCCTGTTGTAGAAACCATAACTTCAATTGCATCTACCTTGAGATTTTGCTGTTCCATTGATTCTTTTAGACTGGTAAGTCCACCTTCAATTGCCTGCTTTGCAGCCTCTGTCTCTGCCATAATTCTAGCAGTCAGGACACCATCCTTGGAAACCACATTAATCTGAATCTTTCCTAAATGTTCCGGATATAGCTGCATTTCTAAAGAAGTAGTATCCTGATTCATGTTCAACTTAACCTGTTCAACAATTTGGTCTATAACTTCTTTACCCGATACCGGAACCTCTTCGACAAAGGAAACATCCTGTACATTGTCTAATGCCTGCTCTACTGCCTGCAATACCGGATGTTCAAAATGCAAATCCCTTTTATCTGTTACGGAATTCTTTTCTGTATTATGTACTTCCTCTTTGAAAGTATAAGTATCCTGCTTTCCACTCATTTCTGAATCCGAAGTATCCTGTCCGTCTTTGCGAATCGGATTTTCGTTCGAAACTGTAACAGACGGCTCCTTTAAATCTATCGGTATATCCATGTCCATATCCACATCCTGCCCGCCATCCGGCTGTTTTGCAACACCTGTTTTTACAAGGTTTTCCTCCATATGGGAATCAACATGAGGCATATAATCCAAAAGATTCTTTTCATTCTGCCCTTTTGCATAATCACTTAAATCCTCAAGACTTACACCATCCTGTACAATTTCTTCTTTCAAATCATCAAAAAATTGGTTCCAGTCCTGATTCAAGCCTTCATCCACTAGCAAATCAGAAACATCTGCTGAATTCATGGAAAGGAAAAAGCTCTTCAAACCGTCCTCTGACAGTAAATCCTCCGCCTCCATCCCAAATTCATCAAGTTTTTTGCTCAGGTCTTCCACAGCTAAATCGAAGTGTTCCATTACCTGCTGTAAAATATTACCGATTGTTTCCAGCAATGCATCCAACTCTTCTAAAGAAAGATCCGTATCACTTTCTTCAACAACATTTTCTAAAATTTCTGTCGTTTCTATCTGCTCTGTTGCTATGATTTCATCATATAAAGGTTCCTTTTCAACTTCTAAATCTGTATTTTGAACATTCTCTTCCTTTACATTCTCCTGCCTTACATCTTCTGCACTCTTCTCCACGGTTTTATCCTTTACAGAAGTTTCTTTTGAAGAAGTGTTCTTTAAAGAAGTATCTTTTGAAGATACAGCCTTTACATCCGACTGTTGCTTTACATCCGTATTATTTTTGCCGGAAGAATCGGTAGAAGACTTCAAAAAGCTTGCAAAATCTGTTTGTTCTGATTTGTCCGCACTTGTACGGCTACCTTTACCAGTCTGATTGCCAACCATAAAAAAATTAGACACATTCACGCTTTCATTCACCTGCATATTTTACCTCCTTTCATATATTTTTAATAAGTGGTCATGGCAATAGCTTTTTCGTTACATTTGCGGCAAAATCGGCTTCAAACTGATTCATTATATCTGCCCGGGCATCTGTTTTCATAGCCCCAAGAATCTCTGCAACCGTATCTAAATTGCCTATCTTCTGCAACACCTCCGCTGCTTCTGCGGGTTTCATATTTTCATAGGTTTTCGCAACCTCCTGCAAATCACTATCCACCGACTGTTGTGAGATAACCTGGCGATAAATCGCCTCCGCATTAGCAGCATCTATACTTTCATACCACTTACTATATGTATCGGCATCCGGAGCATTTTCTCCATAGACTATTTCTCGATAAAATTCTTCCTTTTCTTTCTGAAATGCATTCTGATTCTCTTCAAATGCCTTTAAACGCTCAATCTCCTTAGTCAGATCATCATTATTTTCTTTTAAGGATTTATTATTTTCGCTTAATTTATCATTCTCTTCCTGCAATTTTTCAATCATGTCCTTTGCCTGAGAAAGCGTTGCAATCTGATTTTCATCCGAATTCTCCTCTGCTTCTGCCTTCAATTGTTCCTCTGACGGCTCTGGTAAAATTTTACTTATAACCGGAACATCCTTTAAAATCGGACGTAACACTGAACTTCCAAAACCCCCGATATCAAACTTGATCAATGCTGCAAGAATAGCCAGCCAGACAACAATAATTAAAATCACAAAAAAACCTGATAATAATTTATTGCCAAAACTTTCTTCATTTCCATCTTTTTTCTCTTTGCTCTTCTTTGCCATATCTTCTTATTCCTCCTCTCCATCCCGGTTGTTATACTGATAACTGACCAACTGGTCAATTTCTTTTATCTCTTCCTGATTGAGTTCCTGTAAAAAGACTTCAAACTGATTCTCTTTCAGTTTCTCATGAATCTTACGTTCTTTCATAGCTTCACTCATTACTTTCATTGCCTGCTCTAGCTCCTGCTCGATCTCATAAATCCTGTTTTGCTGCTCCTCAATATATCCATCCATGATCAAAATCGAATTCTTACAGGCTTCAATCTCTAACACATCCAGCTTTTCTGACAAAAGCTTACGATAGGTATTAAAATATGCTTCTTTCCTTGCATTCAGTGCATCCAGTTCATCCAATGCTTCATTTAATCTATTTCGGACTTCCATATAATGCTGTTTGGCCTGTTCTTCTAATTTGTACTTAATATCAAGAATGCTCTGCATGCGATAAATAAACTTTGCCATTGCCACATCTCCCGGTACGCTTTATTCCATTTCATCCTTTCAAGCTCCTGTTTTCATCCGAATCATATATCACCTTTAAAAATGCCCATAAGCATATCCAGTTCATCCTCTAACAGATACTTTGTATCCACATCCTGCTGTAAAAATTCGTTTACCTGCCCAATCTTGGAAATAGCGTAATCAATATCCGGATTCGAGCCAGAACGATACGCACCGATATTAATCAAATCCTCCGCTTCATTATAAGTTGCCAGTACATTTTTAAGCTTGCCCGCAGCGTCCTTATGTTCCTTTGACGCAATTCCACTCATACATCGGGAAATACTCTGTAACACATCAATTGCAGGATAATGATTCTTATGTCCTAGCTTTCTAGATAACACAATGTGTCCGTCTAATATTCCCCTTGCTGTATCGGATATTGGCTCATTAAAATCATCGCCATCTACCAAAACAGCATAAAGCCCTGTAATAGAACCTTTTTCAGAATTACCAGCCCTCTCTAAAACTTTAGGAAGCTCCGCATAAACAGATGGCGGGTAACCTCTTGTAACCGGGGGTTCTCCCGTAGCAAGTCCAATCTCTCTTTGTGCCATACAAAAACGTGTCATATTATCCATCATAAGCAGCACATCTTTTCCCTGATCCCGAAAGTATTCCGCAATCGCTGTCGCAGTTTTCGCAGCCTTATTACGAATAAGCGCCGGCTTATCAGAAGTCGCAATCACTAATACCGAGCGTTTCATACCCTCTGCACCAAGATCCCGTTCAATAAATTCCCGGACCTCTCTTCCACGCTCCCCAATCAGGGCTATCACGTTGACATCCGCCTTGGTATTTCTTGCAAACATGCCCAGGAGTGTAGACTTTCCTACACCAGAACCTGCAAAAATACCAATACGCTGGCCTTTTCCAACCGTAATCATTCCGTCAACCGCTTTCACACCTAATGGCAGGATATCTGATATCATTTTTCTTTTTAATGCATCCGGAGGAGGTGCTTCAATTGGATAAAACTCACTTAAGTTAAGCTCTTTCCCATCAATTGGTCTGCCGAGGCCATCCAAAGAACGTCCAAGCAATGCTTCACCAACCGGAACTTTTAACGGTTCTTTTGTATTCTCTACCGTAGCACCAAGCCCAATTCCTTCCACACTTTCAAAGGGCATAAGTAAAATCCGGTTATCTTTGAAGCCTACCACCTCTGCCATAACCTGATGCAAGCCATCCTTTGATGTTATTTTGCATAAATCATTTAACTTACAGGTGGGGCCTACCGATTCCACGGTAAGTCCCACCACCTTCACTACTTTCCCTAATTCCGTTACAAATGTTTTATTTACCAAAGCAAAATACGGTTCATAATTAATATCCAAATCATCACCTATTCCCGAATCAAAAGCTTTAACGCTTTGATCAAATTATTTAACTGCACATCTAAGCTGACATCAACAATACCATTGTCTGTATCAATCATACACTGCATAGCCTGAAGCTTTGCATCCTCATAAATCTCTAATTCAATGCTTGGATTTAGTGCACCATATATCTCATCTTTTTGTTCAGACAACATTTCGTAGTCATCACAGGAAACACGAATTACAAACTTACTGCTGTTTTCCAAGTCACGCATCGCCATATTTATCATATGAAGCAATACATTCCGCTCATTTTCTATGGATACACCCGTAATAGATGGAATGAGCTGGCACAACAAATCCACCATTTTATGCTCTGTTTTTACAATGAATTCTTGTTCTTTTTCCATTAGCAATTGCTCATTTTGGACTGCCTGTGCATCAAGTTCGGCCTTTTTCTCCTCATACTCTGCAATGACTTGGCTGCTTCCATCGGAATATCCCGTCTGATATCCTTCCTCATGTGCCTGCTTTTTGATATTTTCAACCTCGTCATAAGCTGCAGCTCTCATTTGCTCCGTCTCTTTATGAACCTGGTTTACAATCTCCTCTGCCTCCCGCTTAGCTGCCTGCAATATTTCCTGAGACCGCTGTATTGCCTCTTCCTTTGAAATATCCAAAGCTTCATCCGACTTTCCATCAGATAGGGAACTTCCTGCCTCCGATTCCTCATCCAAACCCACATCCCGAATCAATGCGGCCGCCAACGCTTCTTCTGCTGACTCTTCTGATGTTTCCATTTCCTGTAACGAAGAATTCTCAATACTCTCGATAATATGATTTTTATTTGTATCAATTACCAATGCATTATTTTGTGAAAATGCAACAAATCCAGATTTTATCAGATTAGACAATGATCTCGTCACCTCCACCACGGGAAATAACAATTTCACCGGTATCCTCTAATTTACGAATAATATTAACAATCTTCTGCTGTGCATCTTCAACATCCTTAAGACGTACAGGTCCCATATAATCCATATCTTCTTTGATCATCGCAGCAAGACGAGATGAAAGATTGGAAAAAATACAGTTTTGTACATCCTCATTGGCATTCTTAAGTGCAATTGCAAGCTCATTATTATCAACCTCACGGAGAACTGTCTGAATTGCACGGTTATCAAGAGTAAGAATATCCTCAAATACAAACATCTTACGTCTGATTTCATCTGCAAGCTCTGGTTCTTCAACCTCAAGTGTCTCCATGATATGTTTCTCTGTACTACGGTCTACCGTATTCAAAACAGCTACAATTGCATCTACTCCACCCACAATCGTATAATCCTGATTGACAAGTGATGAAAGCTTCTTCTCCAATACTTTTTCCACCTCTTTGATTACATCCGGACTGGTCCGGTCCATCAAAGCGATACGTTTTGCTACTTCTGCCTGTTTCTCAGGCGGAAGTGAACCCACAACTGCCGCTGCCTGTCCGGATGGCAAGTATGCTAAAATGAGAGCAATCGTCTGGGGATGCTCATCCTGGATAAAGTTAAGCAACTGTGATGGATCTGCCTTACGGACAAATTCAAAAGGACGAACCTGCAAGGATGCAGTAAGTCTGCCAATAACATCCTTTGCTTTATCCTCACCGAGTGCTTTATCAAGCAGCTCCTTTGCATAACCAATACCACCCTCTGAAATATACTGCTGGGCAAGACATACCTCATAAAATTCTTCTAATATACTTTCCTTTATATCAGGAGGAACACTTCTTGTATTTGCAATCTCTAATGTAAGAGACTCAATCTCATCTTCTTTTAAATGCTTAAAAATATTCGCCGACTTCTCTGGTCCTAAAGAAATTAGCAATATCGCTGCCTTTTGAATTCCCGAAATATCATCATCATAGCTTGGCATATATAATCTCCTCCCAACTAATTCCATTCATCATTCAACCAGTTTCGAAGCAACAATGCCACCTGTTCCGGATTCTCATCCACAAAGCGCTCAATCTGCTGCCTGGTTGCCGACTTATCGCTAAATTCAATATCTTCAAGCGTCTGGTTTTCCTTCGTTGTAGCAAGTAATGCTTCAACAGAAAGCTCTGGTTCTAATTCGGTGACTTCCACCGGCTTCATACCCTTGAATACTACAAAGCATAAAAGTGCAACAATCAAAATTGCCAATACAAACTGTAAATAATTTGTTACTGTATCCACCGCACTCTGCTCCTGTGGATAGAAAAGCGGCACCTCATACGCCTGGATCTGAATTCGGTCTGCACTGATACCAGTAGCCTGTTCTACCAATGCATAGGTTTCTTCATCTACATCAATCGGTCTGCGTTCGTCATTTTCCTGCTGGAAAGCTTCAAAGTTCGTCCCCTGAAGTGCTCCTGCCTTCTTCATCTGCGCTTCATCATAAACAACATACCGGCTAAGCACTAATGCAACCGAAGAGTTCTCTGTATTCACACGCCCAATTGATTTTTTCGTAACCGTAGTTGTCTGGCTTGTGCCATATTCTTCTCTAATGACATTTGCACTACTGTTCCCTGTCGTTCCATTTAAAATATTGTAATCATTTACCGTTCCGTCATTTGAATCCGTTCCGGGTATACCGGATACACCATCTACATTCTCTGCACTATAGGAATACCGGCTACTCATCGGACCAGTATCCTCCTCCGCATCATCTGAATATAAATGAATATCTTCAATGCTTTGTTCATCTAAATCAATATCTAAATTCGCAGCAATCTCTGCATCATTATAAACACCAGTACTTACAAAAAGATTTCTCACCTGATCCTTAAAGCTAGCCGTTACCTGATCCTTTATCTTCATCTCTGCCGCTGCTTTGCCCGCTGTGGATGTCGAAGTCTCTCCACCAAACAGCAGATTACCCGCCTGGTCTACGATTCTTACATTGTCTGTGCTAGAATTGCCAATCGTTGTAGCTACGAAATTCGCAATTCCTTCTACCTGAAGCTCGGCATCAAAATCTGCCGTTGTAGTCAGCATAACACTGGCTGAAGATTCTTTTGTTTCGGATAATAATGAATTAGATGAATCCGGTACTGAAATATGTACAGATGCCTGATTTACACCATCCATGCTCTGCAGATCCTTTTCTAACTGCTTCTGATCATAGATAATCTGTTTTTTCTTTCTCTCTGAATCTGTTGTGGACATACTATTATTAAATGCATCATCATAACTGGTATCCTTATCTGCCGCAATATTATTCTGTCCTAATACAAGTCTTGCCGCTGATTCATTTTTTTCATCGACTGAAAACACAAGCCCATTACTGGAAACATTATACTTGATTCCTGCCTCTGTTAAAATCTCACTGGCAGAAGCTGCATCCGTTGTATTTTCAAAAGTTACCAATTGAACATACTTTGTACGATTTAATAGCACAACAAGCGCCACCAGTGTAAATATCACTGCTGCCGAAATGCTGACAATCAATGTCTTTTGTTTACTTGTAAACCGATTCCAAAACTCCACAAATTTTGTCTGGATTGCTTTTAATCTGTCTAACATAATCTTCCCTAACGAATCATCTCGTCTATCCCTTATCCATTTAATGGTTTTTTATCTATTCTTCCTGCCAAAAGACAGTTTTTGAATATCTGATATATACATCTGACAAATATATGAAATGTATAGATCCTTTAAAACGTGTAATTACTAAATCTGCATATTTATCAATTCTTTATAAGCCTCTAATGCTTTATTTGTCACTTTCACAGTATATTGCAGGGCAATATTTGCTTTCTGCTGTGCGATTGCTAAATCATGCGTACTTGTTGCGTAGCCAAGTGCAAAATTAATTTCCGACTCCTCCGCTGCATTTTGCAAATCATCTGCATTCTTATACATCTGAATTGCAGAACTAAACAGGCTGTCAAAAGCAGTTTTATTGTCCCGTTCAACCTCTGCTGTATTATAGCTGTTAAACAGTACACTCTGTATTGTTTCACTGCCGTTAATTGCTGAAACTGCCATTTTCTATCACTCTCCTATTATTCAAATAATTCAAGACCTTTTGCTGCCATAGCCTTTGACGCATTAAATGCAGTTGCATTTGCTTCATAGGAACGACTGGCATCAATCAGGTTTGTCATTTCTGTTACGGTATTCACATTCGGAAGGGTTACATATCCGTTCTCATCCGCATCCGGATGATTTGGATCATATGCCATGATTCCTTCCGAATTATCCTCCACAATTGCTGTGATTTTTACGCCATTTGCCTTATACGGTGAAAGCTTATTGCTAAGTATCGTATCAAAAGACATATTCGAATTCTCATGAAATACCACGGTTTGTCTCTTATATACGTTACCGTTCTCATCTCTTGTCGTATTCACATTTGCTATATTCTGCGCAATCACATCCATTCTCGTCCGCTGTGCTGTCATACCGGAAGCAGATACATCCATAGCATTAAAAATTCCACTGCTCATTCGCAAACACCTCCTAAAAAATATCTATCCTCACTGAGCCAATACTGTTTTATATCTTGCAAATTCCTGTCCGATCTGTTCTACCAATGTATTATAACGGATTTGATTCTGTGCAAGCATGGAATTCTCTGTATCAGCATCAACATTGTTTCCGTCTAAGCGATAGGAAAGGGTCGAGGAATCTGTATATATGAATCCGCTAAAATCAGAAAGGTGTGTATTAATCTCCCCTACTCTCTCATCCAAAGGATTATCTCCAATCAATGCCTGCTGTAAATAGTTTTGAAACGATACATCCTTGCGCTTGTAATTCGGGGTACCTACATTTGCCAAATTATTCGTTATAATCTCATGACGGGTATTTGCAGCATCTGCTGCTTTGTCCAACACATTAATATAATTGTAAATATTTGTGTTAATCATATGTAACCTCCCTTAAATAGTATCTTTTTTCTGTGTATCCCTGCCATCAAAATAGCAATAGAAAGGACTTATGAGTGAACTCACAAATCCTTTTGCAATTCCAAAATCCATTTTACTTATGCAATTGGCATACTTCATCAAATACCAGCTCATTCAAAACCTTGATATAGGTTCCTTTCATTCCTGAAGATCTGGTTTCGATAACGCCCGCACTTTCAAATTTGCGAAGTGCATTCACAATAACAGAACGGGTAATCCCTACCCTGTCTGCAATCTTTGATGCAACCAAAATCCCTTCCATTCCGGAAAGCTCATCAAAAACATGAACAATCGCTTCCTGTTCTGAGTTTGACAACGTACTGATTGCAGATTTAATGATTGCAATCTTACGATCCTCTTCTGCTGACTCTTCATTGACGCTACGCATCATTTCAAGTCCTACAACGGTTGTGCCATACTCACTAAGAATAATATCATCTATTGTGTACTGGCTGTCTTCCTTATACATGAAAACAGTACCAAGACGTTCTCCTGCAATATCGATTGGAGTAATGACTGCCTGATATCTTTCCAGATTTTCAAATTCAAAACCCAATGTGGCAAGGTTGACATTCTCTTTTGTAGATAAAACTCCTAAAAAGCGTTCATTCAGCATTGGATCTATGAACCCACCTACCTTCTCTACAATCAATTCTGTAATCTCATGAATATCAGACCGATTCTGAATCCCTAAAACCTTTCCTTTCCTGCTTATCACAAGAATATCTGATTCTAAAATCTCACTTAACACCTTGCAGATATCATTAAAAACAACCTTGTGGGAGCTGTTATTATGCAACAGCTGATTAATTTTTCTTGTCTTATCTAATAGCTGGACACTCATAAGCCCCCTCCAATCATTTAACAATTCTACCACAATTCGCAGATAATAACAACAACTTTATCAAATTTACAAAATTATTCCACAATATGATTGCTTTTCAAAACTGACCAGTTAACGGTCTGCCCTGTGTATTCAGCCAAGATATAAACAAATAAAAAGCCATTATCTGTTACTTTTTCTCACATACAAATCCACACTCTTCATTATTACAGACAAGCTTATTACCTTTCTCTAACATAACTCCACCACATTTCTCACATCTAGTAGCCGATGGTTTCTGCCATGTCATAAAGTCACATTCCGGATTATCAATGCATCCAAAATATTTCCGTCCCTTTTTGGTCTTTTTCAGCACGACATCCTTGCCACATTTCGGACATTCCACACCAATTTTTTCATAATGTGGTTTTGTAAAACGACATTCCGGAAAGCCAGGACATGCCAGAAACTTTCCGTGCGGTCCATATTTTACAACAAGCATTCTTCCACAGACTTCACAAGGTTCATCTGTCACTTCATCCTCAATCTTAATATGCTCCAATTCCTCGTTTGCTGCCTGGACGGCTGCCTCTAAATCCGGATAGAAATTAGAAATAACGGTCTTCCATTCAATACTTCCATCCTCAATGTGATCCAGCAATGACTCCATATTCGCAGTAAATTCTGTATCCACAATAACCGGGAATGCTTTTTCCATAATCTGGTTCACCGCTTCCCCTAACTCTGTCACATAAAGATTCCTATTTTCCTTCACTACATACCTTCTTGCCAGGATGGTAGAAATCGTTGGTGCATAGGTACTTGGTCTTCCAATCCCTGCCTCTTCTAATTTGCGAACTAAAGAGCCTTCTGTATAATGAGCCGGCGGCTGTGTAAAATGCTGCTTATCCACAAAATCTTCTACTGTCACTTCTGTCTCTTTGTCAATCCCCTTGAATTGGTTTTTTAACTCGTCATTTTCATCTTCCATTGCATATACTGCCATAAAGCCTTCAAATACAAGCTTTGTTGAAGTTGCACCAAACTCATACCCTTTTGCTTCTAGCCGCAGCGTCTCACTTTCGTAACGAGCCGCTTCCATACGGCTTGCCAGAAAACGGTTATAAATAAGCTGATACAAACGGAACTGATCTCTTGACATCTGTTCTTTCAGTTTAACCGGAGATAGTGTTATATCTGTTGGGCGAATCGCCTCATGCGCATCCTGAATCTTCTGATTGTTCTTCGATTTTTTATTCTCTGTACTGACATACTGCTCCCCATACTGTGAACGAATATACTCTACCGCCGATTCATTCGCTTCATCAGATATACGGGTAGAATCTGTTCTCAAATACGTAATAAGACCAATGCTTCCCTTTCCCTTGATATCAACACCTTCATAAAGCTGCTGGGCAATACGCATGGTTTTGCCCGTGGCAAAGTTAAGCTTTCTCGCTGCTTCCTGCTGTAAAGTCGAAGTGGTAAACGGAAGAGGCGATTTTTTTGTGCGGGTTGATTTTTTAATCTCTTTCACAAAAAGCCCAGAGCCTTTGAGCTCTTTTAAAATCTTATCCATCTCATCCTTTGAATGAATCTCTGCCTTTCCATTTGGTGTCTTTAAAAGCTTCGCTGCAAATGGCTTCTTATTGTTTCCTGCCTTTACCATTGCCTCTAATGTCCAGTACTCCTCTGGTATGAAACTATTTACTTCCTCTTCCCTGTCACAAATCAGCTTCAATGCTACCGACTGCACGCGGCCTGCACTTAATCCTCTTTTTACCTTAACCCACAAAACAGGACTGATTTTATAACCTACCAAACGGTCTAACACACGCCTTGCCTGCTGGGCATCTACAAGCCCCATATCAATATCTCTTGCATTCTTTAAAGAACCTTTCACTGCGTTCTTTGTGATTTCATTAAACGTAATTCTTTTGTAATTCTTATCCTCTAGCTTAAGTGCCTTTGATAAATGCCATGAAATCGCTTCGCCCTCACGGTCCGGATCAGTTGCGAGGTATACTTTATCAGCCTTCTTCACAGCCTTTCTTAAAGCTGCAAGCAGCTCTCCTTTTCCCCGAATCGTAATATACTTTACTTCAAAATTGTTATCTGTATCAATCCCCATCTGAGATTTTGGTAAATCTCTCACATGACCATTCGAAGCAATTACCTCGTAATTACTTCCAAGAAATTTTTTGATTGTTTTAGCTTTTGCCGGTGACTCTACGATAACTAGGTTCTTTGCCATGGCGGCTCCTCCAATATTAATAATTATAATCTGATTGCATAATAGTTCCTGGCTGTTTCAATTATAATACTATCTAGTACCATGCGATTCAGTGCCTTTAATACATCCTGTGGTGCAATCTGTACATCCGCGATAATATCATCTATATACCTAGGATCAATTCGCAAACAACTATACACCATTTTTTCCAGGGGTGCAAGTGACATTTTTGAAATATTGCTCTGCAAAGCATCAAAATAACTGTTTTTTGCACTATCATTTCCCTTAACATGCAATATATCTAAAATATCTGCCACCTCCGTCACTATATGTGCACCTAACTTGATTAAATGGTTACATCCTACACTTTTTATATCTGATATCCTTCCCGGAACCGCAAAAACCTCCTTTCCCTGCTCTAATCCCTGGTCAACCGTTATAAAAGTTCCACTCTTTTCCATGGCCTCAATCACCAGTATTCCATCGCATAAACCCGAAATCAGCCGGTTTCTTTGCGGGAACAGACCGGAAACAGGGGCGATTCCTATATTGCTTTCTGATAAAATCCCACCCTGTTCCTGCAGTTTCATAAATAACTCATAATTCTCTTTTGGATAAACCTGGTCAATTCCGCCACCAATTATCCCCATCGTATATCCGTTGCCCTCTAATGCACCCTGATGTGCCATCCCATCCACCCCCCGGGCAAGACCGCTTATTACTGATATACCGGATACTGCAAGCTCTCTTCCAAAAAAACGTGCCATTTCCAAACCATACCTGGTACAATTCCTTGCTCCAATCACCGCCACAATCTTCTTATGCTCCGGCGGCAGGCTGCCCTTCAAATACAGGCCACAAGGTGCATCCGGTATGTATTGATACTGTCTTGGATATTCGGGCATCGATGGATATAGAAATCGAATCCCCCTTTTTTCCAATTCTAAAAATTCCCTCACCACCTGCTCTTCTTGCCTTGAAGCGATACATTCATTCGTCACAGATTCTTTTTTTAAAAATTTTTTAATCTCTTCCTCCGGTGCATAAAACACCGTCTCAGGCGAACCGAAATACTCCATCATCGCCCATACCGTTTTACGCCCTATTCCTTCTATATTATTAATCCAATACCAATAATGTGCCTCTGTCATTGCCGTATTCCCCCTTTATGAAAATCCGGCAGCCTGTATGACAAAGCCTCCCAAATATGTTCACAGGTAACCTGCTCCTTCTTATCAAGATCGGCTATCGTTCTTGCAACCTTCAAAAGCTTCGCTAAGCCTCTGGCCGATAAATCATATTTTTCAAATATTTCCTTTTGCAATGCCTTTTCCTCTCCTTGAAGATTGCATATATCCTCTAACATATTACCTGGAATCTGAGAGTTATATAGCAAGTTATATGGCATTAACCGTTTCCTTTGTATCTTGTGGGCATCTTCCACCCGTTTCCTTATCTCTTCCGAAGACTCTGCTTCCTCATTGCTGAACAATTCCTCATATTCCATCTTTTTTACGGAAATATTCATATCCATCCGGTCAAGCATAGGCTCCGACATTTTATTTAAATACCGCTCAATCTGGGGTGTTGTGCAACGGCATTTGCTAAGATCCGGATAAAATCCACACGGACATGGATTCATAGCTGCTACAAGCATAAAATCACAAAAAAATGTATAGCTTCCCTGCAGTCTTGAAATCGTAACTGTCCCATCCTCTAAGGGCTGCCGCATCATCTCAATCAAATTCCTCGGAAATTCCAAAAGCTCATCCAAAAATAACACTCCTCTGTGTGCCAAACTGATTTCTCCCGGTCTTGGATTTACTCCCCCGCCAATCAACGCCTGGGCAGTGATGGAATGATGCGGTGCTCTGAACGGTCTTCTTGTAAGCAGTCCCTGTTCTGGCTCTAACAGACCATTTACACTATATATTTTTGTAATTTCAATACTTTCCTCATAGGTCAACTCCGGCATAATCGTAGAAATTCTTTTTGCTGCCATCGATTTTCCAGCTCCCGGTGGTCCTGAATATAATATATTGTGCATTCCTGCCACCGCAATTTCTGTTGCACGTTTTAGTACCTTCTGTCCCTTCATATCTGAAAAATCCATCGGAAAACTCTCTGTTACAGGACTATAAACGTCCATAAAAGGCTCCGGTAAAATCTCCGTTTCACCTGTCAAATGTTTCACTACCTGTTTAAGACTCTTTGCCCCTAAAATCGTTACATCCGAAATAAATGCTGCCTCTTTGCGGTTTACATATGGCAAAATAACGGTATGAATTCCCTGTTTCTTTGCAAAATCCACAATTGATAAAATTCCCCGTACACCTCTCACATCACCATTTAATGAAAGCTCCCCAATAATCAAAACATCCTCTAAACATTCATTGGCAATATAACCGTAAGCTGCCAATAGGGCAATACTAATGGGTAAATCAAAAACAGAACCTTCTTTCCGGATATCCGCCGGTGATAAATTCACGGTAATCCGCTTTGGAGGTAGTAAATAGCCAGAATTCTTAAGGGCAGTTCTCACCCTGTCACTGGCTTCGCGAACTTCAGATGCTAAAAAACCTACCATATTAAATATCGGTAGTCCTTCGCTGACATCGGCCTCCACTGTAATGAGCCTTCCTTCCACTCCATGCAGTGTGCCGCTTAGAACTTTGTTATACATATAATCTCCTGTTCCTCTCCAGACCGGAACAAATATATTATACTATGATTTAATATAATATGCAATTCATATTTATATTATATGTATATTTTTTTCTTAATTCGTATACTATCATTTCATATAGATGTATTGTTCTTTGAAACAAAAGAAATTTTTATGCTGCAGAAAATTTTTGCAAAATAGAAAGACTATCGATTGGTTTTTTGCATTAGAACTGTATTCCTGCTTCTTATATACATTCTACCCAAACAATAGTCTTCTCTTTTAACCATCTCTAATTTAACAGCTTTTTTAACTCATCCATAAAGATATTTACATCTTTAAACTCCCGGTAAACGGAAGCAAAACGCACATAAGCAACCTGATCCAATTCCTTTAATTCATCCATAACAATTTCACCGATGACAGTACTCTCAACCTCTTTTTGCTCTAAATTAAAAACTGCTGTCTCAATCCGGTCAACACATCTTTCAATATCATCTACTGAAATCGGACGTTTGTGACAGGATTTGATAACACCTGACTCAATTTTTGACCGGTCATACGCTTCCCGAATCTTATCTTTTTTAATAATGATAAGTGGAATCGTCTCAACTTTCTCATAAGTTGTAAAACGCTTGCCACAGTCGTCACACTCTCTTCTCCTTCGAATAGAGCTGTTATCATCTGCTGGTCTTGAATCAATTACTCTTGTATTATCTTCTCCGCAAAACGGACATTTCATATGTAATTCCTCCTTTGGTTATCTTTTGACTAAATGCTTTTTTAATGCATTCGTCTAATCGTCCCTCATAAGCGCCTTTTCCAAATTGACATCCACAAGTATAATATCCGGTCCAATCCGAACCACATCACAAAAACGGATATAATATCTTAAGCATTTACTAAAGCAGGAAAAGAAATGTATCGGAGTAGGCACGATCAACGCACAAATTTGTCCGTTACATTCATCAAATTCAATATCCGCCACACATCCAATTCTCTTACAATCCTTGCAATTAATAACTTCTTTCTGTTTCAGGTCAAGAAACGTCATAAATGACACCATTTTCATTCTTAACAACAATATATGCTGTATTTTTAATAAAAAGACACATTTCTTGTGATTAACATAATATGTTTACGTTTCTATTATACATGATATAATAAAAAAAATCTACTATATTTTTACAATTTCTTAACCTTCCTATTTAAACCTTGTGGGACATATACTCTTTACAAAATAACCTTTACCGGACATTTTTCTTTGCAGTTTCCACAATGGGTACATTTTTTCTGGTCAATGTATGCCAGATTATTCTCCACTGTAATTGCTTCAGACGGACAGTTTCTGGCACACAGTCCACAGCCGATGCAGCCTGTCTGACACACCTTTTTCACCTCTATGCCCTTATCCTTAGAACTACACTTCACATGGCAGACTGCATCCGCCGGCACAAGCTCAATCAGGTGTTTTGGACATTCTGCAACACATTTTCCACAAGCCTTGCATTTTTCAGAATCGACCACCGCAACACCATCTATGATCTCGATTGCATCAAACGGACAGACCTTTTTACAATTGCCATACCCTGTACAGCCGTAGGTGCAGGCTTTTGCACCTCCTCCCGGATTATTCATGGCTAGCTTACAGTCTTCCACTCCTACATATTCATAATAATCTTTGGCCTTTTCACAGGTTCCTGCACATTTTACATAGGCAGTCATCCGGACAGAATCTTTTGCATCTACACCCATAATCTTACCAATATCTGCTGCACAGGCATCTCCGCCAACCGGACAACTATTTACAGATGCCTCGCCCTTTGCAATCGCTGCTGCCAAGCCATCACAACCTGCAAAACCACAGCCACCACAATTGTTACCGGGCAGACATTCTCTAACCGCTACTTCCTTCTCATCTACTTCAACTTCAAATTTTTCCCCGGCAATTCCAAGTAAAATCCCTATTAAGGCTCCGGTTCCGCCTACAATTGCCATTGCAAGTAAAATTGATGTCACCATACCTTTCGCCTCCTACTTTATCAATCCGGAAAATCCAAAAAATGCCATTGCCATCAGTCCTGCTGTCACCAATACGATTGGCGTTCCCTTAAAAGACTCCGGCACATCATTATACTCAATCTTCTCCCTGATTCCCGCCATAATGATAATTGCGACTGTAAAACCCAACGCAGTTCCAAAACCATTCACTACAGAAGATAAAAAGCCATAATCCTTCTGCACATTAATCAGTGCCACACCAAGTACCGCACAATTTGTTGTAATCAGAGGTAAATACACACCTAGCGCTGAATACAGAGATGGGATTTTTTTCTTTAAAAACATCTCTACAAACTGTACCAATGCTGCAATAACCAGAATAAACACAATGGTCTGTAAATAAGTGATATCCAGCTTAACCAATACAAAACGATAAATCAGATTCGTCACTGCTGAGGCAATCGTGATGACAAATATAACCGCTCCACCCATTCCGGCTGCCGTATCCACTTTTTTTGATACACCAATAAACGGACAGAGTCCTAAGAACTGGCTTAATACTACATTATTTACCAATGCTGCTCCCACAGCAATCAAAAACAAATTCATCTTCTACGCCTCCTTTTCAGTGTCCGATTCAGCTTTGCAGTCTCTCTACGGTCTTGAATCCTGCGTTTTTTCTCCTGCCGTTTCCGCTCAGATTCCTTCTTATGCTTTGCTGCATTTTTTTTATTTTCTTTTCTTTTTGCAGAACGCATTACCCGTCTGCAAAAACGTTTATGATAACGGTTCATGCGTCCTGCTGCTCTTCTATGTTTTTTGCTGATATTTCGGCATCTTTTCGCATATACCATGGACTGTCTGCATTTTTTCTTATGTGCCTTCTGTTCCTTTCTTACTTTACGCTCGTGAAGCTTTTTCAGCCTTCCCATATGCAAAAAGTGTAATCGTTCATATTTTCTCAGAATTCGTAAATGTGCTTTGATTCTTTGCCACTTACGCTTTATAAATCCCTTACCGGAGCAAATGGGCTGTTTCATCAGGTCTCCTCCTTTTCCCGCTTAATACTTTCAGTTGTGAAGGTCTTCCCTCCACAAAGTGTATTGGTACATCCTGCGCAGCCATCTTTTGCACATACGCAAACTGCTGCATCTGCTTTTTTCGCCTTATTGAGTTTTATCTTGTTCTGGACTGCAATCAGGCAGGCAAGCACGAAAAATGCCCCTGGAGCCAAAATCAATATTGTCACCGGTTCATAGCTTTCCGGCATCAGGCGAAAGCTAAAAATTGTTCCATTTCCAAACAATTCACGAAAAATACCAATCGCAGTAAGTCCAACCGTAAAACCAAGTCCCATTCCAATTCCATCAAACATCGAAAGCCATACATCATTCTTCGACGCAAAGCTCTCTGCACGCCCCAAAATAATACAGTTTACAACAATCAACGGAATATAAATTCCAAGGGTATCATAAAGCGATGGAATAAATCCCTGCAGCAAAAACTGTACAATGGTAACAAATGATGCAATTATTACAATATAAGCTGGTATTCTTACTTTATCCGGTATCACCTTCCGAAGAGCGGAAATCATCATATTACTTAACACAAGCACAACCGTCGTGGTAAGCCCCATACCAAGACCTCCAAGTGCCGAGGTTGTTACTGCCATGGTCGGACACATACCAAGCATCTGTACAAAGGTAGGATTTTCCTTCACAATACCACAATATAAACGTTCAATTGTCTTATTCATGTTCCCACCTCCTCTATTCCAATACACCAATATAGTAAAGTCCTGCATTTACACCATTTGTCACTGCATTGGTCGTAATCGTTGCTCCAGATATTGCATCTATCTCATTTTCAGAGGCAGCACCATTTTTCGTATATTGAAAGTTCTCTACCTTCTTATCTGAAAACTGTTCTTTAAATTTCTCATCTTTTGCCTTCATTCCAAGACCTGCTGTTTCACTTAAAGAGAGAAATGAAATACCGTTTAACGTCCCATCGCTTTTTACACCCATTGCAAACTGAATGTCTCCGCCGTATCCCTCATGATCGGTCACTGTCAGCACATAACCAATCGGATTTTTGTCTTTGTCATAGACTCCCATTGCTTCATCGATGACTGCATCCCAGCCATTTTTCTTAAATTCTTTGGTGATTTCGCCATTTAAGGGCAGTTCCGCAAAAGAATCTGCCTCAGCAAAAACTTCTTTGTAGGCCTCCTCTTTCGCCCTTTGCTGCTCTTTCGCAATAGGTTCCTTCGTAATCTGATAGACAAAGCCAAGCAACAATCCAGCTACTAACGTAATCACCAGCAAAGAAAACGTATTCTTAACACTTTCATTACTCATGTTTTACTGCCCCCTTTCCAAATGCCCTCGGAACAGTTACGCGTTCAATTAATGGCACTAAAAGATTACCAATGATAATGGCATAGGATACTCCTTCTGCCGAACTGCCAAAAATACGGAACAGAAATGTCAAAAAACCAAGGAATACACCAAATAATACTTTTCCATTCGGAGTGATAGGAGATGTCACATAATCTGTTGCCATAAAAAATGCGCCAAGCATAAGCCCTCCACCAAAAATGTGTGCAGCCAAAAAGGATATATCAAACCCTCTGCCGGAAACCATTGCATAAATCAAAATAAATAAAGCAAATGAACCGATATAGCATAACGGTATCCTAAAATTGATAACTCCTCTTACAACCAAAAATATTCCGCCAATTATAAGTGCAAGCGCACAGGTTTCTCCAATCGTTCCTGCCGTAGTCCCCAAAAACATGGATAACACATCCACAGACTCGCCGGCTTTTAAATTTGCAAGCGGTGTTGCAGTCGTCACTGCATCATATGTAAATGTTGTCATGCGTCCTGTAAAAGAAATCAATAAAAAACATCTTGCACCAAGAGCCGGATTCATAAAATTCTGTCCCAGTCCACCAAATAGCTGCTTCACAACAATGATTGCAAAAAAACTTCCTATTATTGGCAGCCAAAGAGGTACCTCCGGTGGAAGGTTCAATGCAAGCAAAAGTCCTGTCAGCATTGCGGACAAATCCTTTATTGTACACTTCACACCGATTATTTTCTGATAGGCTGCCTCAAAGATGACACAGCTTATGACAGTGATCAAAACTGTAACGAGTGCCTTTATTCCAAAGTTATAAATTCCAACTATGGCAGCAGGCATTAAAGCTACAATGACCTGTCCCATAAGATTGGTTGTCGTCTCCTTATCCCTGATATGGGGAGAAGATGAAATCTTCATCGTCTGTTCCAAAATGTCCACCTCCTACTTCTTTCGGTTTGCCAAAATCTGTTTCCGTGTTCCAGCAATAATCTGTGTCAAATGCCTCTTTGCCGGACAGACATAGGAACAGCATCCACATTCACAGCATTCCATGCCGTCACATTTTACAAACTCATCCAATTGTCCGTGACTTGCCAGATTTGCAAGCTTATTTGGCAATACACGTCCAGGACACACCTCAACACATCGTCCACACCGGATACAGTTAGAAGGCTCTGTCTCCGACACAATATCCTCCCTGAAACAAAGCAGTGCCGATGAGCCCTTTACAATTGGTACATCCAGATCAAACATTGCTTTCCCCATCATCGGACCGCCGGAAATAATTTTTGCCGGATCCTCAATATTGAATCCTCCTACCGCATCAATTAATTCTCTTGCATTCGTTCCAATCCGCACACGGAAATTTGCCGTATCCATCACGGCATCCCCTGTTACTGTTACAATACGTTCAAACAGTGGCCTTCCCTCAATAATTGCATTATAGATCGCCACAATAGTATCAATGTTATGCACGATACAGCCTGCATCTGCCGGAAGCATGGAGGAATTAATCTCCCTGCCTGTATTTGCCTTGATCAACTGTCGTTCTGCACCTTGTGGATATTTTGTTTTCACAGCATTTACTGTAATATTGTCAATATTTTTCGTTAAATCTGTAAGAAGTTTGATTGCATCTGGTTTATTATCCTCAATTGCAATGATACCCCTTGCATGATCAAACAGATTGATGACAATCTGAAGACCTGTCACAATCTTTTCCGGTACTTCTAACATTCTCCGGTAATCAGATGTCAGATAAGGTTCACATTCTGCACCATTTACAATAATTGTATCAATAAAATCCTCATTCTTTGGTGAAAGCTTTACATGTGTCGGAAAACCTGCACCGCCCATTCCGACAATACCTGCTTCCTTAATCGCATCTTTGACATCCTCTCTATACATCTGCTCTAACGGTCTTATATTCTTTGAAAAATCTATCTCCTCAAACAAACCGTCATTCTCAATAATAATCGAATTCACCTTTGTTCCGCTAACTGTCATTCTGGGTTCTATCGCCTTTACCGTACCAGATATACCAGAATGAATATTTGCCGATACAAAACCACTAGCCTCCGCAATCTTCTGCCCTGCTAATACGTGGTCTCCTTTCTTTACCAGCGGTACTGCTGGTGCCCCAATATGCTGGGATAAGGGATAAACCCCATCTCCTTTGGGAAGATAATCACAGATTGCTTTTTTCATGGACAATTCTTTGCCATCATAGGGATGAATTCCTCCCGAAAATGTTAATAAACCCATGTAGCATACCTCTCTTTACATTTATTTGCACTTTCTTACACAATCTCATCGATATTACTCTGATTATACAACGTATGTACCTGTTTTACCAGTAAAACAATCAGAAAAATCAGAACATACCTGTAAAATATTCTCAAACATCATATCCGGTCTTTCATCTCAATCAGCCGAATTGGCTCCTGTGAAAAATCATAAAAGGATGCTGCATTGTCCCCTATATCATTCGAGCGTTTCACACGCTTTATTACGATACAAATAGCAATACAAACACCTGATATAATTCCAAGAATGAAAGCTAATACAATCATTTCCTACCTCCTTGCCGGTCGGACACATAGCTTTTTATCTCCGTTGCTTCTGTCAACTGCTGACTCTTTTTATAAGCAGCTAACGATTTAAATGCTGCACAAACAGAAATTACAGCCTCTGTAAAAATGATACCAATGATTTGACTGATCTCCTCTTCAAACCCGTCCGCATTCATTACTGCTTCTAATAAATACCAAAATAAAACGGTAAGCAAAACGGAAAGTCCAGTACTTAAGATACAGAGATCTCTGTGAACTTTTTTCTTCTCGACCGGAACCGCACCAACCATTTTCCCTGTCTGTCCATTTACCATAATAGTGTAAGGCCTTTCCTTATACCAAAACACCAAAAACCATGCCGGAAGCAGAGCATAGTATTTCCCAGTCAGTTCATGAATGAAGGCACTGCTTTTGACCTTAATGCTGTGTGCTGGGATTGTTTCCCGTATTTCCTGATTAAACATTTTCTTTGCACGTTCTACCGCTGTAAACTCCATGACCTCCATAAACTCATCCGAACAATCCGCATAAAAACCGGATAAGTAGCCTGCTGAAAACGACTTTAAGTCCTTCATGTCATAAGGCTCTAACCGGACTGAAGACTCATCATTCAATGTTCTTGAGGCATCTACAGTAATCTTTTTGAAGGTATGCTCGACTTCCCTGTAATACAGATAAGTACGTGCATTATTTCCGCTTCCTATTTCTCCCGTCAAATACTGGTTGTCATGGCAATAGATATCAAACAGCCAGAACGGAACATATATTCCGCGAAGCGTATCCACACGAAAATCTTTAATTTCCTGCGGAATATACGCTCCTTTGCTCAAATGCTTACGGATAATGGCTAATGCTTCCTTCTTCGACACAGAAAACGGAAGAATAAAGTCCGGCTTTCGCTGCTTTGCCACCCGGTCAAATACAACAGTGGGCTGCCCACAGTAAGCGCAAAAAGTAGCACTTTCCACATCATTAATGATAAGCTGCGCCGCACAGGAAGTACAATGATAGACCTCACATTCCATCATCTCCACGTCATCTTCTAACTCCCCATCACTTTCCTCTTTCGCAGCAGCCTCCTCTGGAACTGTAAAATCCTTTGTCAGAAAAATAGAACCACAAAACTGGCACATCAAATCCGCCAAAGCTGGATCATATGTAATTGCTCCGTTGCAGTTTGGGCATTTTATTATCATTCATTTTCCTCTTTATCTTTGGTAGTTATTATACAAATTATACCGAAAGCACTATCTTTTTACAACAGGGAATTCACGATGGAAGAATCTTGTTCATCTGCTGAAATATAAGATAACTAAGGTAGCCGACAAGTAGGCCCGAAACGGCACCCGATAAAAGCAGCACAATAAAATAATAGAAAATCCTCACATTTTCCATAATAAGAGCTGCCACCAGTATTTGTCCTACGTTATGAAAAATCCCACCAGCAATGCTTACTCCAATCACCGAAAAGCACTTACATTTCTTTAATACGCACATTAAAAAAATGCTGAACACCCCTCCTGCAATACCATAGATAATCCCAGATATACCAGAAAACAAAAAACCCGTAATAGAAACCCGGAGTATCATAAAAAAGAATACCACCGTCTTTTTCTCCCTATACAACAAAAGAAGCGTAACAACATTCGCAAGTCCGATTTTCATGCCGGGCACTGCCACAAAAACAGGAAGTAAAGTCTCTATGTAAGACAAAACAAGTGAGAACGCCAAAAGTAAGCCTAATTCTGTTACTTTACTTGTATGCATCCTCCTCACCTCCGACCTTAATTATCTATCTCTTTTTCTTCCCCACCTCTGATTTCCACAAAAACATCATTCGGCAGACAAATAATCATTTCTCCATTTTTACAAACTGTCCCTTTCTTTACACAAATCTGATCAGGACAATCCGCTTCTACCATAAAAACCGCTCCATTTTCAATCCGGATTACATTATACCCGTTATTTTCTCCCCTGCATTCAATTGTTCGATCCTCATAAATGGAGTATTCAGAAGTAACACCATTTTTCGTAATTTGAACACTGTCACCCTGTTTTTCATGTTGTAAAAAACAAAGAGCGATTCCAGAAACCAGAACCGCTATGCATAAAATAATTATATCTCCCTTTTTTATTTTTCCGTCCATTCTTCCATCCCTCTTTTGAATACATAGGATACCCGAAATATCATGGTTGTTTATTTGGAAAGTTTATATGAATCTTCCTTGATGTTGAAATTTTTTTTGATCCCGTCTGTTATATATACCTGCTTGTCCTTTGTAATAAAAATTGCTTCTACACCTTTTTTCTTCGCATACTTCATTCCATCTTCCAACCCCATAACAAAACAGGCTGTTGACAGAGCATCCGACAAAATTCCACTGTCACTGATGATCGTCACTGAAATCAGTCCGTTGTCTGCCGGATAGCCGGTAAAACTATCCATTATATGATGATATCGTTTCCCATCCTTTTCAAAATATTTTTCATAATCGCCAGAGGTCGAAATCATTGTATTACCTGTACATTTCAGCACACCCATGACATCCTCCTCTTCCTTTCTCGGATCCCTTATTCCAATATGCCAGTCTTTTAAATCTCCTTTTGAGCCATATACAGCAATACTTCCTCCGACAGATACAACTGCTCCATCAATATCCGTCTTTTTCAGTTCTTTTACAATCTCATCACAAGCAATTCCCTTTCCGGCTGCACCAAAATCAATTGCCATTTCTTCCTTATGAAAAATAATACCGGTCTCTGTCAGTTCTATATTGGAGGCATCAATATTTTGCTTCACCATATCAATTACCTCCGGCAGTGGAACAATTTCTGCACCATCCTCAATCCCCCACAAGCTGGTAAGTGGTCTGATACAGGGACAAAACGCACCGTCCGTTTCCTTCCATATCTCTAATTCCTTTTTGAGATATTCCATAATATTTTCCGACAAGCCGTAAGAACCACCAACAGCATAATTCCGGTTACATTTTGAAACTTCCGAATCAGCGACCCTGACTGAAATCTGTTTTTCCAATTCTCTCAGACAGGTATCAATTCTATCATTTATCTCTTCATTTTCGGCGGTACTGTCAGAATAAAAGGTTTTTTTTACGGCCGTTCCCATTGTCTTTCCAGCAAAGGTATCGCTTGCTATATTTTTATCCCTAACGCTCTGGTTTCTTATTCCGGCAATAATCAACAAGACCATACTAATTCCGATAAAAGCTCCAATTATGACGGACTTGTATCTTCTCACATAATATCGCCACATAACAACTTCACCTAACCAATCATAAAGGATATCTCCGCCTTGCAGGCAACCTTGCCATCCACAGATGCCGTCACAGCCCCGATGCCCAACGGTCCTTTCACTTTAATAATCTCACATTCCAGATCCAGCCGGTCACCTGGAACTACCTTCTGCTTGAACTTTGCACTATTGACACCTGCAAAATAAGCTGTCTTTCCCTTAAAATTCTCCTGAGACAGCACTGCCACTGCTCCTAGCTGAGCTAATGCCTCTAACTGAAGAACACCCGGCATTACAGGCTCACCCGGGAAATGTCCTGCAAAAAAAGGCTCGTTATAGGTAATATTTTTATACCCTTTTATGGATTTTCCAGGCACCATCTCTGTCACCTTATCAATCAGTAAAAATGGCTGACGATGCGGTATAATTTCCATAATCTGTTTAATATCCAATTCCATGTTATTATCCTCTCATTCCATAATATCGTTAGGAAATCGCAAAACGCTTCCTATTCTCCGACATACTTTCTTATAACAATAGTCGCATTATGTCCGCCAAAACCTAAGGAATTTGATATACACACATTGACATCCTTAGAGATCCCTTTGCCCTTTACATAGTTCAGCGTGAAATCTTCACCCTCCTCTACCTCATTAAGGCCTACATTTTCATGGATATAGCCATCCTCTATGGACTTCACACAGGTAATAAATTCAACACCACCTGCCGCACCAAGCAAATGGCCAACCATAGACTTAGTAGAACTGATTAATACATCATTTTGTGCATCGCCAAATGCTGCCTTAATAGCTCTTGTCTCGAATAAATCGTTATGATGGGTGGAAGTTCCATGTGCATTGATATAATCAACCTCAGATGGCTTAACACCGGCATCTTTCATGGCTAATATCATTGCATTCGCTGCACCCATACCGTCCTCAGCCGGTGAAGTAATATGATATGCGTCGGATGTTGCACCATAACCAACCACTTCTGCTAAAATCCTGGCACCTCTCGCCTTTGCATGTTCCAGTTCTTCTAATACGACAACACTTGCTCCCTCTCCAAGAATAAATCCTGCTCTGTCCTTGTCAAACGGAATGGATGCTTTTGTTACATCCTCTGTTGTGTTAAGAGCAGTAAGCGCAGAAAATCCACCGATACCAATCGGGGTAACACAGCTTTCTGTTCCTCCTGCAACCATAACATCTGCATCCCCATACTGAATGGTACGGAACGCTTCACCAATATTGTGAGTTCCAGTCGCACATGCGGTTACTACATTAATTGACTTACCCTTTAATCCAAAATAAATAGAAACATTTCCACATGCCATATTCGATATCATGGCCGGAACCAGCAATGGCTCAATTCTCGCCGGTCCTTTTTCTTCTAATCGCTTTATATTGCGTTCTATAGACTGCAGGCTTCCGGTTCCGGAACCTACTGCTGTACCTACTCGATACGGATCTTCTTTTTCCATATCAAGTCCAGCCTGTTCTATCGCTTCCTTTGCTGCCACCACTGCATACTGGGAGAAAAGCTCCATACGCTTTGCAGTCTTTGGATCAATATAATCCTTTGCGTTAAAATCCTTTACCTCTGCAGCAAGCTTTGCCTTAAATTCCGTAGCATCAAACTTGGTAATCGGTCCAATTCCAACCTTGCTTTCCTTAACGCTTTTCCAAAAATCCTCTACATTTAAACCAATTGGGGTGATTGCACCCATACCCGTTACAACAACTCGTCTCATGATTTTCTCCTTCACCATTTTCCTGTAATATGTCAGGTTATTTTATATTTTATTTATTACACACTCATTCCACCGTCTACACAAATCACCTGTCCGGTAATATACGCTGCTTTTTCAGATGCCAAAAATGCCACCAGCTCTGCTACGTCTTTTACACTTCCAAGCTTCTTCATGGCAATACGTTCTGCCACCTGTGCCTTTGCATCTTCCGGCATGGCATCTGTCATTTCTGTCACGATAAATCCAGGAGCCACGGCATTTACAGTAATTCCACGTGAACCTAACTCCTTTGCAACGGACTTGGTAATACCGATAATTCCAGCCTTCGATGCAGAATAATTCACCTGTCCGCCATTGCCATATACACCTACAACACTTGATAAATTAATGATATGACCACCTTTTTGCTTTAACATCTGTCTGGAAATATGTTTAATACAGTTAAATGTACCCTTTAAATTAATATCTAATACTGCATTATAATCTTCCTCTGACATCTTCATTAAAAGACCGTCCTTTGTGATGCCTGCATTATTTACGAGAATATCAAGGGAACCATACTCCTTCACGATATCCTTCATCATATTCTCCACTGCCATATAATCCGCTACATTACAGCAATATGTAGATGCCCTGCCACCATTTTCTTTAATGATATCCACAACCTCTTCTGCCTTTTGTCTGCTGCCGTTATAATTTACAACGACGGTCGCACCATAGGATGCCAGGGTAACCGCTGTCTGTCTTCCAATTCCACGGCTTGCGCCGGTTACTAATGCAATCTTTCCTGTTAACATATTTCCTCCTATAAGCCAAATACTTCTTTCACCTTATCAAGATCCGCGTATTTATCCACATTGACAATCGTTACGTCTTTATTAATCTTCTTCACAAAAGAAGAAAGCGTCCTTCCCGGTCCAATTTCAATAAAGGTATCCACACCATCTGCTAACATAGCCTCCACACACTGAATCCACTTAACAGAAGATGATACCTGTGCAGAAAGCAAATCTTTTACTTCGCTCTTATCCTTCACAAAATCACCTGTCACATTTGTTACATAAGGTATAGCAATATCATGAATCTCAACATCCTTAAGTTCCTCAGCAAGCTTCTCGCTAGCGCCCTTTAACATTGGGGAATGAAAAGGTCCGCTTACATTAAGTGGAACGCACCGCTTTGCACCTGCTTCCTTTAACAGCTCACAGGCCTTAGAAACCGCTTCCTTTTCTCCGGAAATAGCAATCTGACCCGGGCAATTATAATTTGCAATGCCTACAATTCCATCCACCTGCTCTAATATTTCTAAAATTTTATCTGCATCCATAGCAAGAATCGCTGCCATGCCACCCTGTCCAACAGGTACTTCATCCTGCATATATATTCCACGTTTTCTGACAACTTTCGCACAAGCTTCGAAATCCATCACACCAGAAGCTACCAGTGCAGAATATTCTCCAAGCGACAAACCACCTGTTACATCGGGTTTTACACCCAAATCAAGTACAGCCTGCATCATGGAAATCTCTGCAGTCAGCATCGCAATCTGCGTATACTCCGTAATATTAATATCATCATTCTCCTCAAAGCAAAGAGCTTCCATATCAAGACCTACCGCCTTTGATGCTGCCTCGAAAATTTCCCTGCTCTTTGCATTGTTATCATAGAATTCCTTTCCCATTCCAACATACTGCGCTCCCTGCCCTGGAAACATAAATGCCACCTTACTCATGTACTGCTACCTCCTGCTCATTCTTATCATTTTTATCTTTTCATAAATTGCTTTTTATTTACCATTCCAATAAATGAGCACCCCATGTAAGACCTCCACCAAAACCGCAAAGCACAATCTTATCTCCACTTTTAAGCATACCGCCTTTGTTCATCTCATCTAATAAAATGGGAATGGAAGCACTCGAGGTGTTACCACAATGGTCAACATTCATCGGGAATTTCTCTATTGGAACTTCCATTTTCTTAGAAACGGAAGCCACAATTCTTGCATTTGCCTGATGAAGCACAAAATACGTAATATCATCCTTTGTAAGCCCTGCACGCTCTAACAGCAAATCAATACAAGCCGGAACTCTGCGGACAGCAAACTTGAAGATATCCGGTCCAATCATTTGGATATAATGCTTATCCTCCTGTTTTTTCACAAGAAAGTTTCTGGTTGAACGTTCCTTACACTTTAAGGACATTCCCTTCGAACCATCACTGTGCGTTATAGTACTTAAAATACCATGCTCCTGATCTCTTACAATTGCAGCTCCTGCCCCGTCCGCAAATAAAATACAGGTGGAACGGTCTTTCCAGTCAACCATCTTGGAAAGCGTTTCTCCTCCAATTACCAATGCTGTCTTTGCCATGCCAGACCTAATATACGCATCTGCAACCTGCAGTGCATAGACAAACCCGGAACATGCTGCATTTATATCAAAGCAGGTTGCATTCACCGCTTCAATCTTATCCTGTACAATACAGGACATGCTTGGTGTCGCACGTTCTGGGGAAAGTGTTGCAAACACGATTAGATCAATTTCTTTTGGATCGATTCCTGCATCTTCAATAGCGAGCTTAGAAGCCTCTGCTCCCATAAAAGATGTTGTCTCATCCATTGCAATATGACGCTCCACAATTCCCGTATGTTCCTGAATCCATTCATCATTCGTCTTCACAATCTTCGCCAACTCATTGTTATCAATGATCGTCGGTGGTAAATAACTTCCTGTCCCAATAATTCCTGTTGCCATAATCTCCTCATCTTTCTCAAAAAAATATGATTTTCCTACCTATGCAGCAACAGACTTTCACAAGTCTGCCTATTATCAAAAATAATATCCAAAAAATGTTGTTTTGTCAACATTAAAGGTTTTTTAGATTTCGTTTTCCTCCTCAGCAGTCACTTCGCTCCCGCCCTCATCAACAATTTCAGTACCGTCACTGTCTAACAGAGCAAGCTTTTCTTTCAAGTCTTTGATACGGATGTTCAACGTATCAACCTGTGAAACAAACATTTCTATCTTATCATCAATCGTTTCCTTTTGTTTCTTCGCAATGTAAAGATCCATTCCCATCTGTGTAAAAAGCTTATTTTTATCATTGTTATAGCCGCGGATTTTACTCTTTAAATCGTTGATCGTTGCGAGGCGCTTTGTAGTATCCTTCGCCTTATCCATTGCGCTTGCTGATGTTTCTTTCATCTTCTCCAAAAAATCATTAAATGCCATATTACCTTCTCCTTTTCTTAAACAAATTCATAGCCACTCTCACATGAAATAAAAATAATTTCCTTTAAAAATATACTACCTCTTCCTCCGGTCTTCCTGCTTTTTCTATTTTTTGTGCATATAATACCGGTCCATCTCCCTCGAACTCCGGATAGAACTCTTTTTTTATCTTCGCAGTTACGTTAACCCATTCCCTATCTTTTAAATTCGGAGTTTCCAAAGAAACACATTTAAAACCTAAAAATGTGATATCCTCCGCACAGCAGGTCATTGCAAATCTCCCCGGAACAAATGCTTTTCCCTTATACTGCGGTGGACAATATACCTGTCCTTTAAACTTGACAACCTTATCCACATAATGCTCTGGATTATCAGAAGCATCAATATAGAAAATTCCAAAGTCCTCATCTTCAATCTCTATCACATCTGCATCTAAATCATATGGAATTTCAATCTCCCCACTATCAACCTGTGCCTGTCCATTAACATTTTCAAAAACAATCTGGGCACGGCGGTTTATGGTCTTCACTGCCATTCGCATGGTATTAATATCAGAATCATCCCTGCATCGGTTAAATACCACCATGTCCGCACTCTGGATATGCTCTGCCATCAAAGATTTCATGTTGTTATTATATACCGTAAATGTAGTGGCATCTATTAAGGTGATCACCTGTACAATCGTCCACCCCTTTGGAACGCGTATCCCAAACAGCCTTTCCAACTGCCACATTCCATTATATTCAATCATAACCTGTTTGGGATTGTATTCATCCTGCAGATCTAAAAGCTTATCTGTATTTATCTCCTCTTCCTCCAGATAAGCAACACTGATATTCCGTTTTGCAAGCTCTGCCTCATCATATTCCTCAATTCCCTCTTCGGTAACAATCAATAAGGTTGGTTCCCCTTCCGTAAAATCCCTGTCAACCAGCGTTTCCCTACAAAACTGTGTCTTGCCGCCTTCTAAAAATCCCATAAAGACAAATACCGGAATTTCTTTTTCCTGTTTTTTCATAGCGCATTTCCTTTCCAAATGATTTTGCTAAGTCCGTCCTGTGCCTTGCCGTTTGGGATTCTTTATACATCACTTAATGAAGCAGATCCCAGCCAGCTTCCGCCTTTTGGACTTTCATAGTAAATCCTGTTGTTATACCTGAAATAATTTTGCAATCTTTTCTTCCTCCAGATTGCTTCCAATCACACAAAGTTTACCGGTAACATCCGGCTGTCCCTGCCTGATTTCATATTCTTCCGGTGTCAGATCAAAGTAAATCCATGTGCCATCTGCTCCCGGTACAATGCCCTTTGCACGCAAAATAATACCATACTCCGGATTCTCTGTATCTGCTAATGCCTTCAGGATATTCTCCATATCTTCTTTTGTATATTGGTGTGGTGTTTCTACACCCCAGCTTGTAAATACCTCATCCGCATGGTGGTGGTCATGGTGACAGCACCCACCGTCATGATGATGGTGTCCATGCTCCTCATGCTCATGGTCGTGATGGTGCCCATGTTCTTCATGCTCATGGTCGTGATGATGTTCATGCTCATGGTCGTGATGGTGGTGTTCGTGATCATGAACATGTCCGCAGGTAGGGCAGACCCTTGCCTCCTCCATCAGTTCCTCTACTAAGGATTTCTCTTTTTCCATGGCAGCCACAATCTGTTTTCCATCAATATCATCCCACGCAGTCGTGATAATCGTTGCCTTGTCATTATGTTCCCTGAGCATCGCAGTAACAGCCGTAAGTTTTTCTTCATTCAGCTTCTGACTTCGGCTCAAAATAATGGTACTCGCACTCTCAATCTGGTTATTAAAAAATTCCCCAAAATTCTTCATATACATTTTACACTTTGTAGCATCCACAACAGCAGAGGCAGAGTTAATTACGATTTTCTCCTCTCCCATATCTGCAACTGCCTTCATAACATCCGAAAGCTTGCCAACACCAGACGGCTCAATGATAATACGATCCGGCTTGTAGTCATTCAATACCTGTTCTAAGGCTTTTCCAAAATCCCCGACCAGTGAGCAGCAGATACAACCGGAATTCATCTCATTGATCTGTACACCCGCATCCTTCAAAAATCCGCCATCAATACCGATTTCACCAAATTCATTTTCAATCAGTACAAGCTTCTCACCCTGAAATCCTTCTGCGATCAGCTTCTTAATCAATGTTGTCTTCCCTGCTCCTAAAAATCCAGAAATAATATCAATCTTTGTCATGTTCATCGTCTCCTTATCTAATATATTACATAAAATCAGCTGTCTTTGGGTTCCTTATAGCAAACTGGTACTAAAATACCGTTCTGCACGGTCAGCTAATACCGTAGCAATGATCTTATCCCCACCATATTTCTCTGCCATCTGTTTTGCAGCCCATACATTCGCTCCCGAAGAGGTCCCGACTAATAATCCCTGTATTGCTGCCAGTTCCCTTGCCGTTGCAATTGCATTTTCATCGCTCACCTCCACAATATCATCAATCATGGAAATATCCAATACCTCTGGGATAAATCCATCACCAATTCCCTGAATTTGGTGAAGTCCCGGCTCATGTCCTAAAAGCGCTGATACATTCTTAGGCTCCACCGCCACAATTTTACAATCTGGATTTTCCTCCCTTAAATATTTACCGACTCCCTGAAGTGTTCCTCCACTTCCGATACCGGATACATAAATATCAACCTTCTTTCCTAACTGGGAAAGGATTTCCGGACCTGTAGTACGATAATGAATATCCGGATTTGCCGGATTCACGAACTGCTGTGGCATAAAATATTCATCCGACTGTGCCACCAGCTCTTCTGCCTTTTCCACAGAACCACCAATTGATTTCTCTGCCTTTGTGAGTATAAGCTCTGCACCAAGTGCCTTAATGATTTTTTTGCGCTCTTCACTCATATTCTCCGGCATCACAATGATTACCTTATATCCTTTCCTTACTCCGCAGAATGCAAGACCAATTCCGGTATTTCCAGAGGTCGGTTCAACAATCGTCATGCCGGGCTTTAATTTTCCCTCTTTTTCCGCTTCCTCAATCATATTTTTCGCAATACGGTCTTTTATGGAACCACCGGGATTTAAAAATTCTGCCTTTGCAAAAATGTTAAGACCGGTACTCTGTTTAAGACTCAATAATGGTGTATTTCCAATCAAATCTAAAATATTTTCGTAATACATAATTCAATTCCCCTTTAATTGTCGATCTTTACTAACGAAATATTATAACACTTATTAAAATATATTAACAGTAAAAAATAAATGATGATCCTATCCAAAACTGTCATATTACTGCGATTTGAATGCTGTCAGTTATTGCAGATTATGATATCGGTTAACAGCTTATGATTCAAGGCTTGAAGAAACCTCATGTCCGCTCACCTCTGTGTAATATGGTCGCTCCCCCTGCTACTATATCACCATCATAGAATACAACCGCCTGCCCCGGTGTGATTGCCCGGACCGGCTTTGAAAATCTGCAAAGCACTCTGTCTTTGTCAAGCATTGTGACGTTACAGTCCTCACCCTGATGGGAATACCGAATTTTTGCAGTCAGTTTCAAACCATCCGTAAATGACGGCAATGCCATAAAATTTACATGGTCTGCCACTAAGGTATCGCAAAAAGTATCCTCATTGGTTCCAATAACAACTTCATTTGTTTCCGGACGGATAGCCACAACAAATGCAGGTGTTCCAAGAGAAAGTCCAAGACCTTTCCTCTGCCCGATGGTATAATGGATAATACCTTTATGCTGTCCTAATATTCGTCCATCTAAATCCACAAAATTTCCTTTTTTAAACTCCCTGCCAGTCTCCCGTTTAATATATCCCGCATAATCATTGTCCGGAATAAAACAGATTTCCTGGCTGTCCGGCTTATTTGCGACTAGCAGACCAATCTTTTCTGCAATATCACGGATTTCATCTTTTTCGTACTCCCCCACCGGCATCAGCGTATGGGATAGCTGTGCCTGTGTCAGATTATAGAGTGCATAAGTCTGATCCTTTTTGGCAGTTGCCGATTTTTTAAGAGCATATCTGCCAGTTGGCAGTTTACATACTCTGGCATAATGACCTGTCGCAATGTAATCACAGCCAAGCTCCATTGCACGCTTTAACAGTGCCTCCCATTTCACATAACGGTTACAGGCAATACAGGGATTTGGTGTTCTGGCATGCATATATTCTTCCATAAAATAGTCGATTACATTTGCCTTAAATTCTTTTTTGAAATTCAGCACATAATAAGGGATATCCAGCATATCTGCCACTCTTCTTGCGTCATCTACTGCTGACAGTCCACAGCAGCCGCCATTTTCTGCCTGGGAGACAGGATCCTCGTCCTGCCAGATCTGCATCGTGATGCCTATCACATTATACCCCTGCTCCTTTAAAAGATATGCCGCTACAGATGAATCCACACCGCCAGACATTCCGATTGCTACTTTTTTCTTCATCTTTACAATTCCTTTTACTTATGCGAATCGGACTGCCACAGCAAACATAATTTCCGCTAAATGGCAGCCCGTGCTTTTTTAGTATTCCTCTTCTTCTTCCTCTTCACTAATATCATTCTTTGGTTTCGAAAGACCTTCCATGGTAATTCCATTTTTCTCGCAGTAATCCCAGAGTGCCGCATGAATCGCCTCTTCTGCAAGCAGGGAGCAATGAACCTTAACCGGTGGCAGCCCATCTAAAGCCTCCATAACTGCTTTATTGGTAACCTCAAGTGCCTCGTAAATCGTCTTTCCCTTTACCAGCTCTGTAGCCATGGAACTGGTTGCCACAGCAGCACCACAGCCAAAGGTCTTAAATTTTACGTCCCGAATCACCTGATTCTCATCAATATCAAAGTAAATGCGCATGATATCACCACATTTTGCATTGCCAACTGTGCCAACACCACTGGCATTTTCAATCTCTCCCACATTTCTGGGATTCGTAAAATGATCCATCACTTTCTCGCTATACATCTTTTATTTCCTCCTAACTTTGTATCCTGCTTAAGAATTCTTCTTCACAAAATCCTCATAAAGCGGTGACATACTGCGAAGCTTCTCTACAATTTCCTTAATATGTTTCATCACATAATCCATCTCCTCCATGGTATTCTCATCCCCTAAGGTAAGCCTCAAAGAACCATGTGCAATCTCATGTGGAAGCCCGATGGCAAGCAGTACATGAGATGGATCTAATGAACCTGATGTACAGGCCGAACCTGAAGAACCACATATACCAGCCATATCAAGCATAATCAACATAGATTCTCCCTCGATAAACTGGAAGCTGATATTTACATTGTTTGGGAGACGGTTGTGTCTGTGACCATTGAGCCTCGCATATGGAACCTCTTTCAGTATTCGTTCAATCAGATAATCTCTTAATTCACATTCCTTCTTTGTCCGCTCCTCCATGGTATCAAAGGCAATTTCTACAGCCTTCGCAAGACCAACAATGCCAGTTACGTTCTCCGTTCCGGCACGCCGGGAACGTTCCTGGGCACCGCCATGAACAAAACTTCTAAGTTTCAGCCCTGTACGGATATAAAGAAATCCGATTCCCTTTGGACCATTTAACTTATGCCCGCTTGCACTCAACATATCAATATTACATTCATCCACATTAATCGGTATCTGCCCATAAGCCTGCACTGCATCCGTATGGAACAAAACACCATGCTCCTTTGCAATCGTTCCAATTTCTTTTATTGGCTCAATCGTTCCAATCTCATTATTGGCAAACATGACCGAAATCAAAATCGTATCCGGCCGAATTGCCGCCCTTAACTGATCAAGCTTCACCACACCATTCTCATCCACGTCCAAATACGTAATCTCAAACCCTCTGCTTTCTAAGTATTGTGCTGTATGAAGAATTGCATGATGTTCAATCTTAGTGGTAATAATATGCTTTCCCTTTTCTGCATATGCTTCTGCTGTCGCCTTAAGTGCCCAATTATCCGACTCCGTACCGCCCGCTGTAAAGTAAATCTCATTACTCTTTGCACCTAATGTATTGGCAATCAGCTCTCTGCACTCTGTAATCTTCGCTTTGTTTTTCTGGGAAAAAGTATATACACTTGATGGATTTCCAAAATTTTTTGTAAAATATGGCAGCATTACTTCTACAACCTCTGACCGCGCAGGAGTCGTTGCTGCATGATCCAGATAAATAAATCGTTTTTCTTCCATGATTCATCCTTCTTTCTATGATTTCATATAATATTTTATGATAGACAGACCTGATGTCTATTTATTTCCAAAATTTAATACCTGATATTTACCAGACAATTTCTGCATCTTTTATAAATCGCACGATACACCATTGTCTCCATTGCACATCCGCATCTTCCGGTTATCCTCCACCAATTCACATAATAAAATGGAATCCACCGCATTCTGGATGCTGTCATCTATCCGTTTCCAGACATTGCGCGTGACACAACTGCCACTTTCTGAGCATTCCGATTCGCCTTTTATCCCTGCACACTTTACAGGAGACAAATCACCCTCTAATGCTCTTAATATATCACCGACACTAATCGCTTCACTCGGTTTTGCAAGCACATAACCGCCCTGGGCTCCACGGATACTTTCGATCAAACCGGCCTTTTTCAGCTTCGCCATCAACTGTTCCAAATAACTGTCCGAAATAGACTGGCGTGCAGCAATATTGGCAGTGGACTGTGGGGTTTCCTCCGAATAGTCTGCCAAATCAATCATTGCCCTCAATCCGTACCGACCTTTTGTGGATAATTTCATATTCTCACCTCAATTCCGACTAAAACGCTCGGATATCACATTGCTAATATAGCAATCTTTTTGTTTTATGTCAAGAAAATAATCTAACAAAGGTTCTGATATTAAAAAAAAAGCATAAAATAGCTATTAATCTTAATCAGTGTGGAGTATGATCTATGCAGACAAAGAGATATGTCCAAAGAATAAAGCGGTCCGCAACAGACAACTATGTCATAAAGGGAACTCTGATTTTGACAATAGCCGGATTTGCAACACGAATTATCGGCTTTTATAATAGAATATTCCTGAGTCACTAAATCGGTGCGAAAGAATTAGGAATTTATCAGCTTATTTTCCCACTTTACATGGTTGCATTTTCCTTTACTACCTTCGGAAACGAATTGGCCCTCACCAAACTTGTCTCTGAATACAAAAGCCGGAACGATTACGCAAGCACCAAAACCTTTTTTAAGATATGTCTCTATATAAATATTGCTCTGGGCTTATTTACATGTATTATTATGTACAAAAATGCTGACATGTTATGCACAAAAGTGTTAAATGCACCGGAATGTGCAAAATGTCTTCAGATTATCTCCCTAGGTATACCCTTTATGTCTGCAAAGGGTGCCATTCATGGATATTTCCTTGGATTAGAACAATCCGGAGTCCATGGAACCTCTGATTTTTTGGAACAGCTTGCAAAGGTGCTTGGCCTATACATTCTCGCAAGCCTTATCTGCGTAAGAAGCTCCTATGATGCATCCTTTGCGGTATGGGGAATTGTAATCGGAGAGATTACTGCATTTCTTTTTTCTGCCTGCGCCCTTCTATTCCATTTTCAAAAACAACATAATGGAGAGCTTCCGGGCATTCAAAAAAATGTGTGTTTCCGTCTGTTTCTAAAAGATTCCATACCCCTTACTACCAACCGGCTTGCCCTCACCGTATTACAGAGCATCGAATCTATCATGATTCCAACAGTACTACTGAGCTACTATAAAAGCTCCACTGTAAGCCTTGCTACCTATGGTGTATTTACCGGCATGGCATTTCCTTTTATCATGTTTCCTTCCACTATTACCAACTCCCTATCTACAATGCTGCTACCTGCCGTTTCTTGCGCAAGTTCAGGAGAAAATCATGGCTACATGAAGGTTCTTTGTGAAAAAAGCCTGCATTTTTGCCTGTTAATTGGTATTTTTTCTATGACAATATTTTATATCTTCGGTGCAGATATCGGTTTCCTTTTTTTTGATAACAAAGAGTCCGGTCAGTATCTTATAATGCTTTCCATGCTCTGCCCGTTTATCTATTTAGCAACCACACTTGCCAGCATTTTAAACGGATTAGGCTATGCCACACACAATCTGATTCTGACAGTGGTAGCAACAACCATCCGGATTAGTTTTATTCTCTTTACCATTCCGAAAATCGGAATGCCCGGCTATATCGCAGGTCTTTTTGTCAGTTATCTGTTTTTAACCTTTTCCTGCCTTCATAAGCTGCAAAAGGAAATTTCGTTTTCCATCCGATTTACAAGGAGTATTTTATTTCCTACCGCAATTTTTGTATTCACAGGATCTGCAAGCTACATCTGCTATCAAAAATTACTGCAATGTAATTTTTTCTCCACCCCGGATATTATCCGGCTTTTATTTGTCCTGCTTGTTTATGGATTATCCGTCTTTTTACCGGTCTCACTGCTTAACTTAAGACAAAGTACATGTAAAAAGTAAAAAAGCGACATATCACCGAAATGTAACACCTAAAAGCCAACAGGGAAAGCCAATAACATGACTTTCCCTGTTTTACCCCCTGTTATTTACAAAGCTCACCGACAACCTCATTGATGACCTTCCCGTCTGCCTTTCCTTTTAATACTGGCATAACATTCTTCATAATCATACCCTTATTCTTCGATGCAACCACCTCAGAAAACTGTTCCATGATTAATGTCTTTACCTCGTCTGCACTTAACAGCTTTGGAGCATATTCACTAATCACATCATATCTTGCCTGATATTCCTCTATCAAATCGGTTCTATCTGCAGGACAGCTGTCAATCTGCTCCTTTACCGTCTTTAGCTCTTTAAGAATTACTCTGTCTACCAGTTCTTCTTTGATATCATCCCGGCAGCCCTCATCAATCGCCACCTTCTTTACTGCTGAAATCACAGAAGAAATCGCATCTTTTCTTCCTTTATTTTTTGCCTTCATTGCTGCAATCATATCCTTCTGTAATGTCTCTAACTGCATGTTTTCTACCTCCTAATATATAAGTCACCCGCAGCAGGCTGCAAAGTATACAGAACCTGTTACGATTCATATAGCAAAATTCCAAATATCACAATTAACGGTATCAGTAAAATATAATGTTCTCCTATAACAAAACTTGTGATCCAAGCAACCACAAGCATAATTTCTAATAATAATAATAATAACCGAAACACTGCATAGCATTTTTTATTTTTCGATATGGCAGCAATAAAATATGCAACCAGCATCAACGCTGCAATCACCATAATCGCAATAATCAGATATCTCATACGCACACTCCTCACAAGTATACTTATTATAACATATCTTTTTTATGATTACTAGTAAAAATATTTATATGAACAATTTATCCTTTCATTACACTTGATTCTTCTAAACAGGTCCTATCATTGTCATCTTGACTTAATTTCACAGCTCATACGGCGTTCGTTGATAAACATAGTAATTAAGCCAATTGAAGTATAATGTATTTGCATGACATCTCCATGACTTGATCGGCTTAAGCTTTGGATTATCGTCCGGATAATAATTCACTGGAATATCCGGATTCATCCCTTTTTCCAAATCCCGCTTATACTCCTGATCCAAAGTCATTGTGTCATACTCCGGATGCCCCGTCACAAAAATGTTCTTTCCCTCTTCCGCAATAATCAAATATGGTCCGGTAATCTCACTCTCTGCCACAATCTCCAACAATGGATTTGCCACAATCTCATCCTTTTTTACTCCTGTATATCTTGACTGTGGGACAAGGAATGAATCATCAAATCCCCTGACAAGCGGAGTCCGCTTGTGGAAGGTGTAATGCATATAGATACCGGAAAACTTCTTTGGAAGATCAAATTTATGCACACCATAACGATAGTAAAGACCCGCCTGTGCTCCCCAGCAGATATGGAGAGTGGAAGTAACGTTTTTCTCCGACCAATCCATAATCCTTGTTAATTCCTCCCAATATTCCACATCTTCAAAGTTCATCTTCTCCACGGGTGCACCTGTGATAATCAATCCATCAAAACGGCGCCTTTTAATCTCATCAAACGTACTGTAAAAACGCTCCAAATGATTCCTTGCCACATTTTTCGGTTCATAGGTTCCTGTCCGGATAAAAGTAATATTTACCTGTAACGGAGTGTTTGACAGACTTCGGAGCAGTTGCAGCTCCGTATCCTCCTTAAGCGGCATCAAATTAAGGATTACCACCTCCAAAGGACGGATGTCCTGGCTCATGGCCCGGTCTGCATCCATCACAAATATATTCTCGTCTTCTAATATTTTCCTTACCGGTAAATCGCTGTCTATCTTAATTGGCATAAACTATAACCTCTTTCCTATTTCCATATACATCTTATTATGCTACAAAAGTTATTCTTTTGCAAGCTCGATAAAATCTTCCTCCGAGAGAATCGGAATGTTAAGCTCCTTTGCCTTCTTATTTTTTGAAGAATTCGATGTTGTATCATTATTTATCAGATAATCCGTATTCTTTGATACCGCTCCTGTCACCTTACCACCAAGCTTTTCAATATAATCCTTTAACTCATTGCGGTTGGCAAAATGCTCCACACTACCTGTAATCACAAACGTTTTATTTAAAAGTGTCTGCCTGTCCGCCTCTTCTTCCCTTTCAAAGGTGATTTCCTCTAATAGCTCTGAGACTATCTGCTCTCGTTCTTTATCATGAAAGAATTCATAAAATACCTTTGCAAGCACCTCACCAATTCCATCAATGACAACCAATTCATCCTCCTGCGCATTTTCAATTCTTTGAAAATCATGTTTAAAGTAATCCACTATCACTTTTGCATTGGCAAGCCCTATCCCTGCAATTCCAAGGCTGAATATGAATTTTGCCATGGGAACTGTCCGGGATGCCTCTATGGATTGCATGAGATTGTCATAAGATTTCACTCCAAAACCTTCTAACGCAATGATTTCTTCCCTATAACGTTCTAAATGATAGATATCCGGCAATTTTTTCAGATATCCATTTGCAATAAACTTCTCTAATGTAGCCTCCGAAAGTCCTTCAATATTCATGGCATTTCTCGACACAAAATGGGTAAATCCCTTGGTCTGCTTTGCACTACATGCATCATTCATACAATACAGGGACTGGACACCATTCAGATCCTTAAGGATTGTCTTTCCACCACACACCGGACATATCTTTGGAATTTCAAGATGATTGCTTCTTGTATGATTCTCTGCCACCTGGGGAATAATCATGTTTGCCTTATACACTGTAATCCTATCTCCGATTCCAAGTTCGAAAGCCTTTAAAATACTTACATTGTGAAGGCTTGCACGGCTGACCGTCGTTCCCTCAAGCTCCACTGGTTCAAAAACAGCCACTGGGTTGATCAGACCGGTTCTAGATGCCGACCACTCCACCTCCTTAAGTGTTGTCTCTGCCTGTTCATCAGCCCATTTAAAGGCAATCGAATCCCTTGGAAACTTTGCCGTTCTTCCAAGACTTCTTCCATATGCGATATCGTTAAAAGATAATACCAGTCCATCCGATGGAATATCGTGGTCCGGTATTCTTGCAGCAAAATCCATCACTTGCTTTTCCAGGGAATCCTTTGTCACCACAAAATGCTCTACCACATCAAAGCCCTGTCCTACAAGCCAATCAAACCGTCCGGTCATGGTATTATCATATCCAGAAGCCTTCACACCGGCTTCATCTAACACATCTGCCACCAAAGAAAATGCATAAAAATGAACATTTCTTTGAGCCGTAATCGCATTGTTCAATTGCCTTACTGAACCCGAACAAAGATTTCTCGGATTTTTATACTTATTCTCTACTTCCTCAATGGAATCATTTATCCTGTTAAAATCAGAATACCGGATTACCGCCTCTCCCCTTAAGACCAGATTTCCCTTATATGGTATTGCCCTTGGAACATTCACAAAGGTTTTCGCATTATTCGTGATCACCTCACCAATTTCACCATTTCCTCTTGTAACCGCATTAATAAGCTCTCCGTTTTCATAAGTTAACACTACCGTAAGACCATCTAATTTCCACGAAAGCACACCCTCATGGTTTCCAAGCCACGTCTTTAATTCCTCCACTTCCTTTGTTTTATCAAGAGATAACATAGCAGAGGGATGTGGCTGCTTTTCCAATTCGCTTAAGACTTCATAGCCTACATTCACCGTTGGGCTGTTGGCAAGTACAATCCCTGTCTCTTTCTCTAACACTAAAAGCTCATCATAAAGTTTATCATATTCGAAATTTGACATAATTTCTGTATCCTGCTGGTAATATGCCTTCGATGCCTGATTTAACAAATCAACCAATTCCCTCAAACGTTTCTTTTTATCCATACAAACCTCCTTCATTCCCATTTCCAAACCTTAAACATTATTTCCGAAAGAGCTATCAGTTCCGATATCCAGCTTCCCAATGCAATAAATTGAAATAAACTCCTGTCATTTTTTTGATTCCAACATATCCCGAAGTTTCGAAAGTTCTTCACTGCTAAGCTCCCAGATATCTCCCGGTTTTCTGTCTCCTAATAACACATTCATCACACGGATCCGTTTCAATTTTACTACCCGGTAATCGAAATGCTCGCACATTCGCCGAATCTGCCGGTTCATTCCCTGCGTTAAAACAATGGAAAAGCTCCTGTCTGTAAGTTTATTGACTTTACATGGATTCGTGACACGGTATACCTGTTTATTTCCATCAAAAATTCGGACTCCCTCTGACATTCTCTTCAAAAAATCCTCTGTAACCGGACGATTTACCTGTACAATATATTCCTTTTCATGCTGGTTTCTGGCCTTTGCCACATTATTACAGAGATCTCCATCATTGGTGAGCAGTAAAAGTCCTTCTGAATCCTTATCAAGCCTGCCAATATATTTTAAGGATGGTTCCAAATCAAAATTTCTATAAATACCAGTTGTATCACCACGATATGCCGTACATGCATACCCCCTTGGTTTATAAAAACCAACCACGTAAGCTTCTCTTTTCGGTTCAATCAGATGTCCATCAACTCTTACCTCATCAGTGGTCTCCACTCTCCATCCCATATCTGCAGTCTCACCATTTACCGTTACTTTACCGTCTGCAATCCATTCGTCCGCTTTTCTGCGGGAGCAAAACCCGGAGGCACTTATATATTTATTCAGTCTGATCCATTCTTTCATAATTATATTCCCCATTTATTTTTTAAGGTGTTCACAGTATATCACGGTATTTCTTAATGTTCAAATTTTTTTGAACATTAGATAGCTTACTTTAAATCCTAACATCCAATATCCTCATGCTAAAATTTTTCACAAAAAATACTTGAAAAAATTAGGGGCAACCCTTATAATATTGCTTGAATACAACGAGGTGTTCTTACGATTATTAAGAGCACCTCATTTTTTATTTCTGCACAGAAAGAAGGTTTTTCGCATATGGATAATATCGATAAAAAAATATTACATTTATTACAGGAAAACGCAAGATACCCACTAAAATACTTAGCAAGCAAAGTATTCCTATCTTCCCCTGCAGTATCTGCAAGAATTGATCGGCTTGAAAAAGCCCAAGTCATTACCGGTTATCATGCCACTGTCGACCCGGTTATGTTAGGTTATCATGTAACCGCATTTATCAACATGGCATTAGATCCAAAACAAAAGCCTGTATTTTATCCTTACATTGAAGCCTGCCCAAATGTGTTAGAATGCAACTGCATAACCGGTGCCTATTCCATGTTGATCAAGGTTGCATTTCCAAGTACAATGGAATTGGACTCCTTTATTGGAGAATTACAAAAATACGGTAAAACAGAAACACAGATTGTATTTTCCACACCAGTGAAACCCCGTGGTATTGATGTATATTCTACCGGTTTTACTGAAGAAGATGATGAAGAGGCTTAAGCCTATACAATTCTAAAGGCTATTAAAAAATGCGACAGTCCAAACTGTCGCATTTTCCATACTATAACATATGTCACCAATTTTCGGAGAAACTTCGTTTGTTGCAATAGTCGCCAAATGTATATACAAGTATCTACGCTTGGCTCGTCATCTGCACAAATTGATGACCTGCCCCCTCATCAGCGCAATTCATTATAACATTCTAATTCTCCGGGGTATCTTCCTCTGCATTACTTTGATCCGGGTTCTCTGAAGCATTCTCATTGTTACTTTCCTGCTCCGTATTCTCTGAAGCATTCTCCTGTCCTTGTATCTCCTCACTTGTCTGATCTGCAGCGGACTGTGTCTCTACATTTCGCCTGCTTATAATCTCATAAAACTCCCGCAAAGAGGAATCCTTTTCTTTCAGTTTAGCATTCTCCTCCTCCACAGCCTTATAAACCTTCTGGATATCTGCATCCCCTTTTACCTTCTCAATATATTCTTTTACATCTGCAGGCAATTTACCATTATTAATCATATACCCCCTCTCTCCGTTCACAATGTAAAGCGTTATGATATCATACGGCGAAGAATTCACTCCTGCGATGGTTAAATTTGCTACTACAAAAGTAATATAACTGTCCTCGTTAAGACCCGCCTTTGTATACACGGTAATATTTTCATAATTGGTAATAAATTCTGCTTTTCTCTTTAGATTTTCATCATTTCTGTACTCATCTGCATCCGTCACCATATCCTGAAGCCTCAAATAATCACAGGACGTGATAGCTTTAAAATAAGTTGTAACAAACTCATTTAAGGATTCATTGGCATCTTTTTCATAGGGAATAATCGTATCATGCTCCTCATCAACATTAATGTTTTCCTTAAGTACTGCTTCCCTGTCTTCCTTTGATATATCTTCTGTCTTATGTACAAATGGCAGACCAACAAAAATATATGCCAGCACACAACACAATATAAATAAACTCCAGCCCAGACCAAGTTTCAGTTTCGGACTGACTGTGATTACATCTGCACCATCACCAAGCCTCAATTCTTTTAAGTGAAAATTTTCATATGAATCTGATATTTTATCAAATACACTCTTTTTCATAACTGTCTCCCGTCAAATATTTTCTATAATGAAAATATTGAATTTCTCTCATATTTGAACGTCATATAATTTTATTTTAACAAAATGCATATTAAAATGCAACAATCGTTTGCTATTTTCAAAATTTTGTAGTATTATATTAGACGTAGCGCACCAGTAGCTCAGTGGATAGAGCAATGGCCTCCGGAGCCATGTGCGGAGGTTCGATTCCTCTCTGGTGCATTGCACGATAACTCCTATCATCCTTGTTTTTCAAGTATGATAGGAGTTTTACTTATATACTGCAAAACACAGGATAGCAATTCATAAAAAAGGAGTGATTTATAAAGATGCGGTATAACATCTATTGCAATAAGAAAAATCTGACAAAGAACCATAAAGCTGCCATTGCTGAATTTGAAAAAAGACTTGGCAGTTATTGCGACATAACATTATCCGTTACAACAACACTTACCCTGCCAAAAGAAATCACAAAAGAAAACCACCACATTCTATTTCTCTGTGATGGTCCTTCTACTTACTCATCTGATGAATTTGCAAGGTATCTTCAGAAACTGCATTTGAAAGGTACTTCTAATTTCCATATTTTGATTGGTTTTTCAGAGCCAGAGGGATATGATGCGGTTTGGTCCATTTCAAAGGAAGTCACACCAGACCGTCTATCCTTAAGCCAGAGTACTCTTTCCACAGAAACTGCTACCCTGCTGTTTTATGAACAGCTTTACCGCGCTTATACAATACTGCAGGGTAAAACATACCACAAATGATTTCATGATACCATATTCTTGATTTCCTCACAGAGCACCATTCTCATCAACTGATGCGGAAACGTCATCCTTGAAAAGCTTAACTTCATGTTTGAACGTTTCTTTAATTCTTCTGAAAGTCCCAGTGAACCGCCAATGAAATATGTAACACTTTCATATCCATCCTCAAATGCCTTTTTTACAACTTCCCTGTGCTGTCCGGTTGTCAGTTCTTTTCCCTCAATACAAAGAGCCACCACATAGTCTCTATTGGTAAACCGTTTAAAAAAATGTTCCCCCTCTTTTTCTAATATTTGCTTTTTCTGCTTTTCACTCACATGTTCCGGGATTTTTTCATCCGGGAACTCTAATATTTCTAACTTATTATTTGTATCAAACAGTTTTTTTTGAATATTTTCTATTTCTGCTCTGTAATAGGAATCTTTTATTTTTCCTATACACAATATCCTGTATTTCATAAAAATCCTTTTCTACCGTTCCTTTCATCCTTTCGATTCTGATTTCTCTATTGTTAAAATTCGTTTCGGAAACCGTTACAAAATGTTTTTCTCAACTTCATAATTTGTTCATATTTATCTTATATTATAATTATAGTATTTTTTTCATAATTTTTTTTCATTTAATTCTCCCTTATACTTAATAAAAGAGACCAGCAATGGTCTCTTTTTATATTCCTTTATAAATTTATTTCTTTATAAATTTCCATTTTTCATATCTTCAAATTCCTGCATGACTTCCTCTGATGGAGCTTTCGTTGCAAGCGATACGATAATAATCAGAGCAAAACTTATGAAAAATCCAACGAATAACGAATATAGCCCTGTCTGGGTTCCCAAAGTATTCACAATCTCTTTTCCCTTCGTATTCATTAATCCTGTATGGAATACCGGTATATAATCCCATACAAGCACTGTTACTGCGCCAGACACAATACCAGCTATCGCTCCTGCCAGATTTGTACGCTTCCAGTAAAGCGACAAAATGACAATCGGTCCAAATGCTGCACCAAAACCAGCCCATGCATTTGAAACCAGTCCCATAACAGAACTGTCCGGATTAAGCGCAATCAGATATGCGAGTATCGCTACAATTACTACTGTTGCACGGCTTACTGCAAGCACTGTTTTATCGGTCGCATCTCTTTTTATAACCCCCTTAAATAAATCCTCTGCCACAGAAGATGCCGTTACCAAAAGCTGGGAATCTGCCGTAGACATAATGGCAGCAAGGATTCCACAGAGGAATAACCCACCAATAAATGCCAGGTTCATATCCGACATAAAAATCTTCTTGATCATTTCAATAAACACATTCTCTGCTGAAATCGAAGCTGCATCCCCTTCTCCTAAAATAGTTGGAAACAGATATGCACGTCCTACAATACCAATAATCACAGCAAAGCCTAAGGAAATTGCAACCCATACAATCGCAATTACCTTCGACTTATTGAGCTCTTTTTCACTGGAAACAGCCATAAACCGAACCAGAATATGTGGCATACCCATATATCCAAACCCCCATGCGAGCTGAGAAATAATATAAACAGCAGAAACCTCAGAGCCCGAGTCATGCATGATATTCAAAAACGAACTGGCTCCTCCCGCCACACCGGTGGTATTTAATACTTCTGTCAGATTACCAGCGCCTAAAGAGAAATATGCGATGATCGGCACTACTAAAATACCAACTAACATCAACGTACCCTGAACAAAATCCGTAGTACAAACCGCCATAAATCCACCTAAGAAAGTATATACTAATATGACGACTGCGCCAATTGTCAAAGCAAGCTTATAATCAATTCCGAATACAGAGGTAAAAAGCTTTCCTCCCGCAGTAAGGGCTGATGCCGTATATACTAAAAAGAAGATAACAAATACCAGCGAAGACGAAACCAGCAAAATTCTCTTCTTGTCATGAAACCGGTTTTCCAAAAATGACGGAAGCGTCAGAGAATTATTGGCACGGATTGTATACCTTCTAAGCCTTGATGAAATAAACAGCCAGTTACACACTGTACCAATAAACAGACCGACCGCAATCCATGCCTGTCCGGTACCAAATGCATAAATACTTCCCGGAAGCCCCATCAGCAGCCATCCACTCATATCAGATGCCTGGGCAGAAAGTGCTGCTACCCATCCGTTTAATTTACGTCCACCTAAAAAATAATCTTCTGAATTCTTCGTCTTACCCGCATAAACTGCACCGATGACAATCATCATAATCATATATATTGCAAATGCAAGTAAAACCCATATGATCGAACCATTCATACTTTATTCTCCTTAAACCACAAAAATTTGTTCCATTCTATCACACTTTGTATAAAAAATCCAGTTTTATAGTGACAAACCCCAAAAAACATCTTATAATGAATTTTATGTGGGTTTTTACCTACATTTAACACAATATTCACATAATAAAAACAATTATTTGAACAGATTATTTCACAAGTCAAAGACGCCGCCCCAAGGGGCGGGATATTTGACCCTCGCGGCTGTCGCCAAATGTCTGTAAACAGCCAATTTGCTCGTTGCTCGCGGGAATAAAGCAGTATATATGGAGGACAAAAAATATGGAAATATTATCAGTATTGCAATTACTAGGAGGTGTAGGACTATTTCTATATGGTATGAGTCTGATGGGTTCTTCTTTGGAGAAGCTTGCCGGTTCCGGGCTGGAACGAATTTTAGAAAAACTTACTACCAGCAAGAAAAAGGGAGTCGGAGCCATCAAGGGCTGGGGACTTGGTGCAGGAGTAACTGCCATAATCCAAAGCTCTGCTGCCACTACCATTATGATAATTGGTTTTGTAAATGCCGGCATCATGAAATTGAATCAGGCAATCCCAGTCGTGATTGGTTCTAACGTGGGTAGTACTGTTACAGCGCAGATTCTCCGTCTGGGTGATTTAGCTTCTGATAACCTGATTTTAAAGCTTTTAAAGCCATCCTCCTTTGCTCCCATGCTTGTGGGAATCGGTGCCTTCATCCTCCTGTTCACCAAAAAGAAAAAGGCAAAGGATATCGCCGGTATTTTAGTCGGTTTAGGGGTTCTATTTTATGGCATGACAACGATGGAAACAGTCTTTGCTCCCCTAAAGGAATCCGAAACCTTCCAAAATGCCTTTACATCCTTTAGCAACCCGATTCTTGGTATTTTAATCGGTTTGGTAATTACTGCTATTATCCAAAGCTCATCTGCCTCTGTCGGCATCTTACAGGCATTATCCGCCACAGGAAGCGTCAGCTATGCGATTGCCGTACCCATTATCATCGGACAAAATATCGGTAAATGTATGACCATCATTTTAGGTGGTATCGGTGCCAATAAAAAAGCAAAACGTGTATCCTTAAGTTATCTGTTCTTTAATATATTTGGGGCTGTTTGTTTTACGGCAATTATATATGCTATCTACTTTACCGTTGGAATCAGCTTTTGGAATGACACTGTAAACCGTGGTGATATTGCGAATATCCATTTCCTATTCAATTTTATCACAAGCATTGTTCTCCTTCCGTTTAGTGATAAGCTTGGAGAATTTACCGGTAAAATAATAGGTGATGATGAAATATCAAAAATTGACCAGGAGCTTGCCACCCTGGATGATATGCTTTTAAATACCCCAACCATTGCGTTAGAACAGTGTAAACATGTCATTGCTTCTATGGCTGACGCAATTTATGAAAACTATAAGCTTTCTACCAGTTTGATTTATGACTATGATCCTTCCAAACGTTCAAAACTGGAAGCGAATGAATCCTTTATTGACAAATGCGAAAGCGTACTTTCAGCTTATATCGTTAAAATCAACTCCAAACGGCTTTCAAAGGATGACCGTCTCGTAGTCTCTGAAATTCTGAATTCTGTCAGTGACTTTGAGCGTATGGGAGATCACTGTATCAATATCGCCTATGTTGCACAGGACAAGAATGACCAAAATATTCACTTCTCTCCTGCCGGCCACAAAGAGGTAGACACGATCATTACTGCCGTTGACAACACTTTAAAAACAACCTTTGAAGCATTTAAACATGATAATGCATCTGCCGCAATCCGTGTTGAACCATTAGCAGAGACGATTGACCAATTAAAAGAAACCATCAAGGCTCATCATGTAGACCGCCTTCAGACCGGAGACTGTGGAATCGCAGGCGGCATCGCCTTAGTAGACCTTGTCACCAGCTTTGAACGTATTTCCTCCCACTGTGCCAACGTTTCCCTACATATTATTAAACGTGTACAAAATGACCGTAATTTCGATGAAATGCACGGACATGCCAATGACAGCTTCAGTGAAGAATATAAAGCTTTATACCATTATTATGAATCACAGTATATTACTCCAATCGTAACAGAAGCAAAAGCTCCACCAAAGGACTCTTTCCAGACAGCATCTGACTCTGCTGATACGTCTACCCAGACATCTGCAAAGAACAAAAATACAACCAAAAAAGCTTTAGATAAAAAAGCCGCAGACAAAAAGGATTTGGATAAAAAAGAGCCTGCCAAAAAGAACTCATCTAAAAATGAACCAAAAAATAACGATAAAAAATCTCAACTAAAAAAAGATTCCGGCAAAAAAGAGCCTTCTAAGGAATTGCCCAAAAAGCTCTCGGATAAAAAAACGGAAGTAAAATCACACAAAGAGGATAAGCATAAGAAAAAATAGATAATCGGTGCCGTTATGCAATAATCTTTTGCAAAACGGCACTCCTTTCATTATGATCGACATGTATTTTCTAAAGGACAGCCAAAAGACTTCTCTTTATATTTTGCTATTTCTGCCAGATATTTTTGTCCAATTACACTGATCGGTGCATCTTTTCTGGAAATATATCCGATTGTCATCTTCTCATCGGATTTTAATTTTACGGCACAATAATCCTTTCCATTCAATTCTTCGCATATAATTCCAGAGCATAACGTGTATCCGTTTAATCCAATCATAAGGTTCAATATCGTTGCCCTGTCACTTGCACGGATAAATCTTTTGTACTGATATGTACTTAAAACCTCTTCCGAAAAATAAAAAGAATTATGCTCGCCCTGCGCAAATCCAAGACACGGGTACTCTTCTAACTCTTCTAAGGATATTTCTTCCCTTACAGCCAACGGATGTCCTTTCCACATATATACATAAATTCCACATTCCAATAGCGGGCAAAACCGTAAGGCATATTCTGCAAACAGCTTGTTTAACACATTTTTATTAAAATCATTCAGATACAATATACCAATTTCACTTTTACGGTTTCTGACATTATCAATCACCTCATAGGTTTTTGTCTCATAAACCTCAAATTCATACTCATCCATTCCGTATTGTTTTACAAGCTCTACAAAGGCATTCACCGCAAACGTATAATGCTGCATCGATACGCTGAATGTTTTTTTCACTTCTGTCTGCGAAATATATTTTGCAGACAGCAATTCATACTGTTCCATCACAGATTTTGCATACCCAATAAACTCTGCACCTTTTGTAGTCAATGTTATACCGCTTTTGGACCGTATAAATACATCAAAACCTATTTCCTGCTCCAATGAGCGGATTGCAGAGGATAGACTGGGCTGCGATATAAAGAGCGTTTTGGCAGCATCATTTAATGAATTTTCTCCTGCTACAGTAATTACATATTTTAATTGTGCCAGTGTCATTATTCCATCTCCTATTACTTATGATATAAAATTGCGAATGCAGTGCATTCGCAATCCATCTTTATTTACATAGTAAACCAATAGGTTTAATTATATCTCAATCACGGTTTTTGTCAATCAATTTTCAGATATTCCTTTTTCAGCAGGCAAAAACTCTCTCAAACAAATTGCATTATCAATTTTGCAGAGTCTGACTGCTACTCAAAAGGAATAACGGCTCCATCATAGGTTTCATTGATATAATTCTTGATTTCATCAGACTTTAATACATCGACCAATGCCTTGATTGCCACACTGTTCTCATTTCCCTCCTTAACACCAATGATATTTACATAGGTCACAGCTGCTTCTGAATCAGACTTCTCATATGCCAAAGAATCTTTTGCAACCGAAAAACCTGCCTGTAATGCATAGTTACCATTTAATACAACAAATGCATTCTCACCTACTACCCTTGCCACCTGAGCTGCCTCTAATTCAACAATCTCAATATTCTTTGGATTTTCCGCAATATCATTGACCGTTGCTTCTAAACCTGCACCCTCATTTAAGGTAATAATTCCATTATCCTGTAATAACAGTAGTGCTCTTGCCTCATTCGTAGTATCATTCGGAACAGCAATCGTATCACCATCTGCAAGCTCATCTAAGGATGCCTTTGTCCCCGGATATATCCCAAATGGTTCATAGTGGATACCACCAGCATTTACAATATGTGTACCCTTTTCCTCATTATAACTATCAAGGTATGGTATGTGCTGGAAATAATTTGCATCGTATTCTCCACTTTCCACAACCTCATTTGGCTGTACATAATCCTCAAATTCCGTAATCTGCAAATCATACCCCTGCTCTGCTAAGATTGCCTTCGCCTGATTTAAAATCTCTGCATGTGGTGTTGGCGATGCTGCAATCTTAATCTCGACATTCTCTGTGTTTCCTGTTTCGGTGTCCTCTACGTTTCCTTTTTCCGTACCTTCTATTACTTCAACGCTTGTCACGGCATCGTCACTTCCACCGCAGCCTGCTAAAACACCTGTTGCTAAAATACCTGTTACCAATAATGTTAAAATTTTCTTCTTCATAACTCTTTTCCTCTTCTTTCTTCATTTTATTTAAACAGCCTTTCAGACTGCTGCTTATCATCTGTTTTTTCGGAATAAATCCGCTTTAATAGCTATATTTTTATCTAAACTTATTTTCTTTTGTCCAGCCTGGATGAAATGACCATTCCGACAGACTGAAAAATCTGTACTAATACAATCAGTAAAAGAACTGTAACAATCATGATATCTGTCTTCCACCTGTAATATCCATACCGCACTGCAATATCTCCTAATCCACCACCGCCAACCGTTCCCGCCATGGCTGAGTATCCCAGAATTGTTCCTATTGCAATAGTCATCCCATTTACCAATGAGGTTCTTGCCTCCACCAGCAATACCTTTCCAATAATTCTCAAGTTTCCTGCTCCCATGGATTTTGCTGCCTCTATGACTCCGGCATCCACCTCCTTCATAGAGGACTCCACCATTCTCGCAATAAATGGTATGGCTGCCACCACTAACGGAACAATCGTTGCGGTAGAACCTGTGCTCTTACCAATTAATAACCGGGTAAATGGAATCAATAAAATGAGCAAAATCAAAAATGGAATACTTCGAACCATATTGGCTGTTACATCCAATATCTTATATAAAACAGCATTTGGGGATAAACCATCTTTGTCAGATACTGCCAACAGTACACCCATTGGTAGACCAAACAGATATCCCAGCGCAGTAGAAAAAAGTGTCATATATAAGGTTTCCCCAATACCCTTTAAAATCATCTGTGTAACTTCAGGCGTCCACATCTTCTGTCACCTCCTCTATCTCAATTCCATGCTCTTTTAAATATGCTTTTATTTCTTCTTTTCTGGTACTATCCTTTTTAAACTCCAATATCATCTCACCCTTCGCAACCCCACCAACATTTTTTGTGAAAGCCTTTAAGATATTCACTGGTTCCTGAAAGGTTAATACCAGATTTGCAATAACCGGTTCAAATGCAGAGTTTTCCGAAAAGATAATGCGAATCATTTCACCATGCCTGATTCTGTCTTCCGTGATAAACATCTCTGTTTCTGCATCTGAATCTTTGTAAATCAATTCCTTCGCTACTTTTGAACGTGGATGACTGAATACCTCTGTTACCAGTCCGGTTTCTACAACCTCACCCGTCTGCATGATTGCCACATGGGAACAAATTTCCCGGACCACTGACATTTGGTGTGTAATAATTACAATGGTGATTCCAAATCTTTGGTTAATATCCTTTAACAGTTCCAAAATCGATGATGTCGTCTGAGGATCCAGAGCACTGGTTGCCTCATCACATAAAAGAATTTTTGGAGTGCTTGCCAATGCTCTTGCAATTGCAACTCTCTGCTTCTGTCCTCCGGAAAGCTGTGCCGGATAGGCATTTTTCTTATCGGATAACCCTACTAAATCCAATAGCTCAAGTGCCTTTTCTTTTGCTTCCTTCCTGCTCTTTTTCTGTATGTATAAGGGAAAACAGACATTTTCTAATACGGACTTCTGCATCAGCAGATTGAAATGCTGAAATATCATTCCAATATCTTCTCTCTTCTTTTGCAATTCTCTTTTTGAAAAATCACCCAATGATTTGCCTTCAATCAATACTCTTCCTGCTGTTGGTTCCTCCAGAAAATTTATACATCGTACCAGAGTACTTTTTCCAGCGCCAGACATTCCTATGATGCCGTATATGTCACCCTTTTCAATTGATAAACTGATATTTTTCAAAGCCTCTATTGTCCCATCTTTAGATATAAAGGATTTCGATAAATTTTCAATTATTATCTCTGACATCTTCTCTCCTCCCCTATCAAAAGTTTTAACTGTTTATGTTCACGTTTTATAGTATACCATTCCTATAGGAAAAACAAAAATACATAAAAAATACCACTATCTATAGTTTCAAACTATAAATAATGGTATTTTTTATTTCCCTTATCTTTACTTTCAATCACCCATATTGAACCCTGCTTTAACGAGATGATTGCCGCGGGCTCTGTGATTCGATTACTGACAGTCAAGGTATTTCCCGATAAAATCTCTTTATCCTTCAATGGATAAGCCACTCCACTCATCGTAAGTCCTTTCACGACAGGAGAGAATGGAATAACAGACAGATACTTTCCATGCTGCTTTTTCCTTTGAATGATAACCTCCGTTCTCGCTTCATCCGAAAGCATCTGGATACGGTTTGTCTCATCCACCATATAACAATTCACTGCCGCCCGTTCTGCCATAAGCAGAAGCTCCATATTCATTAAAACATGATCTAACCGGCTGCCTGTTCCGGCAAGCATCGTAACCTCATCTGCCTCCATCTCAATCGCTTTCATCAGTGCAAGCTCTGTGTCAGATGCATCCTTTTTCGCCGGATAACGCTCTATACACGCCTTTAATTCCCCTGCAAGAACTCTTTCTTCATATCGGGAAAGCAAGCTCTTATCCACTGTGTCAAAATCCCCCAAAATAACATCCGGCAGGATTTGCAGGGTATCCGCATATTCCAATCCCTTATCAACAACAAAGACCTTATCAGCGGATAAGGTCTTACAATATTCCTTTGCAAATGGCAGATTTAAGTAACCACCTGATATGATTAAGATATGCATGCTAAAAGCTCCTTTACATTTTCTGCCCGGTCACCTCTAAATACCGCAGAACCCGCTACAAGGACGTTTGCTCCAGCCTGTACTGCTGCCTTGATATTAGAAGCACCTATTCCGCCATCTACCTCAATCCAGATATCAGGATAATCAGTTTCTGTCATTTTCTTCACATCTCTTATCTTTATAAGACTATCTTCAAGAAATGATTGTCCTCCAAAGCCGGGATATACACTCATTACCAATATCAAGTCAATCATGTCAAGAAAAGGCTCCAAAACCAAAACCGATGTGTCGGGGCTTATGGCAAGTCCAGCCTTCATTCCCATATCTCTGATTGCTTGTAAAGCTGTTTTTACATCCTTACAGGCCTCATAGTGTATCGTAAGAATATCTGCTCCGGCTCTCTTAAAATCTTCCAGATAACGAACCGGTTCATCAATCATTAAATGAACGTCAAACAGCACCTTTGTCACCTTTCGTACAGACGAAATAACCGGTGCACCAAAAGAAATGTTCGGTACAAAACTCCCATCCATCACATCTAAGTGAATCATTGACGCTCCAGCCTGCGCTACCGTCACAATCTCTTTTCCCAACTCAGAAAAGTCTGCGGATAATACCGATGGTGCTAAATAATTCATATCAGTCTCCAATCTACCACTCAAATGGTGTATTTTGCTAAGTATATCTTTTTGTATTCTTTAATTCCTCGAAAAACAACTTATAATTCCCATAACGGGAAGACGCAATCTGTCCGTTTTCCACCGCCTGTTTCACACCACATTGCCGTTCTCCAATATGATTGCAGCCACCAAAACGGCATTCCGGCTCATATGGCTCAAACTCCTTATAAAAAATCTTCAAATCCTCTGGCTCCATATCGTAAAAATAAATGGAACTAAAACCCGGGGTATCTGTCAGATAAGTATCTTCTTCGATGGGAATGATCTCCGAATGCCTCGTTGTATGTTTTCCACGCTCAATCTTACGGCTGATATCTCCAGTATCCATATTAGCAGAAGGATTTAACATATTCATAATGGAAGACTTACCCACACCGGATGGACCTGCTAAAGCAGTAGTTTTTCCTCTTAACACACTTTTTAGCACATCCATACCATGCTCTTCATAGGTACTGGCAGAAATAACTTGATATCCGCTGCCCTCATATATTTTTTTATAATTCAGATAAACGGTCTCATCCACTAAATCCAATTTGTTAAAACAAATGACGGTTGGAACCTTTTGTTTTTCCATCATGATCAAAAAACGGTCGAGTAAATTGAAATTGGGATTCGGCGCTGCAGCCGCAAAAACTACCAAAGCCTGATCTACATTTGCCACCGCCGGACGAATCAGCTCCGAAGCTCTAGGCAATATCTCATCAATATTACCGAGCATTTTCTCATCATCTAAAACACTGATCCTGACATTATCTCCAACCAATGGCTTTACCTTCTGGTTTCGAAAGCTTCCCCTTGCCTTGCACTCATAAATGTGCTGATTGGAATAAACATAATAAAACCCTGCAATTCCTTTTATAATCTTTCCATTCATTTACTGCTCTACTTTCTTAAGCGTTGCCTGTCCGGTTGAACTAAAGTTTCCTGTAATATCGTTTCCAGCCTCATCCCTTACACTGTAAAGAAGGGAAGCCTCCTTGCTTGGTAAGCCTTCTTTACTTGAAACATAAGAAGCAATGGAAATCGGGAATCCTCCTTCATCAAAATAATCATCAATCAGAGAATAACTTGCATCTCCTACTCTCAGGGTAAGAGTAACCTTAACCCGTTCTCCTTCTTCAAAGCTATAACTGCTATTCGTAATATTACCGGAAAATGTTGCCGTGTAAGTTACCGTTTTTGCCTCCGTTGGCTTCTTTCCTTTACTGATAGTGATATCAATCGCCGTCTCTTCCTTCACCTCTGTTCCTGAGGCAATACTCTGGGAAATAACCTGGCCTTCTTTTACCGTTTCACTGTATTCCTGTGAAACATTTCCAAGCTTAAGATTCACATCAGATAATGCCTGCTCCGCTTCTGTAACAGTTTTCTTTTTTAAATCTGGTACAACTGCTACCTTAACCTCCTCACCTTTGCTTACCACAACCTTGACAGTAGAACCCTTTGCAGCCTCTGACTCACCGTTTGGTTCCTGGCTGATAATGAGATTTTTTTCCACCTCTTCATCATATTCCTCATCGGCCTCCACCTCAAAGCCTGCAGCCTTTAATAAAGCAGTAGCCTCCTCTAAGGACTTTCCAACAACATTTGGTACCTCAATCATCTCGGCACCCTTGCTGATTATAATCTTTACCTTGTCACCCTCCTTAAGCTCTGTTCCCTCTAAGATATCCTGACTCATAACAATACCTTCCTTAAAGGATGTATCATAGGCACGCTCAATTTCATAACCGATTTCTGCCTCTTTCAAAGCTTTAATTGCTTCTTCCTCCGTTAAACCTACAACATCTATCATTTTCAGAACCTTTGCTTCCGTTGTTGGTGTCTCTTCTGTTGTTGGCTTCTTTTTAAACACACCAGCTACTGAAAAAATTCCTATAATTAATATCAAAGCAATTAAAACTGTTACAGCAATAGCTGAAATTGTAAGAATTTTCTCTGTTTTTAAATCCACATCTGCCCTTGGCTTTTCATCCTCCTCATCCTCAAGAAACTCTTCTTCATATTCATCATAATCTTCCTCATCATACAGGCTTTCTAACGCAGCATTTGCTTCATCAATCTCCGCATGATTATTCTGAACCGGAAACATAGAAATTCCTGTCTGTACAGGTGCGGCATTCTTAATCGCAGCCAGTTCCTCATCTGATATCTGAATCGTTGGGGAACTATCTGTCATGACAGTTCCTAAAACACCTACCTCTGCATTTGGATCCATTGCAACCTTGCGCAAATCCGAAAGCATTGCATTAGTGGTCAGATATCTGCGTTCCGGCTTCTTTTGTGTCGCTTTTAATACAATTTTTTCCAAACTAACCGGAATATCCGGATAATACTCCCTTGGCGGAATAATCTCACTCTGAATATGCATAAGCGCTACCGTTACATTATTTTCCCCTTCAAACGGAACACGCCCTGTTAACATTTCGTAGAGTGTAATACCCAGTGAGTAAATATCCGATCTCTCGTCAGAATAGCCACCTCGTGCCTGCTCTGGTGATATGTAATGAACACTTCCCATTGCACTTGATGCGACTGTATTTGAAGTCGCTGCTTTTGCAATACCAAAATCCGTAACCTTTAAGGTTCCGTTTTTTGAAACAATGATATTCTGTGGTTTTATATCCCTGTGAATCGTGTGATGTTCATGTGCCACTTCAATACCGGACGCAATCTGGATAATAAAATCAAGTGCTGTCTGATATGGTAATCTTCCGTTTTGCTGAATATATTCCTTTAAGGTGATTCCTTCTACCAATTCCATAACAATATAATAGAAGCCGTTTTCTTCTCCTACGTCAAATACATTTACAATGTTTGGATGTGATAGGCCAGCCGCTGACTGTGCCTCAATCCGAAACTTATTTACAAAACTGGTATCATCTGCAAATTCCGGCTTTAGCACCTTCATTGCAACATACCGGTTTAGTACATGGCACTTCGCTTTATATACAACCGACATGCCACCTGAACCAACCCTTTCAATAATTTCATATCTATTTTGAATAATCATACCACTTTCAAACATATTCTCACACCTCATTCAATATTTGCTCGACTACCACTACACCAATATTATCTTTTCCGCCATAATAATTGGCTCGCTCAACCAACCGGTCACAGATTTTATCTACAAATGCTTTCTGCATTACAATATCCCTTATTTCATCATCCTCCACCATATTTGTCAGACCATCGGAGCATAATAACACTTTTTCATTCTCTTTCAGTTTAATTTCAAAAAAATCCGGAATGGCCTCATTGCTGGTGCCAAGCGCTCTTGTTATAATATTTTTTTCAGGATGAAACCGCACCTTTCTTCTGTCTAACTGTCCGGTACGTATCAATTCTTCCACTAATGAATGGTCAAGGGTAATCTGCTTTATTTCCTCCCCAATCACATATAGCCTGCTGTCTCCAATATTTGCAACATACATCTTATCTGGTAACAAAACCGCTGTTACGAAAGTAGTTCCCATTCCTTTCAGCTCTTCATGAGCTGCCGATTGTTCTAATAACATATCATTTATCTTTGCAATTCCTGTCTTTAATATCGTGATTGGATTTTGATACTGACAGTTTTTGACATATTCTACAAACCATTCTACTGCATGGGCCGAGGCATAGTCACCAGCCTTATGTCCACCCATGCCATCTGCCACAATATACAAATTAGGCAAATTACCAATACGCTTATCGGAAAAGAAGATGCTATCCTGGTTCACGCTTCTAATCATTCCAATATCTGTTTTTCCGTAGGATATCATTTTTCTCCTCCCTTCCTATGTGCGCTCTATCCATATTATCTGCACGAAAAAATAGTATCTTTTATACTTGATTTTCCATGTAGGCTTTCCGCAATTGTCCGCAAGCGGCATCAATATCTTTGCCCATACCTCTTCTAATAGTAACATTTATTGCATTTTTTTCAAGCAAAACTTTGAATTTTTGTATAGAATTTTGATCTGCACGTTTATAATTCCGTTCCTTAATAGGATTTACCGGTATCAGATTCACATGACAGGGAAATCCCAAAAGCAGGGAAGCCAATTGCTTTGCATCCTCTTTTGTGTCATTTTCACCAGCCACTAAGGAATATTCAAACGTGATTCTTCTGCCAGTTGTTTTAAAATAATATCTGCAGGCTTCCATCAACTCTTCAATGCTATATTTATTTGCAATTGGCATAAGGGCTCTTCTCTTCTCATCATTCGGTGCATGGAGAGAAACCGCAAACGTAACCGCCAGCTTTTCGTCTGCAAGCCTGTAAATCTGAGGCACAATCCCGCAGCTTGATACCGTAATATTTCTCTGGCTGATATTAAGACCATCCTCATTGGTAATCAGCAGCAGAAAACGCAGCAAATGCTCATAGTTATCAAGCGGTTCTCCCGTCCCCATTACCACTACATGGGAAACCCGCTCACCGGTAACTCTTGAAATGGCGTAAATCTGGTCAAGCATTTCAGAAGGTGTAAGATTCCTGGAAAGCCCCATCAACGTAGACGCACAGAATTTGCAACCCATGCGGCAGCCTGCCTGAGAAGAAATACAGACGGAATTCCCATGCTTATACGGCATAAATACACTTTCAATCACATTCCCATCCTCTAACCGGAACACAAACTTATTTGTTCCATCCACTTTAGACTCTAACCGTTCCAATATCTCCAGTGATATAAAATTCTCTGCAACCCACTGTCTGATATCCTTCGGCAGATTTATCATTTCTTCTACATTCCTGCAAAGCTTCACATGACACCAGTCATAAATCTGCTTTGCACGGAATTTCGGATACCCTCTTTTGATCACTGCATCCGTAAGCTCATTAAGTGTCATTGATTTTATATCCATTATCTCTCTATCCTTATCCTTCATTTTTCCCGATTTGCACACAATCATTATTTGGAGCCATTTCAAACAATTCTATAACAGCCAAGTCTTTTCCATTCTATTTTTTTCTGAATTTTGCAATAAAAAAACCATCACATTTGTGTATACCAGGGAGTAACTGCACCATATTTTTTCCCTGTACGCTGTCTCTCAATTTTTCTGGCAACAGCTCCTTTACCGGTTCTTCCAAAAAATCAAAATGTTCCAAAAACCATTTTGCATTTTCTATATTCTCCTCTGGATTAATCGTACATGTACTGTAGAGTAAAATCCCCCCGGGTTTGACATAAGCGGAAGCATTGGTTAATATCGTCCGCTGTAAATTAGAAAGCTCTATTAACTGTTCTTTCGAAATATGATACTTAATATCATTCTTTTTTGCAATGATACCAAGACCGGAACAAGGCAAATCCGCAATTACCACATCTGCCCATTCCCGCATACCCTCATCAAATATAAGTGCATCCTTCACATCTGTTTCTATGTTATGAAGACCTAACCTTGCAATATTCTCATCAATGAAGGAAACCTTACTTTTTGTCAAATCCCTTGCCACAATCTGTGCCCTATCACCAAGCTTTTCGGCAAAATGTGTACATTTTCCACCAGGCGCTGCACAAAGCTCCAAAATATGAATCCGCTGGTCTTTTTTCCAGACACTTTTACAAAATGTTTCTGCTCCCGATAAATGATAAAGCAGCATAGAGCTTTCATCCTGTATAAAAAATTCCCCTTCCTTAAATCCCGGAAGCCGTTTTACATAATTAATATGCTCTAAATGAAGCGCCTCTTCCACATAATTTCCTTCCCTTACCACGATTTGTTTTTCAGATAATTTTGCTTTAAGCGCTTCTTTTAATATTTTGTTCTCATTTATGCGAATGGTTAAATCTGCTGGCATTACAAAAGCCTCTAGCATATTCTCTGCTGCCTTGCCACCATACCAGTCAACCATCTCTTTCACAAGCCATACAGGCATGGAATACGTAATAGATAAATATCTCAAAAAGTCATCTTCTCTTTTGGGATATTCGATTGTCTCCTTATTCCTTGCCACATTTCTAAGCACACCATTTACAAAGCCAGCCAAATTATAAAACCCTTTTTTCTTTGCGAGTTTCACGCATTCATCGCATGCAGTCTCGTCCGGTACACCATCCATATAAAGCATCTGGTAGACACCCATCCTTAATACACAACGGATTACCGACTTACATTTTTCCACCTTTGTTTTGCTAAAGATATCAATCACATAATCAAGGCGTATCTGATATTCCGTTACCCCCTCTACCATGCGGCTGATAAATGCCCGCTCCTGTTTACTCAAAAACTGTTTTTGAAACAACTGCTTATGTAATGCATCCTTGACAAAAATATTCCTCTTTTCTACTTCTAATAAAGTTTCTAAAACCAGAAGCCTTGTATTTTCTTTCTCTTCCATTATCTATTCTCCAAGTTTTGTACCCACCTTCACCTCATATCCAAGCAAAAATGCAGATGTATCCATTCTCTTCTTACCCTCAAGCTGCAGATTTAACACACGCAATGCACCGTTTTTGCAACGTATTGTAAAACTTTTTTTATCCACATCAAGAATCGTTCCAGGCTCCTTTAAACCGGAAAGTGTTTCCTCTAAAAGCACCTCTGCCTTGAAGATTTTTAGATTTTTGCCATTTATGGAAGTATATGCACTCGGCCATGGATTAAGTCCGCGGATCAGCCGCTCTAATGTAGCTGCATCCTTTGAAAAATCCAGTCTGCCCATTTCCTTCGTAAGCATTTTGGCATGGCTGCTCTTACTGTCATCCTGCTTTTTCCTCACTGCAGTCCCTTTTTCTAGCTGCTCTAATGTGGTAACCAGCAAAGAAGCTCCTTCACACGCTAAACGCTCAAATAAGGAACCACCCGTCTCTTCTTTATCCAATGTAATACGGCTCTGACAGATGATATCACCGGTATCTATGCCCTTTTCCATATACATGGTAGTTACTCCCGTCTCCTTTAAACCGTCAATGACAGCCCACTGGATTGGTGCTGCCCCCCGGTATGCAGGCAGCAGGGATGCATGCACATTGATACAGCCATACTTCGGAATATTTAAAATACGCTCCGAAAGAATCTGTCCAAATGCCACCACCACGATCACATCTGGAGCAAGCGCTTCAAGCTCCTTGACAAAGCTCTCTTCCCGTACCTTTTCTGGCTGGGCTACCGATAATCCATACTCTAATGCTTTTTCCTTCACAGGTGTATAAACTAATTTTTTGCTTCTTCCCTTTGCTTTATCCGGCTGGGTTACCACAAGCATCACCTCGTGCCCTGATTTTACAATAGCTTCTAACGTATTCACCGCAAAATCCGGTGTCCCCATATATACAATTTTCATCTATCTTCCTGCCTTTCCATATCTATTCCTGCCCAAATTGCAAATCTTCCTGCACCAAAGTATAAGAAATCCACCTGCTGCAAAATATTAATATCCCTGTCACTCTTCTTCACTATCATTTTCCACCATGTGAAGCGGACCTTCTGCAACATCCTTATATAAAATACCTTCTAAATGATCAAGCTCATGGCAGATTGCCCTTGCAAGCAATCCCTCACCCTCAATCTCAATCTCTTCCATTTTTTCATTCAGGCAATGGCAAATGACATGATTTGGCCTTGTCACGGTTGCCACCATCCCTGGCAGGCTCAGACAGCCCTCATCACCGGTCTGTTCCCCGTCACGCTCTACGATAACCGGATTAATCAAAACAAGCGGTGTCTCATAGTCAACATCAATTACAACAATGCGCTTTAAAATGCCGACCTGTGGTGCCGCAAGACCAACTCCGTTTGCCGCATACATCGTCTCAAACATGTCATCAATCAATATCTGTGTTCTTTCATTCATTTCTTTGACCTCTTTACAGGTTTTCCTAAGTACATCATCTCCATCATAACGAATCTGTCTAAGTGCCATTTCTTTTTCCTCATCTTTCCATTAATATAGTATTCCATCCATTTTTAATATCCATGCACCGGATTAAAATCGAACGTAATAAAACAATCTTTAAAGACTGCATCTTTTTCTATCACCTGTTCTGCCACATTTTTCAATTCCACTAGTGTATTATACTGAACATGCTTAAAATATACAACCCTTCTGTAACGGTCACTTATTTTTACAATGGTCGCATCCGCCGGTCCAACCGTTATGATCTGTTTTTGGCAGATTATTTCTCCCAGCCGTTCCACGAAAATACCCGTAAGCCTTACCAGCTCTTCATATTGGTCATACTCCATAAAAACAGATAGCACATGGCAAAAAGGCGGATATTTTAACAGACTCCGGTAAGCCTTTTCCTCTCTGTAAAACGCCTCATAGTCCTGCTTTGCCGCAGCCTCAATGCAATAATGTTCCGGATCATAAGTCTGAATTACTACCTCTCCTAAAAGACTGCCACGACCTGCACGACCTGCCGCCTGGGTCAGCAGATCAAAGGTACGTTCTGCCGATTTATAATCGTTATCAAACAAGGTCAGATCCGCTGCAATCACACCGACCAACGTTACATTGGAAAAGTCATGCCCTTTTACAATCATCTGGGTTCCCACAAGCACATCCGCTTCCCCATTTGCAAAACGGCTTAAAATCTCCTCGTGGGCATTTTTATTCCGGGTTGTATCCATATCCATCCGGAGCACCTTTGCCTCCGGAAATTCTTTATAGACCATTTCCTCTACCTTTTGTGTTCCAATTCCAAAACCCGCAATATACGGTGAGCCACACTCCGGACAGTTCGATGGACGTTTTTGCTCATAGCCACAATAATGGCACACCAGCTTTTCCTTCACTGTACCCTTGTAATGCTCTGTCAGTGACACATCACAATGGGGGCATTTTATCACATGTCCGCAGGATCTGCAGGAGATAAATCCCGCAAAGCCACGCCGGTTGATAAAAAGCATGATCTGTTCCTTTTTCAAAAGTCGTTCTCTCATCAGCTCCTTCAACCGATTACTGAATATACTTCTGTTTCCATTTTTTAACTCCTGCCTCAAATCAACTACGGAAACCTTTGCCAATGCAGCATTTTCATTTGCCCGCTTATCTAATGTTAACAGGGTATAATCTCCATTTACCGCATGATAATAGGATTCCACAGACGGAGTTGCAGAACCTAGCAGCACACTGGCTTTCGCCATCTGTGCCCGTTTAATCGCTACCTCTCTCGCATGGTATTTCGGTGGATATTCACTCTTATAACTTGCTTCATGCTCTTCATCAATCACGATAAGCCCCAGATTCCGGAACGGAGTAAACAGAGCAGAACGCGGACCGATGATTACAGACACTTCTCCATTTTTTGCTTTTTCAAACTGGTCATACCGTTCTCCCTTGCTGAGTCTGGAATTCATAATCGTTACACGGCTTCCAAACCGCTGCCGGAACCGCTTCACTGTCTGGTAGGTCAAAGCAATCTCCGGAATTAAAACAATTGCCTCTTTTCCCTGTTTCACTAATCGGTCAATAATTTCTATATAAACTAAGGTCTTACCGCTTCCGGTTACACCCTTTAGCAGATATGTATCCGTCACACCTTTGTTAAAATCCGCTGTCACACGGTCAATTACCGCCTGCTGCTGTGTGTTTGGGTATACAAAATCCTGCCTGGGAAACCCATCTTCAGGTATTTTTTCATTTTCCAGCACATCCCGGTAATATCCCTCTTCCTCTACTGCAATAACCCGCTCTTTCTTTAAAGCGGTCAGGGTGGACGCCGAAATATTAAGCTTTCCCGTCACCAAATTATATGGGATGACTGATGTATCCATAAGCTCTGTCAAAAGCCGTACCTTCGCCTTTGCATTCTTTTTCTGATATAGAGAAAGCTTTTTTGACGCCTCTTCCTTAGAGACCAGCAGTCTCACCTCTTTGCGGACCAGCCCTTTCACCTTTTCCTTAATAGGCATGACTGTTTTTAAGGCATTGATCATTGTGGAGCCATACTGTTCCTTGATATAGGCTGCAAGCTCTATCAAAGAGCCCTCCATATCAACAGTACCTTCCCTCACATCTGCAATTTCTTTGATCATGTTCTCATCCAAAAGAGACTTTTGGGAAAAAGACACCACATATCCGCTTCTCAGATGATTCCCACGACCAAAAGGGATAGACACCTGTGTGCCTATCCGAACCTGTTCACAAAGCCGTTTCGGTACTTTATACTGAAAGGTGCGGTCAATGGCTTCATGTGAAATATCGATTATTATATCCGCATATTTGGGTGACATCCTCTTCCTCCAAAATTTCCCGGATCAAATCCCGTTCATCCATATGGTACTTTTTGCCCTTGATTTCCTGATAATCCTCATGTCCCTTTCCTGCAAGGACAATCACATCTCCCTGTCTCGCATTCATGATTGCAAAACGAATGGCCTCCTTGCGGTCAATAATTTCTTCAAATTTTCCATCAGTCTTTGCAATTCCGGTCTTAATATCATCGATAATCGCCTGCGGCTCTTCATCTCTTGGATTATCCGAAGTAATGATTGTAAGGTCGGCAAGCTCACCAGACACCTCCCCCATCTCAAACCGGCGTGTCTTCGAGCGGTTTCCTCCGCAGCCAAATAATGAGATAAGACGTGTCGGCTGATATGCCCACAGGGTAGTCAGAATACTTTTCAGGCTCATGGCATTATGTGCATAATCAATCAAAATGGTAAATGCATCTGAAATGTTAATAAGCTCCACTCTTCCCTTTACATGGATATCTGTTAAAATATCTAAAATCTTCTCCATCGGAACGCCCATTTCTTTTGCAACTGCTATCGCAGACAAAGAATTATGTACGGAAAAATCCCCCGGAAGACTTACTAAAACATGCTCCTCATATTTTCCCTTTAAATCATAAGTAATGCCAAGGCATCCATCTTTTTTAAACAGTTCTAAATGCTCCGCACGATAGTCAGCGTCCTGCTTCATGCCATACGTTATGACCTCACAGGTATGCCCTTTTAAAATTTCTTCACAGTAGGTATCATCCACATTAAAAATACCTGTCTTACACAATGTAAAGAGCTTTGCTTTCCAGCCTAAATATTCAGCAAAATCCTTGTGCTCATTGGGACCAATATGATCTTCTGAAAGATTTGTAAAAATGCCGTAATCAAAAGAAATTCCTGCCACACGGTCTAACATCAGTCCCTGGGAAGAAACTTCCATAACAACACTGTCAAGACCTGCGTCCACCATTTCCTTAAGGGACCTTTGCATGACAATAGATTCCGGTGTTGTGTTGCTTGCCGGTGTTACCTGATTTCCGATAATCGTTTCAATCGTTCCAATTAAACCCGTTTTGTGGCCTGCTGCTTCAAGCATTGCTCTAATCATATAGGTTGTGGTGGTTTTTCCTTTTGTGCCGGTAATTCCGATTACAGTCAGTTTTTCAGATGGGTTTCCGTAAAAAGCCGAACAGATTATCCCCATCGCATAGCGTGTACTGCAAACCTTTATTACGGTTACCGCATTATCCGATACCAAAACATCCTTCTCTACAATCAGGACTGCAGCACCCTTCTTTGCTACATCATCTACAAAATTATGTCCGTCAAACACAGCGCCGGTAATACAGAAAAACAAAAAACCTTCCTGCACCTTGCGGGAGTCATTTGTTACATCGAATACCTCTGTATCCAGACTTCCCTGTATTAACTCATATTCCATGCTTCCAAGCAAATCTGCTAACTTCAAAACAAGACCTCCTTTTTAATAGAACATAGTGGATTCCTTCTTTATGCAAGAATATAAAGCGAAAAAAGGCTGTCACAATTTTGTCACAGCCTTTGCTCTTCCTATTCTTCTTCCTCGTCCCCGACAATCTTAACCTTGCCTTCGTAAAGTTCATCAACTGCAGCAGATAAAGGCTTCTGACCATCTTTCTTCACCAATGGTTCCTCACCTGCAATAATCTGTCTTGCTCTTTTTGCTGTTGCTAACACGATAGAATAACGGCTCTGGACAACTGGTTGTTCTCCCTGCTCTACATCACTGTTAACTACCTCCATTAAATCTGTATAAGATGGGTGAATCATAACATAATCTCCTTTCGAATCTCTAATAATTCATTCTGTGTTTTTTCAATATATTCTTTATTATTGGATGTTTTAAAGCTCTCTGCGACAATCACTGCATTCACATGTTCCACACAGGTCTCTAAATCATCATTGACAACCAGATAATCATAATATGGCATATCTTCCGTTTCTTCATAGGCGCGCTTCAGGCGTTTTGCAATCACCTTTGCCTCCTCTGTACCCCTGCCCTCTAAACGACTTTTTAAGCTTTGTGCATCCGGGGCAGTTAAAAAGATTAACACAGCATCCGGATATTGTTCCTTGATACGCATCGCACCCTGTACTTCAATCTCTAAAATCACATTGTGCCCTTTATCAATCTCATCTTCTACAAATTTTCTCGGTGTACCATAATAATTCTCAACATACTGTGCCCACTCAATAAAACCGTTATAATCAATCAGATTACGGAATTCATCCACACTCTTGAAATAGTAATCTTTGCCATCTTCCTCTCCTGGTCTTGGTGCTCTCGTGGTAGCAGAAATGGACAAGCTATACTGATATTTTTCAATTAGTTTCTTCACGACTGTTCCCTTGCCCACTCCGGAAAATCCGGAAATGACAATTAACACGCCCTTTTTATTCATATGTCTCACCCTCTATTCAATATTCTATATCTGCTCTCTTACCTTCTCAATTTCCGTCTTCAAATCAATGGCTTTATTGGAAATCTCTAAAGAATTCGCCTTCGACAAAATCGTATTTGCCTCCCGGTTCATCTCCTGGGCAATAAAATCAAGCTTACGTCCCACATTTCCACCTTCTGTAAGAATCGCTTTTGTATTCTCAATATGGCTACGGAGTCTTACCGTTTCTTCGTCAACACAAATCTTATCTGCATAAATCACAACTTCCGCCGCAATCCGGTTCTCATCAATCGCAGTACTGCCCAATAACTCCTTAACCTTCATCTCAAGCTTTTCTTTATAAGAATCAACCAGAGCAGGAGAGGTATTCTCAATATAATCCACCATCGAAAGCATGCCGTCAAGCTTTTCAATCAGATCATTCTTCAATGCTTCTCCCTCTTTTGTCCTAGACTCCACGAATTTAATGGCTGCATCATCTAAAACCGCCTCAACTTCCTTCCAGAGCTCATCCTCATCCTCTGCCTGTTCCTCTAATGTCAAAACATCCGGGAACCTTCCTAACGATACTGGTGATAAATCATTGCGCAATTCAAACTGCTCTGCCATCTGTCTTAAATATTTTACATACTCTGCCGCAATCTCTGGATGATACTTCACACAGGACTTATTCTCCGAAAAATCCTCATAAGTAATAAAAATATCCACCTTACCTCTTCCAATATACTTTTTTAGGTTATTGCGGATTCCAGCCTCAAAGAAATTAAACTTTTTTGGCATTTTAATATTCATATCACAATATCTGTGATTCACTGACTTCATCTCAATTACGATCTTACGCTCCTTCGTAACGCTCTCACTGCGTCCGAATCCTGTCATACTTTTTATCACACGTTCCACCTGCTTTATATAGATTTGAACAATCTTAAATATTATATCGCAGGTATTAAAAAAAAGCAAGCAGTCAGGGAAAAATACTAAGACTTACATCTACCTTTGGTATAAACTGTATCAAATATATTTATGATTGTCAAAATCTATCCTGCGTGCTATTATTTTGTCATATGTAATAAATTATAATATATATCAGAATACGGTGTATTCCTACACCTATATAATCACTATATTTTCTACAAGGAGGACATTATGGCAGGCTCATGCTTTGGAACCATTTTTCGAATTTCAACCTGGGGAGAATCCCATGGAAAGGCAATCGGTGTTGTAATTGACGGCTGCCCCGCTGGCTTAGAATTAAATGAAAGTGATATTCAGCCCTTTTTAAACAGACGGAAACCAGGGCAATCTATATATGCAACCCCACGTAACGAGGATGACACAGTGGAAATTCTATCCGGCGTTTTTGAAGGAAGGACAACAGGAACTCCAATTTCAATGATTGTATATAACAAAACCCAGCAATCGCGGGACTATAGTGAAATTGCTTCCTACTACCGTCCTGGACATGCAGACTATACCTTTGATGCAAAATACGGTTTCAGGGATTACCGGGGAGGTGGACGCTCTTCTGGCCGTGAAACCACTGCCCGGGTGGCTGCGGGTGCTGTAGCAATCAAAATATTGAACCAGCTTAACATAACCTTTACTACTTATACCCGTTCCATCGGTGATATAACAATCAACTATGATAATTTTGATGCGGAGGAAATCTATAAAAATAAACTCTATATGCCGGATGCAGAT
>CAMWYJ010000011.1 GCA_947178445.1 uncultured Clostridium sp.
AGGATATACTGGAAAAAATAAAACATGAAAAAAAAGAGAAATCAAATTAATAATCGAATAAAAAAGCATTTTCATTTGAAGAAATTTCTGATTGCATATGCCATCATTTTTTCAGTGCTTTGTATTGGGTATCAGGTAAATGCTACAGGCACAGACAATCTGACAGGAAATGATCGTGAGGCAATTACAGATTTGGAAAATGATGTCCCCTTTACATTAGGAGTGACGGTTGATACAAGTAATGACGAGGGAACTCTTGCCGGTACACTTCAAATGCTTTTAGTGATTACCGTAATTTCCCTAGCTCCATCGATCGTTGTGATGATGACGTCGTTTACACGTATTATTGTAGTCCTGCATTTTCTTAGAACTGCACTAGGTACGCAGTCGGCGCCACCGAATAATGTATTGGTTGGGCTAGCGTTGTTTTTAACCCTTTTTATTATGACACCGACCCTTAACCGGATTAATGAGGAGGCAATACAGCCACTTACAAATGGTGAAATCACGCAGGAAGAGGGGCTTAAGGCATGTATGGAACCATTACGTGACTTTATGTTTAGCAATATGGAGGATACGAAGGATATTAATTTTTTCCTGGATATGGCTCGTATTGATGATGTGCAGGAGTTGACAGATGTTCCAAATTCTGTCTTAATACCGGCATTTATAATGAGTGAGCTTCGCAAATCCTTCATTATTGGATTTTTGATTTATATACCGTTTATCATTATTGATATGGTTGTGGCATCTACTTTGATGGCTATGGGTATGATGATGCTGCCACCAACTACCATTTCCATGCCGTTTAAGATTTTATTATTTATTATGGCAGATGGATGGAATTTAGTGATAGGGCAAGTGGTTGAAAGTTTTCGTTACTGACGATAGAGAGATTAGATTGGAAGTGAAAGAATGAGTACAGATGTTGTAATTGATATTGCAAGGGAGGCTTTATGGCTGATCATTAAATGTTCCGCACCGCTTTTGCTTGTATCCCTGCTAGTGGGTTTGACCATCAGTATTTTTCAGACAGTTACGTCCATTCAGGAACAGACATTAACGTTTGTGCCTAAGATATTAAGCATATTCATAACACTTATTTTGTGTGGTGGTTGGATTATGAATAATATTGTGTCTTTTATGCAACGCCTGTTTGAAAACTTCTCGTTTTATGTGGGGTAGATTATGATTGAGCAATCTTTTTCAATCTATCATTTGGAATATTTTCTGGCAGTTGTTGCCAGAGTAATGGGGGTAATGGCATTTGCTCCCATTTTTGGTAATAGTTTAACTGTGACAAGAAGGGTAAGAATTTTTTTAGGATTGGCAGTTAGCATGGTAATTGTTACAGCCCATCCATATACACCGCTTCCCTACACTACATTTTTAGGATATACTGTCATACTTATAAAAGAACTGGTTGTCGGTGTGACATTGGGATTCTTGGCAAATATAACCCTGTCAATTATTAGTATGGCTGGTCAGTTTATTGATCGTGAGATGGGTTTTTCCATGGTATCTAATTTTGACCAGACGTTTAATACACAAACAACAATTACTGCAGAATTTTACAGTATGCTGGTGATGGTCATGATGTTAATTTCTGATATGCATTATTTTATTTTGTCAGCATTGTCTGATTCCTTTGAATTGATTCCATTGGGGAATGTTACCATTGATTCTGGGACGGTGTATGATACAATGATTTCCTATATGACAGATTATTTTGTGATTGCCCTAAGAATCAGTTTACCAATTTTAATTGCGATTATGCTGCTTAATATGGTATTGGGGATTTTGGCAAAAACTGCACCGCAGATGAACATGTTTGTTGTTGGTATCCAGTTAAAAATTCTCTGTGGTTTTGCTGTGTTAATGATTATAATAGAGTTCACTCCTGGTATTGTAGATTTTGTATATACTGAAATGCAGAATATCGTATATCAGGTTATGAAGGCCTTTTATATGCCGCAATATAGATTGAGGTGATTCTTTGAATTACGAATACAGGATATTGTTACCCCTTGATTTGCAGATGTTTGCAAAAGAAGGACCGGGTGGTGAGAAAACAGAAGATGCAACTTCCAAAAGATTGGCTGATGTCAGAAAAGAGGGTAATGTTGCACGGAGCAGGGAAATCCCTACTGCAGCGACATTGCTTGTGTTGTTTGTCTGCCTGAAATATGCAATGGGATTTGTTGGTAACCACTTGATTTCTACATTTTCGGATTATTACGAAATAATTCCACATTATGTTTCAGAAGGGGTGGATGTCAGGGGTTTTTCCGCATTGTTAGTAAGTGCGCTTATCAGTTTGTCAATTATAATTATTCCATTCTTACTGACAGGGTTTATTGTGGCCTTTTTTAGTAATTCATTGCAGTTTAAGTTTCAGATAACCAAAAAGCCATTGGAACCGAAGTTTAGTAAAATGAATCCGATTAATGGTGTTAAACGAATGTTTTCCCTTAACACATTAATGGAGCTTCTAAAATCAATTGTCAAGGTTTTGGTAATAGGTTATATTGCATATAATGTTTTTTCAGAGCATATAAACGATATATATCTATTGTATGATGTTTCTTTGACACAGGGAATATTGTTGATGTATGATGTTATTCTGGAATTACTCACAAAGGTCATAATTTTATTTGTTGTGATTTCGGCTGCGGATCTCAAGTTTCAACGGTGGAAATTCAAAGAAGATAATAAAATGACAAAACAGGAAGTAAAGGATGAGTTTAAAAACCAGGAAGGAGATCCAAAGGTTAAAGGACAGCAAAGACAGCGGATGCAGCAGGCTTCCATGCGAAGAATGATGGCAGCTATTCCGGAAGCGGATGTGGTAATCACCAATCCGACACATTTTGCTGTAGCTCTTTCTTATAAGTCCGGTCAGGGGCAGGCTCCAATTGTGGTTGCAAAGGGTGCCGATTTTTTGGCAGGAAGGATTAAAGAAATTGCAAAGGAAAGTAAGGTAGATATTGTTGAGAACAAACCCCTTGCCCGAATGCTTTACTATAATGTGGATTTAGGAAGTGAAATACCACCTGAATTATATCAGGCAGTAGCAGAAGTGTTAGCTTATGTATATCAGCTTCATAATCGTGTAAGCTGATGAATATAATGCAGAAGATTAGGAGGTGTGAAAAAGAATGCAGAAATCAGATTTATTTGTTGGCCTATATTTATTAGCTGCAATTATCTTTTTCATTATTCCGATTCCAAACGTGCTGTTGGATATATTGATTACATTTAACCTTATGGTTGCATTGGTGATTTTGTTTAATTGTCTCTATACAGAAGAAACCCTTAATATGTCAAGTTTTCCAACGATTTTGCTCTTTACCACTATTTTTAGGATTTCACTTAATGTATCGTCCACCCGTTTGATTTTACAATCAGGTAATCCAGGTGTGGTTGTACAGACTTTTGGTAACTTCGTTGGAGGTGGTAGTCTGGTCATCGGTGCTATTATCTTTATTGTATTGGTTATTGTACAGATGATCGTTATCAATAAAGGTTCAGAACGTGTATCTGAGGTAACAGCACGTTTTACATTGGATGCCATGCCTGGTAAACAGATGGCGATTGATGCGGATTTGAATACGGGGGCGATTACCGATAAAGAGGCAATGGAGCGAAGAGAGAAAATCCAGCAGGAATCTGCTTTTTTTGGCTCCATGGATGGTGCTACGAAATACGTAAAGGGAGATGCAACGGCAGGTCTTGTTATCACAGCGATTAACCTTGTGGGTGGTATTATAACAGGTGTCATGATGCAGGGTCTGTCAATCAGCGAGGCTGTACAGAGATATACGATTTTGACTATTGGTGATGGACTTGTTTCGCAGATTCCGTCTATGCTGATTTCTCTTGCAACCGGTATTTTGGTGACAAAGGCGGCGAAGGAAAATAATATCGGAACGATTATGATCGGGCAATTGTTCCACATTCCGAAGGTTCTTTATATGGTTGGAGGAACCCTTTGCTTTCTGGGTATTTTCACACCGCTTCGTTCAGAGGGAAGAATCTTAGTCTATGTTGGTATGGGGCTTGCCATGATTGTTTTGGGAAGAATGATTGGGCATACGCAGGAAATTGAAGCGATTGAGGAAGAAGTGCAGGAGGAAGAAATTCAGGCAGATGAAATCAGACGGCATGAAAATGTCAATGCTTTATTACAGGTTGACCCAATTGAGCTGGAATTTGGTTATGGTATTATCCCTCTTGCAGATGTGAATCAAGGTGGAGATTTACTTGACCGTGTTGTAATGATTAGAAGACAGATTGCATTAGAATTAGGTGCAGTTGTACCGATTATCCGCCTCAGGGATAATATTCAGCTTAATCCAAATCAGTATATTATTAAGATAAAAGGAATCCAGATCAGTGAAGGTGAGATTTTATTTGACCATTATATGGCCATGAACCCGGGATATGTAGAAGAGGAAATCACAGGAATTCCAACGTTTGAACCGTCCTTTCATTTACCGGCAATCTGGATTACAGAAGCACAGAGAGAACGTGCAGAGTCAATGGGATATACGGTTGTGGATCCGCCGTCAATCATAGCAACACATTTGACAGAGATAATCAAGAGCCATTTGGATGAACTGCTTACCCGTCAGGATGTGCAAAATCTTATTAATAATGTAAGAGAGACAAATACAACGCTTATCGATGAGCTTGTTCCAAAGCTGTTAGGTGTTGGTGAAATACAAAAAGTATTACAGAATCTTTTAGGTGAAGGAATATCGATCAGAGATTTAGTGACAATTTTTGAAACATTGGCAGATTATGCGGCAACCACCAGAGATACGGATGTGTTGACGGAATATGTAAGACAGCGTTTGAAAAGAGCGATTTCAAATACCTATTTTGCGGACAGTGAAATGACAACGGTTGTTACATTAGATCCTCAGATAGAGCAGGATATCATGAATTCCATTAAACAGACAGAGCAGGGTGCATATATTACCTTAGATCCTGCTAAGACGAAAAAGATATTAAATTCTGTGGAGACGGAGCTTAAGAAATTAGAGAATCAGGGAAAAGCACCAATTATTATTACGTCTCCGATTGTGAGAATGTATTTTAAAAAGTTGACATGTGAGTATTTTAAGGATTTAATAGTAATATCATATAATGAGATTGAATCGGATGTAGAATTACAATCAATTGGGGTGGTGACAATAAATGATAATTAAAAAATTTCAAGCAAATTCAGAGACAGAGGCAATTATGTTAGCAAAGGATGATCTTGGAAAAGATGCCATTGTCATGAATATTAAAACGATTAAACCAAAGGGAATCTTCAGTATATTCCGAAAGACAAAAGTGGAGGTCACAGCAGCTGTTGATGAGGCTGCAGACAGAGAAAGACAGACGGAAAAGAAGAACGATGAGGGAAAAACGTCATCAAAATTTAATGCACAGATTGATGAAAAGCTGCACCCGGAACGAAAGATTGAGTCAGAGGAATCCAAAGAGGCGAAGGAGTTAGAAAAGAAACTTAACAGCCTTGCTATGCTTTTAGAGCAGCAGCTAGAATCGCAAAAAAGAGAAGAAAGCAATAAATCAGAGAAGGATAAGGAAGTTCATAAAGACGAGAAAACGGATGAGGAAAAAGAAGAAAAAGCAGCAATCCCAGAGAAAGCGAGTCTTAAGGATAAGTCGATTGATTTGATTATTGAGCAGCTTACCAATAACGAAGTTTCTTATCAATATGCAAAGCAGATTATGGACGAAATTACAAGTGCGGGAAGCATTCGTACACTGGATGATATGCTGGCATGTGTTTATCAGAAAATCATCTTAAAATTAGGAGAGACAAAGACGATATCTTATGAAAAGGATGATGAAAAACCTAAGATTGTGTTTTTTATGGGACCAACAGGGGTTGGAAAAACAACAACGATTGCAAAACTTTCATCTAAGCTTATATTAGAGAAAAAGAAAAAGATTGCAATCTTTACTGCGGATACCTATCGGATTGCGGCGGTAGAACAGATTAAAACCTATGCGAATATTTTATCTATTCCGGTGGAGGTTGTGTACGAGAAAGCGGATGTCGAGAAACACTTACCAAAATATAAGGATTATGACTATATTTTAGTGGATACGGCAGGTCGTTCCCATAAGAATAAAGAACAGGTGGATGATTTAAAGACTTTATTTGAGGCTTTTGCAAAGTATGATATTCTAACTTATCTTGTGCTTAGTGCAACGACAAAGTACAAAGATTTGAAAAAAATTACTTCATTATATGAAGATATATCAGAGTATGGTTTGATTTTTACAAAGTTGGATGAAACGGATGCGATTGGTAATGTATTGAATGTCAAGTTAGATACCGGTATGCCTCTTGCATATATTTCTTATGGACAGAATGTACCCGATGATATAGAAATTATGAATCCACAAGTAATCGCCAAACAGGTGCTAGGAGGTGGAGATGGCTATGGATCAGGCAGCTAAATTAAGACAACAGGTAGAAAAATTGAAAGAGCAGGCCACCACAGCCAGAGTCATTGCGGTAACCAGCGGAAAGGGTGGTGTAGGAAAGACCAGTATTTCCGTAAATCTAGCATTGCAGTTTCAAAAACAAGGGAAAAGAGTCGTTATATTAGATGCAGATTTTGGGTTAGCAAATGTGGAGGTTATGCTGGGAATTCGTCCAAAGTATGATTTGGCAGATGTTATCTTTAGCAATCGGTCAATTGAGGATATTATAACCGAAGGACCAGCAGGGATTGGATTTATTTCCGGTGGATCCGGTGTACAGGATATGGGAAATCTTGATAAGAACAATCTTCAGAAGCTGATTGCCCAATTGGTAAAACTCGATAATCTTTATGATATAGTGATTATCGATACCGGAGCGGGAATTGCGGATTCTGTTATTGAATTTGTATTAAGCTCACCAGAGGTTATTTTGGTGATAACTCCGGAACCGACATCTATTACAGATGCATATTCTTTGCTGAAGGTGGTAAATCGTAAGAAAGAGTTTGACCGGAATAGTAAGGCAATAAAGGTTATTACAAACAGAGTAGAAAGCTATGAGGATGGACAGGAAATATATGAAAAAATCAGAATTGTCGTCTCAAAGTTTCTGAATATTCAATTGGAATATCTAGGATATATTCCATATGATAAAAGGATGGAAAATGCTGTGCTCGAACAAAAGCCAGTTGTTATTGTTGCACCAAACAGTGAACCGGCACTTCGGTTAAAGACAATCTGTAATGTTTTGCTAAATATGCCGGAAGAAGAGACAAAGAAATATGGTATTGCTAAGGTGTTATTGGATTTAATTAAGAATAAAAAAAGTAAAGGATGAGAAGAGCCTATGGATAGCAGGATTACAATTGGTGATAAAATTGATTTAGAGAAAATAGAAACCAGACTTTCCGCAGATCCGGATAAGCATGCTCCGATTTATGCCAGTCAGGTATTGGATGAATCTGAAAATGGAGCAATATTGGCAGCCATGCCAATGAAAGAAGGTGCCGTGGTTCCGTTAGGAGTGGGGCAGAAATTTTTCGCTACGTTTTATACAAAATCCGGATTGTTCCGATGTGAGATAGAGGTCAGTGCCAGATATAAAAAAGGTACGTTGTTTTACATGGAACTTACGCAGAATACAGTTTTTAAGAAAATTCAGCGAAGGGAATATTACCGTTTGGAATGCAATATGCAAATGGAATACCGTCTGATTGGTGATGAAGAGAAGAAGTTGATTGAATCGGGAATAATATACGAAGAAGAAAATGTGAATCCGGAATGGAAAAAAGGTGTGATGTTAGATTTAAGCGGCGGTGGAATCCGATTTGTATCCGCGTTCCAGGAAAAAAAGGATTCCTTTATACAGGTAAGATTTGAAATGCCGGTGGGAAATGAAGTTGAAATTTTTTGTCTGTATGCAAGGTTACTTCGGTCAGAGAGAAACTTCAATAACACATCAATTTATACCCAGAGAGTTAAGTTTTGGAAACTTGATAACAAACTAAGGGAAAAAATCATCCGGTCAATTTTTGAAATACAGCGTAAAATGAGGTTAAAGGTATCAGGAAATACATAAATAGAGAAACAGAAATGTTACTATGCACTTATGTGAAGGTAAAATATGTTATAATAGAGAGTGTTAAATACTGTGCCGCTGGGTGTACAGTGTTTGGTTTTCGCAGCAACCGCTGAATTTAAGTATTGCTATTTGGCTTGTTGCTTGCAGGAAGAAAGCTGTGGGTTAATGATATGAAGAATTATAAGGAAAACAAACTTGTAATCATCGCTAGTTCTACAGGAGGTCCGAAAGCATTACAACAGGTGATTCCCAAGTTGGATCAAAAGCTGGATGCACCGGTTGTGGTAGTACAGCATATGCCAAAAGGATTTACGGCATCGCTTTCGCAAAGATTAGATGAACTTAGTGAAGTATCTGTCAGTGAAGCATGCGATGGAGACATTCTTAAAAAGGGGCATGTATATATTGCCAGAGGTGGTCTACATATGCGGATAATAAAGAATAAGCAGGGAATGCTGCAAATCCGTGAGACGGAAGAGCCTCCGGTTAATGGATTGCGTCCTTGTGCAAATATTACATTTGATAGTATTCTTTCTTGTCCGCTCGATGCAATTGTATGTGCTGTGTTGACCGGAATGGGAGCTGATGGGTGTACGGGAATTGAACATTTAAAGGAAAAACATAATATTTTTACAATTGCACAGAATCGTGAAACATGCGTTGTTTACGGTATGCCAAAAGCAATTGTTGAACATGATTTGGCAGATATGATTCTACCACTAGATGAGATTGGCAAAGCAATTAATATGAAGACGGGGGTGTACTAAAATGGATTTAAGTCAATATCTTGAAATTTTTATTGATGAAACAACAGAACATTTACAAACTTTAAATGACCAGGTATTGGTATTGGAAGAAGAACCTGACAATATTGAGACGGTAAACGAAATATTCCGTGCAGCTCATTCTTTGAAAGGAATGGCAGGAACCATGGGCTTTAAGCGTATGCAGCGTTTGACGCATGACATGGAGAATGTATTTTCTACTATCCGTGATGGGAAGATGAGCGTAACACCGGATCTTGTTGATGTAGTGTTTAAATGTTTAGATGCGATTGAGGAGTATTTAGGCTGTATTAAAGAGACTTCTGATGAGGGTGAGAATGATAATGAAGAGATAATCAACCAACTCAATGCCTGCCTAGAGTTAAGTAACAGTTCTTCTTCGAGCGAGGCAGAGCAGCCGGCAGAGACTTCAAAGGAACCAGCAGAGACTTCGAATGGGGATAAACGAAAATTTTTGGATATTAAAATCGCAGATTTTGAGAAAAATGCAATGACAGAGGCAGAAGCGAAGAATATGAATGTATATGGTGCTACTGTTTATGTAGATGAAAATTGTATTTTGAAAGCAGCAAGAGCATTTCTCGTATTTAAAGGTCTTGAAGAGATTGGTGAAGTAATCCGGTCAGTTCCAACGGTACAGGATATCGAGGATGAAAAATTTGAGTTTGATTTTTCATTGCTGATTATTTCATCTAAGTCTTTAGAAGAAGTAAAAAAAGTAATTGAAGATGTATCAGAGATTAAAGAAGTTGTTATCGAAGAATATGCAATACCAAGTGATGCAAAGGTGGTAAGCTCTGTACAGGAAAAAGAAGAAAAACAGGAAGTAAAGAAAGACAATGCAAAGAAGAAGCCTGCGGCTGCAAAGACTGCAGGTAAGCCGGTTGCAAACCGTTCCGTTCGTGTAGATCTCGATAAGCTGGATGTATTAATGAATCTTGTCAGTGAGCTGATCATTGCAAAGAATGGTCTTGTATCTGTTAGCAATCAGGATGAAGAAAAAACTTCTATGCAAAGTTTTAATGAGCAGATTGAGTACTTAGAGCGTATTACAACGAATCTGCATGAATCTGTTATGAAGGTTCGAATGGTACCAATTGAAAGTGTTGTAAATCGTTTTCCACGGATGATTCGTGATTTGTCCAAAAAATTAGGAAAAGAGATGGAATTGATCATGACCGGTGAAGATACGGAACTCGACCGTACAGTTGTAGATGAAATTGGAGATCCTTTAATGCATATGCTGCGTAATTCAGCCGACCATGGTCTTGAGCCGACAATTGAACGATTAAAACTCGGCAAGCCACAGGTGGGAACCATTGAGCTGAATGCTTATCAGGATGGTAATAATGTTACAATTGAGGTTAAGGATGATGGCGCAGGTATTGATGTTGAAAAAGTAAAAGCATCTGCAGTTAAAAAAGGTCATATCACAGAGGAACAGGCAGAAATGATGAATGAAAAGGATGCGATTGATTTGTTATTCCGCCCTGCCTTTTCTACTGCCGAAAAGATTTCCGATGTTTCAGGACGTGGTGTTGGATTAGACGTTGTTAAGAATAAGATTGAGGGCTTGGGTGGTGACGTTGAGGTTAGTACAAAGCTTGGGGAAGGAACAAAATTTACAATCAGACTTCCTCTTACCCTGGCAATCATACAGGCATTAATGGTAGAGGTGCGTAATGAGAAATATGCGATTCCGCTTAATTCCATCGTAACCATTGAGGATGTATTGGTTAGTGATATTAAGTATGTTCAGCAAAAAGAAGTGATTAATCTTCGTGGCACTGTTATTCCAATTGTGCGTTTAGATGAGATGTTAGATTGTCCTCCAAAAGAAGAAGATTCAGAGAATCTGATCATTGTTATTGTTAAAAAAGGAGACAAGCAGACCGGTCTTGTAATCGATAATTTATTAGGACAACAGGAAATTGTAATCAAACCACTTGGTAAATATATTAATATTCATAGGATGATTAGTGGTGCTACGATTCTTGGTGATGGTGAGGTCGCACTCATTATAGATTCTAATTCATTGGTATAAGGGGGCATTGATATGGAAGAAAACGCAGTTGTAAGCGAAGCAAAACAGTATATTGTAGTGAAGCTTGACGATGAGCAATACGGAATTGATATCACCTTTATTGATAATATTGTTCGTATGCAGCAAGTAACCAGAGTTCCAAAAGCGCAGTATTTTTTTGAAGGAGTAATTAATCTGCGCGGTGAAATTATTCCGGTTATGAATCTTCGTCTTAAGTTTGGGCTTGAACAGAAAGAAACTACAAATGCGACACGTATTATTATCGTCAAATTGGAAAATAATGCAAAAATAGGTATATTAGTGGATGAAGTCCGTGAGGTTGTAACGTTAGAGGAGGATGATATTGAGAAAGTGGTTCATGATGAGCAGGGAATGAATCTTATTGGCGTTGGTAAATATAAAGAAACATTGATTTCGTTACTTAATATTCAGGGAATTATTCAAGATTTAGATAATATGTAGGTGATTAAAATGTCGTATGATAATTTAACAAGTATAAAGTTAGATGTATTAAAAGAAATTGGTAATATTGGTGTGGGTAATGCGACAACGGCACTTTCTGTGTTATTGCAATCAAACCTGGCGATGGAAACACCAGTTGTTAGGATTCTTGAATTTAATGAGGTTGCAGATATGATTGGGGGTGCGGATTCGGTAGTGGCTGCAGTGCTCACGCACTTTACCGGAGAAGTTAGCGGTATGACGCTATTTATTATGAAGATGGAGGAAGCCAAAAATATGGTCTCCGTCATGTTGAATAAGACTTATCCCGAAGATTTTCTGGAATTTGACCACATGGATAGGTCTGCATTAAAAGAAGTAGGAAATATTTTAATGAGTTCCTATGTATCTTCAATCAGCACATTAACAGGGTTAGAAGTTCGGACAGATCCCCCGGGAATCTGTGTTGATATGGCAGGAGCTGTGCTTAGTTTGCCGATTAGTGTGTTAGGACAGGTTGGGGATAAAGCGTTGATTATTGATTCAAAGTTTGTTGATAATAATCGTCCCATTGATGGATTTATTATGTTTGTGGCAGATGATGAGTCACTTGATAGAATGTTTGAGGCGTTAGGAATCGGGTGTTGACATGGAAGAGGTAATAAAGGTCGGTATTGCAGAATATAAGTTATGCCGAAAACCCCATAAGATAACTACGATTGGGCTTGGATCTTGTGTGGGTATAGTTTTATATAGTTTAACAGATGAATATTGTGGACTGGTTCATATCATGTTGCCGTCCAGTAAAGAAATTATTAATAATTCTAAGCGTGCAAAATTTGCAGACACAGGAATTGAGGATTTAATTCATGAATTAGAAAAAAAAGGTGTTAGAAAGAGTTCGTTGATTGCAAAGATTGCTGGTGGTGCAACCATGTTCCAGATGGGCAGTAATACAGTGCTTAGTAATTCTGGGATGGGAAGCATTGGGGACCGTAATGTAAAGTCGGTAAAAGAGACACTTGCGAATTATAAAATACGAATTGTTGCGGAGGATACAGGTGCTGATTATGGAAGAACCATTGTATTTGATCCGACAACGAGGGATTTGATTATCCGTTCTGCTGGAAAGAGTGAAAAAATAATCTGATTGTAGAGGAAATGATATGAAATATCAGTATATAAGAGCATTTATTGTTCTGTTTGCAGGGTTGCTTGCATTGATTGTGAATATGAAAACAGGAAGAGATGTTACATCATCCCTGTTGATTGTATTGATTGTTCTTCTTGTATTTTATGTGCTTGCAACCCTGATTGTTGAAATCCTGCAAAAGGCAATGGAAAAGAAAGAAGAGCAGGAGACAGAATCAGATGATGATTCGGAACAGGAAGATGCAATGGATGCAGAAACATTAATGGAAGATGCAGAGGAAGCTTCCGGAGTTGATTTTGATGAAGACGATGAATAACATACGTATGGGGTGTTAAATATGGACGATAACAAGAGAAATAAGCTTTGGGAGGAATATAGTAAAAACCGTTCCGAAAAACTTCGGGAAGAGATTATTTTGGAGTATGTTCCTTTGGTGAAGCTTGTTGCAGGACGTCTGAACATGTATTTGGGATATACTGTGGAGTATGATGATTTAGTCGGATATGGAGTATTTGGTCTGATTGATGCCATCGATAAGTTTGATTTTGATAAGGGAATCAAATTTGAAACCTATGCAAGCCTCAGAATCAGAGGTTCCATTCTGGATCAGATTCGAAAAATGGATTGGATACCGAGATCTGTCAGACAAAAGCAAAAGCAGATGGAAGCCGCGATTGCAAAGTTGGAGAAAGAAAAGGGTGTCAATTTAAAAGACAAAGATATTGCGAAGGAGCTGGGAATCTCGTTGGATGAATATCGGAGTTGGGAGGGAATGACCAATATTTCTAATATTGCATCGCTGGATGAATTTATGGAACAGGGTGCCGAGACGGGTGGAACAGAATTTAAGAATAATACATTTATTGAACCGGAAGAGGCAGTTGACCGGGAAGAAGTAAAAAAACTTTTAATGGAATCATTAGAACTTCTCACAGAAAAGGAGCGAAAGGTTGTTTTATTGTACTACTATGAGGAGTTGACATTGAAAGAGGTTGCCAGTGTGCTGGAGGTGTCAGAATCGAGAATTTCGCAGCTTCATTCGAAAGCGCTTGAAAAAATGAAAAAGCACTTGGGCGTCCATTTTGAGCTTTTGATGGGCTGATGGTACATTGGAGTGGATTTTTGGAGTTGTCTGTTTTTTACAGAGTGGAACGAATTGTTATGCATATGGGGGGAATACTATGAAATATACAAATGGTTTTTTTCAGTTGGATATTCGGGAAGACGGTGTTTATGCACATATATATCCGGCAAAGGAAAAGGGAAAACCGGTCGTAGTTCAGGAATTTGCTGAATATATTGAAAAGTGTGGGATTAGTGAATATGATCTTCCAGAACTTAATAAGGCAATTAATAATGTGACAGAAAAGACGGTTGTTTTTGTATCAAAAGAAAAGATTTCTGAAGTTCCTGAAACAGCAAAGGTAAGGGTTACCAGTGATCGTATGATGGCAATCATTCGGTTTTATCCGCCGTCACTGAATGGGAAATATATGACGGAACGGGATATTATGAATGAGTTATCCCTTGTGAATGTGACCTATGGCATTTCAGAAAAGGTATTAAAAGCTTATATGGCAGGGAGACAGTTTTGTCGTGATATTCCAATTGCAAAAGGAAAAGCCGTTGTCCAAGGAAAAGATGCGGTAATCAAATATTTTTTTCAGACGAATCCAACCGCAAAGCCTCAGCTTTTAGAGGATGGAACAGTGGATTTTCATCAGCTTAATTTGTTTACCAGTGTAAAAAATGGGGATTTACTGGCAGAACTGACACCGGATGTTCCAGGAGAACCTGGTATAGATGTATTTGGAAATCCGGTGACACCGTTTAAGGTGAATAAGAAGAGTTTAAAATATGGCCGTAATATACGGATTTCAGAAGACCAGACAAAAATTTATTCGGAAGTGGACGGTGATGTAAAGTTAGAGGGTGATACTGTATTTGTATCTAACACATACACGGTTCCTGCAGATGTAGATGCTTCTACCGGAGACATCCAATATAATGGTAATGTGGTTGTGACTGGGAATGTCCGTGCCGGTTTTAATGTAGAAGCAACCGGTGATATTCAAGTAAATGGTGTTGTTGAGGGTGCAACGTTAAAGGCTGGTGGCAGCATTGTTTTAAAACAGGGCGTTCAGGGTATGAGCAAAGGGAAACTGGAAGCCGGAAAAGATATTATTACAAAATTTATTGAGAGCTGCTTTGTGCAGGCAACCGGTATAATCAATACAGGGTCCAGCCTTCATTCGGACTTGATTGCTGGAGAAAAGGTAATAGTCAGTGGGAAAAAGGGGTTTTTGATTGGTGGTAATGTTTCTGCCGGAAAACGTATAGAAGCCAGTGTTTTTGGTAATAAAATGAATACGAACACCGTGTTAAAGGTAGGCGTTAAGCCGGAGGTTATGGAACGGTTTAAGGAACTTACGGCAATTATCAAAGAAGAAAAAGAGGAAATCATTGAACAAAAGCAGACTCTGGAAACGCTGAAGAAAAAATTGAAAGAGGGACAAAAACTTTTACCAAACCAGATTGTTCTTGCGAAGCAGCTAGGTGAGACTTTAAAGTCATTGGGAGAGAAATTAGAAAAAGATTCAGAGGAATATACACTTCTCAAAGAAGAGATTGAAGAAAATACAAAAGGGAAGGTCGTGGTAAATCATACGATATATCCGGGAGTTCACATTTATATTTCAAACAGAGTGTATCCGGTTAAGGATATCCGCAGCAGATGCCAGTTCCGTATTGATGGTGCAGATATTGTAAGTACAGGAATTTAATGATTCTGTTATTTGCTTGTGGAAGTATAGAAAACAGGTTCGCAGGAAAAAGGCGATTGGATAAAACATTTGTATGAGGTACGATTTCATAAATTTAGTCCTATATGGATGAAAAAGGAGTTTGGTGTAGTCTTTTGTAAGAAGATTTTGACAGGAATATTTGGTTAAAACAGGTTTTGGAGGTGGCGGTATGATTCGTCCAGTGGAAATGCAGATGCTTTTGCCTCGTACGGAGTCAGTAGGAAATACCCCGCAGCATGAGAATCAGAGAGTTGTAAATGAGAATACCTTTGCAGCAAATGAGGTTGCGAAAGAGGTAAAGCATAACAGTGAAACAGTTATTCGCAAAGATGGGAATCAATTAGCAGAGTTTCAGTATGATGCGAGAGAGGAAGGTAACGGTACTTATAAAAAACCTAAGAAAAGAAAAAGGCAGCAGAAGCAATCGGATGATGAGCCGGAGAAGAATGAATCATCAGATGAAAGAATGGGAAGTGACAAGCAGCCTAGAATAAACATTCAGATATAGGAGATAAAAATGACAGTTCCAGTTAGTTTAATGATTATAATCGGTATTATATTTATATTTGCAAGTTATTTTTTTTCGGAGAATTTTTCAAAAAAAGATGAATATTTTAATGCGGATTTATTAACCGTAAAAGGTGATTATGAGTTTTCAGAAAGAGAAAGACAAATTATCAAGCGTAAGATTGAAGATGTAATTGCGGAACATGCAAAGGAGATTTTATACGAGACAAATGAGTCATTGGCGAATATGGCAAATGAAAAGACAATGGCTCTTGGTGATTATGCTGTTACGGTTTGTGATGAAATTGAGCGCAATCATAAAGAAGTAATGTTTTTATATAGCATGTTAGATGATAAGCAGAAAGAAATTATGAAAACCGTACAAGCTGTGGATAAAGCAAAGCAGGAATTAAAGGATTCTGTAATGAAGATACAGGTAGAGCGGAAGCAGAGACAGGAGATTCTTTCGGGAACCGAAAGTCCGAAAAGACAGTCAGCCATTGACCAGCTTACAGCATTAAAGCAGATGAAGGAACAATTAGATGCCAGAGCGAATCAAAATCATCCGGTTGAAAAAGAGGTTACAGCGAAAAAGATAGCAGATATGCCAGCTAAGAATGTGCAGGTTTTTGAAAAAGTACCTGTAAATACGGAAGTAAACGCTATAGAACCATCAAAAACTGTTGTAAACGAAAAGAAAACCAGAATTGCTGACAGTGCAAAGGATACTTTAGAAGATGCTGTACAGGATGACTTGAGTTTGGATTTGGAAAATTCGGATGTGTTGGGTCAGGAGTATGACATGGAGATAGAGAATGCATTTGAAGAGGAGGATTTATCAGACTATGAAGATGTATTTGAGCAGGTTGACCAAACGGATACTCTTGACGAGGAATTTGAGGAAAATGTTAATCTAAATGATACCATTTTACGATTACACGAAAGAGGGCACAATATCATATCGATTGCCAGGGAGTTGGGACTTGGTGTAGGTGAAGTAAAGCTTGTAATAGATTTGTACCAGGGAGTATAAGATGAAGTTTAAATATTTTTTAAGAGGTTTAGGTTTTGGAATTGTTTTTTCGGCAATTATCTGTTTAACTGCATACCAGGGAAATTCGAACCAGCACATGACGGATGAGGAGGTTATCCGCAGGGCAGAAGAGTTAGGAATGGTGCAGCCGGAAGATAAGGTTGGCGAATTGCTTGAAATCGATAAACAAAACAAAGATAGTAAGAAAGATAAGACATCTCCAAATAATACGGAGACTGTGAAACAGGAGGAAAATTCAGAGGAAGAGAGTATAGAAACAAAAGAAAACAAAGATACAGCCTCTGAAAAAATATCAGCAACGGAGGAGAATGCGAAGACGGAGAATCATTCATCTGAGCAGGAGGAGAAGAAATCCGAAGCTTCAACGGAGAAAAAGGAAGATACGACAGAAAAACAATCTGATAAAAAGGAAAAAACAGTCAAATTAACGATTGAAAGAGGGTCATCTTCTTTTCCTGTATGCCAGAAGCTTCAGGAACTTGGACTGATCGAAAATGCATCAGATTTCGATACCTATCTTGTAGAAAACGGCTATGCATCCAGAATTCGTGTAGGAGAACATACTTTGAAAAAAGGTATGTCGTATCAGGATATTGCAGAAGCAATTTCGGATCCATTGTAAGAAGATTTGAGTGATTAGGAAATTCTTTTTCTATAAAAAGCTTTGAAAAAAGTAAAAAATCCTTGTAGTATTTATAGCATTATGCTATAATACCACTCGGTAAAAAAATAATACACAGTGGTGGATTTCCAAAAGGGTGCAGATTTGTAATCAGAAACGCATGTTATAGATTTGTTTTTTGGAAGTGGAAGCTGCTGGAAGTAAAACCAGGAGGTAAATTATGAGCGTTATTTCAATGAAACAGTTGCTGGAAGCAGGTGTACATTTTGGACACCAGACAAGAAGATGGAACCCTAAGATGGCTGAGTACATTTATACTGAGCGTAACGGAATCTACATCATTGATTTACAGAAGTCAGTTGGTAAGGTAGATGAAGCATATGAAGCAATTAAGAAGTGTGCTTTAGAGGGTGGAAAGATTTTATTTGTTGGTACGAAAAAGCAGGCTCAGGATTCTGTTAAGTCAGAGGCTGAGAGATGTGGAATGTACTATGTAAATGAGAGATGGTTAGGTGGTATGCTTACAAACTGGAAGACCATTGAGACCCGTATTGCAACCTTGAAGAAGTATGAACAGATGGAAGAAGATGGAACATTTGAGGTTCTTCCAAAGAAAGAGGTTATCAATATTAGAAAACAGATGGATAAGTTGCAGAAGAACTTAGGCGGTATCAAAGAGATGGGTGGAGCTCCAGATATGATTTTTGTTGTGGATCCACGTAAGGAGAGAATTTGTATTCAAGAGGCTCATTCTTTAGGAATTCCTTTAGTAGGTATTGCTGATACAAACTGTGATCCGGAAGAGTTAGATTATGTCATTCCAGGTAACGATGATGCAATTCGTGCAGTTAAGTTGATTGTTGCGAAGATGGCAGATGCAGTTATCGAGGCAAATCAGGGTGTTGATGCAGAGTCAGAGGAAGCTGTAGCAGAGGCTGAGACTGTGGAAGCTGAGTAATTTGGAACATTTTTGTTTTAGATAGGTCGAATAAAAGCCTTGACCAGTTTGGTTAAGGCTTTTAAAAAAGTATAATAATGGAGGAAGAAAACGATGGCTGTTACAGCAAGTATGGTAAAGGAGTTAAGAGAAATTTCAGGTGCTGGTATGATGGATTGTAAGAAGGCACTTACTGAGTGTGATGGAGATATGCAGGCAGCAGTTGATGCTCTTCGTAAGAGTGGTGCTGCTAAGGCAGAGAAGAAAGCTAGTAGAATTGCAGCAGAAGGTATCACTAGGGCAGCGATTTCAGCTGATTCTAAGACGGGTGTTGTTGTAGAGGTTAATTCTGAGACAGATTTTGTTGCTAAGAATGAAGTATTCCAGACTTTTGTACAAGAAATCGCTGATCAGGCTTTGACTTCAGCTTTAGTTGGTGGCGATAATTGTGAAGAGGTAGACGCTCTGCTTGAAGAGAACGGATTAAAAGATGCCCTTATTGAGAAAACTGCTACAATCGGTGAGAAATTATCTTTCCGTAGATTCCAGAAGGTTACTGGTGATGTTGTAGTTTCTTACTTACATGGTGGTGGACGTATCGGCGTTTTGGTAGCTGGTGATGGAACGAATGATGATGGTGTAAAAGAGGCTCTTACAAACGTTGCAATGCAAATTGCAGCTATGAACCCACAGTACATCAGCAGAGCAGACATTTCTGCTGATGAGATTGCAAAATTAAGAGAAATTACAATTGACAGTGCATTAAATGATTCTTTTTCACTTCCAAAACCAATTTTACAGGGATTACTTGACAAAGCTGTTAATGATAAAGTATGGAGTGACGAAGACATTGCTATTTATGAAGAGAAGAAGAGCAATATGAACTACTTACCAAACTTCTTATCAAACGAAGCAAAGACTGCTTTAGCAGAGTTGGCTATGGCTGATAAAGAAACTATCATTGATAATAAGATTTTCAATGGTTTAGTAGAGGGACGTATCTCTAAACAGGTGAAAGAAATCAGCTTAATGGATCAGACTTATGTTAAGGCTGAGGATGGTAAGCAGACTGTAGCTAAATATCTTGAGTCAGTTAATAAAGAGCTTAAGATAGCTAAATTCGTTCGTTTCGAAGTAGGTGAAGGTATGGAAAAGAAGAATGAGGATTTCGCAGCAGAGGTTGCAGCTCAGATGAATGCATAATAATATATTTTGGGGTAAAGGAAGGTTCATGCATTGGGGTACAATGTATGAACCTTTTTTATCTTGGTTTTCATTTTCTCATTTCCTTTTACAGAAAACTATGATATAATCAAAACTAGTCGTGCAAAGGTTTTGAAAATCAAAATCGAAGATGAAAGGAAAGACATCATGGCAGATAGCAAGCAGGCAGGTAATGCGCAGACCAAAAGAAGAAAAAGAGTAAACCGGTTAAAGACATTAATTGTTTTTTTGGCAGTTCTTTTATTGTTAGCATCGGTTATACTGAATTTTGTATTAGTATTTAAAGTATTTGAATTGCAGAACAAAGTCGACAAATTATATTCTATGACACCAGCCATGGTGACATTAGAAGTATTATAAGTGTAGAATTGGAGGAAGATATGAGTTTTTTCAAGGATTTCAAAGCAGATTTTACGCAGGCAATGAATGAATTAATGCCGGATAGTAATGAGATGTATGATGAAGACGAAATGGTGGAAGAAGAGGCAGTTGTACAAAAAGAACCGCCAAAGAAGGCTGCTAAAGCAGAGCCAAAGAAGGAAGAAGGAAAAGAGGAAAAGACAGCAAAGGCAGAAAAAACAGCCAGGGCAAAGAAAAAGACAGTGGAAAAAGCAAAACAGGATCCTGTCATACAGGAAGATGACGATATTGCTCCGGAAGATCTGTTAGAGCAGATTGATGAAATGCTCGACCAGGAGTTATATGGGGATGGAGAGCCTTTCATTGTGCCGGATGATATGGAAGTTAATACAATGGATATGTCGGTTGAGGATCTGTTAAATCAGTTGTCTGAAAAAGATGATGTATTGCAGACTATGATGGAAGAAGAAGCAGATGAGAGCGTAGAAGCAGATGAGGGACAGTTATCTATTGACGATATGCTAAGCCAGTTGGGGATGTCGGATTCTGAAAAAGAGGAACCGATGGAAGAGGAAGTTTCTGATTCATCTGAGTTAGAGCCATTACAAACAGAGTCAGTGAATGAGGAAGAAAACGAATCGGATCATGAGATTGATATGGGATTAAAAGCCCTGTTGGATAGTATTTCTGATAATGAACAGAAAACAACAGTGGATTTGGCAGAAGAGACAGAGGATTTTGAAGAAAACCCTGAGAGTGTGGCAGACGAACCGGTTGCGGAAGAATTGTCAGAGAAGGAAACACTTTCAAAAGAAGAAGAGCCTATGGAAGAGTCAGAAGAAGTACCAGAAGAAGTACCAGAAAAAGAAGAACTTTTAGGGAATCTGGAAGAGGTGGAAGAAAAAGAAGAACTTATAGAGGCTCCGGAAGAAGTGGAAGAAAAAGAAGAACCTATGGAAGAACCGGAAAAAGAGCCAGAGTTTACAGAAGCATTATCGGAGAATGCTGCCATGGATGCATTATTACATGAAACCAGCCAGGGCAATACGGAGGAATCAGCGTTAGATGAGCTGTTAAATGAGATGATTTCTGAAAAGGAGCCAGTAACAGAGATGTCTGGTGGGCAGGCAGATGGTAGAATAAAAGAAGAACTTCCAAAGGAACCGGAGGAAGAGGAACCTCGAAAAGAGCCAGAAAAAGAAGAGGTAGAAGAGGAGCTTCCAAAAGAGCCGGAAGAAGAGTTAGAAAAAGACAGTTTAGAAGAGTCCATGCTGGATATGATGTTAGAAAAGCAGTCAGAAGATGTAGCTGTTCCGGTATTAACAGAGCCAGCAGTGAATGGACAGGAAATTGATAAATTGGAGATGGACAAAGAGATGAATGAAAAAGGAAAGGAAGAAATGAAAGTGCAAAAGGAGAACGAAATGAAGGAAGAAAAGGATGTAATTTCAATTAATTCAGTGGAGGAAGAGAAAAAAGCAGTGGCAGAAGATACCAGAAGTGATATGAACTTTAATGTAGAAGAGGCAGATCCAGAAACCACTTATATTACAAAGGGAACCAAGTTAATAGGTGATTTAGAGGCAGATGGTTCAATTGATATTATAGGTAAAGTAGAGGGAAACGTAACCTGTCAGGGCAAAGTTGTTGTAGGTGGACAGGTTATTGGAAATATTACAGCGGGTGAGCTTTATGCAAATAATGCAAGAATCGAAGGAAATGTAAAGTCATACGGAAGTGTTAAGGTTGGTGTTGGCTCCATGATTATTGGTAGCATTGAAGGGGATTCAGCAGTTATTGCTGGTGCAGTAAATGGTGATATCGATGTAAAAGGACCTGTTATTGTGGATTCTACAGCAGTTATCATGGGCAATATCAAGTCACGTTCTGTACAGATCAATAATGGAGCTGTTATTGAAGGTTTCTGCTCACAGAGTTATTCTGATATTGATGTAAAGAGTTTTTTTGCATAATCTGACACAGTAAAATAATAACAGGGAGTATCATAATGGAAGCAAATCGTATTCTATTAAAATTAAGTGGCGAAGCATTAGCGGGTGAAAAGCATCATGGATTTGATGAAAAGACAGTTTTAAATGTTGCAGAGCAAGTGAAAAGTGTGGTGGATACTGGTAAGCAGGTTGCAATTGTGATTGGAGGAGGAAATTTTTGGCGTGGAAGAACCTCTGAAAACATGGATCGTGTGAAGGCTGATCAGATTGGAATGCTGGCAACGGTCATGAATTGTATTTATGCCGCAGATATGTTTCGGACAGTAGGACTTAAGACTAGAATTATGACACCTTTTATCTGTGCAAATGTGACGGAACTTTTTAACAAAGATGTTGCGGTAGAAGCTTTGGAGAATTCAGAGGTTGTATTTTTTGCAGGAGGTATTGGTCATCCATATTTTTCAACAGATATGGCAACTGTTTTAATGGCAATTGAGATTTGTGCTGATGTTGTTCTATCCGGCAAAGCTATCGATGGTGTATATGACAGTGATCCGAAGACGAATCCAAATGCTAAGAAATATGATACAATGCAGATGAAGGATATTGTAGATCAAAAGCTTGGTGTCATAGATTTAGCTTCAGCAGTTTTAGCAATGGAGAATCACATGCCAATGATGCTATTTGGTCTGAATGAAGAGAATAGTATTGTAAAGGCTATGACAGGTCAGTTTAACGGAACTCTTATTCTTGCATAACAAGGTATATATGAAGATGGATAGAAATTTGATGTAGGAGGATAATGATATGTTAACGCAGTTTGAAGAGAAAATGCAGAAATCATTAGAAAGTTTGGAGGGAGAATATGCCAATATTCGTGCAGGACGTGCAAATCCCAATATTTTAAATAAAATCAAAGTAGATTACTATGGTGTTCCCACGCCGTTACAACAGGTTGGAAATGTGAGTGTCCCTGAGGCAAGAACCATTGTAATTACACCATGGGAAGCTTCTTTGTTAAAAGAGATTGAAAAGGCAATTTTATGTTCTGATTTAGGACTTACACCAAATAACGATGGAAAATCTGTTATCCTTAATTTCCCAGAGCTTACAGAGGAGCGGCGTAAGGAGCTTGCAAAGGATATTAAGAAAAAGGGTGAAAATGCAAAAGTGGCTGTTCGTAATGTACGTCGTGACGCCAATGATTATTTTAAGAAACAGCGCAAGGGAAATGAGATTTCAGAGGATGAAGAAAAAGACTATGAAGATAAAGTACAGAAGTTGACAGATAAGTATGTAGAAAAAATTGATTCTGCAATTGAGAATAAATCCAAAGAAATTATGACTGTCTAATACGGTTTGTTTGTGTTTTAGAATGATTGAACGGATATTTTATGAGAGTAAGAATATAGTAATGTATATTTGGAGGCGGGTTTGGAAGAAATATTAAAAGCAATCAAGGACGAAGAACTCAATATACCAAGACATGTTGCAATCATAATGGATGGCAATGGCAGATGGGCGAAAAAGCGTAATCTGCCACGGAAGTACGGACATAAAAAAGGGGCGAACACGGTAGAACAAATTATAGAAGATGGGTACAATATGGGGATTGAATATATTACGGTGTATGCATTCTCGACAGAAAACTGGAAGCGTTCTGAGGAAGAGGTCAGTGCTTTAATGACACTTTTACAAAATTATCTGATAAATTGTATCGAACGTTCTACAAAAAATAATATGCAGGTTCGTGTGATAGGCGACAAAACAGGGCTTTCCGACTCTATTGTTAAGAAGATTACGGAATTGGAAGAGGTTACGAAGACAGCAACCGGGCTGAAATTTACGATTGCGATCAATTATGGCGGTAGAGATGAGATCAGGAGAGCTGTTACGAAAATAGCAGAAGATATTGCGGACCATAAACTGCTTCCCAAAGATATCACTGAGGATTTAATCAGTAGTTATTTAGATACCAAAGGACTTCCGGATCCGGATTTATTAATTAGGACAAGTGGGGAAGAACGGTTATCGAATTACTTACCTTGGCAGTTAGCTTATACAGAATTTTATTTTACAGATGTACTGTGGCCTGATTTTACAAAAGAAGATTTGCTTACCGCAATTCGATATTATAATGGAAGGGAACGCCGTTTTGGTGGAGTGTAATTGTATATGAAAGAAAGAGCGATTGGTGGTTTTTTTGTTTTACTTACCACACTTATTATGCTGCTTCCAGGAGGAATTGTTTCCACAATCATCTTAGGAGTGATATCCGTCAGGGGAATCTATGAATTCTGCCGGATATATAAGCTGGACAAAACAATTTTAGCCTATATTTCTTATATTGCTACAGTAGTTTTTTATGTGGTTTTGTATTTGAACAGGGTGGAATTTCTATTTCCCTTTGTATTACTTTTACTTATGCTTTTGCTTGCTGTATATGTATTTACATTTCCAAAGTATAAAGATAGAGATATTGCAACAATCTTTTTTGGGTTTGTTTATGTAACGATACTTTTATCTTATGTACTGCGGGTACGTTCCCTGAAAAATGGTATGTTTTTATCCTTTTTTATATTGATTTCCAGTTGGGGAAATGATGTGTTTGCATATCTGGTAGGCAGTGCAGTTGGTAAACATCCGTTTTCACCGAAGGTCAGCCCGAAAAAGAGTATGGAAGGGTTTATTGGCGGTATTGCCGGTGCAGCACTTGTGGGATATTTATATGCATTTATCGTGTCAAAAGGTATGGCTGGTATAGACATCAATGCAGTTTATTGTGCAGTGATTGCTGCATTAGGTGCAATTCCTTCTGTGATTGGTGATTTGGCGGCATCGGCTGTGAAACGAAACAATGAGATAAAGGATTATGGTAAATTGATCCCGGGTCATGGTGGAATATTAGATCGTTTTGACAGCGTTATTTTTACAGCTCCCATTATTTATTATTTAGTCGTACTGATTATATAATATAAAACGATATGAATATGCCAGCGAAGGCTGGCATATCTTTTTACTATGGAAATCCGAAAGACCGGTTCGAAAAGGTCTGGCAGATTGGAAAATTTCTATATACAGTGGTGCTTCGGGATTCTGAGCGAAAGGTGAAGAATGAACTTGGCATAGTCGTTTAGGAGGATACTATGAGAAAAATATCCATTTTAGGATCAACAGGTTCCATTGGAACACAGACACTTGATGTGATCAGACAGAATAGTGATCTCAAACTGATTGCGATTTCGGCAGGAAGCAATATTGAGATGTTGGAGGATCAGATCAGGGAGTTTCATCCGCAGCTTGCTGCGGTGTGGAGTGAACGCAATGCGAAGCTTTTGCGGGATAGGATTGCAGATGTAGTGCCGGCTTGTAAAGTAGTGTCTGGTATGAAAGGACTTTTAGAGGTTGCGGTGGCAGACTGTGCGGATATTGTGATTACTGCAGTTGTAGGGATGATTGGGATTCAGCCAACGATTGCAGCAATTTCTGCAGGGAAGGATATTGGTCTTGCAAATAAAGAGACTTTAGTGACGGCAGGGCATATTATTATGCCTCTGGCAAAAGAGAAAAATGTATCCATTTTACCGGTAGACAGTGAACATTCTGCAATTTTCCAGTGCTTAAATGGTGAAAAGAATAATACGATTCATAAAATATTGCTGACAGCTTCCGGTGGTCCATTTCGTGGCATGAGCCGAAAGGACTTGGAGCTTGTAACACTGGAAATGGCTTTAAAGCACCCAAACTGGTCTATGGGGAAGAAAATTACGATTGATTCTGCGACCATGGTAAATAAAGGGTTAGAAGTAATAGAGGCAAAGTGGCTGTTCGATGTGGAACCAGCACAGATCGAGGTAGTAGTTCAGCCGCAAAGTATCATTCATTCCATGGTTGAATTTGAGGATGGGGCTGTTATGGCACAGTTAGGTGTTCCTGACATGCGTTTACCAATCCAGTATGCATTGTATTATCCAAAGCGTGTTTTTTTAGATGGAAAAAGGCTTGATTTTTCAATGTTATCAGAGATAACCTTTGAAAAGCCGGATTTAGAGGCATTTTTGGGATTACGGTATGCCTATGATGCTGTAAGAACAGGTGGAACAATGCCAACTGTACTAAATGCTGCTAACGAGCTTGCTGTTGCAAAGTTCTTGAATAATAAGATACGTTTTTTGGAAATCTATGAAATGATACAGATTTGTATGGAAGAACATAAGGTAATTAAAAATCCGACTGTTGAAGATATTTTAGAGACAGAAAAATGGGTGTATGAAACAATTGAGAGCAGGTGGAATTCATGAGTACGATTATTAATGTGATTATTGCGTTGTTTGTATTTAGTGCAATTATATTTTTTCATGAACTGGGACATTTTTTGCTGGCAAAAAAGAATGGAATTTATGTTCAGGAGTTTGCGATTGGAATGGGTCCGGTACTATTTTCTTTTTGTAAGAAGGAAACAAAGTATTCTGTAAGAGCGATTCCAATGGGTGGTTTTTGTGCAATGCTTGGCGAGGATGAAGCCGTGGAGGATGAGCATTCTTTTAGTGCAAAGTCTGTGTGGGCAAGAATCTCGGTGGTTGTGGCAGGTCCGTTGTTTAACTTTATTCTTGCTTTTTTATTAGCAATCATTTTGATTGGTGTCTGTGGATATGATGCTCCGAAAGTAGGACAATTTTCTGAAGGTAGTCCGGCGAAAGAGGCTGGCATACAAGAGGGAGATGTCATTACACATTTTAATGGACATAGAATCTACAATTTTAGAGAGATTTTAATATATATGCAATTTGAACAGACCGGCGGGGATATCACTCTTATGGTGGAACGAAATGGGAAAGAAATGGAATATGTATTTACACCGACTAAGACGGAAAATGGATATCTGATGGGAATCGCCAGTGGAGGATATGAAAAGGGGAATTTCCTGCAGGTGGTGAAATATAGCACATTCGAACTTCGATATCAGATAAAAACCGTATTTTTAAGCCTGAAATATTTATTTACCGGCAGAGTGGGAATCAAGAATATATCTGGTCCGGTGGGAATCGTTTCCAGAATGAGTGATACCATTGATGAGGCAAAGGAAAGTGCTGGTGGTAATGCAGGTATTGCAGTCATTAATGTGGTGCTCAATATGATGAATTTTGCAATCTTATTAAGCGCTAACCTTGGTATTATGAATCTTTTGCCATTTCCGGCATTAGATGGCGGAAGAACGCTGCTTTTGCTGGTGGAAGCTGTTTTTCATAAGAAATTATCGACAGAGAGGGAAGCTGCGATTAATACAGTTGGCTTTATGCTTTTAATCGGTCTGATGGTAATTGTCATGTTTAAGGATATATTTGAGATTATTCTCTAGTACATCGTAAATTAAGTTCTTGACAGTAAAGCGTAGGATAAATTTTTACTCTGCAAGGCAGATTTTCGACGGTGTAGCGGTGGCTACAGCTAGAAAATCTAACACAGCAGATAAAAATTTAGACAAGCTTAACTGCAAGAAACTTAGTTTATGATGTACTAGTGGTTTTGGAATCAGCAAAACTCTGTTTTTGATAAGTTGCGTTTTGCTCATGATGATAATGGTTCATAAAGGAGAAGATTTATGAGAGAAAGTACAAAGGTTGTAAAAATTGGAGACAGAGTCATTGGTGGCGGAAATCCTGTTTTAATACAGTCGATGACGAATACAAAGACAGAGGATGTCTATGCAACGGTTGCCCAAATCTTAAAGCTTGAGCAGGCAGGATGTGAAATTATCCGAGCTACGGCGAATAATGAAGCTGCAGCGAAAGCATTTGCGGACATTAAGCAGCAGATTCATATTCCAATTGTAGCAGATATCCATTTTGATTACCGGCTGGCAATTATGGCAATAGAAAATGGAGCGGATAAGATTCGAATCAATCCGGGGAATATTGGTGGAAAGGATAAGATTAAGGCGGTTGTTGAGGCTGCAAAAGCATATCATGTCCCGATTCGTGTGGGTGTAAACAGTGGTTCCTTAGAAAAGGAACTAGTAGAAAAATATCATGGTGTTACTGCCGAGGGGATTGTAGAAAGTGCACTTGATAAGGTCAGAATTTTAGAAGAACTTGATTTTGATGATATAGTGGTAAGCATTAAATCTTCGGATGTATTAATGTGTGTAAAGGCGCATGAATTGATTGCAGAAAAAACGAAATACCCGCTTCATGTTGGTATTACAGAGGCAGGAACTATTTTGCGAGGGAATATTAAGTCGGCTGTTGGCTTGGGAATTATTTTAAATCAGGGAATTGGTGATACCATCCGTGTTTCCCTGACAGGAGATCCTGTGAATGAAATTGTGTCGGCTAAGCTGATTTTAAAGACATTAGGACTTCGAAGAGGTGGAATCGAGGTGGTTTCTTGTCCTACCTGTGGCAGAACCTCTATTGATTTAATTGGTTTGGCAAACCAGGTGGAAAATCTGGTTACTGATTATGAACATCTGGATATTAAAGTCGCTGTAATGGGATGTGTAGTAAATGGTCCTGGTGAAGCAAGGGAAGCGGATTTGGGGATTGCAGGTGGGAATGGAGAAGGACTGTTGATGAAGCATGGAGAGATTGTTAAAAAGGTTCCGGAAGAACAGTTGCTTGCAGTATTAAAGGAAGAACTGCAAAACTGGAAATAGCAAACAGCGAGGAGGAATATCCCCCTCGCTATTCTTTACGCAAGGCAGCAAGCTAAGTGGTATCTTATGATATAATGAATTGCACTGATGAGGGGGCAGGTCATCAATTTGTGCAGATAACGAGCCAAGCGTAGATACTTGTATATACATTTGGCGACTATTGCAACAAACGAAGTTTCTTCGAAAATTGGTGACATATGATAAAATGATAAAGGTTGGAGTGATTAGGTGGACGGACAAAAGAGATTCTTTGATGTTTTTCCCGGCTTTTCCTGTATTGATGGACTGCGTGAAATGTTTGAACAGGTAGTAGTTAAGGAAGCAGTTTTGGTAAAATCAGAAAAGACATTAAAAGTAAAAATAATCAGTAAAATTCTGATTCCCAAGCAGGATATTTATGTGATTGAGAATGAATTAAGTGAATATGTGTTTCAGGGAAACATGCGTGTAAAGTTTTTGGAGCAATATGATTTATCAAACCAATATAATATTTCTACTCTGACAGATTCCTATAAAGAAAGCCTGTTGTTTGAATTACAGGCAGAGAGTTCTGTGCTTTACCGCTTAATGAAGAATGCGGAGTGGTATATCAACGATTCCATTATAACATTAACATTAGATGACACATTTTTGGCGAGAACCAAGTCAACGGATATCAAAAAATATCTGGAAATAGTATATAAGGAACGCTTTGGATTTGAAATACAGGTTGGATTTGATTTTACAGAGGAACAAAAGGATGCCATCCGGCGGGCAAACGAACACAAGCTTGATCTTGAGGTTTGGCAGATTATGCAGCAGGCTGCCCAAAACAGGGAGCAGGGGAATGAAAATAAATCTGATACAGAGGAAAATGAGAGTGCATTAAAGGGTTCGAAAAGGACAGAAAACTTACAAAAAAAGAGAGAATTACACACAGACGGTAAAGCAGTAGCAGCAGAAAAGAAAAGTGGGGATGAAAAACCAAGGGAAGCTTCGTGGAAAAGGTCTGCATATTCCCGCAATCGTACTGTGGCAGATCCGGAGGTTATTTACGGAAGAAACGTAGAAGGTACAGAGATAGCAATAAATGAGATTACAGAAGGAATAGGAGAAGTGGTTTTGCATGGTAAGGTCTTTCTCATGGAGGAAAGAGAGCTTCGAAATGAAAAGCTGCTGATTACTTTTGCGATTACAGACTTCATGGATTCTATTTCAGGAAAAATATTTGTGACGAAGGAAGACTGGGGAATCTTAAAGGATGATTTTAAAGCAGGTTTATTTTATAAGATAAAGGGTGTACCAGCTTATGATACCTATGTAAGAGAAATCACTTTAAATTCCATAACAGGTATCAAGCCAATTCCGGACTTTACTGCAAAACGTGTAGATAATTCTTTAGAGAAACGTGTGGAATTACATATGCATACCGTTTACAGCGATAATGACAGTGTAGTGGATGTAGGTGCTATCATAAAAAGGGCAAAGGATTGGGGACATCCAGCCATTGCAATTACAGACCATGGAGTACTTCAGGCATTTCCGGTGGCAAACCACTGTATCAAAAAGGATGATCCATTTAAGATTATTTATGGTGTAGAAGGTTATTTTGTGGATGATTTAAGGGACTTTATACAGAACGCAAAAGGCCAGTCACTAGATGGCAGTTATGTTGTATTTGACATTGAGACAACAGGATTAAGCCCAAAATCCTGTAAAATAATAGAAATTGGTGCAGTGAAGATTGTAAATGGAGAAAAAACAGAGGAATTTTCAAGATTTGTCAATCCCAAGATACCGATTTCCTATGAGATTACGAAGCTCACCTCTATTACGGATGATATGGTAATGGATGCACCGGTGATTGAGGTTGTTTTGCCGGAATTTCTGGAATTTATCGGAGATAGTGTATTGGTTGCCCATAATGCCAGTTTTGATATCAGTTTTATCCGTAAATTTGCAAAGGATATGGGACGGGTACTTGATAATTCTGTTGTGGATACCATGACACTTGGACATGTTTTGTGTCCGGAGCTTGGTAAGTTTACCCTTGACCGTATCTGTAAACATCTTGGAATCAAATTAGAACACCATCACCGTGCAGTGGATGATGCTGCGGCTACCGCAGAGATTTTCAGGAAATTTTTATGCATGTTAAAGGAAAAAGGAATCCATAATCTGGATGATTTGAACCGATTGGGGGAAACATCACCGGAAAGTATCAAGAAATCAAGACGGTATCATGGCATTATTCTGGCAAAAAATGAAATTGGACGTGTAAATTTAAACCGGCTGGTATCAGCTTCCCATGTAGAATATTTTAATATGAGACCGATTATGCCCAAAAGCCTGATCAGTAAATATCGGGAGGGATTAATTTTAGGTTCTGCTTGTGAGGCAGGTGAACTGTTCCGAGCGGTTTTAGATGGAGCCGATGAGGATGAAATCGACCGGATTGTAAAATTTTATGATTATCTGGAAATTCAGCCGATTGGCAATAATGCCTTTATGAAAGAAGATGATAAGCATCCCAATATCAGAACAGACGAGGATTTACAGAATTTAAACAGAGAAATTGTAAAACTTGGTGAAATCTATCATAAACCAGTGGTAGCAACCTGTGATGTACATTTCCTAGATCCGGAGGACAGGCTTTACCGGGCTGTTTTAATGGCATCTAAGGGATTTAAGGATGCTGATAATCAGGCACCTCTTTATTTTAGGACCACGGAGGAAATGCTTGCAGAATTTGAGTATTTAGGAAGTGATAAGGCACATGAAATCGTTATAGAAAACACGAACCGGATTTCGAATATGGTAGAAAAAATATATCCGGTAAGCCCGGATAAATGTCCTCCGGTTATTGAAGATTCAGATGAAACCCTGCGCCGGATATGCTACGAAAAAGCACATGAAATTTATGGACCTGATTTGCCGGAGCAGGTGACGAGCAGACTGGAAAAGGAGTTAACTTCCATTATTGGCAATGGATATGCCGTCATGTATATCATTGCCCAGAAGCTGGTTTGGGATTCCAATGACCATGGATATCTCGTTGGTTCCCGTGGTTCCGTTGGTTCCTCGTTTGTGGCAACAATGTCCGGTATTACAGAGGTAAATCCTCTTTCGGCTCATTATATCTGCCCGAACTGTTACTATGTCGATTTTGAATCTGAGCTTGTAAAAAGTTATTCCGGAAGTTCTGGTTGTGACATGCCGGATATGCAGTGCCCGAAATGCGGAACCTGGATGAAGAAGGAGGGACACGATATTCCGTTTGAGACATTCCTTGGATTTTATGGTGATAAGGAGCCGGATATCGATTTGAATTTTTCCGGTGAATATCAGGCAAATGCCCATGCATATACGGAGGAGCTTTTTGGCAAGGGACATGCATTTCGTGCCGGAACCATTGGAACGATTGCAGAAAAAACAGCGGAACAGCTTGTCTATAAATATTACCAGGAAAGAGAAATCACGAAACGCCGGTGTGAACTTACCCGCATTGCACAGGGCTGTGTAGGTGTAAAGCGGACAACGGGACAGCACCCGGGTGGTATGGTCGTAGTGCCGAAGGATCGGGAAATCTATGAATTCACTGCAATTCAAAAGCCGGCAAACGATACGAAAACCAATATTATTACAACGCATTTTGAGTATCATTCCATTGATGCAAATCTGTTAAAATTGGATATTCTTGGGCATGATGATCCAACCATTATCCGCCGTTTGGAAGATATGACAGGGAAAGACGCAAAGACAATTGCGTTGGATGATAAGGATGTCATGTCATTATTTCACAGTCCGGAAATTATGGGAATTACACCGGAGGATATCAGCGGATGCCCGACTGGTTCATTAGGAGTTCCGGAGTTTGGTACAGATTTTGTTATTCAGATGTTAGTAGATACAAAGCCGAAAAGCTTTTCAGACCTCGTTCGTATTTCCGGACTTTCCCATGGTACGGATGTATGGCTTAATAATGCACAGACATTGATTGCAGAGGGAAAAACGGAGCTTTCCAATGCAATCTGTTGTCGTGATGATATCATGGTTTATCTGATTCATATGGGGTTGGAACCTGGTCTTGCATTCAACATTATGGAAAAGGTGCGTAAGGGGCTCGTCGCAAAGGGAAAATGCGATAAATGGCCGGAATGGGAGAAGGAGATGCTGGCACATAATGTTCCGGACTGGTATATCGGCTCCTGTACAAAAATAAAATATATGTTTCCGAAAGCACATGCAGCAGCCTATGTTATGATGGCTTGGAGAATTGCCTGGTTTAAGGTAAATGAACCGCTTGCCTATTATGCAGCATATTTTAGTATTCGTGCAAAGGCATTTAACTATGAAACCATGTGTCAGGGAATGGAACATTTACACCGTTGTATGGATGAGATTCGCAAAAAACCAAAGGAAGAGGTATCCGGTGCAGAAGAGGATGCCATGCGGGATATGCGTCTTGTGGAGGAAATGTATGCGAGGGGATTGGAATTCATGCCAATTGATATATACCGTGCGGATGATATAAACTGTCTCATTATAGATGGTAAGATTATGCCATCGTTTTGTTCGATTGAAGGTGTGGCAGAAAAGGCGGCAGAGCAGATTAAAGAAGCTGCAAAAGGCGGTCGTTTTATCTCCCGGGAAGATTTGCGCAATCGTGCTAAGATTGGAAAATCTACAGTGGAGAAGATGGCAAATCTTGGCTTACTGGATGGATTGCCGGAAAGCAGTCAGTTATCCATATTCGATTTTTAAATATATCACGAAGAATCTGAAAAGGATAAGTGGCTGTTTACAGACATTTGACAACTGCCGCAAGGGTCAAAGAACCTGCCCATTGCGGCGGGGTTTTTGACTTGGAAAAAGCATAGGCAAAAAATTAAAAAAAAGGGTTGACGGCTTGTGAAATATTTGTTATAGTAAACAAGTCGTCAACGACAAGGCCAATTGGTCAAGCGGTTAAGACGCCGCCCTCTCACGGCGGAAACAGGGGTTCGATTCCCCTATTGGCTGTTTTTTATAAATCCAGTGTTTGCAAGGGTTTGCAGACACTGTTTTTTATTTCCACTCACTTCTCCACTCACTTCTTGTGTTATGTTAACCAGAAGTTTCAGCCTGGTAATTAAGAAAAAGAGCTTGCATTTTATTCTTTTTTATGTATTATATTATTATAAGGTTGTGTGACTGACGGATATGTGAGAGCACTCACAGGGAGCACAACATGTATGAAATGCCGACCGTCTGGGCACCCGTTTTTCGGATACCTGGGACGGTCTTTCTGTATTTTATGAAAAGTGCAGGTATGTCTGCTGGATTGTAGCCGGCAAAAATAAATTTGTGGAGGTACTATTATGGAAATGAAATCATTGGCAACAGAACTTTCTTCCAACACCTATCCAGGAAGAGGAATCGTAATCGGAAAAACACCGGATGGCAAGCATGCAGCGATTGCGTATTTTATTATGGGAAGAAGCGAGAACAGTAGAAATCGTGTATTTATAAAAGAGGGGGAAGGAATCCGTACACAGGCATATGATCCGAGTAAGCTTGAAGACCCAAGCCTTATTATTTATGCACCGGTTCGTGTCCTTGGAAACAAGACCATTGTAACAAATGGTGACCAGACGGATACAATCTATGATTTGATGAACAAACAGTTTACATTTGAACAAGCCCTTCGAACAAGGGAATTTGAGCCGGATGCTCCAAACTATACACCTAGAATTTCAGGTATTCTTCATATTGAAGGTGGCAGCTACAATTATGCAATGTCAATTCTTAAGAGCAATAATGGTAATCCAGATGCCTGTAACCGTTATACATTTGCCTATGAGAATCCGGTAAACGGAGAGGGACATTTTATCCATACCTATATGGGAGACGGTAATCCGCTTCCTAGCTTTGAAGGAGAGCCTGTACTGGTGAAGATTCCGGATGATATGAATGAGTTTGCTGAACTTGTCTGGAATCATTTGAATGAGGAGAATAAGGTATCTTTGTTTATCCGTTATATTAATCTTGAGGACGGAAGCTATGAGACAAAGATTATAAACAAGAATAAGTAATAAAAAAGGAGAGTACATATTATGAATGAGATTCAGTTAAAGTATGGCTGTAACCCAAATCAGAAACCATCCAGAGTATTTATGAAAGAGAATGGAGATCTTCCAATTAAGATTTTATGCGGTAAGCCAGGGTATATCAATTTATTAGATGCATTTAATGGATGGCAGTTAGTAAAGGAACTTAAGAAGGCAACAGGACTTCCGGCAGCAACATCCTTTAAGCATGTGTCTCCGGCAGGTGCAGCAGTTGGTCTTCCGCTTTCCGAGGTGGAGCGTAGGATTTACTGGGTAGATGATATGGGAAAGCTTAGCCCGCTTGCAAGTGCATATGCAAGAGCGAGAGGAGCAGACCGTATGTCTTCTTTTGGAGATTTCATTTCTTTGTCGGATGTTTGTGATGTATCAACTGCAAAACTTATTAAACGTGAAGTTTCTGATGGTATCATAGCTCCAGGTTATGAACCGGAAGCACTTGAGATCTTAAAGGCAAAGAAAAAGGGAAATTACTGTGTAATCGAGATTGATCCAGAGTATATCCCTGTGCCAATTGAACAGAAGGATGTATTTGGTGTAACCTTTGAACAAGGAAGAAATGAACTTGTAATCAATGATGAGCTATTTGCAAATGTGGTAACACAGGAAAAGGAAATTCCAGAGCAGGCAAAGATTGACCTTGCCATAGCTATGATTACCTTAAAATATACCCAGTCTAATTCCGTATGTTACGCAAAGGGCGGACAGGCAATTGGTATTGGTGCTGGACAGCAGTCAAGAATTCACTGTACACGCCTTGCTGGTCAAAAGGCAGATAACTGGTTTTTGCGTCAGAATGAAAAGGTGTTAAATCTACCATTTAAGGATGGAATTGGGCGTGCAGACCGTGATAATACGATTGATGTATATATGAGTGATGACTATATGGATGTATTAGCCGATGGTATATGGGAGAACTTCTTTACCGAGAAGCCAGAGATATTTACAAGAGAAGAGAAACGTGCATGGCTTGACCAGATGACGGATGTGGCACTTGGTTCGGATGCATTTTTCCCATTTGGGGATAATATTGAACGTGCTAATAAAAGCGGTGTAAAATATATTGCACAGCCTGGTGGTTCGATCCGTGATGACAATGTGATTGATACCTGTAATAAGTATGGGATTGCGATGTGCTTTACGGGAATCCGGTTGTTCCATCACTAATTTAAAACACAGTTCATAATTTATTTCTGCGGGCAACGAGCCAAGTGGCTGTTTACAGACATTTGGCGACTGACGAAAGGGTAAAAAACCCCGCTTCTTAGAGGGTTTTGACTTGACAAATATTACAACATTTACTATACTGTAACCGAACAGCGATGATAAGAACAAGTAGTAATAAGAGATTCCCTACAGAAAGCAGCCGGCAGATGAGAGGCACAGGGCAGGCTTGTTATGAATACCTCTTTGAGCTTCATACTGAACAAATCTTATTTTAGTAGGCTATGACGGGGTGATGTACGTTATCACATCGGGTATTTATTAGGATACCTGCTAAGGCAATATATGTGAGTGTATTGTGAATTTAGGTGGTAACACGGGTTATATGCTCGTCCTATGTAAAAATAGGGCGGGCTTTTTTTCGTCCTATTATCATATCCGGTGATTGCGAAAATCCATATTTCCAAAAGCAAAGTTTCGCAATTTCCGAAAAATCATTGGAAGTGAGGAAAAAACATGACAATCTATGATGAATTAGTGGCAAGAGGATTGATTGCCCAGGTGACAGATGAAGAAGAGATTAAGGAACTGATCAACAATGGAAAGGCAACCTTTTATATTGGATTTGATCCTACCGCAGACAGCTTACATGTGGGGCATTTTATGGCGCTCTGCCTGATGAAACGGCTGCAGATGGCAGGAAATAAGCCGATTGCTTTAATTGGCGGCGGTACAGCTATGATTGGTGACCCTTCCGGAAGAACCGATATGCGGCAGATGATGACGAGGGAGACGATTCAGCATAACTGTGACTGCTTTAAGGAGCAGATGAGCAAATTTATTGACTTTTCAGAGGGAAAAGCCCTGATGGTTAATAATGCGGACTGGCTGTTGGATTTAAACTATATTGACGTTCTGCGGGAGGTCGGTGCACATTTTTCCGTAAACCGCATGCTGACGGCAGAATGTTATAAGCAGCGCATGGAAAAGGGACTTTCGTTCCTGGAATTTAACTATATGATTATGCAGAGCTATGATTTTTATGCCCTGTTCCAGAAATATGGCTGTAATCTGCAGTTTGGCGGGGACGACCAGTGGAGCAATATGCTTGGCGGTACAGAGTTAATCCGCCGCAAGCTTGGCAAGAATGCCTGTGCGATGACCATTACGCTGCTTTTAAATTCCGAGGGAAAAAAGATGGGAAAAACACAGTCCGGTGCCGTATGGCTCGATCCAAATAAGACTTCACCATTTGATTTTTATCAGTATTGGAGAAATGTGGCAGATGCAGATGTGTTAAAATGTATCCGTATGCTGACATTTTTACCGTTAGAGCAGATTGATGAAATGGATTCCTGGGAGGGAAGCCAGTTAAACCAGGCAAAGGAAATCCTTGCATATGAGCTTACAAAGCTGGTACATGGGGAAGAGGAAGCTAAGAAAGCACAGGAAGCGGCAAGAGCTTTATTTGCCGGTGGCGGCAATTCCGAAAATATGCCGACAACCGTGCTTAGTGATGCAGATTTTAATGAGGAAGGAAAGTTAGGCATTCTTGATTTGATGGTAAAGGCTGAGCTTGTAGTCTCCAAGGCTGAGGCGAGAAGAGGCATTCAGCAGGGCGGTGTCACTGTTAATGGAGAAAAGGTTACAGATCCATTTACCACTTATGAGAAGACCGATTTTGCAGAGGATTTTGTGCTTAAGAAGGGCAAGAAAAATTTCAGAAAGATAGTGGCAGAATAATAAAACCATAATATCATTGTAAAAGCATCCCAGACTAATTTGTTGGTCTGGGATTATTTTCGCTATAAAAAATAAGATTTTGGGAACCAAAGCTGGTCTATCATTATCTTATATATGAATCGATTCAGTCAGACATGAGAAAATAGGTAATTGCGAAACTCTGTTTTCGCTAAGATCCGTTGTACAATATAGACAAATCAACGCAGGCACACAGCACAAGGCATACCTTCCTACTAAGCTCGGCAAAGCCTCGCTAAGTATTCAGGCATTGCGCTGCTTGTCGCTCGCAACGGTGCTAAGTTCGAGGAAACCTCGCTAAGCACCGGCGGCTCCAAAGCACCTTGCTTATGATATTGTCTATATTGCACAACTAGGTTTTGGAAATAGAGCGTTTCGCAAACGCCTTAGTAAATGCGAAATGAGAAAGGAAGGGCAGATGACCGGAAAAGAACAACGATTACAGGCTGCTTTTATTGAATGTATAGTTAAAAATAAAATTGCCATGTACCGACTTGCATATTCCATTGTGTTAAACAGGGAAGATGCAGAGGATGTAGTCAGTGAAACAATTTTAAAGGCGTATAGTCATTTGGCAAAACTTAAGAATATTCAGAAAATGAAATCATGGATATATCAGATTTTAGTAAACGAAGGCAGGGCTTATTTGAAAAAGAAGAATCGGGTTTGGCTGGTGGAAGACCCTGATTATTTTGTCCGACAGGAAAATGATAGGCAGATCCCCTATGATTTACTGGATTTTGTCTATCAGCTTGAGGATATTTATCGGGATGTCACAATCCTGTATTATTTTGAGGAATTCAAAGTGAAGGAAATTGCTAAAATTCTGGATATCTCCAATGGAACGGTAAAATCCAGATTGTCCAGAGCCAGAGAGAAGCTGAAGAAGTTTATCACGGCTTATGACTAGGCAGAATAAAGATTTTTCCCGTTAAAACGAAAAGGAAAGGATGAGGTAAATGAATAAAATAGATAAAAGGATAATGGAGGTTGCAAAACAGTCCGAATGTCCGTTAAATGAGGGATATGAGGAAAGAATGGACCGGTTATTGTCTACATTGGAAAAAGAGGAAATAATGACACAGAGAAAAGAATCGGCAGTTTTTTTTACTAAGGCAGGATATGTAGTCTGTATGATAGCTGCAATATTGGTTCTTTATATTCCCACATCTGCAGCAATTGATTATGTGCAAAAAAGGATGTCTAAGATAAGCGAAAACGACCGCGAAATGTATGAGGAACTGGTTTCTAATGCGGTGCCGGGCACAGAAGAGATAACCTATTCCAGAGAATTGTCAGAGGCGGAAAAGCAGCAGTATAAGGACTTATGGAAGAAATATGAGGAAAGCGGATTATTTCCAACAGGTGAGATAGAAATTGTGGATACGGCAGGGGAACACGACGGCAATTCTTTGTTGTATGAGATACCCACAAGAATCATTTATCTGCCGGAAAGAACTTTAACGGAGGAGGAATGGCTGCAAATTATTGACTTTTATCACAAAGAGGACTACAGCCTGCAGCAAAGCGATTCTGCGAAGCAGGCAAGGGAGGAACAGGAGAAGGCAGAAAATGCAAGCCCCGGTGAAGACATGATATCCGAGGATATGGCAGTAAACATTGCATCGGATTACATGGAGAGAATGTTTGCCGCAGACCCTGAAGCAATGGAAAAAGAGATAGATTATTCGGAGGATTATGGAATAGAAGGAAGCGGAACCTATCAGATTGTGTTTTATGAAAATGATACGACATCATATGTTGTAGATATCCATGCTCAGGATGGAACGCTTTCCGATATGTATCTGCAAAAGGAAGGAACTGATTTCTATGAAAAGCCGGCGCCAATCGATAAAGAGTTTTTTATTGAAAACTACAAAGGCGCAAAGGAGCTGTTTGTCAATATTTTTGGCTCTGATCTGGAGATTGCCGGGATTACCTGTGAGTACAAGGAAGATGAGGCAGGAAATGTACCACATGGCAATGTACTGTATTATGTGGAAATGCCTGACGGAGCTGCTTATCGGTTTTACTACAATGTAGAACAGGATATTTTCTGGATGGTACTGAATTATCCATATTATCGTACAGAGAAGCAATTAGAGGAGGAAGGTATCAGAGAAAGAGAGAGAGTCGTTATACCGATCGAATAAGAGATTTGGATATTGAACAATGGATGTTAGCGAAAACAAAGTTTCGCTAACATCCTAATATATATTAGAGGATTAGAAATTGCTTACCGGATACAGATATCAGGTAAGTTCCGCAATTTTGCTGACACCGACATATATCTGAGAAATTTTATACCAGGTTGGATAATCTACAATTCCGGTAGCAGGCAGATTAAAAATGGACTGGAACTGCCGGACCGCAGCCGCTGTATTTGCCCCAAAGATTCCGTCCACTGCAATGGTTGGAATAGATGGGTAATTTTGTGCGATACGGTTTAACTGCTCCTGCATCATGCGCACTTTATCGCCACTGGAGCCGATGGATAAATCATAGCCGGGCCATGAAGAAGGGATACCGGCAATCTGTTCTGCTTCATTTACATACATATTGTCACCATAGTAGTTGCGGATGATTTCCAATGCCGTGTAGCCCTGATCACCTAAATATTTAGAACCCCACTGGCTCATCCAGTTCGGGCAGGTTACCCGCTTGCCGTCACAATACTGGGTAAGAATTGGCTGTAAAACGTTTGGACGTGACAGATAATTGGCAAAATAACGGTCTACCACCTGAGAGATATTTTCGTATATGGTTTTCTGATAAATCCATTTGTGGTCAAAAGCGGTGGAAGAGGTGATGGTGAAATCATAGCCCTTGCCGCGGTACCACTCCGTATAAACTCTGTTTAATGTAAAAGATACAATGGCAAGGATATTGGCAATCAAGGTCTGTTCCGGCCAGGTGGCATAGATTTCGCAAGAAGCAACATTTTTGATGTAATCCTTATATGGGACATAATAATCCCTGGCAGTCGTATCTGTTGGTGCACCATCATGTACTACGATGTATTCCGGCACAACCACGCGGCTTAAGACAATTTCGCCGCTTTCGTCCATCGGTTTAATTTCATCCTCTGCAATTTTGGGAGGATAGTATTCCCAAAGTGTATGCCCGCCAATTACAGTCGGATTATAGTCCTGTTCATTGATGACAAGCGGTGTCATACGGATGTTTTGAAGTCCGGTTTCCCCGGAGAAAATCTGCACACCGGATATAATGGTATCTTCATATCCGGAAGCACTTATTTTTAAATTGTACTCACTATAGGGTTGGTTATCGGTAGGTTCCATAGAATATTCCAAAGGTGGTGCATTCAAGTCAATATTTTCTGTTCTGCCGTCTTGGTCTGTTTCAATTACCTCTAACGTGTCGCTTGGATTTCCTGTGGAAGAAATTTCAATCCTTGCGTTCCGTACCGGAATCTGGTTATCCGTTGAAACTGCGCTCACCTGTAAATATCCTGTATCTATGTTATCCTGTAAAGCACTTAAATGATGTTTCATGGCAATCCTTTCTTTTGTCCCCAATAGCACATTTTTAATAGTATATGTTTAAGAAGATAAAAACGTGATTGAAATTATTGGGGTAGGAGGAGAGCCTTGGTTGACAGCCCCTTTTTTAATCCTCGTTTTTACGATTTTCAATGGAATCGTATTCTTTGTGAACACCCACAAACTTGTATGCCGGGCGAATAATCTTTCCGTGGTTGACTAGTTCTTCTAAACGATGGGCACTCCAGCCTGAAATTCTGGATATAGCAAAGATCGGAGTGAAGAGTTCTCTTGGAATACCAAGCATGGTATATACAAAACCACTATAAAAATCAACATTTGCACAGACTGGTTTAAACAGCCGGCGTTTCTGGGCAATCAGCCTTGCGGCAATTTCTTCAACTGTACAGTAAAAATTAAATTCTCTGGTCATTCCCTTTTCCTCACTTAAATGCATGGCATATTTTTTTAGAATGACTTCTCTTGGATCAGAATCTGTATATACTGCATGCCCCATGCCATAAATGAGTCCAGCATGGTCAAAGACTTCCCGGTTAAGAATCCGCTCTAAATAGCTGGAAATCTCTTCTGTGTTCTCCCAGTTTGATACATTTACCTTGATATCATCAAACATTTCCTGTACTTTTAGGTTGGCGCCGCCATGTCTTGGTCCTTTAAGGGAAGCGATAGAAGCAGCAGTTGCAGAATATGTATCTGTTCCGGAGGAGGTTACAACATGGTTGGTAAAGGTTGAATTATTACCGCCGCCGTGTTCTGCATGAAGGACTAAGCAGACATCTAATACCATTGCTTCTAATTCCGTAAATTGTCCGTTGGGGCGGAGCATTTGTAAAATATTCTCTGCAATTGATAAATTCGGGTTTGGATTCCGGATTACAAGAGAATCATTTAAGTTGAAATGTCTGTGTGCATGATATGCATATACAGAAATCAGCGGCATTTTTGCAATGAGCTGTAAAGACTGCATTAGCACATTTTGCACCGAAATGTCATCCGGATTATTATCATAGGAATAGAGTGTCAGCACACATTTTTGTAACGCATTCATAATGTTGGCAGACGGTTTTTTCATAATGACGTCCCGGACAAACTGGTTTGTCAGTTCACTTAAGTTGGATAGAATACCAATAAACTGCTCTAATTGTTTCTTTGTTGGCAGTTCACCGAAGAGTAGTAGGTAGGTAGTTTCCTCAAAGGCATAGCGGTGTTTTTCTTCACCACGGATAATATCCTCTACATTATACCCCTGATAATAAAGTTTTCCGTCTGCTGGAACCTTCTTACCGTCAACAATTGTAGTGGATACTACGTCAGCAATTTCTGTAAGACCTGTAAGGACACCCTTTCCATTGCTGTCACGAAGCCCACGTTTCACATCATATTCGGAATATAAATTGAGATCAATCTCACCGGAAATCATACAATATTTTACTAATTCATTAAAATTTGCGTACTGATCCGCAGGTAGTCCCATCATATCTTTATGTTGTGTTGTCATTTCAATCACCTGACCTTTTCTTAAAATTTGTGTATATATTAAGGTTTACTCAAAGACTTTACAAAATATGCAAAGAAAAAGACACTGAGCCATGATTCCCTCTTTGCAATCAGTGTCTTAAACCAATACCTATTTTAAAATATTTTTGCTGTTTTGGCAAGCTATAAATGGGTTTTATGTATTATCATGTTTTACATTGTGAAAGTAGAGCATAGATCCAATGAAAAATCTACCTATAATATTACCGCTCCATTTATGTTTAAGTCAATAATTTCTTTTGGTGATTTTATTTGCATCAGTCATACTTCTTTTCATTTTTTTATAGTGAAAACGAAACCAGCAAGGAAAACAATAAGAAAATGAAAATCATTACTTGAAAGATAAAATCGATAGGTGTATAATAACTCGAGTTAGAGAACAAATAATGTGGAGGACAAATGATTATGAGTGGGAACGAAAAGACAAATCAGGGTTGGCGCAATAACAAATGGTTCCGGGCAGCGATTCCGGCATTATTGCTCCATTGCAGTATCGGTACAGTGTATTGTTGGTCTATCTTTAGTGAGGAGATTGCCCAGTATATTGGTTTTTCGAAAGGTGCGACTGAGTGGGCATTCAGTTTTGCAATCTTCTTTTTAGGTATGTCGGCAGCATTTTTGGGAAATATTGTGGAAAAGGATATCCATAAATCCTCATTAATTGCAGCAATTTGTTTTTCTGTGGGTATGGCAGGAACCGGCTTTTTTATTTATTATGGTGGAAACCATTCGGGAAGCATACTTTCACTGATCGGCATTTATATTTGCTATGGACTGATAATGGGTATTGGTTTGGGAACCGGATATTTGTCACCGGTTAAGACACTGATGCTCTGGTTTGAGGACCGTAAGGGTTTGGCAACGGGATTGGCAGTTGCGGGATTTGGTGCTGCAAAGGCGATTGCAAGCCCGATTATGCAGGCTATGCTGGACAGCTTAGGAGAGGGCGGAATCTATAAGATGTTTTGGATTCTTGCATGTGTGTATTTTGTTATGATGTTTATCGGTCACTTGTTACTTAAAAAACCGGATAGCTGGCATGAACCGCAGAAGCAGGAAAAAGGACAAAATATTATGGCAGTCATTAAAACCAAGCCAATTACCAATTATATTGGAATCTGGCTGATGTTTTACATCAATATTACCTGTGGTCTTGCATTGATCTCCCAGGAGAAGATGATTGTAAAATGTATCGGCTTGGCAAGTGTAGTCGGAATTATTTCCACGGTATCTGCGGTGTTTAATGCAGGCGGTCGTCTTGGATTTTCTGCATGGGCGGATACCATGAAGGACCGGAACACGATTTATAAATTAATCTTTATTCTTTCTATTGCATTTACCGGTATTATCATTTTGACAAGTGGTATCAAGAATGGAGAAGGAAATTTGTTGCTTACGATATTGGTACTCTGCCTTATTTTCGTTGTAAATGCAGGTTACGGCGGAGGATTTTCCAATGTACCGACACTGTTATCTGACCATTATGGAATGAGCAATATCAGTGCGATTCATGGAATTACCCTGTCAGCATGGGCATTTGCCGGACTTACCGGAAACCAGATGGCAACATGGATTGTAAATCATTTTGGAAAAGCGGTTGAGATAGAACATGAACTTGCAGATGGCACGGTGGAACTTCTTACTGTAAATCCGACCGGTTACCAGTGTGTGTTGTATGCGACGATTGTGCTGTATATCATTGCACTGGTTGTCTGTCTCGTAATGGTGAAACCAACGGACAAGGCAATCGCTGCAAAGAAGGAAAAAACAAAACAAGCGACAGAATAAAATTTTAATATTCTGCTTTATAAGAGGAGCTGCTGCATTAGAGAAGCATTTTATAAATCATGCGGCAGCTCCTTTTGTTGTCAACAAAATAGTTTTGTGGTATAGTAATCATGTTATTTTATGCGCAAATATAGGAAGCTTATGTTCTGTGAAGAAAAATGTGATGGTAGTAGAAATGGAGGATCTAGCATGTCAGAGGTAACAAAGGTTATATTAGATGCAATGGGGGGAGATCATTCTCCGGGAGAAATGGTACTTGGGGCTATAAATGCTGTAAAAGAGAAAGAAGACTTATTTGTATATATTGTAGGAAAAGAGGATGCCATTAAGGAAGAGCTTGGAAAGTATGAATATCCCACAAAGCAGATTGAGGTAGTACATGCACCGGATGAGATTACCTGTCATGATGCACCGGTTATGGCAATCAAGAAAAAGAAGGATTCCTCCATGGTGGTGGGACTTCGTATGTTAAAAGAAGGGAAAGCAGATGGTTTTGTGTCTCCGGGAAATTCCGGAGCCGTTTTAGTTGGCGGTCAGGCGATTATTGGACGTATGAAAGGAATTGAGCGGGCACCCCTTGCTCCTATCGTACCTACCATGAATGGTGTTGCCCTGCTGGTGGATTGTGGAGCGAATGTGGATGCCAGAGCTTCCCATTTGGTACAGTTTGCAAAAATGGGTTCCATTTACATGGAACATGTGATTGGGGTGAAAAATCCCAGGGTTGGACTTGTGAATATCGGTGCAGAGGAAGAGAAGGGAAATGCACTGGTGAAAGAGACGTTTCCATTGCTAAAAGAATGTAAGGATCTTAATTTTATAGGAAGCCTTGAGGCAAGAGATTTCCCGTATGGTGCTGCTGATGTGGTTGTTACAGAGGCATTTGTGGGGAATGTTATGCTCAAGCTTACAGAGGGGTTAGCTGCAGCGCTTATGGAGAAGATAAAAGGCGGCATGACTGCAACCATGGTTTCCACATTAGGGGCGGCTTTGGTAAAGCCACAGCTTAAGAAGACATTAAAAACATTTGATGCCACGGAATATGGTGGAGCACCGCTTCTTGGGCTGAATAATCTTGTGATAAAAATTCATGGCAGTGCAACCTGCAAAGAAGTAAAAAATGCATTATTCCAGGTTGAAACCTTCAAAAAGCAGGATATCAATGGGAAAATCAAAGAATATTTATTAAATGACAAGAAAGAAGAACAGCATAATGAAGTATGATGGGGCAGCTATTGAAAAGAATATTGGTTATGTATTTAAGGATAAATCACTCTTAAAGCAGGCGATGAGCCATAGCTCATATGTGAATGAGATTAAGATAAAAGGCCATAAGAGCTACGAACGGCTGGAATTTTTAGGGGATGCTGTACTAGAGCTTATTTCCAGCGAATACCTTTACGAACATTATGAGGATATGCCAGAAGGAAAACTTACAAAGCTTCGTGCGTCAATTGTCTGTGAGTATACACTTTCCAGTGTGTCAAGGCAGTTAGGCTATGGGGATTTTGTTATGCTTTCAAAGGGTGAGGAACTAACCGGTGGCAGAAACCGAAATTCTATTTTGTGTGATCTGTTTGAGTCAGTATTAGGCGCTATTTATTTAGATGGGGGTATGGAACCGGCAAAACACTATGTGTATACCTTTTTGATGACAGATATTGAGAGCAAGCAATTATTTTATGATGCGAAGACAATTCTGCAGGAAATGGTACAAAAGGATGGTAAGGGCGTGGTGGCCTATGAGATTCTTGAGGAGAAGGGACCAGACCATAATAAATGTTTTGTGACCAAAGTTTTGGTGGATGGGAAGCAGCTTGCCACCGGAGAGGGAAGTTCAAAGAAAAATGCGGAACAGATGGCAGCGTATCAGGCCATATTACAATTAAAAAAGCAGTGATTTTTATATAAAATACCGACTCAGAGCGGAGAAAATGGCAGAAAAAGAACCATTTGCCATAGAGAAATAGGAGATTTTTATGTATTTAAAGAGTATAGAGGTGTATGGATTTAAGTCCTTTGCCAACCGGATTATATTTGAATTTAATAAGGGAATTACCGGTATTGTAGGACCAAACGGAAGTGGAAAGAGTAATGTCGGTGATGCTGTGCGCTGGGTACTCGGTGAACAGAGTGCAAAACAGCTTCGTGGTGCAAAGATGGAAGATGTTATTTTTGCAGGAACCGAGGTGAGAAAACCTCACGGTTCTGCTTATGTTGCCATCACACTGGATAATAGTGACCACTCTCTGCCAATTGATTATGAGGAGGTAACCGTTGCAAGGCGGGTATACCGGTCTGGGGAAAGTGAATATCTGATCAATGGAACCGTAAGCCGTTTGAAAGATGTACATTCTTTGTTCTTTGATACCGGTATTGGCAAAGAGGGATATTCGATTATTGGACAGGGACAGGTTGAAAAGATTCTTTCCGGTAAACCGGAGGAACGCCGTGAGCTTTTTGATGAGGCAGCAGGAATTGTAAAATATAAAAAGAATAAAGCAGCCACAGAAAAATCACTGGCAGCGGAACGGGAAAATCTAAGCCGTGTCAACGATATCCTGTCCGAGCTGGAAAAACAGGTCGGTCCATTGGAAAAGCAGTCAGAGGTGGCTAAAAAGTATCTTTTATACAAAGGTGAACTGAAGCGCTTTGATGTCAATGTATTTTTGCTGGAGAACGAAAAAATTGAGACGTTGTTAAAGGAAAATGAGGAACGCCTTCACATTGTACAGGATGATAAGCAGCGCCTTACGGATGAGTTTTTACAGACAAAAAGTGAATACGAGAGGATTGAGACGGTATTAGAGCAGTGCAACCAGTCAATTGATGAAAATCGTAACAGGATTAATGAGTTAAGAATTCAAAATGAACATAATGAGGGCGAGGTCAATGTACTGAATCAAAAGATTGAGGGTGCAAAATCCACTGATGTACATATGAGTGAACAGATTGACCGTATTAACCAGTCATTAGCTGCCCAGGAGAAAGAAAAGAAGGGTTTCCAGGAAAAGAAAGCGGTATTAGATGAGAAAATGGACAGTGCAGATGACGTGGTGGAGGAAGCGCGTGAAGTAAGTGAGGGGATTGAGGAAGAGATTGAAAAGCTCGAAGAGGAGATTGAAAAGAGTAAGGCAGATATCATTGAGTATTTAAATGATGGGGCAAACCTAAAGGCAAAGGTTGGCCGTTATGACACCATGCTTGAAAATATCAGTTACCGGAAAACCCAGCTTAACCAGCGATTCCTTCAGTTTAAATCTGATGAGGAAAAGGACAGGGAAGAATATGATAAGCACAATCATACGTTGACAGAGATTGAAAGCACGGTCACAAAATTACATGAAAATTTACAAGAAACAGATGCCAAATTAGATGCCAATACAATAGCAACAAATGAAAATAAAAAACGTTTATTTGATGTTAACAATGAGTACAGCAGTGTGAAATCGAAATTAGAAGCATTGAGAAACATCACGGAACGATATGACGGATATGGTAATTCCATTAAGCGTGTCATGGAACAAAAGGAGAGTAATCCTGGTATTGTCGGAGTTGTGGCGGATATTATTCAGGTAAATAAAGAATATGAAGTGGCTGTGGAGACTGCTCTAGGGGGCAGCATCCAGAATATTGTTACAGATAATGAAAATACAGCAAAGAAATTAATTCATTTCCTTAAGAAGAATCGTTTTGGACGGGCAACATTTTTACCGCTCACTACGATTGGTGGAAGAAATAACGAATTTTCACAAAAGGATGCCTTAAAGGAACCAGGAGTAATCGGACTTGCAAAGGATTTGGTTCGTGTGCATGACAAATATAATGCAGTGACAAATCATTTACTTGGCAGAATTTTAGTAGTGGATACCATTGACCATGCGATAGCGGTCAATAAAAAATTTAACCAGAGTCTTCGTATCGTTACCAAGGAGGGAGAGCTTTTAACTCCTGGTGGAGCCATGACCGGCGGTGCATTTAAAAATTCATCGAATCTGCTAGGTCGTAAGCGTGAATTGGACGAGCTTAATAAGGTGCTTTCTGAGATTAATAATGAGATCGTAAATGCAACAAAGGAAGAAAAAGAACTTCGGACAGTCAGAGAGCAGTTAAAAAGGGACAAGGAAGATATGAATTTAAAGCTCCAGGAGTTGTATCTTCAAAAGAATACCGTTACCATGAGCATTGAGCAGGTTTCAAAGAATTTATCAGAAACAGCGAATGCGTTTGCTTCTGTAAACAAAGAAAACAAAGAATTAGAAGCGCAGATAGAGGAAATTAACAACAATAAAAACGAGCTTTATGAAAATCACAAGCAGGCAGAACAGGCAAAAAAAGCATTAGAAGAGAGGATTGAGGGCTTAGAAGAACAGGTTGACTCAAAGAAAGAAGAGCTTAAGATTTCAAACGAAAAGGTTTCTGAGCTGATGCTTGCGTTTAATACAATGAAGCAGCAGGATGATTTTCTGATTGAGAATCTCCGGCGTATCCGTACAGAGGAGAATAAGTTAAAAGAGGAATTAGAACTATACCGATCCCAGATGAGTGATTCCGGCAGGGCTGTTGAAGAATTAGTGGCAAAAATCAATCATTTCAAGCTGCTGATTGATACGGATAAGCGTAAGATTTTAGAATTACAGAAAAATCTCGATAAGGATATGGCAGATAAAGAGGAGTTAAGCGCGAAGCATAAAGAATTTTTTGGCAAGAGAGAATCCTTGAATGAAGAGATAACAAAGCTTGAAAAATCAGCATTCAGGCTGCAGGGTCAGGTAGAAAGGATAACAGAGCAGTCAGATAGTCTTAGCAAGTATATGTGGGAGGAGTATGAGCTTACATATCAAAGTGCGGCAGAATTAAAGGATGAAAACCTGAATGATTTAGATGCATTAAAGCGGGAAGTGACTGCAGTAAAGGCAAAGATTAAAGCACTGGGTGATGTCAATGTCAATGCAATTGAGGATTATAAGGTTATTTCACAGCGTTATGAATTCTTAAAGGGGCAGCATGATGATATTATAAAGGCAGAAGAGAATCTGCTGCAGATTATTGAGGAATTAGATACCGCCATGCGTACCCAGTTTGAGGAGAAATTTAATGAAATCCAAGTGATGTTCGACAAGGTTTTCCGGGAACTGTTCGGTGGTGGTAAGGCAACCTTAGAGCTTGTGGATGATGAAGATATATTAGAGGCTGGAATCCGTATTATTGCACAGCCACCTGGAAAGAAGCTTCAGAATATGATGCAGCTATCCGGTGGTGAAAAGTCATTATCCGCTATTGCACTGTTGTTTGCAATCCAAAGCTTAAAGCCATCTCCATTCTGTCTTCTTGACGAGATTGAAGCGGCATTAGATGATTCGAATGTAACAAGATATGCAAAGTACTTGAACAAGCTTACCAAGGACACCCAGTTTATTGTCATCACCCATAGAAAGGGTACTATGGAAGCAGCGGATGTATTATATGGTATTACAATGCAGGAAAAGGGTGTTTCTACACTTGTATCTGTCAATCTGATTGAGAATGAGTTAGAGGATTAAAAGGAAATTCTATGCACCTGTGAAACAGGTCTTGGTCTTGGTTTTGAGGAGAAGGATATGAATGTACTTTATAAACGAAGAAGAAGACATGTAAAAATATATATTGTGATTTTTGCGGTATGCGGTTTGTTTTTTATTGGTATGCAATTGATGTTTGCTGGAGCAAAGGCATACAAGACATGGGATGAACTTGATTTTGATTCAAATCTGAATATGATATATGTGACAGATGTAAAGCCTGACTTGGGTGGTCCATATTATGAAAAATATGATGATGATGATGCGTCAATGGAATGGTATTATATATGGGTAGATGATACTCATATTATGCCGGTCATTTTATTGGAATATGATATCATTGACTTAGCGCATGCATATATGGATGCAAAGGAAAAGTTTCAGGCAGGAGCAATGACGGAAGAAGCGTTTCAGAAATACCAGTTTAGCGGAATGGGAAGACTTGAGGATGTCTCGGAGTTTGACCGTTTAGATGAACTTACGCAATATATGGAAAAGGATAATGAGACAAAAGGAAAAAACATACAGATATTACCCTATAGTATGCAAATTATTACAAAAGATTCATTTCGTTTATCTTTCGGTATTATGATGGGATTTGTTCTGCTCTGTGTGATAAGCATTGCGATATGTATAATCCGGACAAGCACCTGCTGTGGAGAAAAAATGCTGGTGGAATATCGGAAGGAACAGGGAGATACTGCTGCATTAAGGCAGAAGCTTGCAAATTTTTTTCAGACAAAAGAATTGGTATACCAGCTATGGATTGACCATGAATATATCGCCGGATTATACAATACAACAGTTATTTTTGGAGAGACAAAGCATTTAATATGGGCATATAGCGCAGTACCAGAGACTGTAACGGGTGATGCTGCATCAACAATCGCATTATCTTTAACCCAGACACCGGCTGTTTTAAAGGTATATTTTAAAAATGGAAAAACATACGATTTGCAGATGGCTTCCTTAGAGGATGTAAATACTGTTTTACAATATATCCGGAGTCATTTTTCATGGGTGACAACAGAGTATTCAAAAGAAATGCTTTTAAAGTATAAAAGAAAAGAGTATCCATTTTAGAGAACAGATGCTATAGGAGAAGAATCCATGTATACGGATGAAGAAAATATGACCGAAAGGGGATAGCGTATATGTTTGATTTTTTTAAGAAAAATAAGAAGGAAGAAGATAGCGGAGAGCTTTTACCGGAACAGATGGAAGAAGAATCTACCAAGTTAAATCCACTGGAAATATCTGCAGATGAACAGATTTTGAATCCAATGGATGATGTGGAAAAAGGAGAAAATGAAGCCATGGCAGAAAGCGTGAAAGATTCAAAAACCCAGCCGGAAGAAAACTCTGCCGAGGGAGTGGCAACAGAGTTAGAAGAGCCTGAAAAAGAAAAGGGTTTTTTTGGACGTTTAAAGGCAGGTCTCACCAAAACCCGTAACAGCATCAATGAAAGCTTTGACAACCTGTTTAAAGGATTTTCTTCTATTGATGAGGATTTTTATGATGAGTTGGAAGAAACCCTGATTATGGCTGATTTGGGGCTTGATACCACGGAACGAATTATTGATAATTTAAAGGAACTGGTAAAGAAAAATCATATCAAGGAGACCGAGGCATGCCGGGAGCTGGTCATCAATATCATTAGGGAGCAGATGCTGGTTGATGATTCTGCATATGATTTTGAAAACAAAAAAACGGTCATGCTGATTATTGGTGTAAATGGAGTTGGGAAAACCACCTCCATAGGAAAATTAGCAGCACAGTATAAAAAACGCGGAAAACGTGTTATGATGTGTGCAGCAGATACATTTCGTGCTGCGGCAATCGACCAGCTAAAGACATGGGCGAACAGGGCAGGAGTAGAAATTATTTCCCAGCAGGAAGGCTCGGATCCGGCTGCTGTTACATTTGATGCAGTGAAGGCTGCGGCGGCCAGGGATGTGGATATTTTACTTGTAGATACAGCAGGAAGACTTCATAATAAGAAGAATCTGATGGACGAGCTTTCGAAGATGAAACGGATTATTGAGCGGGAATACAGTGATGCCCATTTGGAAACATTAATTGTATTAGATGGTTCTACTGGACAAAATGCTTTAGAACAGGCAAAGCAGTTTTCTTCAGTTACTCAGATTGATGGTATTATTTTAACGAAGCTCGATGGTACTGCAAAAGGAGGGATTGCAATTGCAATCCAGTCAGAGCTTAATGTACCAGTTAAATACATCGGAGTAGGTGAACATATAGATGATCTGCAGAAATTTGATCCGCAGTCCTATGTGAATGCTCTATTTTCAGATATGGATATGAGGTCAGATATAGAGATTTTAATCCCTACGGACGATGATAACGAGGAATAATCAAATAATAATATGATGCTAGGGTCAAAATACCGTTTATGCTTGCATGATAAGGCATTTGAACTTGAGACCCACCAAACATGAGCAAGTAGCGATTTACGCAGTAAATCAGCGGATTGCGAATGTTTGAAGGATTGCGAGAGTTGTGAAACAACGAAGCAATCCGTAGCATCTGTTGGGGGCAAAATACCTTTTGACCCCAACATCATAATATATCAAATAAACGGAGGAAAAGAAAATGTTGACATTAGAGAAATTTGAAGAAGCTTATAATACCGTACAGAAGGTGGTTAACCAGACCAAATTAATTTATAGTGATTTTTTTAGTGGACAAAGTGGCAACAAGGTCTATCTAAAGCCAGAGAATCTTCAGGTGACTGGTGCCTATAAGATTCGGGGGGCATATTATAAGATTTCAACGTTGTCAGAGGAGGAACGGAGTAAGGGACTGATTACTGCATCTGCGGGAAATCATGCCCAGGGTGTCGCCTTTGCTGCAAAAGCTTATGGTGCAAAGGCGACCATCGTCATGCCTACAACAACTCCATTAATTAAAGTAAACCGCACAAAGTCCTATGGTGCAGAAGTAATTCTTTATGGAGATGTGTATGATGAGTCCTGCCAGTATGCCTTAGAACTTGCAGAAGACAAGGGGCTTACTTTTATTCATCCGTTTGATGATTTAGACGTTGCCTGTGGGCAAGGCTCTATTGCCATGGAAATCATTAAGGAGCTGCCGACAGTTGACTATATTTTGGTGCCAATTGGAGGTGGCGGACTGGCAACCGGTGTGTCTACCCTTGCGAAAATGCTAAATCCCCATATTAAGGTCATTGGTGTAGAGCCTGCTGGTGCTGCCTGTATGCAGGAGTCTCTGAAAAATGGGAAAGTTACAACCCTGCCGGTGGTAGATACCATTGCAGATGGTACAGCAGTAAAAACACCGGGAAGCAATATTTTCCCATATATCAAAGAAAATATTGATGAAATCATTACAGTGGACGATAGTGAACTGATTGTGGCATTTTTGGATATGCTGGAAAATCATAAGATGTTAGTAGAAAATTCAGGGCTGCTGACGGCAGCAGCAGTAAAGAAACTGCCATTTAAGGATAAAAAGGTGGTCAGCATTCTAAGTGGTGGTAATATGGATGTCATTACCTTTGCTTCTGTTGTCCAGCACGGTTTGATTGCGAGAAGCAGAATTTTTACTGTTTCTGTATTGCTTCCTGACAAGCCGGGCGAGCTTATGAATGTAAGCTCCATTATTGCAGAATTACAGGGTAATATTATCAAGTTAGAGCATAATCAGTTTGTAAATTTAAATCGGAATGCAGCGGTGGAATTAATCATTACGATGGAGGCATTTGGACCGGAGCATAAGGAACAGATTATCCATGTATTAGCGGAGAAAGGCTACAGACCAATTGAAAAGAATCCAAAGAGTATTTATTAAAATATGATTTATAAGTAAAAGGAGAGTATCAGTGTCATGCGAAAACAGGATGAAAAGGCTTTGGGTGGTAAAATCGGCGTAGCTGTGGACTTAGGCTCTACCACCATTGCTGTGAGCTGTTTGAATCTAGCGTCAAAGGAGGAAATACTCTCTTTTTCTTTTGCCAATCCGCAGTGCCGGTATGGAGCAGATGTGATTACAAGAATCAAATACTGTGTGGAGCAGCCGGATATGCTGGAAAAGCTTGGGGAAATGGTATGGGATGCGCTTTTTCAAACACTGAAAAACAGTCTGGATGCAGAATGCGGACGGATTACCCATATTATTATCAGTGGAAATACGTTAATGCAGCATATCTTGCGTGGGCTTCCGGTAAACGGACTTGCAGTGGCACCATTTGAACCGGTGGATTTGGGATATTTTGAAGAAGAAGTTTTGATTAATTGGGACAGATGCAAAAGAGTATATGTAACACAAAAAGCCGAGGATATGGAAGATAACAGATGCATCGTTACCTATCCACCTGGTTTTTCTGCTTATGTAGGTGCTGATATTTTAACGGGAGCACAATATCTGAAGTTAGGACAGCAGGAAAAGTATGAGTTGCTGATTGATTTAGGTACAAATGGTGAAATGCTGTTAATGAATAACAAACAAGGACTTGCAGCCTCGACAGCCTGCGGACCGGTTTTTGACCATGTGCTTTCCGGTGCCAAATACGGAAGTGAAAGTATACATGCAATTTCAAATTGTGTAAAAAGGCATTTGATTGACCGTTCCGGTAAAATTACAGAACCGTTTTTTGAAAAAGGAATTGTTATTGATAAAAACTTTGTAATCCGTCAGGAAAATGTAAGGAATTTTCAATTAGCAAAGGGGGCAGTATTTGCAGGAATCCAGTGCCTCATGAAAAAGGCTGGTATTGGAAGCGGTGATATAGAAAAGGTATATATAAGCGGAGGGCTTGGATTTTATATGGATGTAAAGGATGCCTTTGCTGTGCGTATGCTTCCGGAAAGTTTTAAGGGAAAGGTCACTGTGGCAGGTAATTCATCGCTTAATGGGGCAAAAGAGCTATTGCTTAAAGGTATGTCCTGCGATAAAGTATTGGATACAATGGAAAATGGACATGGGAAGGAAGGAATCCTTTCAGATTATGAAGCACTTTGTGAAAGAACCAAAAGCTTTGAATTGTCAAATTTGCCTGAATTTCAAAGCATCTATATAAAGGCATTGGATTTTTAGGGAAACATTCATAATACATAATTATTACATGGATGATACGCTGCATACAGAACATAAAGGGGATATACATTATGAAAAAAGTTGAAAAATATTATAAAAGATTTTATAAAGAATTATCCAGATACAAAGCCGGAATTCATTTATTGAACAGTGGAATATCAGAGGAAAAAATCAGTAAATTTGAAGATACTTATAATATTAATTTACCATATTATTACAGAGAGTGGTTAAAGATTAACAATGGTGGAGAATTGTTTTCCGCTATGAAAGGAACCATTTTAGCAGGAATTGCAGATTCTACCTTGCATTTTGGAAAGCTGAATGTTGCAGATAATTTTAATGTTGCAAAGCGTTTGCCAGGCATGCCAAATTATATGATGTTTCTTGCATGGACAAATGGCGGTGATCTGATTGGATATGACTTAAATCATACAGATCAGATGGATGGTAAAATTATATATTGGGACAGTGAGAAAAAAGAGGTGACCTCAGAGTGGGCGGATTTTGCTGAGTGGCTGGAAGATGAAATGGCATACTGGAAGGAAATAATAGATTATGACGGAAAGAAAAGGGAATAGGCATGAGGTATTTAATGATTGGACGAAGTATGAACGAATGCCGGCAGAATCGAACTGCATATAAAAGAGACAGAATATGAAAATGGAGGCGCATATGAATATTCCAAGACAGTTTTATGGTATCAATTATTTGTCACGTATTTTGGGTAATTTTCAGGATGGCGAAAGTATAGAGTGTCCCAAGCTTGCATATCATGCAATCGAGGATGTAACTCCAATCCCCCTTAAAACAAAGCCGACAGCAGCGATTTCGTTAAATGCCCAACTGATTTCTGCATTTTTACAGGAGATTTTTACAGACCGATCATGTGCATTAGATGGTTTGGGAATATGCAGGGGAGAAAATCTGGTATTTGCCAGCTATCGTCCTCCATACAGTGACAGGAATCCACATATCACAAATTCGACCTGTAAGACAGTCGTTGCCATTGCAGCGATGTTTGCTATTTCCGAGCATTTATTGTTAGAGGATGATCCGGTCCTGTCATTTTTTCCGGAATATGATACCTTGCTGACACCAAAGTATGTAAAACGTATGACTGTGTATCACTTGCTTACAATGACCTCCTGTTCTAAGTGTAATGAGGCTGTTTCCGTGACCGAAAAGGATTGGATAAAAGCATTTTTGCTGTCGGACTGCCAACAGGAACCGGGGAGCAAATTTATCTATAACAGCATGAACACTTATATGCTGGCAGTTATTTTAACAAAAGTTACCGGAATGAGCCTTATGGATTATTTAAAAGAGCGTTTCTTTGTACCACTTGGCATCAATCACGCAAAATGGGAGCTTTGTCCCCAGGGAATTGAACGTGGTGGATGGGGGCTGCATATTTCTATAGAGGGAATGTGTAAGATTGGATTATTTCTGGCAAATGACGGCGCATTTGGGAAAAAGCAGCTATTAAATGCCTCCTATATACGGAAGATGAAGGATACGAAAGTTTTCCAGGATGTAGACCGGTTATCAACGGGATATGGCTATCAGCTATGGCATTTGCCACACGGATTATATATGCTAAGCGGCATGTACGGGCAGCATGTTATCATTGATGAAAAGCATAAACTTGTTGTAGCAACCAATGCCCACAATGACAAAATGTTCCCTGATTCCGTTCTTGTTTCAAAAATTATTGCACTTATGACAGATAAAAAGCTTTATGAGCCAGCGGCCGCCTTGCAGGAAAATATCCATTATAAGCGGCTTTTGCAGCAGGTAGATGCTTTTTCACATGGTTATGATTTAAGGAAATATTCGGCAAAAATACCATATACTGCTTATCATTTTACAATGCTTAAGCAGCACAAACAGGAAATTGCAAGGCTTTCAGAGCTGCTTCACATCTTTGAAGGAAAACGGCTCCATGTGGATCAGGCAACTTTTAAGCTGTTTCCATATATGCTGCAGGGAATGTATCAGTGTCCTCCGTTTCATGTGACAGATATTGCATTCCGTAAGACAGAATCCACGTGGAAGTTATGTTTATACAAGGAAAAGAGTAAAAAGGAGACTGAGAAAATCCGGGAAAAAATGATAATAGAAGCCGGATTGGACGAATATTACCACCAAAACATAATGCTCGGGGAAGAAGAAAAAGAAATTGCAGTGAAGGCATATCCGGCAATGGATGAGGATGGACATGATGTGGTATTTGTGGAGATTGTTTTTCCGGATGCAGGATTTAGCCGTGTTATTAAATTCTTTCTGTTAGAAGACCGGATTGGCATTGAATGTTTAGAATATCCGGATATGCGGGGAATTGTGGAACAGGTATTATATGGAGAAACCCTGCTTGCAGGAACGAAGATTGATCTTACGGATAAACTGCCACAGAGTGTCCGCCTGTTTTTAGAGCACGAGGTGGAACCGAGAGTGCATGGGTATTTCCGATAGAAAAAATGCGGGAGTTTGTTTTTGTGTTTCATCAAAAGAGGATAGCAAGATCATCCATATCTTGTATATTTTTCTTTGAGATTTCCATAAAGTGTGCTATAATGTGAACACTTTATCAGATAATGTACAGGAGATAATCATGAGACTTTGCAGTTTGTATAGCGGCAGCAGTGGGAATTCCATATATGTTGGTTCCGATAATACCCATATTTTAGTGGATATCGGAATGAGTACAAAGAAGATTGTCGGGGCACTTCATGAAATTTCGTTAAAACCGGAGGATATTGATGCAATTCTCATCACCCATGAGCATACGGACCATATTGCAGGTTTGGGTGTTTTTTTGCGGAAATATGGTATTCCAGTGTACGGTACGAACAAAACTTTAGAAGCAGTCAGTCATTACAGCAATCTTGGGAAGGTGGATTTTTCGCTGTTTCACGGTATTGAGCCGGAGGAAAGCTTCCAGATTGATGATCTGTGGGTGAAGCCGATCAGCACATGGCATGATGCGGCAGATCCGGTTTGTTATACATTGACAGATGGAAATAAAAAGGTATCGATTGCCACTGATTTAGGTGATTATGATGAACACATTGTGGATTCTTTATCTGGTGCTGATGCAATGCTGATTGAGGCAAACCATGATATACGCATGTTGGAGGTTGGACCTTATCCATATCAATTAAAACAAAGAATCCTAAGCAAGCACGGGCATTTATCCAATGAGAGAGGCGGACAGCTTGTCAGAGCTTTGTTAAATGACCACATTAAGGGGATATATCTGGGACATTTGAGCAAGGAGAATAATTATCCGGAGCTTGCCTTTGAGGCGGTCAAAGCCGAACTGTTTGGTAACCCGTACAGTAACGATTGCAGGGATTTTAATATGTCGGTAGCTTGCAGGAGTGAGTGTTCCGCATTGATTGAATGCTAATAGAATATTTATCATATAGACGATACAGTAAATATTTCCCGTATCATGCGGGTCTAGGCGTAATGACGTCTTAATATATACATATAAAGAGAGAGGAAAAAGACATGAAAAAAACAGTTATTTCAGTAGTAGGCAAGGATAAAGTAGGTATCATTTTTAATGTTTGCAAGTATCTTGCAGGCAATCAGATTAATATTTTAGATATTGCACAGACCATTGTTCAGGACTGGTTTAACATGATTATGGTGGTAAATATTCAGGATTCCCACAAAGATTTTTCAACGATTGCTTCTGAGCTTAAGCAGATTGGCGATGAGATTGGCGTCAATATCACCTTGCAGAAGGAAGAGATTTTTGATATGATGCACAGACTGTAGCCAGCGGCATATATCGGGAGATATAAGCTACAGTATTTATATTCGTATAGAAAAGATTTTAGAAAGTTACGAGGATTCAACTATGATTAATATAAATGAAGTTATTGAAACAAATAACATGATTCATGAGGATAACTTGGATGTGCGGACGATTACCATGGGAATCTCCCTGCTTGACTGCATGTCAGCAGATTTGAAGGAAACCTGTGATAAAGTTTATGAAAAGATTACATCATCTGCAAAGGATCTGGTAAAGGTTGGTAAGGAATTAGAGATGGAATTTGGGATTCCGATTGTAAATAAACGTATTTCACTGACACCGATTGCCATGATTGGAAGTGCCTGCTGCAAGTCGAGTGATGATTATGTAGAGATTGCAAAGGTTATTGATGCTGCTGCAAAAACACTTGGGGTAAATTTTATTGGCGGATATTCTGCATTGGTTTCAAAAGGTATGACACAGTATGACGAGATGCTGATCCGTTCCATTCCAAGGGCACTGTCTGAGACAGATTTTGTGTGCAGCAGTGTAAATGTTGGCTCTACTAAGACAGGGCTTAATATGGATGCTGTAAAGCTAATCGGAGAAATTGTAAAAGAGTGTGCCGTACTTACTGCTGACCGTGATTGTATCGGACCAGCCAAGTTTGTTGTATTTTGCAATGCTCCGGATGATAACCCGTTTATGGCGGGAGCGTTCCACGGTGTAACGGAGGCTGACCGTATTATCAATGTAGGTGTATCTGGTCCTGGTGTTGTAAAAAGAGCATTGGAACGGGTGCGCGGTGAGAATTTTGAGGTGCTTTGTGAAACAATCAAGAAAACAGCATTTAAGGTAACCCGTGTCGGACAGCTTGTTGCAAAGGAAGCTTCTAAGCGTCTTGGCATTCCGTTTGGCATTATTGATTTGTCTTTAGCTCCGACTCCTGCGGTTGGTGACAGCGTGGGTGAGATTTTAGAGGAAATTGGTTTGGAATATGCAGGAGCTCCAGGTACAACCGCTGCCCTTGCCCTGTTAAATGACCAGGTAAAGAAAGGCGGTGTTATGGCTTCTTCTTATGTTGGTGGTCTTTCAGGTGCATTTATCCCAGTTTCGGAGGACCAGAGGATGATTGATGCTGTAAGCTGTGGCGCACTTACGCTGGAGAAGCTTGAGGCTATGACCTGTGTATGTTCCGTAGGCCTTGACATGATTGCGATTCCGGGAGATACGAAGGCAACTACGATTTCCGGTATCATTGCAGATGAGATGGCAATTGGCATGGTAAACCAGAAAACCACGGCAGTGCGTATTATTCCGGCAATTGACAAGAAAGAAGGAGAGACCTTAGAGTTTGGTGGTCTGCTTGGATATGCACCAGTTATGAAGGTAAACAATTATAGCTGTGATGCATTTATTAACCGGGGAGGACGGATTCCTGCACCGATTCACAGTTTTAAAAATTAATCATATAAATACAGTGTTAAGAAGGGGTAGTTTCCTTTTCCAGGAAACAACCCCTTTAACAATAAAACCAGAAAGATGGTTTCAGTGTCAGAAGGACATTTTAAGCATATTTCATATGCCAGGCAGCATATACTGCTGATAAGTACAACTTATGGAGAACAAATTGAACGAGGCTTATCAGGAGGTAAGAGAGCAGCTGCGCCGTCAGCATGCCATGAATAAAAATGAAGTGCATGGAAAGGAAATACCGGCAATTCGTTCGAATTATTACAAGAATGATTCTGCAGATACACAGGGCGATTATGGTATGACATTTTCTTTTAAATTTAAAATATTTGTATTTTTATGTGCTGTTATGCTTTTTTCCTGTTATCTCTATGGAGGACAGGATATCAAAAAAGGTGCATCCATGGCATACCATGAGCTACGCACCGCAGTGTCTATACTAGAGGAGGAAGAACCACTGGTCAAAGAGGTTGTCGGATACTGCAGGGAGGGATATCACTGGATGAGGGATATTGCACAGGAGTACATAGATGAATAGTAGATATGAATAACATCGTGAATAATGGAAGTAGGAACATTTTATAAGGAGAAAATATGAGTAAATTAGCACTTTCGGATGAAATTTTAATGAAAATTGAAAAACCGGCAAGATATATTGGCGGAGAAGTGAATATGGTAAAAAAGGATTTGAAAGAAGTTGACATCCGTTTTTGCATGTGTTTTCCAGATGTATATGAGATTGGGATGAGCCATCTTGGAATCCAGATTTTATATGATATGTTTAATAAAATGGAAGGTGTTTACTGTGAGCGTGTCTATTCCCCGTGGCCGGACCTTGATAAAATCATGCGGGAGAGAAAGATTCCTCTGTTTTCGCTAGAAACCCAGTCACCGATTAAGAATTTTGATTTTCTCGGCATTACATTACAGTATGAAATGTGTTATACCAATGTTTTGCAGATTCTGGATTTATCCGGCATACCGGTATGGTCAAAGGACAGAACATTAGAAGATCCCATCGTTTTTGGTGGCGGACCATGCAGTTATAATCCGGAACCCATTGCAGAATTTTTTGATGTGTTTTATATCGGTGAGGGTGAAACACGGTATGATGATGTATTTACCGTTTACCGGAACATGCGGGATGCCAATTGCAGCAGAGAGGATATTTTACATGCAATTTCTAAAATTCCCGGCATGTATGTACCATCCATGTACGAAACAACCTATAATGCAGATGAAACGATTGAAAGCTTTAAACCGAGATATGAGGACGTTCCAGAAACTATTACAAAAGAGATTGTATTGGATTTTGATAAGGTATCTTATCCGACCAAACCACTCGTACCATTTATACAGGTAACACAGGACCGGGTCACATTGGAAATTATGCGTGGTTGTATCCGAGGCTGCCGTTTTTGCCAGGCAGGAATGATTTACCGTCCGACACGTCAGAAGAATCTGGAAACAATTAAAGGTTACGCAAAAGAGATGCTGGAATCAACAGGACATGAAGAAATCACTTTAAGCTCTCTAAGCTCATCGGATTATGAATGTTTAAAGGAGCTTACCTATTTTCTGATTGATGAGATGGAGGATAATCATGTAAATATTTCCCTGCCATCCCTCCGCATCGATTCCTTTGCATTGGATGTGATGCAGAAGGTGCAGGATATCAAGAAAAGTTCCTTAACCTTTGCACCGGAGGCCGGAACCCAGAGGCTGCGTGATGTAATCAACAAAGGCTTGACGGAAGAAGTCATTTTGAATGGTTCCATGGAGGCATTTAAGGGTGGGTGGAATAAGGTGAAGTTTTACTTCATGTTAGGGCTTCCAACGGAGACAATGGAGGACGCAGAAGGGATTCCTGCCCTTTGTGAAAAAGTGGCAGAGGCTTATTACACCATTCCCAAAGAGGAGCGTAACGGTAAAATCAATATTACCGCCTCCTCATCCTTTTTTGTGCCCAAGCCCTTCACACCGTTTCAGTGGGCACCGATGTTAGATCCTGAGACCTATATAGAGCGTGCACACCATGTAAAGGATACCTTCCGTGAGCAGTTGAATAGCAAAGCCATGAAGTACCAATACCATGACACTTATGTATCGGTGCTAGAGGGAGTGCTTGCCCGTGGAGACCGCAGGCTTTCCAAGGTCTTATATGATGTGTACATGGATGGCGGTATTTTTGATGCGTGGACAGAGTTTTTTGATAATGACCGCTGGATGAGAGCCTTTGAAAAAAATGGAATCGTAAAAGAATTTTATACGACTAGGGAACGTGACATAGACGAAAAGCTTCCCTGGGATTTTATCGATATCGGCGTGACAAAGCATTTTTTAGTACAGGAATGGGAGCGTGCAAAGCAGGGGCTTGTAACACCAAACTGCCGGGAAAAATGCTCCGGCTGTGGTGCAGCCAAGTTTAGAGGAGGTGTATGCTTTGAAGGTAAGAATTAAATATACCAAATCGGAACTGTTAAAATTTATCGGGCATTTAGATGTGATGCGTTATTTTCAGAAGGCGGTAAAACGTGCTGGATTTGATATCGCCTATTCTAAGGGCTTTTCTCCACATCAGCTTATGTCTTTTGCGGCACCATTAGCCCTTGGTGTCACCAGTGAGGGAGAGTATTTTGATGCGGAATTTAATTCTCTTGTATCCTCGGACGAATTTGTCAGACGTTTTAATGAACAGATGGCGGCAGGCATGGAGGTAAAGGATGTGGTATTACTTCCGGATAATGCCAAAAATTCTATGTCTATTGTGGCGGCTTCTGATTATCTTATTACCATATTAGATACCGTTCCGTTAGATGTAAAGGGGCAGCTTCTTTCTTATGCACCGCATTTATTGGAAAAGGAAAATATTGAGATTCTAAAGAAAACGAAGAAAAATGAAAAGGTGGAGGATATTAAACCGGGAATTTTGAAGCTTTCAGTGGAAAGCTATCACTCGGCAAGGCTTCTTTCCGGAGATGAGAGCTATATCAATAACGAGGAAAAAAAATCCAATCTTGCATCTGAGAATGGCAAGGAGAATAGATTGCAAAACCAGTATGTGGAAGATGGTATGATGAGGGACAAGCTTTATATGTTGCTTGCAACGGGAAGTGAATATAATTTAAAACCAGAGCTTGTGATACAGGCAGCCTGCCGGGAAATCGGCTATGAATATAAGCGGTTTGATTATAAGCTTCATCGTCTGGAAACTTATATGAAGGATGAAAATGGGGAATACCGTTCCCTGTTAGAAAGCGGTATGCGGATAGATAAGGACTAGTAAAAATTTGGAGAAAGTGAAGTATTTAAACAAATTTCAGAAGGAAAATTATCATTGAGGAAATAAAAGAAAGTCTTCCATTAGAGCCATATTCAGGGAAATTGGTATCAGCCTTGAATATGGCTCTAATGGCTAGAAAAAAAAATTTATAATATTTGTTACTATTTTTCATAAAAAACACTCTAATAATCAGAATGAGTAAGTTACTCATTATAGACCGGTCGGTAAAATATTTATACATCAGATATTTATTAGGTAAGGAGAAGCATATGGACAAAGAGGAATTTGCACAGGTAATATTGGATGCCACGGATACTATGTACCGGGTGTCAAAATCAATATTGAAAAAGGATACGGATTGTGAGGATGCTGTATCTCAGGCAATCGTTAATGCATTTGAGCATCTGGATTCTTTGAAGAAACCGCAATACGCAAGGACATGGCTTATTCGAATTGTAATGAATGAGTGTTTTCGCATAAGTAAAAGTAAGAAACGGGAGCAGTGTTATGAAGAGGATGTTATCTGTATTGGAGAATGGAAAGAGAGTCAGGATGGCGCTTATCGTGAAAATGATTATTGTGAGCTTTACGAAGCATTGCAAGCTGTTCCACAGATATATCGTACCGCACTTGTACTTTATTACATGGAGGAATGCAGTATGGCGGAGATTGCAAGGATAGAAAATACCTCTGTGGCAAGTGTAAAAATGAGATTGTCCCGTGGCAGAAAAATGTTAAAACAGCTGTTGGGGGAGCAAAACAAGGAGCTTGCCGTGCCGAAAAAATGCAGAGGCTGTTAGAGGTAAAACAGTTCAGAATTAAACTGGTTATGCGATAGAAAGGACGGATGATTTATGATAAAAGAAGATACCTTTATCAGAGAGAGAATGGAACAGGAATATCCGAAAACAACGAAGGCATTTCGTGATATGGTAAAAACAAAAATTTCGGAACAGCTTGGTGCAGATGGGATAGAATCTGCCGGAACAAAGGAGCCGGATGAAAAAAAGCCACAATTGTGGCAGCCGCTTAAATGGGTGGCAGCAGCGGCAATTGTTTTGGTATGCGGAACCACGGCAGCAGCGGCAGTCAACCCGGAATTAAGACAGTATTTATTGGAACATCTTGCGTTGGAGGATGTGGATTCCTATATGCAGAATGTAGATCCGGAGGTAAATGAAGAGGGCTCTGACAGATGGGGAAACGACAAGCCTTTGGAGATAACGGACATGTCCTTGGAAAATCCGCTATGGACAATTGACAATGCATGGTATGACGGTGTAACCTTATATTTTTCGGCTTCTCCCAGTGAAGAGGCACAGAGAATGAAAGATATATATGAAATGAATCCATCAGACCACTGTATGGTAAATGGGAAAGATAATATGCTTGAGTGTTCGGATGCTGAACGTTCGGAGGAATATCCTTCCATAGGTGAAGTGACAGGACAGTACCATTTTCGGGTTGTTTTAGGTGAATATGAAGAATTTTTAGGCGATATAAATGTTTCCTTTAATCTGTATATCCGTAAAAGAAACAGCACAGAAACGGCATTTACCACACAGGAAATTCAATTTCATGTAGACAGTACGGATGCTCCGATAAAGGTTGCAGCAGAGGAATACAAAAATCAGGAGCTTCCGGGTGGAAAAGCGGAAATTTTGCAATTAAAGCTGGCACCATCTGCCCTGTATGCAGAGGTAAAATATACTTTCTACGGTACAGATGCAAAGGAGAAGGCAGAAAAACTGGCGTTTATCCGGTATTATATTGAGGATTCTCAGGGAAATCGCTTAGATGGTCAATATTATGCGGATCTGTATTATGAGGGAATCCAAGGCAATGGAGATGTAGTGGAGGAATCGGATGGAAGTTATTCCGTACTTTGTAAGTGGCAGAAAGAGGGGGTAAATGCGGATTCGGAAGGTTTGACATTTTTACCCTACATGACTACGAGGGATGCTGACGGAAAAGATATACCTGATTCAGAAGAAATACTGGAATGGGCAGTACTTACGGTGCCGTTGGTGACAGTGGAATAGAAGTCGGAAATTATCTATTGAAAATATCTAGCCCGATAGGTACTGGTAATTTATGGGAAAACAAAACCTGACAAAAGATGTCAGGTTTTGTTTTGTATGATGAAAAATTTTATATTATTTTAATGACACAGCGTAAAGCAAAATTTACGGATTTTGTAGCGTATAGATGGCAGATTATTGGCATGGAATGATAATATTTATAAAAAAAATAGGATTTTGGCAACCTTTTTATATAGAATAATCTCTAATTATTAGATTAAACAGAAAGGCTACAACAGCTAAGGAATAATGCAAAGGAGAATATTTATATGGATAAAGAAGAATTTGCGCAGGTGGTATGGGATGCAAGAGAAACCATGTATCGGATTGCGAAGACCCTGCTAAGAACTGATACAGATTGTGAGGATGCAGTTTCACAGGCAGTTGTGAGTGCGTTTGAAAAGCTGCACACACTAAAGAAACCACAATATGCTAAAACATGGTTAATACGGATTGTAATGAATGAGTGCTATCGTCTGGGAAAACAAAGAAAACGGGAGCAATGTTATGGGGATGACGTGATTTATATAGCAGACAGGGTAAAAGAGTACGAGCCGTTGTATAGAGAAGAGGAGTATTCCGAGCTCTATGAAGCACTATGTGGATTGCCGGATGTATTCCGAATGGCGCTTGTGCTTTATTACGTAGAACAGTATAGCATTAAAGAGATTGCGCAGATACAGAAGGTAACTGTCGGAACAGTGAAGAGCAGACTTTCCAGAGGGCGAAAGCTTTTAAAGGAGCAATTGCAGGACAGAAAGGAACAGAATAAACGTGCCTAAGGCAGTATAAAGTATGAGTTAGAAAAAGAGAGAAAAGGCGTATAGAAAAAGGAAAAATAGAAAGGATTGTGATGCCTTATGAAAAACAGAGAACAGAGTATAGTAGAGCAGTTAGAAAAAGAGTTCCCAATAATGCCGGATTATTTTGAAGGAATGCTTCAGCATATAATTGAGGACGAGGTTGGAGCAGCGGCAGCGGAACAAATCTGTCAGGAGAAAACGGAAAGTAAAGGGAAAAGGCATGTTCGGAGAACGGCGGTCAAATGGGTGGCTGTGGCTGCAATTGTATTGATTTGCGGAGTCACAGTAACGGCTACAGAAAATAACGATTTATTTAAAGTTTTATCAGATATTCTTAAGTGGGAACATATAGAACCTTATATGCAGAAGGTGAACCCGGAGGTTGAAAAGACGACAGAATTCGTATCAAGGCAGGAAGAACAGATTTTTAAGGAAAATGGTGGGGAGGAGCTTACCTTTGAAAATCCTCTGTGGGAAATATCGGATGCATGGTATGATGGGGCAACTTTGTATTTTACAGCAAGCCAGTCGGAGGAGGCAAAACGGCTTACCGACTGTGATGTAAGCAACCATGACCATATCAGGGTAAATGGAAGAGATGCCCTTTTAAGTGCTTATCCAATAGATGAATTTGATTATGAATATAAGATACCGTATCACGGAAGATACGAGTGTAAGGTGGATTTAACCGATGCGCAGGTAGAGGGGGATTTGGAGGTATGTATTCCACTTGTGATTTATCGTCATGATGCAGTTAATCCGCAATCCCATTCTTATGCGGGCAAACAGGAAATCACTTTTGAAGTAAAGGCAGATAATACCGAAAAGGCGAAGAAAGCACCGGCGGGACTGGATAACCGAAAGTCATATGACTTTGATGGAGGGACAGCGGAGATCCGGGAATTTTCCATTGCACCGTCAACTCTGAAAATAAAGTTCAAGTATACTATGGACGGACCGGGGGCAGAGGAGAAAATGAATCAGATTTCGGAATTTCAGGTAAAGGATGCTGATGGAAATAACGGAGAGATTATGACCAGTTCTATGAGAGATGCCTATACAACAAAAAGTGGAGGTTTTAGCATGATTGTGGAAATGGAAATAAGAGGAATAGATCCGGATACAGAGTCTCTTACCTTTTATATGCTGACATCTGATTTTGACAGTGAAGGAAAACATATTCCGGGAACAGAGAAGGAAATGAATTCCTTTACACTGCCGGTGAAGGAGCTGATTGAAGAGTAAATGGTTCTTAAACTTTACAACTTTGATACAACTTTGATGGGATTTGGATTCCAAAAGCGTCTATATTAATTCTTAAATAAATTAATCAATATATCTGCCGTAGGGAAACAACGATTCATGCAGCTGTACGAATATAGAAGAAGGAGTGGAATACTGTGAAAATGATTCAGAAAAGTTATATATGGTTTGGGGCTCTGTCTCTTATATGCCTTATTTCCGGTTGTGCCAGAGTACCGGATACAGAAGATGGTACAAAAGCGGTAAACAGCGAAGGCGGTGACCGAAATGCGAAGCAGTTTATACAGAATATTGGGCAGGAAACGGACTTGTCAGCATATGATTTTCTGGAGCCGGAAGAGAAGGGATATTCCTGCCGGATAACATTTGCAGAGGGGGAAAATAAAATCACGGTTGATGCTTTGGTGGAACAGACAGGTCTTGAAACCGTCCCTATACTGACTGCAAAGGTGCTTGGGGAAAAGCTTGATGAGGAAAAGATAAAAAGCAGTTTTTTCAGAGGGTTAGAGGTCTATGATGCGGCAGATGAGGTAAGGGCGGAGATAGAGGCTGATAAAGAAAACGAGGATTATGAGGTAGTCACGTCTGACATGATGAAGTCTGATCCGGCAAATGATTTAGTGCTCAGAGGGCAAAAAGATGAGAGCCTCAGTTTTGACCGGTATGCGGCAGGGATTCAGTATGCCGGAGAGGAATATGGACAGGTAAAAGCGCTAGATACAACATGGGGAGAGGCGGATGCCACCATGCAGGAGGCAGGAGAGAAGCTTCCCCAAAGGGTCTGGTTTGGGAAGGATATACGGGAAGATTTTACCGAGTCTGTGGCATGGGACACATTATGTAGTGCAATGGAGCAGATTGGCATTACCGATTTAAAGAAAATCTGCGGACGAACCTTCTGTGACTCAGAGGGGCAGGGGTATTATGCATTCAGTTTTACGCGGTGCATAGAGGGTATTCCTTTGATGAGCGGAGAAGCACAGGCACAGAGAAATCCATTATGTGTAATCGGAGAGGCAGAGGTGACTGCGGACGGAGTTGCAGATATCCAGGCGGACAATATTTTGTGGGAAACCTTATCGTCAGAGGATACACAGTGCATAAATGTGGGGCAGTTCATTGAACTGGTTTCACAATATTTAAAGGACGGAAAAATAACGGGTGATGGAAGCATTACCTTCAACCATGTGGAATTAACCTATATGATGGTGACAAAGGACTGGGAAACTGCTGAATTTAAACCGGTATGGAGGATGTATGTGCCCCTTGAGGAACTCCTTGCCGCAGAGGGTAATGTTCACGGCAGTATGGAGTTTGTTGTGGATGCAGTGACCGGAGAAATCATTAACCAGATATCGTATTGAAAGATGTCTGCTGTATCACATAGGGGAGCGGAATATGAAGCAGTAGAAGCAGAAAAAATATTGTTGCAGGAACCGTTTGAAAATGGAGGGAGTTGAAGGCACTTTGAAAATATGGAAAGAGTTAGGAACTATGGTATTTTTCATCTGTATTTTAAATGGCTGTGCAAAACCACCGGATGCAAAAAGTGAGAATGGGTTGTCCTATGCAAAAGGTGATAGTGAAAAGGAAGCAGAAGCCTTTCTGGAAAATGCCCGGGCAGTGTCTGGATATATCAATGCAGTTGAAGGTGGATATCAGATAACCTGTCATTTGGGAGAGGAAGAAAATGGGCTGGATATTGATGCATTTGTGGATGACATCTACATGCAGGATGTGCATCCGCTGACTGCAAAAGCAGGAAGTTTAAATCAGGAAAATATTTGCCGTACATTTTTTGAGCAGGATGATGCGGAGGATATCACAGAAAAATATCTGAAAGAACTGGAAGCAGAAATTGCAAAGATTCCAGAAGAAGAAAGGGAAGAAAATCAGCCATATATGGAACCGGTTCAGGAATTCTATCTGCAGGGAACATCCGGGAATAGAAGCTTTGGCTTGTCAGGAACCAGCTTTAATTATCTGGATAATCATTTATATATGCAATATGAGGATATGTGCAGGGAAGAGCATAATTACGGTCTGACAGAAAATATCGGAAAAGATTTTACTATAGAAACGGCATGGGACGAAGTTGAAAATGTGATGAAGAAAATCGGTATGGAAGATATTAAACTGGTATCCTGTGCAGCGACAGTTACCCCGGATGGAGAGGGTTTTTATGACATGGAGTATACTGCTATAGTCAGTGGAATTCCGATTTTATCCCGGAATCAGCTTATTTTAGGATATCTGTGTCCATATGGTGATGTAGAAATCGGAAAAGCAGGAATAGCAGAAATAGATGCACACGATCTTGTGTGGGAACAAATAAATGTTATGGACGAAAGTGTGATGTCTGCCGAAGATATGCTGGCAGTTCTAAGCCAGTATGTATCGGATAATAAAATAGCATATACCCAGGGTGTAACCTATGATGCCTGTGAGCTGGTTTACATTATAAATACACAGGACTGGCAAACGGCAGTTTTCCAGCCGGCATGGCATCTGTATGCGAAACAGCCTTATCCATCCGGACAGGAGGAGGGAATGCTTTTTGGAATAGATACCGAAGTGAAAGAAATCTTGATTTCTGCCACTACTGGTGAGGTGATACCGCAGTGGTAATCCAAATGCAGAAGAAGTTGGAAGCAGTATGAATTCTTGAAAGTGAAGTGGCAGGTTTAAGTTTATTAAGAAAAGGGGAGGCAGAAGATGAAAAAATATATCATATTCTTTGCTGTAATGTTACTGTTATTTTTAAATGGATGTGCAAAACCACCGGATGTAAAAAAGGAGAATGGAACTGCCAAGGCAGAAAGAGCAGACAGCAAAGCTGTGAATAACATCATAGAAAATGAAAATAAGGATTTATCTGCATATGATTTTCTGGAGCAATCGGAGGAGGGATACGTGTGCAGGGTGAGTCTGGGTGGTACAGGGAACCATTTGAATATCGATGCAGTGATTCAAAATGCAGACAGAGAAAAAGCTGCGGGTTTGGAGGCGAAAGCAAATCTTCCCGGATGGGATGTGGACAGGATAAAGGAAAGCTTTTTTGAAGGAAAGGAGGGAGTAGAAGATATTACAGGCAAAAGGGCGGCAGAGGCATCCACGGAGGAATATGGGGAAGGCGAATATATTGAGGAATCCCAAATGGCATTCTCCCATGATCTTCAGCTTAGAAGCGGAGATAATACGGAGCTTGATATACGGGATATAGATTTCCATTATAACGATGATGCGTTAGGGAAAAAGGGAAAGGTATTTACTGAAAAACAGGAAATGGAAACGGATTTTTCGGATGATTTTACTATGGAAGCAGCATGGGATATGCTTGTAGACAAATTTGAAAAAGCAGGTTTTGGTGAGATTGAAAAGGAATGCGGTATAGCGTCATATGGTGCAGGGGGAGTGCAGGAATATAGCTTTTCATTTACTATGCTGGTAAATGAGCTGCCACTGGTGACAGCAGCCGGTTCCGTTGCATTTGATGAGCTTGTGGCGCATGGGTCCGCCGTGGTTATGAAAGAGGGAATGGAAGACATCCAGTTTTACAATACTTTCTGGGAGATTTTGAGCGAACAGGAAGAGGAGATATTAAATGCAGGGCAGCTGATGGAACTGCTGGAGCAATATGTGGAAGAAGGAAAAATCATGTGCTCTGATAGTATTGTATTGAATAAATGTGAATTGAGTTATTTTCTGAGTACCAAAGACTGGAAAACGGCAGAACTCACACCAGCATGGAGAGTGTATATTCCTTGGGAGGAGAAGAGTGTCCGCAATATGGGAACAGATACAGTAGCAGCTTATGATATTGTAATCAATGCAGTAACAGGTGAAATTTTAAGAGTAGTCTATTAGAATCTTATCTGGATAAGGAGTGAATAAGGAATGAAACAATATAGCCTATTTTGGGGACAGGACATAAAGCGTGCCCTGTCGGAAAAAGGATTTATTCTGGGAATTGCGCTGCTTATGGCAGTATTTATCAACTGCTTGCGCCAATATGTCAGAACCGACGGGAGCATGAGCACATGGGAGATTATCATTGATGCTATGGCGCTTTCGGGTTTTGGCCCCTTTGCGGCAGTGTTTCCGGCACTGGGTTATTCCTCGCAGTTTGCCCAGGAATATAACAGCGGTTACTTAAAAATGATTACCTCCCGCATGAGCTGGAAGCAGTATGGAAGGATAAGGATTCTGTCTGTGGGATTGTCCGGCGGGCTGATCATGGCAGTACCGTTTTCGGTTCTTATGGTCTATGCTTATGCAGTGGGAACGCATGAAGTGCCGGAATTTATGAAAGGAACCGTTATGGAATGGTATCTGGAAAATTATGGAAGCGGGTATGTTCTTGGCTTTCGGGTCCTGCTTGGCTTCCTGTTCGGCGTCATGTTTTCCCTGATCAGCCTTGCCTTTGCCGTCTGGTCCGCAAACCGGTATGTGGCAATGATTGCCCCGTTTATCCTGTATGAGGCATTATGGGCTCTGCTGCCGTTAAAGGTCATGTTTCTAAATCCGATCTACATGGTGCGGGGGGATGACCTTGCCTCCTACCCATTGTCGGCAGGGATGGAGATGCTCTATATCATAATCGCGTTGACTGCTGTATGGCTTGGAATGAAAAAACGTGCCGGACAGGAGTAGGGAAACAGAAAGAACGTCTGCTGTACAGAATGGAAGAAAACTGTCGGCAGGCAGAACGGAGATGAACATGAAAGATATCATAAAATTATGTGTGTATGAATTCCGTATCCAGATGACCTCTAAACGGGTATGGCTTGGATATCTGGTGGGAATCGTCATTGTGTTAAATCAGGCTCTTGGCTTTGTGCGGTATGGAGCTTTCATCGGAGAACCGGTCAATGTGCTCGAAGCATTTATTATTGTGGGAAACTGTGACCGGACCATCATGTTTCTGACAGTGGGCTGGCTGCTGATCATGTCGGAGGCACCGTTTGTAGACCGGATTTCCTTTTATGCCCTTTACCGGACGAAACGGAGCCTGTGGAACCGGGCGATGCTGCTGTATATCGTCTGCCAGGCGGTCATCTATTATGCCGTGATTGCAATTGTTGTCATGGCGGTAAGCGGTGTGAACGGGTATTTTGCCAATATATGGAGCGTTCCGTTTATGCGTGTACTGGAGCCCATGAGCGGTGCCGGGGATTTCAATGTGGATTTCCCGTCAGAGGACTTTGCGGATGTGGAAAGTGTCTTTACAGGATTTGCCCATACCTTTGCCCTGCAGGTGCTCTATGCGGTACTGCTTGGGATTCTGGTGTATGTGGTAAGCCAGGTAACAAGCCGGATGGCGGGACCTGTGGCGGCATTTATCCTCCATTTTCTAGGCTATGAAATCATGAAAGAGGGATATGGATTTACCATTACCTATTCCCTGCTGGCACGGTCCATTCCGGCATTTCAGGTAGGGGATTGGGCTCTCGCAGACCTTTTCCAGAGCTATCTCATTTTTTCAGTCTTGATTCTGGTTCTGGTGGCGATATCCGGGCGGGCGGTCCGGTATATGGATTTTAAAAATATGGCAATACAGGAAGGGGATTAAGTGAGATGACTTTGGAATACAGGCATATCGGGTTTTCATGGTGGTACATACCGGCAACGTTGGTATTTGCCCTGCTGGACTACAAATGGGCGGGTCCTAGTGGTGGTATTTTGGAAGTTCTCCTTGGCGGGATAGAGGTCATACAATGTGAGGAGAGCGGCGGGGAAATCCTGCCGTTTCCCATGGGAAGATGGCTGTTTGTTTTCGGATGGCTTTTTCTGACAGCAGGGCTTTATAGCATACGGGCAAAGAGGCTGTTTGTATTGGAGCTTTACCGGCATGGTTCTTTTGGCAGATGGTGGTTTAAGCAATTCCTCCTGATTCAGGGAATGTCATTTATATTGTATATGGAAATGGTGCTGGTGTGGTATATCTTAGAATTGATGACCGGAAGGAAAACGGAGGAAGCGGGGTGGATTCTGCTCACCTTTGGTCTGCATGCAGCCGTACTTGTAGCAGTGGAGATATGTCTGAATCTGCTGGCGATGAAGGGAATGGCCGCAGGGATACTCATTATCGCAGAGGGCATGGGTTATGTCCTTGCGGAACAGACAGGCAATCCCTGGCTGGCAGGCGGTATGTATGTCAGGAGCAGCCGGTATATAGAGAATGGATTTTCGCTGTCTGTCATGTATAGTGTGGAGATATCTCTGCTGCTGCTCTGCTATACGGCAGTGTGGCTGCTTGGAAGAAATGGAAGGCTGGAAAACAGGCTGTTTGGGAAAGAGGAGTAAAGTATTTGTGATGATGGTAGAGGGAGCCGAAAATCCCACTGAAAGCAGTGGCGGGATAGGAGCTTGTTTGAAATGAAGGGTATACAGAAAGGCGGTAAGGATATGGATGCAGTAATACGATTGGAACAGGTTACAAAGAGCTTTAAAAGGGAAGAAGTGTTAAAGGGAATCGACATGGAATTTGAAGCCGGAAAAATATACGGAATCGTGGGCAAGAACGGCTCCGGAAAAACCGTGTTATTCAAGATCATAGCGGGTTATATCAAACCAAGCTCCGGCAGGGTGTTTGTGGGAGAGAAGGAAATTGGTGTGGATACGGACTTTGCGGAGAACATGGGACTGATCATCGAGACACCGGGATTCTTAACCCAGTATAATGCCTATAAAAATCTTGCCTACCTTGCAGCAATCCGCAAGAAAATTGGAAAAGAAGAAATCCGTCAGGCAATCGAGCTGGTGGGACTTGACCCGGACAGCCGGAAAAAGGTGGGGAAATTTTCTTTAGGAATGAGACAGAGACTGGGAATCGCACAGGCGATCATGGAAAACCCTGATTTGATCATTTTAGATGAGCCGATGAACGGACTGGATAAGCATGGAATCCGTCGGGTTAAGGCGCTAGGTGGTCAGTTGAAGGAGCAGGGTAAAACGCTTCTG